>JBGCEK010000021.1:0-64405 GCA_045106275.1 Pseudohongiellaceae bacterium | reverse complement strand
ACTGGCGATCCTAGTACGGGTGATTCAGGTACTGGCAATCCTGATACAGGGACAGGGGGTACAGAAACTCCAGATCCAGGGGATCTCCTTGGCAATATACTAAACGGTGATTCAAACAATCCTGGCCCGGGAGACTCTGGTGGTGCCCCTGGTGCCGGTGATGGTGGAGGTGCAACTGGCGCGCCAACTGGCGGCACAGGCACGGGTGGTGGAATAGGTGCACCGATCGACAATTCGACCCCAACCGCACCAACGGCACCGAACCCTGGATTGATTCTAGACGGAGTCATCAACGCCGGCGGTTTCCAGTTGACGCTAACCCTGACTTTGGATAATCAGCTGGTAACCACGCGAGGTCAAAATCTGTTCTCACTCCCCGCAAATGCCTTTGACAACGGTGGTGTTTCACCGATTACCGTCGAGGTAGTGTTAGCTGACGGCTCAGCGTTGCCAGAATTCGTTATCTTTGACGCGAGCGAGTTGAGCTTTCAAGTGGACGGAGAAGCCGCGGGTGAAGCGGGGGTTACTGAGCTGATTATTCAGGTCACCGGTAGCGACAATTCGGGTGCCAGTGCTACCGGCACCTTTACAATTATCATAGTGGAGAGTGCTGAGTCTGAAACAGTTATTGTGGACGAAAATGGCAACCCTGTGCCAATTGAACCAACGATATTGAGTGATGATCAAGCATCGATTTATCTGAACGATATAGATGTGGCGGCGGAAGCGAACGCTGAATCCCGGGCATCAGAAAGCAAACACAATGAAAACAGTTTCTTCGGTAAGTTGGACGTGGCGGCTAATGAAGATAACTTCGAAAATAAAGTCAAGCAGTTGCTAGACGATATCGCAGAGTTAATTAGCTAAAACTAAGTATTAGGGAATAAAAGTAGTATGTTGCAACGTAAGAGTTCTAAATCATTTGGTTCAAAGCGCAAGCTAATGTCTGTGCTTTTATCAGCTACCTTAGTTGGCTGTATTGTTTCTCCTGAGGAGATTGATCCCAATGAGCTATTGAATATTATTGAGTCTGATAATGCGCTTATCACCCAGTCGCAGATGGCTGTTGATGGTCCCTTATCGCTTGGTGATATTATGGCGCGGGCAGTTTTGACTAATTTGGATCAAAAGGTTAGTAATTTGGAAGAAGCCTTAGCCTTAGGTGCTTTTGAGCTGTCACAGTATGACATGTTGCCAACAGCGGCCATATCCAGCACTTACTACGATCGCAACAACGAGAATGCGTCTAGAAGTATCTCTGTATTAACCCGTCAGGAAACACTTGAAGCGTCAACCTCACAGGAGACTGAACACTTGGTTTCTGACCTCCGGGTTTCGTGGAACTTGCTGGATTTTGGAGTGAGCTATTTTCAAGCGAAGCAAGAAGCAGATAGATACCTTATCACGGGTAACAATCGCAAGAAGGCCTTTATTGATTTAATGCAACAAGCCAGAGGCGCATACTGGCGTGCGCTTGCGGCCCAGCGCCTTAAAGAGCCTGTGCAAATGGTTTTGGATGAAGCGTTTGTTGCCTACGAGGAAGTAAGCCAAGGTATCGAAGAAAGAATTTACCCAAGCATGTTGCAAGCAATGCAGCTCAAAAAGGAGTTGTTCGTTCTTATGGGGGATCTTGAGGTGCTGGAGTCAGAGCTTCAGCAGTCGCTTATTCTATTGGCTAATTTCATTAACGTGCCTAGCGATACGGATATTGTTCTTGAAGAACCTGAGAGCCTGCCGGAACTACCGACCTTGGATATAGACTCGACTCAGTTAGAATTGACTGCATTGATGAATTCTACGGAAGTGACAATTGAAGCCTACAATGCGCGGATCGAACTTGCGGAAACCCGTAAAGCGCTGCTTCGTTTGCTACCAGGTATAGAGATTGGAGACTCAGTGAATCGGGATACCAATGAGTTCTTGTTCAATAACGATTGGAATGAGGCGAGTGTAAGGGTCAGCTGGAATCTGATGAGCCTTGCGACTACTCGCCAAACCCTGCGTAGTTCCAAACTTCGTAGCGAATTGCAAGTTCAACGCCGGCTCGCTGCGAACATGGCTGTTGTGACACGGTTGAATTTGGCCATGCACCAGTACAATAATCAATTGAGTCAAGTAAAGAGAGCGCGTGAGCTTCAGCAGATCGACTCGGACATTGCTGACTTAACGGCAAATGCTGTATCTAGTGATTCTGACGGTCAAGTGAACTTAGTCAGAACGCAAGCTGAAGCCATAACAGCAGAACTATCCTACCTGCTTGCCTATGCTCAGGTGCAAGAGGCTTATGGCACAGTTCTGGTATCGCTTGGCTTAAATCCATTGCCTCTCAATTACAACGAGCAAACGGTTGACCAACTAAGCGAAGCCCTCGAGCTCTCGAACTCGCGCTGGTATGAAGGTGATCTTCAGCTTCAAGCATTGAACTAAGGATCTCATGAACCATTTATTGTGCAGTGTTATTTTATCGCTACTGATTGTCGGTGCTGCCACTACTGGCCAAGCCCAGCAGCTCAATTTAGACGATGTACTTGCTGAAGAGCGAGCATTGGTTGCAGGGCAGGGAGTCCGCGCTCAGCTCATTGCTGTTAATCATGCCATGTTGTCGGCGGGTATTGCCGGACAGATAAGTGAGATTTCTGCCAATGTGGGGGACTCTGTAGAAAAGGGGCAAACACTAATTGCCTTTGATTGTGCGCCACTACTGGCGCAGGAAAAAATTTATGCGGCACAAAAACGGGCTGGCGACATAAATATTGAGGTAAAGCAAAGACTGTTTGAGCTCAACAACGTGGGTCCTCAGGAATTGGCGCTAACGCAAGTTGAGCTGGATTCGGCCGAAGCGCAACTTGAAGTTATCCAGCTTCAAGTAGATCAATGCGAAATTAAGGCACCGTTCGCCGGATCGGTGATCACTCGAAATGCCAATCCTTATGAGACCGTCACAGCAGGGACTGAATTAATCGAGCTGTTGGCGCAGGATGATTTAGAAGTTTTGTTAGTGGCGCCTTCCGATTGGCTAAGTTGGTTACGTGTCGGCGAAAGCTTCACTCTTTCGGTAGAAGAGACCAAACAGGCGTATGGAGGTTCTATCGTTAGATTGGGTGGTCAGGTTGACCCAGTAAGCCAAACCGTGTTGGTTTGGGGTAAGTTGACCAATTCGGAATCAGAGTTACTTCCTGGAATGAGCGGTAATATAGCTTTTGATGGACGCCGCTAATGCCCGCTTTTACTATTGAAAAACCACAGCGTGATTTGCAGCTGGAACGCCTCGCCAATTTATTGCTTCTCGAAACAAGGGTCCGCGAGGCGAAAAGTGAACTGGAGATAGGGTTCACCGTTGTTAATGACACTCTGTCGTTGGTTGACGGGGCAACAGCAATGCTGTGGAAAGTCCCCAAAAACGGAAGTATCCAAAATGGGGAGTTATTCTCTGTATCTGCTTCGCCCTTGCCTGAAAAAAATTCTCCGTTTGCGATGTGGGCTAATCGCTATTTTCTAGAAGTGGGCAGTTTACTGGGAGAAGATCATTGTATTGTAGAAAATGCCGGTCTATCGAAAGCGCTAGCCCAGGAGAGCAGTACATTCGTTGCGGCTAATGCTATCTGGCTGCCAGTTATTCATCGAAATAAAACGCTAGCAATTCTTACTGTCTTTAAACAATCCCCTTGGTCAGAACCAGAATTAAGAATTCTTAGGCAATGGACTTCGACTGTCGGCCATGCCTGGAACGCATTGGATCTGGCAAAACAAGGTATGCTTCGCTCAGTGTCCTCTATCCCAAGGAAACGGTTACTGATTGCTATTGGAGCTATTCTGCTGATTAGTATGGTGCTCCCGGTGAGGCTTTCGGTGCTAGCTCCAGCGGAACTAAAATCCGGCGACTCTTTTATTGTTCGCTCACCTATTCAAGGTGTGGTGGATGAGCTACTCGTTGAACCCAATGCAACCGTTGAAGCCGGAGAATTGCTGGTTCGATTAGATGATTCGGCATTAAGCACTGAGCTTGAAGTTGCTCAACAAGAACTCGAAATAGCTCGAGCCGAGTTTCGCCAATCTAGTCAAGCGGCTGCCTTCAGTGATGAGGCGAGCGCTGGCTTGCAGGTTCAAAGAATTACGCTGGAGAAAACAATAGCTAGAGTTAATTATCTATCTGATTTATTGGCGAGAACTCAGATAACAGCTACTCAGCCGGCCACTGTCATTGTGGAGAATGTCGATGAGTTTGTTGGTCGCCCGGTTCAGCTAGGTGAGCGCTTGTTGATGTTGGTTAATGACAACGATTTAGAGCTTGAGTTGTGGTTGCCGGTTGGTGATGACATTGAATTGGATATCGGAAGCGAAATAGATTTTTTTCCCAATGTGGCACCGGATCAAGTGTACAGTGGAAGTTTGTTGTCCCTAGATTATGAAGCGCAAATATCGCCGCTTGGAACATTAGCCTACCGAGCACGCGCGACAGTTGAACTCCCAGAAGGCGCATTTTCTCGAATTGGTATGCGC
Source organism: Pseudohongiellaceae bacterium (assembly GCA_045106275.1). Lineage (GTDB taxonomy): Bacteria > Pseudomonadota > Gammaproteobacteria > Pseudomonadales > Pseudohongiellaceae > UBA9145. The sequence goes on along the minus strand of JBGCEK010000021.1, from coordinate 59,905 downwards.
GGGACAGGAAAATTGTTTGGCAAACAGGTCAGCGTATTTTATTTTCTGTTTAGAAGACCTGTTTCATTTTTAAGACAGCGTCTGGGCGTCTAAGCAGCCATGCTTAGTTTGCGCCAAGACCTCGATTTAACCGAATCTGCAAAATCCGAAGAAGGCGGCCGTATTTGGCTGCTGCAAGATACAATTAATAATAAGTATTTTAAGCTTGGTTTTGATGAGGTTAAATTTCTTGCGAAACTTCGCTCTCTAAAATTAGACTTTCAAGAACTTGATGAGACTATTGGTCAGCTAAAAGCCGGGCTTGGTTCTTCTTGGACGGCAGAGCGGATTAAAGAATTTTTGTTGTTTTTGAAACAGAACAATTTGCTCACAGCAAACGGACTGGAAGCAAGGGCTGTATTGATTCGCCAGCGGCAGCACTTGCAGCCAACGTTGTTTAAAAAGTTGCTACGCAGCTATTTGTTCATGAAATTCCATATCCTGAACCCCAATAGCTTATTAGATAAACTACTTCCATCAGTTAGCTGGCTTTTTCTGCCGGTGTTCTGGCTGATGATTGGTTTGAATACAGTTGTGGCTGTCTATTTAACGTCTCGGCAGTTTGATTACTTCGCTTCAAGCTTTATCGGTTACTTCAATACTCAAGGATTGATCATCGCCGGTCTTGCCATCGCCTTTGCAAAGATACTTCATGAATTTGGTCATGCAATTGTGGCGCGTCGATTCGGCTGTGCGGTTAATAGCATGGGCTTTGCTTTGCTGATTTTCTGGCCAGTCTTATTTACAGATACAACTGATTCCTGGAAGTTACGAAATCCTCGTCAGCGAGCATTAATCGGGGCTGCTGGAGTTTTAACAGAACTGGTTCTTGCTTCTGTATGTTTGACTCTTTGGAATTTCGTTGATGAGGGAAATCTAAAGTCGGCGCTTTTCATTTTGGCGACAACTACTTGGATTTTAACGTTGGCCATAAATTTGAATCCCCTCATGCGATTTGACGGTTATTTCGTTCTAAGCGATTTGCTTGGAGTGGAAAATTTGCAGGGGCGCAGTTTTGCAATGGCGACTTGGAAACTTAGAGAGTGGCTTTTCGGCTACCAGTTCGAGCCCCCTGAAAAACCTAAAATGGGATTAATACTGTTCGCATATGCAACCTGGATCTACAGGTTTTTGTTGTATCTAGGTATTGCGCTGATTATTTATAATTACTTTTTTAAGTTGTTGGGAATATTTTTGGTGACCATACAACTTTTTAACTCTTTGGTGAAACCATTGTATAAAGAATTGAAATTTTGGTGGGCAAATAGAGAACGAGCTAAACTTTTTCCAAATACAAGCCTTAGCTTTATTCTTCTTGCAGCTCTTTGTTTGTGGTTGTTAATTCCTTCTCGTCAAACACTGTCTTTGCCCGCTTTTTGGCACTCAGCCGATACCCGAGTATTTTATGCGCAGCAGGCTGGGGGTATGCTCGAAACTCTTGCTTCAGACGGGGCAATGGTGAGAAAGGGTGAAGTGATTGCACGTCTTCGATATCCTGACACTCAGTTCCAGGCTGACCAGCAGCGGCGAGATTTGGAGCTAATCGAAGCTCAACTGGCAGGCTCCGGAATTGCCTCTGGCTTCTCTTCTTCCCGAGCGACGTTGATCGCGCAATTGCAGGCGGCCCGCAAAAGAATGCAAGAGCTTGAATCCGTGCTTGCTGACCAAATTATTGTTGCACCCTTCGACGGCAAGGTTCGTTCTGTTAATCGCGACCTTTCTCCTAACCAATGGATCTCCGTTGGGGAGAGACTTTTAACCTTGGTTGACCCGACCAAGCAAGAAGTAGTGGCCTACGTATCAGAACAGGACTATAGAGATTTGGAGCCAGGTCAGGCTGGAACTTATTACAGTGATGGTGGGCAGTTAAAGCCTCAAGAGGTAGAGCTCATCTCAATTGATAGCTACCCTGTTGATGACTTGGATGAGCTTTATACGGCATCAACTTACGGAGGGGGTCTTTCAGTTAGAGATTCTACCGATGGTCAGTTTACTCCTCAAATACCCACTTATAGATTGCGTTTTGATCCGGGTGCTTCCATCCCTGACCGAATCTCCAGAGGTTCTGTTAGTATTAAATCTGCTGCGTCTTCGCCGTTAGGACGCTATATTCGCAATGGTTTAAATGTATGGCGGCGAGAATCGGGTTTCTAGATAAACTGTAATCCGAGTGGTGCACCTGAAGCTATTCACTCCTTGTTCTTTTCTGTATTTTTTCCATGTTCTTTGAAATTTATTGGCATTGCTCCGGTCCGTTCAAGGGTGTGTGGTAGAGCCGTTCTGCTACAGGACCTGTATGGAGATGGAAATGCGTCGATTAACTGGTTTGTTTTTTGTTTCAGCGGTTTTGGCTTTGTTAGGACCCTTAAAGGCTTTTGCCGAAAACAGCTACCGAATGAGCGATGGAGAGCTTTTCTTCCCGCTAATTCAGATTGAAGGCAGTAACTCGGTTTCAGGTCGGTTTTCGATGGTAAGTAATGATCCACTCATTTGGGCTGGCACAGAGTTCGTTGAGACGGCACTAGAATCAAGAACCGCGGCCAGCTATGAAGCCCAGCTCAATCAATTAATCGTGCCTGAAATCAATGTTAACGGCAGTCTAGTCAGCTTACGTTTTAACCTAACCCAAAACTGCGACGCGGCAGTGTGTATTGAACCGGTAGTTGAAAGCGTAGTTAACAATGGCCGTGAAGGTTCTAACGTTTTTACCAGCCAGTTAACGCAAGCCAGTACGTTTACATGTTCTAGCTGTCATGCCATTTCCGAAGTAGATGGTTTAGCTATGGATGGGATTCGCCGGCCGGGTCATTCGCTTTTAAATGCGCCAAAACGCAGTAGCTTCAAGAACGGCAACAGTGACAGTTTGCTCGCGGCAGTAAATGTTTGCGTGACAGAATGGATGAACGGCGACCCTTTAACCGAGTCTGATCCGGAGTGGGTGAATCTGTTGAATTGGCTGAACGATCAGAATACCCAAGAAGACCCAGAGGAGGTGACCATTGAGATAGTCTCGCCGCCTACGTTACTCACCGGTGGCAATGACATAGCTGGTCGAGAATTATTCAATACGAGCTGCATTGTTTGTCATGGCTTTGATGGGGCAGGAACTCAGCTTGCGCCCGAAATTACCAACAAGGGGTTGTCTCCAGAATTAATCGCGAGAAGAGTGCGAACTAGTGGTAGATCCAATAGCGTGGCTTACGATGGACTTACCGGCGGCGTGATGCCGTTTTGGGGCGCGGACAGACTTACTGATGCAGAACTCTTGGACATCATCGCTTATGTGTCTGGCGGCACTCAAACTGAAATAGATGTTGGGATGGACGATCCTGTTGTATCTCCTGATACTGGTTGTACATCTAGCAGTGCAAAAATAGGGCAACAGGCAGTATTCAGAGGCTTCGCACACAGTGTTGCGGGCACTGCCACAATTATTGATGATTGTACGATTGAGATTACCGGATTTGTATTTGACGGCGGTGGAATTAATGTTCAGATTTATTTTGGACAAGGCGGGGATTTTCGTGAAATTCGCGGAGGGTTTTCTTCTAGCCCGAATTTGGTGGGCATCCGTTATAACGGAAACACATTGAGAGTCACTTTGCCGGCGGGGCGGGGATTGGAAGACTTCGATTCGATTTCTGTTTGGTGCGTGCCCGTGGGAGTAAGTTTTGGTTCTGGGACTTTCAGTTAATCACGTTAAAAATAAGCGTGATAAGCTTCACGCTTTTCTACGATAAAACTTTGAAGAGGAAATAATTTCTTAGGCAAAGGGTCTTTTATGCAACTGTTCATAAGACTCAATTAAAGGAATTATTTATGGCTCGTTCTGTTAAGCTGCGCACTTTTCTCCATGGGCTTCTGCTGACTTTTTTCGCAATGCCCTCGTTTGCCGCATTTGATCAGGGTGCGATTTTTGAGATATTTAGTAACGCTGATGGGGATGTGCAATACATCGAGCTTTTAACAGCAGCTGATGTAAACCCGGAGTTGAATAATCAGTCTCTTGTTACTCGAACAAGAACGGGCGAGGTTTTTAACTCTCTCATTTTCCCTGGTGACTTTACTGTGGATTCATCCGCTTTAACTTTTTTAATGGCAACGCAAAAATTTGTCGATAAGACTGGTTTGGCTGCTGACTTTTTGTTGCCGGAAAATTTCCTGCCGAGTGATGGAGGCACAATTGATCTTGCATCGGGCGTTGCGACGTTCACTTACCAACCAGGCGAACTGCCATTAAACGGAGCGCAATCTCTTAATGCGTCTGGTAACGCTCAAATCGCTTCTCCGAGAAATTCAGCAGGTGAAGATGCTTTCGTTTCGCTGCCGACAAACGCCCGCTTTGATCCTGTGGCATCGACGCTCCAAGTGCCAGTGTTATCAGTGCCAAACCTTGGCCTTGCTAATGTGACTTTTTCGATAAACCTTGAAACTCTCGAATTCTCTCCCTTGCCCAATTTCTTCATTTACAGAGAGGGGATTACCGCAGGAGAACAGCCTGCTTTGTTTCGAGAGGACAGCAGTTTGCTGGTGCCGCGACTGCCAGTTGGTACAGATATTTTCCAATTTGAATTAAGCCTCGTGCGGGCTGATCCTTTGACATTTGGAGCGCTAAACATTATCAGCACAACCAGTACAATCGCACCTGAACCAACACCTGAACCAGAGCCCGATCCCTTGCAGCAGAGTATAAACCGTGGTTTAACGCTTTATGGACAGCAATGCTCAAACTGTCACGGTGCTGATGGACGGGGTGTTTCAGCCCCTAGTTTATTGAATTCTCGGGTTTTCGAACGCTTGCGATCAAGAATTGATTTCACTATGCCTTTAGGTAATCCAGGTGCCTGTAGAGATAACCAAGCAAGCAGCTGTGCCACGGATATTGCGAATTACATCATCAATGTACTCCAACAATAGAAGCATACGGTGGAAGCTCTGCGTATTGCAGAAGGCTGGCGGAGGCTCCGGCTACGAGTACTTTTACCGAAGAGCAGTATGAATCTGGAGAAGCGCTCTACCAAACTCAGTGTGCTCTTTGCCATGGTGAAAATCTTGATGATGGTGTTGCTGACTCCCTGCTAGGCCAAACCTTTCGAAATACTTGGTCCCGTTTAGGTGTAAATGATTCAGATCTGGTTGATCGTATTTCCAATCCCATGCCACCCGGTCAATTGGGTGAGCTGAATGAAACAGAAAAACTGGAAATAGTTAGATTGGCTTTCGCTCAGAAATCTTTTGAAATTTTAGTTAACTAAAACTGCGTTATAGAGCCCCTTAGCTTTATCCTGAAGCCAGATTAAACCACTCTTTTTGATCTGAGCTGCTCGATTTCAGCTGAGCTATAGCCCAATTCATTCATTATCTGTTCGGTGTGCTCACCCAATGTAGGTGGGCGTTTTCTGATTTCACCTGGGGTCTCTGACAATTCAACTGGGGTTACCATCAGCGGTGCTGGCTTCTCTAAGCCCGGATAATCAACCGACTTAAACATGCCTTTTGCCGCTACATGAGGGTCATCTAGCACATCTTGAGGTGACATCACTGGACCAGCAGGTAATCTGGCTTCTTCCATCGCAGCAAGTACCTCTGCAGAGGTACGTTCTGAACACCATTTAGCTAATCTCTCGCTGATGATTTCGCCGTTATTGCCGCGACTTATATCGTCTTTAAAGCGGGGATCGGTAAGCCAATGATCTTCGCCCATTAGATCTGCCCAGCGTTTAAACAATGGGCCGCCAACGGATTGAACGAGTACCCAGCCATCTTTGGTTTTAAAAGTATCTGCTGGCCCAGCTGTCTGAGCCCGATTTAATGTCGCCACTCGATTAGGAGCAATCGCGCTTTGCTCAATCGCAGTTCCATTCATCATGGTTAGCGCGGTTGCAAACAGTGAGCCTTCCACCATCTGTCCTTTCCCTGTTTTCTGACGCTCGAAAAGAGCCGCCATGGTGCCAAATGCAGAGAGACTGGCTGTGCCGAAATCGATAAAAGGGGGGTAGGCTTTAACCGGTTGCTCAGGAGTGCCAGACATATACATGGCACCAGACATAGCCTGGCCCAGCCCATCAAAACCAACTCGATTGGCATAGGGGCCGCCCCGTCCGAAGGCTGAAACAGTTGTGAGAATGATATCGGGTTTTGTGGCCTTTAAGCTTTCGTAGTCTAGACCCATAGCATGCAGAGTGTCCGGTGGCAGATTTGCGATTACGACATCTGCAGTGGCCACCAGCTTTTTGACAATTTCTTTCCCTTCCGGTTTCATCGGGTTGAGAGTCATGCACAGTTTATTGCGAGCAAGTTGAAGAAATAGTGCCCCGTCGCCTTGATCAGTGATGGGGGAAAGAAACCGGTCTTCACTGCCGTCGACTTTTTCAATGCGAATTACTTCAGCCCCCATATCGGCTAATAGCGTGCCGCAATAGGGCCCAGCGATATAGCGGCCAAAGTCGAGCACTCTAATTCCTTCCAACACTTTAGTCATTTGTCTAATCCAATTAGGTTTACGATCGTAGCGATGTATAGGATATTAGCATAGATAGGATGTCCGGCGGGGGTAGCGCTTTCAGTTGCAAACGAGGCAGTCCAAGAATGAGTTTTAAGAAAGTTGAATGATTGGGCTGTAGTGGGGCCAAATATTAGTAAGTGTGATGGAATTAACACTATTCGCAAAAGCGATTTTGCATAATAGTTATTCGTGAGAGGCAAATCACAGTCAATGAATCGACCTCTCAAGAATAGTCTTAAAATGTCGGGGGAGTAGTACCGTGGTATCCGCACAAGACAGGCAAGAACCTCAACAAGCCTTAGTTGAACTTAAGGCGATTCTGAAAAAGCCCTATCAAGATATCTGTAATGTCTGCAAAGGAGCGGGCAAAATAACCAGTGTCAGCCCTTGCCCTAAATGCAAAGGCTCAGGCCAACGTCTCCTGCGTTTGCTGTAGATTCGTCTCGCTAAGATCAACAAGATCAGCTCTACCATCTCGTTACCGGCTGATCTACAATCAATCCAGACCCGTACTTACAATCATTAGATAGCTTAGCCTGTGCTCCGAGTGTTAAGGAGCAGAATCACGCTAGGCGGATTGATTTTTAAGGATTAAACCCTATGAGCTCCTTTTTTCGCTGGACCAGTTCTCTATTATTTTCCAGCTTGGCATTAACGGCCGCGTTGACGTCGCTGGCTGCTGAAAACCCAGGTTACATTGAAGATGAGTCCCGTCGAACAACAGGAATAGGCAAGTTTTACATGGGGCGTGAAATATCGTTTGTGATGGGCCATCAAGCCGCTGGATGGTTAAACCGTCCAGGGCGCATTGCGGAGGAAATGCCGGACGAAGTTGTTGAGAACATGAATCTTGCTGGCGATGATGTAGTTGCAGATATTGGGGCAGGGTCTGGTTATTTTTCTTTTCGAATCGCCAAGAAGGTCCCCGAGGGTAAGGTGCTGGCTGTCGATATACAGCCAGAGATGCTTGCCTTTATAGAAGAGCAAAAAGAAGAAGATGGCGTCAGCAATATTGAAGGTGTTATGGGTCAAATCGATGATCCAAATCTACCTCCAAATTCAATCAATGCGGCAATTATGGTGGACGCCTATCATGAGTTTTCACATCCATTTGAAATGATCAATGGAATCAATGAAGCCCTTAAGCCCGGAGGGAGAATTTTCTTACTGGAATACCGAGGCGAAGATGCATCGGTTCCTATAAGACCCTTGCATAAAATGACTGAAGAGCAAGTGGTCAAAGAAATGAGCGTTTTTGGTTTAGAGTGGACAGACACTCTTGATTTTCTCCCTTGGCAGCACATGATGATCTTTACTAAGCCAGGCGTCTAGTTACTCCACTCTCATTAGGGTCAGTGGCCTTAGCCAAAGGTTACTGACGCACTGGCTCCTCTAAGGCCTTCCCAGCCCTCTAAGATCGCTTTCTTGCATATAGCGTTTAGACCCTGCCGGTTCGAGTGGCTTAAGTTTGCGCCTCGTATAAGCCTAGTCACTCAATTATTTTCCTTTCCTCAGTAACTCTTCCAGATTTATCTCGTCTATATAAACAAGACAGGTTTGTTATCCCTGATAAAGTCGGAAGAGGCAGGCGATAAAGACCTTGAAGTAAACTGATAGTTGCGTTGGCTGTATCGAAGGGTGGTATAAATGAATAATTATCGCTATACACACATTATTGAACCATTGGATAGGTACTTTGCAGCACTAACCCCAGCGGCGAAGAAAGCGGTTCACGTTCTAGAAGGCGGATTAGTAATGGTTTTACTTACGTCTCTAGTTTGGTATGTGCAGTAACTAGAGTCGCAGTCATGCCAATCCAAGCTTCTCACTGAGTTTGAAGTAGGCTGTGTTGCTTTGAATTGCTGTTGGCGGAAAAGAGAATGTCTGAACTAGAAAGTGCTCCGCACTTTTAGCGCGTAATATACCCCTTCGGTAGTACAAAAACTTTCCAGCTCTTCTGGAATTGCTTCTGCTGTGGCGCCTATGAATCGGGTTCTTTCCCTGCAGCGCTGTCGGTCGCTGGCATTACGAGCATCAAAGCGAAAGGTGATGCCATTGCTTGTGCGTTTTTCTAGGAACAGGTTTAAATTATATTCCTCCGTGTTTCGCTCAATATCAAAAACATCGATCTGGTTGCGTCCGCCGCCATCTTGGTCAGAATGGGAATAGGAGGCTCCGTAGCTAATGTTCCACTGCTGTACATCTTGTCTAAAATTAGCTCTGCCAAACCAGCGATTGTTATTGCGACGCCGACGTTCAACATTTAAAAAGGGGTCAGTAACTTGAGAATCCGCGACGCTAAAACGCATAGTAAACAGGCCATTGGGTATTCCCACCGAGTCTAATTTTGTGCTGGCATCCAGATTTACTCCGTATCGAACGCCATCTCCGATATTTCCTCTGGCTGATTGTAAATCATCTGGCCCGTTTGATACGTCAATTCGGTCGATCACATTTACGCTATCTCGATAGTAGAACTGGGAGTTCAATACGCCCAGATCATTGGGCAAGCGGTACTCCAAATTCAAATCATAATTCCAGCTTTCCTCTGGCTCTATATTCGGGTTTCCGCCCTGAACGTTTTGATCATCATCCCCTCCGTCTTGGGTGACGCTGAAGTCAGAGAAACTTAGCTGGGATACAACTTTTTCAATTGTTGCGCGAAGCTGGACTGATTGAGTGATATCAAAGCGGTAATCAACTTTGGGTCTGACAAAACTAAAATCACGCTCGTTCGTTACATCGCCGCTTTGAGTGATCGTTGAGTTTTCAATAATTAACGTGCTTTCCAAAGACATGCGATCGTTGAGTTGCCAGTTGTGGATAGCGAAATTTTCATATCGAATTTCTTCGATAGTGGAGAAAGCATTCTCAATTTCGCTGCGGGTAAGGCCGCCAGTTAAATCAGAGGGGCTTCCTTCGCTGTTGGTGCCTACGAATAAGCCGTTGTCGCGAATGGTCTGCGCTCGTTCAACCCCAAATTCAACCCCTTGGTTATCACGCAGATCAAATGTATAGGAGGTTCTGGCTATCCGTTCTTGGTCGCGGCCGAGAGAATTGATAAAAAGGTTTTTCTCTTCCGAGTCATCGAATACATCAAATCGTTCGCGGGTGAAACTTGTATCTCTATCGTTCACTATTGCTAGAAAGCGGAATTTGCTGCCGTTATTGAATTCGTACTCATAATCGCCACCAATTTCCCAATTCTCGCTGTTCCAGATATTTCCTTCTCGCTCTCTTCTGGTAGAAATTTCAGGGCCTGAGAAATCTGTGATTAAGCGCTCAACGTCTGTGGGCGGAGATGTCTCGCCGTATAGAGCATTAAACTGGACCACCGAGTTTGTGAACTGGTAGCCAATGTTCATACTCGTTTCAAATTCATTTTGGTCTCGAATATTGTCTTCGCTTCTGGTTTCAAGAAGCGTTCCGTCAGCCGCTCGGCTGGTCTCTTCACCCAGTCTTTGCCTGTAACGAGGCTCTGACTCCACATGAAACAAATAGTTGAAATTTCCAGTTTGGCCTGAGTAGGATAACTTCCCGCCCGGTTGGAGCGTGCCGTCTTGCAATCGATCAGTGTTAATTTCTGCAGCGATGCTGGATCTAGATTTAGCATCCAAAAGAACAATGTTTACAACTTGGCCGCCGCCTCTCACATCAATTTCTTCTGAAGTGCCACGGATAATCTCAATATAATCGACCTGATTTGCTGCTATACGGCTTAGTTGAGCCCGCCCAGCATTGGATTTGCCCGTTATGCGCTGGCCATTAATTAGCACTTCGTTCGCGCCGCCGCCTAAACCGCGCCGGTTACCGCCGCCACCGCCCAGTGCCAGCCCAATGCCTGGAATGCGGTCTATCATGTCGTTTACTGAAACTGGCGAAAATTGCTTAAAAAATGCTGCTTCATAAACAACAGAAGAGTCATCTGCGAGCGCCATTTCTTGGCTTGGAGTGCCTTTGGGAGCGACCGTGTTACTGTTGTCGTCAGCAAGTGCAACCCCTTCAAGAAGTGGCGCATCGCCGGGGAGAGGTACAGGTAGGACTGCTGCACTGTTGGTATCACCTTCTGACTGGTCCTTAGCGATCGCTTGAATGCTCATAGAGACGGCGAAGCTCAAAAGACTATATTTGACGACGGTGCTAGTGCGGCGCGGTGCCATTGTTTACTCCAGACTATTAAATTAGCAATTTTTATCTTGCTGCTGCATGTGTGCAAAGTTGTGCTGGTTGTTCGCTGACACTACGCTAAAACCATAGATTTTGTGCGGTCAATTATAGAGATCTAAGCCTTCAGAGTCTGTGACAAATTGTGCGTTTCTAGTGATGCAAACGCCATAATTAGGGGGCTGTGGCCTTTTTATGCTTTTACTATAAGAATCCAATAATCGACCGGTGTATAACTATCTTTAGTAAGCACTGTCTGTTTTTCTGCTTTTCTTGGAAATTGGAAATAGAGTTCTTACAACACACTCATCGCTTAGCTATGGCTGCTTTGCGATAGAGTTGAGATTGAAGGATAATACGAGCAATCGTTCGCTTGGGTTTAATCGGCCAACACTTAAGTCATTTTCTTAAGAAAACGTTGGATATTCCCAGCACACCCTTACTTATCAGAGAGATAGAGGCAAAACTATGGAACGCGAATCAATGGAAGTTGATGTAGTCATTGTAGGCGCTGGTCCTGCTGGCTTATCGACCGCGTGTCGGCTTATGCAAATGGCAAAGGAATCTGGCAAGGAGTTGTCAGTTTGTGTGCTTGAAAAAGGCTCTGAAGTAGGTGCCCATATTTTGTCAGGGGCAGTTTTTGAGCCTTCGGCTCTGAATGAATTATTTCCTGATTGGAAAGAGAAGGGAGCTCCATTGAATACCGCAGTGACCGGTGATGATGTTTATTACTTACCGGGGGCTGAGTCCAAATTTAAGTTTCCTGGCCTGTTCGTGCCTCGCCCAATGCATAACGACGGTAATTACATTATCTCATTAGGTAATTTGTGCCGCTGGATGGGCGAGCAAGCGTTGGAGTTGGGAGTGGAAGTTTTCCCTGGGTTTGCGGCTGCAGAGATTCTTTACAATGCCGATGGCAGTGTTAAAGGTGTTGCAACCGGTGATATGGGCATCGCCGAAAACGGTGAGCAAAAGTCCTCATTTGAGCCTGGATTTGAATTTCATGCCAAATACACGGTTTTTGCGGAAGGTTGTCGAGGTCATCTGGGAAAAGAACTCATTGAAAAATTCAACCTAGACGAAGAAAGCGACCCTCAGCACTACGGTATTGGCTTAAAAGAAGTGTGGGAAATTCCTGAAGAAAAACATAAAGAAGGCTTGGTCGTGCATACCGCGGGTTACCCGATGATCGGCGACAGCTACGCGGGGACCAGCGGCGGATTTCTTTATCATGTGGAGGAAAATCAGGTGTCTTTGGGGCTGATTGTGGATTTGGGTTATGAGAACCCTCACATCAGCCCTTTCGATGAGTTTCAGAAATTTAAGCATCATCCAGTGATCAAGCAGTATATCGAAGGGGGCAAGCGGCTTAGCTATGGTGCGAGGGCGCTAATTAAAGGTGGTCTGAATTCTTTGCCAAAAATGCATTTCCCTGGCGGCCTGTTAGTCGGCTGCGATGCGGGTACATTGAACGCGGCAAAAATAAAGGGCAGCCATACCGCAATGAAATCTGGAATCATTGCCGCTGAAGCCATGTTCGCCGAGTTTTGCAATGACACTCAAGTGAGCGATTTGGCTGACTACGGAATACGTTTTCAAAATTCGGAACTCCAAGCAGAATTGCATAAGACACGTAATTTCAGTGCAGGGTTTCACAAATTTGGATTCTGGCTGGGCAGTGCGTTGACATTTATAGAGCAGAATATTTTCTTCGGCAAGTTCCCATTCACATTTCATGATCGTTCACAAAATCATGCATCTTTGAAAGAAGCAGCCGACGCTCCAAAAATTGACTATCCTAAGCCGGATGGAGTGATCAGTTTTGATAAGCTATCCTCGGTATTTCTCTCGAATACTAATCACGCGGAAGACCAGCCTGTGCATCTGCAGCTTAAGGACGCCACCATTCCTCTTAGTGTAAATTTACCCAAATACGATGAGCCGGCCCAGCGCTATTGCCCGGCTGGTGTTTATGAGGTTGTGGAAGAAAACGGTGAGAAGCGATTTCAGATCAACTCGCAAAATTGCGTTCATTGCAAAACCTGCGATATTAAAGACCCTTCCCAAAATATTCATTGGGTTGTACCTGAAGGTGGGGGCGGGCCGAATTATCCTTCAATGTAACGGTGTGCATGAGGTTCAAAATTGAAATGCAGAGCTTTGGGGTCGCGGCCTACGCGAATTAAGAGATGAGTTCGGTATTGCAGGAGCAATACCGCGTTGAGTGCTAAACAGTGACGCAACAAAAACAAACATACTCAAATTTTTCCCTAGGGTCACAGCTAGTCTTGCTTTGTTGCATGTGGACTTTAATGTCCACTGCACATGCCCAACAAGATTTGCTGGAGGAACGATGGTTTAAGCTCACTACTCCTAATTTTATTTTCTACAGTCAGTTGTCGGCTCGACAGACTCGTAATGTCGCCAGTGAATTGGAATTGTGGCGCCAAGTGGCGGCGCTTAACATAGACAACAAGACGAATTTTCCAAAAGCAACTTCAACCAATATTGTTTATCTGTTCAAAAACACCGAAGGCTTTTCATCCTTCACCTTAGGGCAAGAGCTGGCCTTCTTTTATCCTACTCCACGAAATAACTATATGGCGTTTATGCCAACGGTTGCTTCCTCCCAGTCCTATGCATTACATCAATACGCTCATTTTTTAGAGAAAAATTTTGCCAACCTTAGAGTGCCGCGATGGTATGAAGAGGGGTTGGCCGGGTATTTAGCACGGATTGAATTTACTAGAGGGGAGCCTCGATTTCGAAAGGTGCCCAAAGGCAATAATGAGATACTGGCACAAGTGAGTGAGTTATTGCCGCTTGAGCGGTTAATCTATCAGGATTCAGCATTGGCTTCGCCAAGAATGATTCAGATAGCCAATTTGAAATCTGAGGCTCTACTTTACTATTTGCTCCATGGATTCGAAGAAAGGGGTTTTGCTGACAGGCGCGATGAGCTGGCTAGTTATCTAGATCTGTTGATTGCCGGACGCAATCCGAGATTTGCTTTCGATCAATCATTCAGTGTTACCACCAAGCAGCTAGACGAAGAGCTGAACAACTATTTGCTGAGTCATGCAAATCCCTCAGGCGATGTTAGGTTCTCAAATTTGGACCCCTTAGAAGGTCTTGAACCCGCGCAGGTTGAGGAAGTAGAGCTGACTTTAGCCATCGCAGAACTCGCTTTAAACACTGGCAAAATGGAGGCGGCGGAAGAGATGTTTGAGGCTCTAGTGGCATCAGAAACCGCGCCAGCAAGAGCTTATTCGGGACTCGGTGATGCCCTAAGATTTCAAGAAACGACGAATAGTGATCAACAAATAGCGCGCTATTTTGAACTTGCGTTGGAGCGCGCCCCAGACGATTTGAACATTATTCTAGATTATGGAGAGTACTGGGAATCTGAATTGGAAAGCTGTACTAAAAGCTATCCCGTGGGACAAAGATTGGCGGCATTGGAAAGTATTGAAAAACAGTTTAGTCGAGCCGTTGAATTGAGCCCAGAAAGTCCAGAAGCCAATTTGGCAATGGCCGAATTTCACTTGCTTGATGGTCAAGATTGGAGACTGGGCGATGCATATCAGCAAAAAGCGTTTAATTTGTTGCCTGCTGATGGCTTCATTATGGAAGGCGAAATCAAATACGCGATAGCATCTGAGGATTTTGATCAAGCTGAGCGACTAATTGCAAAAATGGCTCAGCCATTACATTTTTTTGGTGAGCCGGGTCATGTGACCGATTTGCGACGACGTTTGCAGAATAAACGCAGGGGAGAGAATTATGATCACTGCGCGGAGTAAACGCTCTTTTTTGCATATTGCGAGATTTCTTTTGCCAATGCTGGCGGCGTGTTCTGTTTACCCTCAAGGTGAGAATGCAGTTGAATGGGCTGGCTTACTGGAGTTGCTTACTGAGCCACTTGAACGAGCAGAGATCGACGTTCACCAAAGCCTAAACGCGAGAGAGTTCTCAAGGCGGATTGAAAGACCAAGATTAGGAGGGTTTCCTGATCTGCCTTCTGGACGCCTACCTAGCTCACAAGAAATACTTCAATGGGAAACCAGCTACGGGGAAGGACAAATCGCTGGCTTGGCCATGCTTATCTGTGATGGCTGTTCTCACCCGCTGTCTGATGCTGAATTCTTAACTCAGTGGTTGGTATCTGGACATCAAAATCGTGGGTTTTTGAGTTATGCTCCCGTAACAGAAGAGCAGGTTATTCAAATTTCAAAAGCCGCCAGTGACGCAGGAATTTTCACCAAAAATTTTATGGGAGTTGAGCCTGAAATTGCGGCAGAGTTATTTGCCACCGTTGGTGTAAGGCTCGGTTTGGATTCGCAAGCAGCGAGGTCTGCTAAGTCCCAAGTTGCAGAAATTGACCTTTTAGGAAAAAGAGTTAGGCGCAACAGAAATTCAGTTTTTCGGGAATCGGACCGCCAATGGGGCAGAGGAACTTCAAAAAGCGAGCCTTCAAATTTTGTTAAGGAATCCCTAGGCGACGAATTTACCCAATCCACAATAAGAGAAGTGATCGTACCCGGAGGAGTTGCGCTTGGTGAAACTGCTAAAATTAGGCTTGGAATTTCAGCGCTAAAGTACCTGGATCAAACATTGCTACTGGTCGATCAAAATGGCAAGCAATGGAAATTGCCGGATCAAGACTCGAAGGTGATGAAATCACTGTTCGACTTTGTTCAACGTTCTGAGCAGCTGAAATCAGATGCAATTGTGGATATTGACGGAGACGGTAGGGTGAGAATTTCTTCTAGCTTGAGGGACACAAATGCGGGCTGGGAAATAATGCATGCAGATACCCAGCCGTTTAAGTTTGTACGCAATTTGAATGTCACCAAAAGCGTCATCATAGACACTTTTGTTAGGTGGTCAGCCGCTGATGATAGTCAACTGTCGTTCGATTCTGAATATGAAGTACGGTTTTTGTCGGCTGACAATATGCGAATTGCGCAGACTCGCGCGGCGTTAGTCTACGATTACGATGCGCAAAGTAAGCTGTCTCGGTATAAGGAATCATGGGGGCGAGACGCTGGGCGATTGAAAGAAAATTTGGATACATCGGGTCTTGCTAATAGTCTAAGTAAAGTTGCGGATTATAGCGGCTGGGTAGCATTGTTTCGCTTGGTTATGGAAAATGATGTTAGGTTTTTAGAAGGACGGTATCAGTTTATGAAAATCGACACAGCTGGTCTTGAAACGCCAGCCAGATATTAAAGAGGCGTTCATTCTATGAAGGCTTTAGAACCTATTTTTGAGTCAAATTTTCGATCTTTTTCGTTTAAATTGTTGCGTCAGGGTTCCATGCCCGTGCGCGTTACGTTGCTGTTGCTTTCGCTTTTCTTAGGTTCCTGCACGGCTATCAATCTAGACACATCTTTCACGAGCGACCCAAAAATTCAGGCTTCGATTATCGATCAAACCAGTGATCAGTATGTTGAAGTAGATCCTTTGTTTCTTTCTGAGGAAATCAGACAGCTATTGGATGATGCTATGGGACCATTCGACAGAGAAGTGGAGCGAGTTGAGAAAATCCAAGAGATACTCTATGGGGAAGATCATTTAGGCATCACATACTCTGACCAAAAAACCCATACGGCAGTAGAGGCTTTTCATGCGCGAGAGGGAAACTGTCTGTCGGTCATGAATTTGTATGTGGCTATGGCGCGTTATGTTGGCGTTGACGCTAATTTTCAAACTGTGGATGTGCAGCCAAATTGGGACCGGCGCGGCGATTTGCTCGTACTAAGTCAGCACATTAATGCGACCGGTAGGTTCAATATTCAGCGTCGTTATGT
The DNA here is from genome assembly GCA_045106275.1 of Pseudohongiellaceae bacterium. GTDB lineage: Bacteria > Pseudomonadota > Gammaproteobacteria > Pseudomonadales > Pseudohongiellaceae > UBA9145. The sequence continues at coordinate 43,384 of JBGCEK010000021.1, read as the reverse complement.
GGTCGATTTTACGCCAGAAATTTCGCTGCAACAGCTAACTTCTTCAGTTGTTTCTGACGAAGAGGCGCGGGCATTGTATTTTAATAATCTGGGTGTCGAGGCTCTGATCGGAGGAGACTATCAAGGGGCTCAGCAGTATTTTAAGAACTCCCTTTTCCTTGACCCAAATCAGTCAATTACTTGGAATAACATCGGAGCAACGTTCAACCGTTTAGGCAACCCAACATATGCTGAGTACAGCTACCAAAAAGCGTTTGATTTGGATAGAAGGAATACAACTGCCATTAACAACTTGGCTAAGCATTATCGGCGCTCAGGGGACACGCGCCGTGCACGTCGCTATGAAAAAGCCATGGAGAGATTCAATAAGAAGAACCCTTACTATCATTTTGCAGTCGGAAGTTTAGCCTATGCAGACAAGGATTATGTGGCGGCGCTTAAAGCTTTTAATCGTGCATTAGAGTTAAAAGAAGTTGAACCAGACTTCTACACGGCGGTTGCTCGCATCTACCAAGACTTAGGTTTTGTAGATGAGGCTCAGTACTATGCGGATTCTGCTAAAGAGATCATTGCATTGAATGAAGAGATTTACGTGCCTAGTACGGAGAAAGTGAGAATAATCGATTCTAATACCATTTTGAGGGATGCGAGCCCCGGTTTAAGTATTAGGGTTCAGCGTTAGCAGGCATAAGAAAGTGTGTTAAGGATTGCCATATGGCCAGTTTGCAGGCTTGCTAATTTAAGTCTGAATCCTGCCAATAACGCGTGCCCTTTATAGTCGCTTGCAGGGCGAGTCCACTTTGAGTTAATTGATAGATAGTTACATTGTCCACTATTGCTTCACCGCTAATGGCGGCCCCCAGATCTCCCGCTTTTGCTGCGGCATCCGCTTGTCCTCCCACCGACACGCCTAATTCCATAAACCGATCCAATGCGCTTTCATTGTGAAAAACAAATACAGCGCGGAAGTCCTTTACCCCAGCACCTAGGCCAATGCCCACTTCGCCCATCCGCATGTAGGTGTCCTGTCCCGTTTGATTGTTCTTCGCCACGCCGAAACCACCACCAAAACTTGCGAAAATAATATTCACGTTGGCATTAGAAAAAACCGCATAGCCTGCGGCATTGGAAAGCTGCGCTCTAGTATCAGGTTTGATCCGGTACAGTTCAGCAAGCACTTCTTGGCGCATGGATTGGATGCCTTCACGGCGCTCTGCGGGCGCTCCACGACTCAACCCTGTTGTGGTGCAGCTGCTGAGCAGCACAATCAATGCAACAAGAGCAACAAAATGAGAGGTCGCACGACGAGAAATTTTCATTGTTCAACTTACCTCTGTGGTGAAGATATGTTTTTCAAAAATGCTAGAAGTGGTTTCTATTTTAGACTTATCTGCAACCTCAATTCTGATAACTAATCCGCGTTTTTTTTCTAGTTCGCTAGAAATAGTTGCTGCAATGTTGTGTTCGGCCAATAGTTCTTTAACGACTTTTTCAGTTATCTTTTGCCGAAGAGTGGGGCGGAATATTTTGCCCACAGCAGTAAGTGGCATTTCCTCAATAAACTCAATTCGTTTTGGTATGGCTGCCCGCTCCGACATGTTTTCAGCGCAATAGGCTTTGAGTTCGTCTGCACTTACCTGGGAGCCCGATGATCTAACCACATAAGCCATAGGTAGCTCACCTGCGTAGGAGTCAGGTAAACCAATTGCGATTGATATGGCAACTTCGGGGTGCGCGTTAAGAGGTGCCTCAATGAGTTCAGGGTCGATATTGTGTCCGCCTCGAATAATCAGGTCTTTCTCACGCCCTGATAAATATAAAAAGCCATCGCTGTCGAGATAGCCCAAGTCGCCGGTATTGAACCAGCCGTCTTCTATCCAAGCTAAACGGTTATCTGATTCTATTTTATAACCGTCAAAAACTTGAGGGCCTTTAACCATAATTACTCCGCTCTCACCTAGCTCACATTCTTTGATCACTGTGACCCCCTCCAAGTGAACAATGCGAATTTGCGAATAAGGGATGCGCATACCAACACTTCCTGCAGGCTGGTTTGCGGGCGCTCTTGAAATAAGCGCGGTAGTTTCTGTCATGCCGTATCCGTTACTCACATCCACATTGTGATCATTTTCAAAACTCACTTTAAACGGTTGAGAGAGAGGGGCTGCGCCGGAATTAACATTGGTCAGAGAGCTGATGTCAGCATCGCCAACGGCGAGCTCAGACAGTGCCATTAAGACGGTTGGCACTGTGGCGAAACTGGTAATTTTGAACCGGTCGATATGCTTCCAAAAATTCCCCATGGCAACCGGAGAGCGAAATCCGGCAGGCGTCATCAGGAGAATGCGGTAACCCACAGCAAAGGCAGCGATACCTTGAATAATACAGCCGTAAATATGAAATAAAGGAAGGCCACACAGGATAGATTGACGTCCTTGATGAGCAGTGTAGACCTGCATAAGCTGGCCTAAGAAGGCCATGTTGAGGTGGGTCAACTGCGCGAGTTTGGGGCGCCCTGTCGTGCCGCCCGTATGAAACATCGCGGCTATCTGATTGCCAGCAAATTCACGCTCGCTCACTAATTTTTCAGCTGAATGTTCGGCAATGGCGGTGTCGAAATCTAGTACTGTATAGGCATCACTGTGAGATGCATTACCAGGCTCGCATAGGCCAGCCACGTTGACAGCTATGACCGCTTTAATAGTTGGGTTTCCTTCGATGCCGGCAATAACCTTATCCCAAATATCGCTATGTTGGGATTTGCCTAGACAAATCACTACGCTAGCGTTGGCGGCGTTGACAATTTCGCCGATGTGCTCGGCGTCCAGCATCGGGTTAATGGGGTTCGCAATGCCAGCGGCCTGGCTCCCCCAAGTGGCAAAGTGAGTCTGAGGAAGTACCGGTAGAATAATTGAAACTGTAGTGTCTTGTCTTACACCCAGGGCATGAAGAAGATTGGCAGTTTGAGTGATTCGCTGACTTAATTGATTGAAGGTAACTTGAATTGTGGGTTCGTCTGCCAACCCCTGCATTAGAAACTCTAGGGCAATGTCATCACCAAATCGAGTCGCGCTACTGGTAATAAGATTGTAGCTGTCAGTAAAGGGAAATTGTTCAGCAAGCGGGGTCTTTTCAAATTCTTCTATTTGGGCCAACGTTTCCATAATCGGCTGCTCTGTTGGTGTCTCGGCGAGTTTGAACATAAGCTTCTCTCAATGTCAGGTAGTTCGATGCAGGGAAAATTCCACAAGGCTTTGTAGGGCCTGCTTGTAATCAGAATCAGGGAGCCTATCGAGAGACTTCACGGCGGAGATAGTTTTTTGAGCTGCTAGCTCTTTTGTATAGTCGATAGCGCCGCTGCTTTTCACTAAAGCAATAACTTCCTGCAGCTGCCGAGGCTCCAGCGATTCTGCCTGCAGACTTGCTTGAATCAATTCTTTGTCAGCAGTGCTTCCGTGGGCCATGGTATAAATCAATGGCAGGGTCGATTTTCCTTCAGCCAAATCATCTCCGACATTTTTACCCAGCTCTTCTGCATCACCCATATAGTCCAGGGCATCGTCTATTAATTGAAACGCTAGGCCCAACTGTAATCCATAGTTTCGCAAGGCTTCGATTTTCGCTTGATCGGCCCCCGCCAGCATCGCACCGCTTGCTGCCGCGGCCTCGAACAAAATTGCAGTCTTGTTATGGATGACCTGCAGGTAAAGTTCTTCGGTAGAATTAGGTGTGCTTTTACTGATTAGCTGTAAAACTTCACCCTCGGCGATTTTATTCGTAGTATCAGCCATAACTTCCATTATGCGCATATCACCAATGCTGACCAGTACTTGAAAGGCCCTTGAGTAAATGAAATCGCCTACTAAGACGCTCGATGGGTTGTTCCATTGGGCGTTCACAGTGGGGCGCCCTCGCCTCAAAGTGGACATGTCAACTACGTCATCATGCAGTAGTGTGGCAGTGTGGATAAATTCGATAACAGCAGCCATGTCGATGTACTTGCTAGAACTAACGTCGCAGGCTTTGGCACAAAGGAGGACTAGCATTGGGCGCATGCGTTTGCCGCCGGCATCTACGATATAATGGCCAATACTTTCGACCAGCGCTACTTCGGAATAGAGCTGATCGATTATGAACTGGTTTACTTGTTCTAGGTCGGTTTGAATCAAAGACCGAATTTCTTGATACATGGTTGAATGCTTGTCGATTGGTTAAAATTAGCTGCCGCGCCAAGAGGTGAGCGGCGAGTTTGGAGTATGCATGCTAGGGAGCATGTTAGGTGGTGTCAAGAGAGCCAAAGTCATGAAAAACCGGCATATTTACTCTAAAATACCGGCAGGTTGCACATAGCTAATTTTATTAGCCTTTGAAGTCCCAATTCACTTGCTTAGGGCAAGTGTATCCCGTAAAATGCCCGCCCCTAGAGAGATGGGTAGGTTTCGGTTCGCTCCCCAGTTTAAAAGCGGATTTTGGAGATATTTATGTACGCGGTTATAGAAAGTGGTGGCAAACAGCACCGAGTTGAGGAAGGTGAAGTTCTTCAGCTAGAAAAACTGGAAATCGCCACTGGCGAAAAAGTCGAATTCGACAAAATCCTTATGGTAGGAGAGGGCGAGTCTGTAAAGATTGGCACTCCTTACGTTGAGGGCGGACAGGTTACTGCAGAAGTGACCCGTCAAGGTCGTTCACCAAAAGTTAAAATCATCAAATTCAGCCGCCGCAAGCATTATCGCAAGCAGCAAGGCCACCGTCAGTGGTTTACTGAAGTTAAGATAACTGGCATCAAGGCCTAGGTTTAGTAGGAGTTAGTCATGGCACATAAGAAAGCAGGTGGTAGTACTAATAACGGTCGCGATTCCGTATCCAAACGTCTTGGCGTAAAGCTATTTGGCGGCCAAGTTGTTAAAGCTGGAAACATTATTGTTCGTCAGCGCGGAACTCGGTTCCACCCTGGGGAAAACGTAGGCTGTGGTAAAGATCACACCCTATTTGCTAAAGAAGCGGGTGTTGTACAATTTGAAGTGAAAGGCCCCAAAAGCCGCAAATTTGTGCGTATTGTGACAGCTTAATCACAAAAATTTGTGCGAAAAGCCTCGTCTATTGACGGGGCTTTTTTGTTTCTAGGGTTGGATATTTGAGCCCTCTTACCGATTTACTAACTAGCCGTTTAATTCTTCTGGCTAAACCAAACGAAAGCAATCATGAAATTTGTAGACGAAACGGAAATTACAGTAGAGGCGGGAAAGGGCGGCAACGGCTGCTTGAGCTTTCGCCGAGAAAAATATATCGAGCGTGGCGGGCCAGATGGGGGTGATGGGGGCAACGGTGGCAGTGTGTTTATGCAAGCTGATGAATCTCTAAACACTTTGGTAGATTTTCGCTTCCAACCCCGTTATCGAGCTGAATCAGGGCGCCCTGGCCAAGGCAAAAATTGCACAGGTCGTGGTGGTGACGATCTGTTGGTCAAGGTGCCTATTGGCACTAGCGTTATTGATGTGAACACCGAAGAGCTGATCGCTGACTTGGATGACCCTAATGAGACAGTCATGGTGGCAAAAGGTGGGGTGCATGGTTTAGGCAATACTCGATTTAAGTCCAGCACCAATAGAGCACCCCGGAAAACTACGAATGGAACACCCGGAGAGGCTCGTTTGCTTCAGCTTCAGCTTAGACTGGTAGCCGACGTGGGCCTGTTGGGATTGCCAAATGCAGGAAAATCCACTTTGATTAGAGCGGTATCTGCGGCTAAGCCGAAAGTCGCAGACTATCCGTTTACCACGTTAGTGCCTAATTTAGGTGTGATCTCCTTGGGCATGGAACGTAGTTTTGTGATGGCAGATATTCCCGGTGTGATCGAGGGCGCAGCTGAAGGCGCCGGCTTAGGGTTTCGTTTCTTAAAGCATCTTTCTAGAACTAGACTACTGATTCATTTAATTGACGTATTGCCAGCGGACAGCAGCGACCCGGTCGAAAATGCCAAGAAGATTGTTGCCGAGCTTGGAAAATTTAGTACAACGCTGGCGCAGAAAGAGCGGTGGTTGGTTCTTAACAAAACGGATCTTATGGATTCAGAGGAGCTCGCTGCACTTAAAAGCAAACTAAAAGAAGCCTTGGATTGGCAAGGTGAGATTTTTGAAATCGCTGCCATCAATAAAGAAGGCTGTCGTGAGCTGTGTGAAGGCTTGATGGATACTATTGAAGTGCATCGACAAGAGCTGGCGGAGAACGAAGACTATGTTGAGTTGCAGAAAGAGCTGGAACGCAAAATGGCATTTGAAATTCGTTCGACAATTGAAGCAGGTAGAAGTAGACGTGCCGCTGACCAGGATCAATTGGAACAGTTCGACGATGACGACTTATTCGAGGAAGATTGGGATGAGTAGGCTTAGTAATGGCTAAAAGGTTCAGCTCAGCGAAGCGCTGGGTCGTTAAAGTAGGCAGCTCTTTAGTGACGAATAATGGGCTAGGCTTGGACAGGGGGGCTATCTCTGCCTGGGCTAATCAACTTGCGTTACTTCAGCAAGCCGGTAATCAAGTAGTATTGGTGAGCTCTGGCGCGGTCGCTGAAGGAGTTGCGAGATTAGGGCTTAAGTCTCGTCCTAGTCAGGTGCATTTGCAGCAAGCTGCCGCGGCAGTTGGTCAGATGGGGCTGGTCCAAACTTATGAAGACTGTTTTAGAAAACAGTCGGTGCAGGCGGCGCAAATATTGCTTAGTCACGAGGATCTCTCTAACAGGACCCGTTATCTTAATGCGCGAAGCACTTTAAGTACGCTGCTTGACCTCAACGTCGTTCCTGTTGTTAATGAAAATGACACGGTTGCCACCGCTGAGCTTTGTTTTGGGGATAACGATACCTTGGCTGCGTTGGTGGCAAATCTAGTGAATGCAGATGCTCTCCTTATTCTTACCGATCAAGAGGGGCTCTTTGATGCAGACCCAAGAAGTAACTTGGATGCAACTCTGATTACGGAGCGTTCGGCTAACGACCCTAGCCTTACATCAATGGCTGGAGGCAGCTCTAGTCTCGGCCGTGGGGGTATGCTAACCAAGGTTACTGCCGCAAAGTTGGCCGCCAGATCTGGTACAGATACTGTTATAGCCAGCGGCAGGCAAGTCAATGTAATCACTAGAATTGCAGCCGGTGATCGAATAGGAACGCTACTCACTGCCGATTATGAGCCAGTGACTGCTCGTAAGCAGTGGTTAGCAGGTCACCCGGTAAAAGGTGCCGTCTGTCTTGATGATGGGGCAGTGAAAGTACTAACCAGTGGCGGTGGTAGTTTGCTCGCCGTGGGAGTTTCTTCGGTCAGTGGTGAATTCTCCAGAGGTGAAGTTATTGCCTGTTTTGATGAAGGGGGTAAAGAAGTGGCACGGGGTTTAACCAATTACGATGCGGGAGAGATAGCTCAATTGCAGGGTAAAACCAGTGACACTATAGAAAGCATCTTAGGTTACGGTGGAGACGAGGAAGTAATTCACAGAGATAACTTAATTCTTAGCTGAGAGTGCGCGGATTCGGCAATAATTTTGAGGCAAAAAAAACCGGCATCAGCCGGTTTTTTTACTACGCTGCGAAAATTGCAGCTTAGATGTAGCAGTTACGCTTGGAGTGCTTTAACCGCGGAATTAAGTCTGCTCTTGTGTCTGGCAGCTTTGTTTTTATGAATGATGCCCTTGTCAGCCATGCTGTCTATAACAGGTACTGCAGACTTGTAGGCTGCAGTTGCGTCATCATAATTGCCGCCAGCGATAGCCGCATCAACTTTCTTAATATAGGTACGAACCATAGACCTGAAAGAGGCATTGTGACGACGGCTTACTTCGGCCTGACGTGCGCGCTTTCGGGCTTGAGGGGAATTAGCCAATTTGGGCTCCTTAAAACTTATTTCGGTGACTCATTGAGTCATTGCTGTAATATTTTGGCGGGATCCACTCGCAAACAATTGGATGCAGGCCATAAAAGACGCGACACTATGCCGTTTTCATCTAGCTATGTCAATAGTCATTATTGCTTAATCAATCCAGAAGCAATGGCTAAGTCTTTGTGAATATTAAACTTTATTAGTGATTAAGTGCCCGAATTCTGAGCTACAGTCATAGACCTAGGGCGGAATGCGCGATAGCCTTAGATTTATTCACTCAGTGTCCAGTGCCAACATGACAGACCATTCACCAGAGCCAACAGCCAAAAGCCAACAGGAAAACGCTACGAAAGAATCCAGCCTTCTCAGGGCCAGTGGGGTAACCGGTTCTATGACCATGGTCTCAAGAGTCTTAGGGCTGGTTCGTGATGTTGTTATTGCCCGAGTATTCGGTGTCACTGATGGAACAGACGCATTTTTACTCGCTAATAAAATTCCCAATTTCATGCGCCGCCTTTTCGCAGAAGGCGCCTTTAATCAGGCGTTTGTGCCGGTGTTATCCGAGTATCGCACCAACAAGACTCTGGGTGATGTTCAAGAGCTACTTGCCGCGGTAAGTGCTAGCCTCGGCGGATTCTTGAGTTTGTTGACAGTGTTTGTGGTTGTGGCTGCCCCGCTTATTGCGGTGCCTATTGCCTATGGCTTTATTGACGAGCCTGCCAAATTCGCTCTTGTAGTGGAAATGCTGCGGATTACATTTCCTTACCTCTTACTCATTTCAATGGCAGCGCTTTGTGGCGCTACGCTTAACAGCTATGGAAAATTTGCGATTCCCGCTCTGACCCCGGCATTATTGAACGTATCTTTGATTAGTTGCTCATTTATTTTGACGCCATTCATGTCAACACCAGAGCTGGCATTGGCGTGGGGTGTTCTGATTGCAGGGTTTGCTCAACTTTTTTTCCAACTGCCATTTTTAGCAAGGCTGCAACTGTTACCTATTCCAAAAAGAATAAGCGGGCACAAGGGTGTCGCCAAAATAAAAACGCTCATGCTACCTGCGCTGTTTGGAGTGTCTATTAGTCAGATTAATTTGCTGTTAGATACATTTATTGCGTCTTTATTGGCAACAGGGAGCGTGACTTGGCTTTACTATTCCGATCGACTCATGGAGTTGCCGTTGGGAACGTTTGGTGTAGCGATCGCAGTCGTTGTTCTACCCAGTCTTTCTAGGCGCCACGCAGACGCATCTGTGGAAGAATTTTCGGCAACGTTGGATTGGGCGCTTAGGGTGGTTGTGCTGATTGCGCTGCCGGCAACGCTAGGCCTGATTCTACTCGCTGAACCCTTGCTGATAACTCTATTCGAGAATGATAATTTTAGCGCTGGCGATGTTGTGAGTTCGTCTGGCAGTCTTCGTGCTTACGCACTAGGGTTGTTAGGCTTTATGGCGATTAAAGTATTTGCGCCTGGATTCTACGCCCGTCAAGACACGGCAACACCTGTACGCATCGGAATAATTGCAATGATTGCCAACATGGCAATGAATTTGATTTTCTATTTGGTGGGCCTTGCTCATGTTGGGCTAGCCTTGGCCACCAGTTTGGCTGCGTTTCTTAATGCGGGATTTTTACTCAAGGGCTTGGTGAGTGCTGGAGTTTTTAAGTTTCAGGGAGGTTGGTTGATTTTTGTAATTCGTCTCGCTGTGGCAAATAGCATGATGGCGGCATTTTTATTTTATATGACAGATAACTGGCAACTGTGGCTAGCGCTAGGTACGTTCGAACGAGTTATAACTCTCAGTTTGTTAGTTATCGGTGGTCTTCTTGTCTATGGGGCTGCCTTGATAGGATGTGGGATTAGGTGGAAAGATGTTTATCGCTAAATTCGCTGATAATTCAAGCCTGAAAATAGGCCGGAAATGAAAAGGGTTTTTACCAGTGAAAGCGTGCCGATGGCTTGGCACGTCAAAAATGTTTTGGAATTTCATAACATTGATGCGGTTGTAAAAAATGAAGGGTTGCTGTCGATTGCCGGCGAAGTTCCTATCAGTGAATGCCAGCCCGAAGTGTGGGTGTTAAATGATTTGTATTACCCCTTGGCCGAAAAATTAGTGTTGGAATTAGAATCTGAACCTGAGATCAGCGGAGACGATTGGATTTGTACTAGCTGTCAAGAGAGCAATATAGCCAGCTATGGAATTTGCTGGAATTGCCAGTCTAGTGTCGATGGCGAGGAAGAAAAATAATGCGGTATTGGGTAGGGGTTTTGACGTTGCTTTTTTCTCTTTGCGCAAGGGCGGCTATAGTCCCACAGGAGTGTGTGGTTTTGCTCCATGGACTCGCTCGGGTCTCCAATTCTATGGGCGAGTTGGAAAAGAAACTTTCAAACAGTGGGTATAATGCGGTAAACATTAATTACCCCTCCCGTAAGCATAGTATCGATGTGCTGGCAGATGATGCAGTAGGTAGGGGAATCCTAGAATGTGGGGAGACGGAAGCAATCCATTTTGTCACCCATTCGCTTGGAGGCATATTGGTAAGGTATTATATTCAGCATCAGACAATCGAAAAATTAGGCCGAGTTGTGATGTTAGGTCCTCCCAACCAGGGAAGCGAAATAGTCAATGGTATGCTCAACGTGCCAGGTTTTAAGTTCTTTGGTGGGCCAACAGGAATAGCACTGGGAGCGGGGGAAGGACATATCCCAGCCGACTTAGGGCCTGTGGATTTTGATTTAGCGGTGATTGCCGGCAGCACAAACATAAACCCTCTTAGTTTGCTTTTCATTCCTGGGGAAAATGACAGTATCGTTTCTGTCGAGAGCACCAAAGTAAAAGGAATGAATGCACATCGAGTGTTACCAGTGACTCACACTTTTATGATGCGCAACAATGAAGTAATCGATAACGTAATTCACTATTTGAAAACGGGTGTGTTTATCCCCTAGGTATACTATGGAGCAAGACTCAACTTTGGCGGCTGATAGAGCGCAAAGCCAAATGTCGTTGGCTGAAACGCTTGATATTACTGTGGCTGATTATCCAACCACGGCGCTATTAGTCGCAAAGATAGAAGATAGCCTTGGCCAAAATACAATGTTGGAACAATCCCGCTGGTTTGTGATGAGTGTATTGTGCCATTGCAATAAGTTGCCTTGGCTGGAACTAAGTGATTGTGAAATCCCAGAAGAAAAACAATATGCACTAGCAGCTCGTTTTATCGAGTCGGATGAATACAAGCAATCGCTGCGAACCGTGCTCAAGGAAGACCGCTGCAAGTTCACCCTCATTAGATTTGCCAAGTCCCGCAACGTTGAGAAACGAATATTATCTACAACCACTAAAGCCTTTAAGCATGCGCAAACTTTGCTGAGGGGAGAGGCGTTGTTGAAGGATGCTCCAAAAGTATCCCGTAAAAATAAGTCTTCATCAAAACAAAAAAAAGCCACTGCTTCGGGATCGTTAGTCGACCGCCGTGCAGCCCGCAGAGGCTATTTCGATGATGAGTTTTTGGACTTTCTAAACCCGGAGGGTGAGGGGTTTCAAGAGGCGCCCATTGCCGCCCAAATGACTGATGAAGAATTCTCAGAACTCGATGCGAAAGTAAATGTCCAAGGAGATCAGCTAGGTATGCAGTGGTTGGACACTTCTGTGGATGACCGTAGCAGCTTGATTGTGGGGCTAGCCTCTGGTTGTTTGCTCTTTCTTATAGTGATCTGGGCTTTTGTTTGAAGAGCTAATAAAGCAGAGATCGCTTGGTGGCTTTTGTTAAGCGCGTGAACTAAATTTCCCAGTCACCGTGTTCACTTTAACTGTTTCCCCAACCGCTAAATACTCTGGCACTTGAATTTCCAAGCCGGTGGAGAGTCGAGCCGTTTTGCTTCTATTAGTCGCTGATGATCCGCTAACCGCAGGCGGGGTTTCTTCAATACGTAGGTTCACTGATTGAGGCATTTCAATGGCAACAAGATTACCATCCAAGACTAGCGCGGTAATTCCTTCTTGCTGTTCGACTAAATACGGGAGTTGAGCGTCGATCTGATCGGCATTAATCCCATATTGACTGTAATCTTCCAGGTTCATGAAGTAATAGGTTTCGCCGTCTAGATAGGAGTATTGGACCTGAACTCTAATGCAATCTGCCTCTTTAAGAATATCGTCACCTTTGAGTGAGCTGTCTAACTTTTGCAGTGTTTTTAGATTATTGAATCGCACTTTATACAAAGTGACGGCACCCCTGGATGAGGGGCTCTTGGCCTCAACCTGTTTTACTGCATGCGGGTCGCCATCAATATCGACGATCATGCCTCTCTTGAGTTCACTGGCTTTGGGCATGTAATGTTTCTCCTTGCGTGGTGGGTGACGGGTTAGACGACACCGAACTTACCGAATACCTGAGCCGTAGTCTAGCCAAGATAGCTATAGACCCGCATAAAGACTTTGAGTTGGCGCGTTTTTTCCTCGATAATTCGTTTTCAGCAACAGTGGGTGGGCAAAATGGTTGAACGAATAAAAGAAATAGACAACTTGCATATCATTGGTTTCGAAGAGCTGCCGGCTCCCGGTGATTTAAAGGATGAGCTAGAAATCAAAGGCGAGGCGCTCGAAACAGTTATGGCTGGCCATCAAACTGTAAAGGACGTGCTTGATCGACGGGATAACCGCTTGATAGCAGTGGTGGGACCCTGTTCCATTCACAGCCCAACCGAAGCGCTTGAGTATGCCCGGTTACTGAAGCCGCTCGCGGATGAATTGTCCAATGAACTGTTAATTTTAATGCGTGTTTACTTTGAGAAGCCGAGAACCACTGTAGGTTGGGAAGGGCTTATTTATGACCCTCACTTGGATGGCAGTCGCCGCATAGATCATGGAATAAGAATCGGTCGTCAGCTCATGTTAGATATTGCCGAGATTGGGTTGCCTATTGCAATTGAAGCTCTGGACTTGATCACACCTCAATACCTCCAAGATTTGGTAAGCTGGACAGCGATTGGGGCAAGAACAACCGAGTCACCCACTCATAGAAAGCTCGCCAGTGGTATTTCATCAGCGGTAGGCTTTAAGAACAATATCGATGGCAGCCTAACTGTTGCCGTGAATGGAATTCGCTCTGCTTCTGCGACTAATAGTTTTATTAGTATTACTGAAGAAGGCAAAGTCGCTGCGTTTAGAACCGATGGCAACCCTCATTGTCATGTAATTCTTAGAGGGGGCAAGACGCCCAACTATGATGCGCTAAGTGTCGCTCAATGCGAGAAAGAGCTTGTTAGCGCTGGTTTAGTCGCAAATCTAATGATCGATTGTAGTCATGGTAATTCGAACAAAAACCCTGCCAATCAAAGCATCGTTTTGGAGTCAGTATCGCAGCAGATTCTCGAGGGGAATCAGTCGATTGTTGGGGTAATGCTTGAAAGCAATATCAATGAGGGCAATCAACCAATACCTGATGACTTAAGCGAAATTAGACACGGAGTTTCAGTTACGGATGCCTGTATTGACTGGGCGACTACTGAATCTATCTTGCGAAAATTTGCTGCAGATATTTCGTCACCGCTAAAATCTAGATCCGCTTGACATAGATCAAGCGGGCTATCTCCCGTTGCCCTATGCTACACCCTGTTATCTAACCAATCACTGGTTAGATTGGAGGTGAAAAGTGACAGGCTTCGAGAAACTTCTTTTGGCTGTAGACAATGGGCCACAGGCGGAACTTCTTATTAATCGAGTGAGTGAACTCTACCAAAGTTCTTTGGCCAAGCTTGATGTGGTTCACGTGGTTAAACAAGGGTTGCACGATGCTGAGCTTCTTAGAGCTGACCTCTGCAGAACACCGCATGCCCAGCGTGTCGATGACCATCTTGCTATCAAAATTCGCGAGATGCTCAGACGCAATGGGCTAGCAATCAATAGTGATAAAATCCACTTAGTTCGAGGCGACCCTGCGTTTGAAATCAAGAAGCTGGCTAAAGTTTTAGACTCGGATTTAGTGATAGTTGGAAGTCATTGTCACGGTAATGATTGGCTGAGTCTGCCCGGGGCCACAACAAACTGCGTCATTCAAGGGATTTCCTCGGACGTGATGGCTGTGAGGATATAACTGAGGCTAGAAGGTAAAAAATCAGTGCAACAACTCATTGTACCTACTCATTTCACTAACGCGCATGTCTGCCCAAATAGCTCGCTGGGGAGGCTGCTAGGGAGCTAGACACTGACCTACTGAGATCACTCGCGGGTCATGGGAATACAGATTTTGTGTGGTCTGAGCACGGTCGCTTGGAAGCCAAACGACCGTGACCAAAACCTAAAGAACTTCAGCGAGGCTCTTACTCAAATACTCGAGGTTAGCATCATTGATACCCGCTACATTGATGCGGCTAGAGTTCACCAGATAAATGCTGTAATCGTTGACTAGTGTTTGCACTTGATCAACAGTCACCCCAAGAAATGAGAACATTCCTTTTTCTCGCTCGATGAAACTAAAATCTTTGGCTATGCCCACCTGTTGAATTTGTTTAACAAATTTGGCTCGCAGCAAATTAATACGATCCCGCATTGACGCTAATTCCGCGTCCCATTCTGATCTTAAGTCGGCCTCACTTAAAATCAAGGAAACAATTGCAGCTCCGTGATCGGGGGGCATGGAATACATGGCTCTAGCGGCAGCAGCAATCTGTGTGGTAGCGGCTTTAGCTGCTTTATCATTATCGCAGATCAAGGTGAATGCGCCGGTTCGCTCTCGATAAAGGCCGAAATTCTTAGAGCAGGAGCTTACTACGATAAGTTCTGGAAGGGATTCAGCCATCAGCCGGACTCCATACACATCTTCCGCCAGTCCGTCTCCCAAGCCTTGATAGGCTAGATCGATGAAAACAGTAAAGCCTTGTTCCAAAGCAACATCTCTCACCTGGCGCCATTGGGCGGGACTGAGGTCTGCGCCACAGGGGTTATGACAGCATCCGTGAAGCAGGACTAAATCACCTTTTTCGATTTTCTTAAGAGCGGCTAACATGTCGTCAAAGCGAACAGAGTGCGATTCGTAGTCGTAGTAGGGGTAAGTTTGGATATTTAGACCCGCAGAACCGAGCAGTGGCACGTGGTTAGCCCACGTTGGATCGCTGACCCACACTGTTGCTTCGGAGTTTGCACTCTTGATGAATTCGGCTGCCAAACGAAGCCCGCCGCAGCCGCCGGGAGCTTGGACTGTGACTCGGCGACCTGCGAGGTTGTCATTCAGCGATTGTCCTAGGATCATCTCAGCAACCACTTTGTTGTAATCGGCAGCCCCAGTGGGTCCTACATAGGACTTGGTGGTTTGGTTTTTTAGCAGAAAGTCTTCAGCTTTTTTGACGGCGCTCATTACCGTCGTATCCCCGTTCTCATCCTTATATACGCCGATGCCTAAATCGATTTTTAGAGGGTTTGAGTCTGACCGATATGCGGCCATTAAACCAAGAATGGGGTCGGCAGGAAGGGGCTGTAGTGATTGGAACATAATATCTACTCTATCCTCTGTGGCTGAGTTGCAAGGGCTAACGTTTAGTTTAGTTGATGTTGCACTACTATTCCTTGCTCCGCGGGTGTTGGTGATTCACGTGTCAAGCCAGGAACGCTGGGGCAAAAATGTGTAAGGCGACTGCTGAGCAATAGTCATTGCCTGTGTTGCAAAACCTAAATGCCTCAAAAACACTGCGATGACTAGCGAGCTATTCTAAACGAGCGGTCTATACAGCTCAATAGATACGCTACCAACGTCCCGTGTTTTCCATACTAAGCCAAGGCTCCGCCGGAGCTAATGCGTCGCCTTTCTGTAATAGCTCAATTGATATGTTGTCTGGCGAACGAATGAATGCCATATGACCATCCCGCGGTGGGCGGTTGATAGTGACACCTTGCTCCATCAGCCGTCGACAAACTGCATAGATGTCATCAACAGCGTAGGCGAGATGGCCAAAGTTCCGGCCTTCCTCGTACTTCTGATCATCCCAGTTGTAGGTGAGTTCTACTTGGGCTTCGCTGTTTTCCTCAGCTCCTAAAAACACTAATGTGAATCGGCCCTTTTCGTGGTCTCGTCTTCGCAGTTCAATAAGTCCCAGCTTATTGCAGTAAAAATCCAATGACTCTTCTAGGTTGCTCACGCGCACCATCGTGTGGAGATATTTCATTTGCGACTCTCTATAGTTGGTTTGCATAAATTCGTGGAAAGCAACATTAATACAACACTACTGATCTAATACTTTCTCCGGCGTGCATCAAATCAAAAGCCTTATTAATATCCCCCAATGGCATCGTGTGAGTGATAAGAGGATCAATTTCGATTTTGCCGTCCATGTACCAATCAACTATTTTTGGAACATCTGTTCGGCCACGAGCGCCGCCAAACGCGGTGCCTTTCCATGATCTGCCGGTGACTAATTGGAAAGGGCGTGTGGAAATTTCTTGACCGGCGCCAGCCACCCCGATGATGAACGATTCCCCCCAGCCTTTATGACTGCACTCCAAAGCCTGTCGCATAGTGTTGACGTTGCCAATGCATTCGAATGAATAGTCAACACCGCCACCTGTCATATCAACAATCGCTTCGGTCACGTTGTCCACGTCTTTTGGATTGACAAAGTCTGTCATGCCGAAGGCCTTAGCCAATGCTTCTCTTTGAGGGTTGAGGTCGATACCAATAATACGCGAAGCACCAACCATTTTTGCGCCCTGAATTACATTTAGACCAATCCCACCTAAGCCGAAAACTGCGACTGTGCTGCCAGCTTCAACTTTGGCATCAAATGCGACTGCACCTACTCCTGTGGTGACTCCACAGCCGATGTAGCACACTTTGTCAAAAGGAGCGTCTGACCTGATTTTAGCAACGGCAATTTCTGGGAGGACAGTGTAGTTTGAAAAAGTGGAACAGCCCATGTAGTGCAGAATGGGCTTTCCATCCAGTGAAAATCGGCTCGTACCATCTGGCATAAGGCCTTGTCCTTGAGTGGCGCGAACAGATTGGCAAAGATTGGTTTTCGGATTTAGGCAAAATTCACATTGTCGGCACTCTGGGGTATAGAGTGGAATTACGTGATCCCCAATTTGCACTGATGTAACACCAGGCCCGATATCAACCACTATTCCAGCACCCTCATGGCCGAGAATCGCTGGGAATTCTCCCTCTGGATCGTCACCCGAGAGCGTGAAAGCATCCGTATGGCAGATTCCTGTTGCTTTTACTTCTATTAATACTTCGCCTGCTTTCGGGCCCTCAAGGTCAACTTCTACTATCTCTAGCGGTTGGGCGGCGGAAAAAGCGACGGCGGCTTTGGTTTTCATTGGGGTTTCCTGATTATCATTGAATCGACTGATTTCATTGTAGAAGACAGTCCTGTAGTTGAGCAACTGTTCGAGGGGTTCCATTGAGGGAAGCACCACCTTATCGGATTGCTTCCATGGGCGGCATATAGCAGTTATGATCGCCGCTTCTTTAGCAATGGGAATAGCGCGTGTCAGCTTTTGAAGTATTTGCCGCTGTGGTCGTGATCTTTGTTGGTTCCTATGTGCAAAGCTCGATAGGTTTTGGATTGGCCATAATTTCCGCGCCAGTGCTCTTCTTTATCGACCCACTCTATGTTCCCGCACCTATTACAATTTCCGCGCTAACCTTATCCGTGGCGAATGCGGCTAAACATCGCCACGCCGTGTCATTTTCCCAGCTAAAATTTGCGATTATTGGGCGCGTGCCAGGGACTATCGCTGGGGGGGTATTGCTAGTTTGGATGGACACACGAACCTTGGCTCTCTTTCTTGGAAGTTCAGTGGTCGTGGCGGTTTTACTCAGTTTGAGTAAGATGAGGTTTAGGACCAGCAACAGCTCAATGTTTTGCGCCGGATTGCTCTCCGGATTTATGGGAACAAGTTCGGGTATTGGAGGCCCGCCAATGGCGCTAGTCATGCAACATGAGGGTGGTGATTTTATTCGAGCAAACCTCGCAGCGTTCTTTATAGTGAGCTCCACGATGTCTTTGATTATGCTCACTGCCGTAGGTCGTTTTGGGGTTCATGAGATGGTTTCGTCGCTGCCCTTGATGCCCGCTGCTCTGATTGGCTACTGGGTGGCTATGCGAACCCTGCATCTTGTGTCCCATGAAAAACTTCGGTTTTTCTCTTTAGTGCTTTGTCTGTTGGCAGGTTCTTCAGCCATAGCTTCTTACTGGTTATAAGTCTGGTTGCCTGAGTCTTTCCTGGCAACAGATGTTCAACCGGTTAGTCTTACGGTTAACAAACCAACTCGTAAGTAATACACTTCAGCTCAAACAATAAAAATAAAATGAGAAACAAACCATGTCCACGTGGCCTTATGAACTTAGTTTAGATGCATTTAAAAAAGTCTATGATCTGCAAGGTGAGTCGTTTTGGTTAAACGTCTTTAATGCTCATAAAGAAAAAATGCAAATTAAAAACCCCGCCGTCGCCGTTGTAAAT
This sequence comes from Pseudohongiellaceae bacterium, assembly GCA_045106275.1. Classification (GTDB taxonomy): domain Bacteria; phylum Pseudomonadota; class Gammaproteobacteria; order Pseudomonadales; family Pseudohongiellaceae; genus UBA9145. Next base: position 25,056 of record JBGCEK010000021.1, on the reverse strand, counting down.
CTCGAAAAAATTTTTTCTGCTACCTTTAAACTGGCTAACAGTAAGGGTTTTCAAACGATGAGTTTGAGAGATTTAAGCCGAGAAACAGAGATAAGTATGGGGGGGTTGTATGCCTACATCGGTAGTAAGAATGATTTGGCTTCCGTCATTGAGGGGGTTTTGCGAACTACGATAGATCAGGTTATCGGCAGCTTACACAAACAAGATCTAGAACCTATTCATAAACTTCGAGCGATTGTTTATGGTGAAATTTATACCATGGAAATTTTAAAGCCTTGGTATTATTTCTGCTTTATGGAGTTAAAGGGATTGCCTAGAGAACAGCAAGAGCAGGCCATGGAGCTGGAATTGAGGTTCGAACAGAACGTCATTGATGTCATCGAAGCTGGAATCCTTTCAGGGCAATTTGCCTGTAGCAATCCGCGAATGTTAGCGGCTCTGGTGACGGCTCAGCTTCAACAGTGGCATCTGAAACAATGGAAGTTCAAACAGGCTAGTGTGGATACCCAGCATTACGCCCGGTTTGTAGTTGAAAGTCTGTTGCTCAGCTTACAGTATCAGCCTCTTAAAGGCAGAGCGTCGAGTATGGGAGTCCACCAGTTGCTCGCAGTGGATTAACTATTGCTGATGATTAGTCCGGTTTTGTCTTTGTAAAACTGGCGAATTTCGGCCATGTCTTGTTCTAAATCGCCGCTAGGAGTAAAAAAGTCAGCGAACCCCGCGACTTTGTTCTCAGTGTCTACATAGCCAAGCAGTATTGGAACTTCCGCATTTTTTGCGATGTGGTAAAAGCCTGTTTTCCAACGATCTACTTTGGAGCGGGTACCCTCCGGCGGGATGAGTACGATTAATTCATCGTTTTCTTTGTATTGTCGAACAGTTTCGTTCACGACATTGTGTGATGCTGCTCGATTGATTGGAATCCCACCCAGCCATTTCATAAGCCATCCAAACGGAAACGGGAAGAGGGTATGCTTCCCCATCCAAAAAAGCCGCAGCCGCAATTTAAGAACTATCATCAGCATCAAAGGAAAATCCCAATTGCTGGTGTGAGGCGCTGCAATGAGCACACAGCGCTGATGATCAAGAGGTTCACCCTTTGCGTCCCATCCGATGAGTTTTAATCCGACGAGTGAAAGGGCTCTTAATATTGGCGTTACTATGGGCGTTGAAAAAACAGTGGTTCGCATCAGTTTACCTTCGTTTCAAGGAGCGAAGTATATCAGCGCTTCTCCACCGCGCACATAGCTTTAGCGCGTCCTAGTCGTAATGGAATGTGACTGTGAAGTATTCCTTTCGCTTCGCTGCCACACTGATGTAATCGATATAGTCATAGGTATTGATAAATCGAGGTGGCGAGTACTGGCTTAAAGAGTATCTTAAAGGACTAAGCCGTTGTCGCCCCGGATAAGCAACCACGTCTCGAATATGTACAGGGTCGTTATCGATACCTGTCAAAGTGATTCCCGTTACCAAGCGATCGGAGTAAGGGTTTTCTATGATTCGAGTTCGACGGGAACTACCACCGCGCAGCGGTGGGCTGGTATAGCTAAAAAAACTAGCTTCCCGTCTCGCATTGGGAAGCCTGCGGTTGCTGTATTGTCCAAAGCTTTGACGACGGTTATTCCTGTTTGCTTCCCTGTAATTTCTATTGGCGCGATTAAAGCGGCGTTCTACTTCGTTCCTCTCAACCCCATGATAAGAGCCACGACGGTCTCGTCGATTTTTTGCGTCTCTATCTTGGATTGCCACGTTTTTAAATGCCGAAGGAATTCCCCGATAGTTCTGCTGATCTTGAGGCTGGGCGTAAGCACCCGTGAAGACCAATGTTGCGAGAACCATGAAAGTCGCGGTTATCAAGTGTCGGTTTGCTTTGAAATTCATTTTACTCACCATTGCACTGTTCATTGCACTGTTCATCGCTCTCTCCATTGATCTCGGTTGTTGAGATTTAAAACTGAGTCTAGAGTGGGACAACTGAACAGGGAGTGAATGGGTTGATGCTAAACCTCGAGCTCAAGACGACCGCTTCGCGGTGCTTCCCCCAAAAAGATTGGTGGAGCCGCGGTAGTTTATAAACGCGATTAATCAGTCCTTGCTAAACAGACGGTTGAGCTCGGCTAAGGCCTTGTCCGCCTCGGAAACTTCTTCATTTTGGGCGTGATCGTTCTCATTAGTTGGTGTGATATTTGGAGCAGCAGTGTCTCCAAAAAGCTCTGCTAGTTTAGCTTTTGCCTTATCGGCTTCAGCGGTGTTCTGAGCTTGGAAGGCTTGACTGCTGGCTTTGAAAAAATCACAGAAATTGGCGGTTTCTTTATTGGTAACTGCTTCGGCTCTATCTTCTCTGCATTGGTCAGCGGCCTGGTCTGAATAGTTTTCGCAGCCTTTGCAAGTGCGTAGGTCGGCCATGCAGGCGTTGCATTCTTCGTTTCGAGAAAATGGCAATAAAACATTCTTCGCTAATGCACCACATTGCCAACAATGAAGAGTGATCCGGTCAGACATAGATACCCCTTACCAGCGCTGAACTAAGTCATTAACAGCAATTCGAGCAATTGGCCGGGGTGGGGCTGCGCGTGTACCTAAGTATAAGAAGCCGACGATAGTTTCGTTTGCACCTAGCCCCAAGCCATTCTTAACTGTTGAGCTATAGGCCATCGCGCCTGTTCTCCACATACCGCCAATATTTTGGGCGTGGGCGGCTATAAGCATGTTTTGAGTGGCTGCAGCCGCAGAGAGCTCCATTTCGATAGTGGGGATCTTCGGGTGCTCGTGTAATGTGGCGATACAAACAATAATAAGCGGCGCTCTTCTTGGCTTGCGACGAATGTTATCGAGCTTAGTGGCTATCAAAGATGGGTCTTTTTCTAGAGCCGCTTTGGCAAATAGCTCGCCTAGCTTATCCAGAGATTCTTCTTCAATAGTCAGAAATCTCCAGGGCCTTAGTAAGCCATGGTCGGCAGCGCGAGTCGCTGCAAGATAGATATTTTTGAGCTCGTTAGCGTTGGGTGCGGGCTCAATTAACCGAGGGCAGGAAGTGCGGGTATGAAGAGCTTCTAATGCATTCATGTGATCTTAGTCGCCTCAAAAGTAATGATCATGCATTAACATGATTCGATGATGTCTCAGATTGAAGGATAATGGATTGAGGCTACCCTGTGAATAGGTATGCTGAGGCTGCATAGCGTAGTGAAATTGCCAGTAACCACAAGTTCTATAAGGATTTTTCGGCAGTTTCGGGCTGTGATTTTTAACTATAATTGGTGGTATAATTTCACCTCAATCAGTCGATAGATGTTATTAGCAACATAGCGGAGATGACATCAGGGCGGCTAAGGGTCATAAGGCTGTCACACGATTACCGGATAATATTCCCGTGTTGCAGGAAGACCGTTTAAAATTTAGAAATTGCCCTTGAGAAATGGGCCGTTCAATTTGACTAAAGGTTTATAGATGAATTCTAAGGCTGATGTAATTGCCATAAGCACTGAGCGACCTGTTTATCCTCAGGCTAAATCGAAATGGTTTGGTTCCAAACCCGGTGAAAAGTTAAAAGTAGTATTTTCCTTTTACAGTCCAGATGGTAACGAAATTGCCATGCCCATCGCTAGTATCTCAGCGTATTTGAAACGGGATTTTCCATGGGTAGAAGTATCTTTACTGCCAATTCTGATACTTCGAGATGCAGACCTCTATTCACCTGAAAAGTACGCCAAAAGTATTCAAGAAAGCGGTGCAGATGTCATCGCTTTTTCTGTTATGAGTCCTCATTGGTATCCTATGGAGCCGTACTTCGAAGAAATCAAAAAATTATGCCCAGAGCTGCCAATTTGCATTGGTGGTTATCAAGCAATGCTTTCTCAGCAGCAGACAATAGAAAATCCGAATGTGGATTATATTTGCGTCGGTGATGGCGAGTACGCGATGGGAAATTTGGTCCAGCATTTGCGTGGAAGCAAAGATGGACATGCTGATGGCATGTGGGAAAAACTAGTAGACGGTGAAGTCTATGAAAGCGAACCACATCAGATTGGAGATCTCGCGGCGTTGCCATTTCCTGATTATGACGTTTTTTCCAAGGAAGATGGTTTTAACGATGTGAATTCTTCAATTTTTGGCCCCAAGGGTAAGTTAGTGCTGCCGGTTATGACTGGTCGAGGCTGCCCTTATCGCTGTACATATTGTTGCAATACTCCTCTTCTTGAAGGCTGGAAAACCAAGAAAACCTTTCTGCGAAAATACGATCCGCAGGATATGGTTGATGAACTGATTCGCCTGCGTGATAAATACAACGTGGGTTATTTCGAGTTTTGGGACGAACTGTTCCTTTCTAACTTGAAATTCGTGCGGGCATTCTTTGAACTCTATAAAGAGCAATTAGGCCTGCCTTTTTCCATTAACTCTCGTGTTGAAGTGATGGGAGAAGAGTTTTGCAAAACCGCCAAAGAGGCTGGTTGTCACACTATTTGGTTTGGAATTGAAAGTGGCGATGAAGAGTACAGAACTAAACATCTTGGAAGAAAGATGAAGAATGAACAGGTGATCGCGGCGGCAGAAAATTGCAAGCGTGCCGGTATTAACAGGCTAACGTTTAATATTGTCGGAGCCCCGTTAGAAACAGCAGCAAATATGCGAGAGACCCTCAAGCTGAATAAGCTGATTGCGCCAGAGCATTTTTTCTTCTTCCCTTACATTCCTTTGCGCGGAACGCCTCTTTACGAAACAGCGAAGAGAGAAGGATTGCTAGATGTAGACAAGAAGAATCTACACTATTTGTCGGCTGTAAATGATAAGCAATTTACGCTGAACATGAAGGAGCGCCCAGAGCTTCTTTCAGCGGAAGAGTACGATGAAATTTGTCAGGAAATGTTAGCATTTCAAAATGCGAACAACCGCCTTACTTACAGTGACGACGAATTTGACCCCAATGACCAACCTGCAGCAGCAGTTGATGATAAGAGTTTTACTTTGGTGAAAGACGCACCAGCAAATCATTTGTAATCCACTTAAGCCACAATCACACTAAAAGCCGAATCAAGTCATTGGTTCGGCTTTTTTGTTAGCGGGTTTATGATCTTTTATCACTGTATATTGTGTATTTATTATGTCGCGATTGAACCGTCAGGTTGCGCCGATTCGTCAGCTAAGGCGCGATGAAAACTGCGCCATGAAATTATCGCCATCAAAAAATTACCTAAGACGGCACCTGCAAAGAAGCCGGTGAGGCCATAAGTGAGGCTGCCTAGATAGGCAAGTGGCACATAAAAAACAAAAAACCGCGCTAAGCTCAAGTAGAGCGCAGAGAGCGGTTTGTGTAAGGCGTTAAGAGAAGAGTTAGTAAGAATAATAACTCCTTGAAAGCCATAGCCTAGAGGCATTATCCAAAGGAATAACTTGATGGTCTCAATCACTTCAGGATCATCTGAAAAAACTTGAGCGATAAAGTTGGCCCCTAATCCTAGTGCAGCATAGACAAGCATTTGCCAACCCATAAGAAATTTAAGGGACATGGTGTAGGCATGTTCAATTCGGTCCACTTTGTTGGCTCCGAAATTCTGGCTCACCAAAGGTGGCAAAGAAGAGGACATCGCTAAAACGATAAGAGTGGCAATTGGCTCGAGTCGGGCGCCAACCCCAAATGCGGCGACTGCCGAGTCTCCGTAGCTTGCGGCGATTGCCGTCATGATTCCCGCAGCTAACGGAGTCATCATGTTGGCGCCAGCCGCAGGTATGCCAATTCGAAGCATATCTCTGCCTGAGGACATCATTACCGCACGGCTGGGTAAGCTTCTATTAATAAGTTCAAGTTTGTAGGCAAGCAGGTACAACAAATAGAAAAAACCAATCGACCAAGCGATGACTGTCGCCAAAGCGGCCCCTTGAATTCCCAATTCAGGAAAAGGGCCGTAGCCGAAAATCAGCAGAGGGTCTAGCACTGCATTGATCAAACCGGCTGCCGCCATGAGAATGCTGGGCGTTTTTGTGTCTCCGGTGGCCCGCAAAACACTGTTGCCGGTCATAATACAAACGACTAAAACGCTGCCGAGGAACCAAACCTCCATATATTCGCGAATGGGTTCCATGAGTGCCTCGCTTGCACCCATCAGACTGAAAAGATCTTCCATGAAAAACCAGCACAGACCAACGGTAATCGCGGCAAGACCGAATGAGATGTAGTTAATAACCGTTGCTGCTTCTTTGGCGCGGTCCAATTCAGCGCTGCCAAGGCATTTTGCAACAACCGCTGACGCACCAATGCCCAAGCCAATAGCGAGACTCATAATGGTGAAAGTGACAGGGAAGGTGAAGCTGATTGCTGAAAGTGCTTCGGTGCCCAGGAAGCTGATGAATAAAGTATCGACTAAGCTGAAGGTAAAAAGCATCAGCATGCCGATGATCATCGGCATAGTCATGCGCACCAGTGCGTCTTTTATAGAGCCTTCGGTAAGATCGTTGTGTTTTTTGACTGTAGGATTTGCAGTAGAGACCATCTAAATTGGATACCTGCTCATTGATTAGTTGCTTCTAAGGGGTCGTGTTTTGGCTATGTAATTAGCAGTGCTGGCAGAGAGCGGCAGCGCTGCGTGTTAGCAATGGAAAATTACGAGCAGTCGACTGTGATGACCCGAACCAAAGCCGCCCTAACACTACAGGACTCACCCCTTCGGGGAAAGGGGAAAAGCGACCCTTTAGCTTGGCTCTTCTGGTCGCTCCACGATAATTGAGCTTTTAGCTTTTTGCTCTTATTTTAAGAAGATGTTTAAAGACGTTAGGACCGCCATAAAGCAGTTCCTTAGCGCTGCTTAGGGTTGGGTTACCTGATTCGCTGCCAACCAAGCCACCCGCTTCTTGAAGTACCAATAGAGCAGTTGCCATGGCATGAGTAGTTCTGTTATTGGTCCAGCCCCCATCCAAACGTCCACTGGCGGCATTAATGATGTCGATTTCCGGAACGCCGCTTATTCGAGGGCTGCCTCCTTGTTCTGTGATCGCTTTCTGAAGCGTGATTTGCTGTTCGGTGAAATCTTTGCTGCAGCTGACACCGTAAAGTGAGCTGCTTAGACTCGGTTCGGCGTTCACTCTAATGCGTCTGGAATTCAGTTGCGCTCCTTTTCCTCGACTTGCCACGACTTCTTCTCTGAGCCCAGGGGTCACGAAGACCGCATGGCTGACAATGCCATTAATTTCGCAGGCCACTGCTACACCGTAGGCAGGGTAACCAACCGCAAGATTCTGCCCACCCACTAAAGGGTCGATCAGCCAGACAGTTGATTTGTCTTCGCCTTCCTTGATGCCAGAAAAACGGGAGTTAATGCTATGACTAGGGAATGCCTTTTCAATATGATAGCGAATGGTTTTATCCGCATTTTCATCAAGGCTGGTGGTGAAATCATCAGGATTGCTATTGAGAATTGATATGCGGTCGAGTCTGTCGCTACTGTGGGCTAACGCTTCTGCGGCATCATTTGCCGCACGCAGCGCAATATTTGCTAATGCATGCATGGTAAATCCTGAGAATTTGTAAAAGAACGGGCGGCGTAAAACCGAGATAGGGCCATGATAGCAAAAATTTCTGGTTTTCTAAAAGCCAGAGATAAGCCAGCTTCCTCGAAAGGGAGCCAGCTGGGGGCGTTCTCGCATATTGGTAGAGGCTTTAAACTGATATAATCTTAGCTTTCCAGTTCTAAAAGTAAGGTTGCAATGCAAAACCCTGAAAACATAAAGATTGTCTTAGTGAATACCTCACATCCCGGCAACATAGGCGCTGCGGCCAGGGCCATGAAAAACATGGGCTTGCACCAGTTGGTGTTGGTTCAACCGGAGGATTTTCCTAGCGGAGTAGCAGTAGGAAGATCGGCATCGGCTGTAGACGTTATCGAAAACGCGGTAGTGGTCGACAATTTAGAAGAGGCGATAGCGGATTGTGGCTTAGTGATTGGAACCAGTGCTAGGTCTAGAAAAATTCCATGGCCGATGGTAACCCCGGTTTCTTGTGCAGAGAAAATTGTCCATGAGTCGGCAACAAGTAAGACTGCGTTGGTGTTCGGGCGGGAAGATGCCGGTTTGAACAATGAAGAGCTTCAATTGTGTAATTTTCATGTTCAAATTCCCACTAACCCAGACTGCAGCTCCTTGAACTTGGCTGCGGCGGTTATGGTAATTTGCTATGAGTTATTCAAATGTGATGCCGCGACTGATGCTAAGCCCGCTTTGGAAGAAGATGAGTTTTGGGATCAAGCGAAAGCGACTGGGGAGCAAGTTGAACATTTTTATGAGCATCTTGAGCAAGTTATGATCAAAATTAAGTTCCACGACCCTGAAAATCCGCGCCAGCTTATGCAGCGAATGCGTCGCCTCTTTAGCCGGATTAGAATAGATGTTATGGAAATGAATATCCTGCGGGGCATTCTTTCCAATATTGAATACCATATTAAAGACAAATAACGCTAAAAACCCTCTGCTTGCGCCGGCGGGTAGACCCACATTTACGGGAACAATAAGGCCAGATGAAAAAAAGAGCTTACTATTTCAGTGATGGTCCGTATGCCCAATTGCTGCGACAACTCTATCAAGATCTCATCAAGCCCGAGACCTTTATTCAGTTGGTAGGAGGCGAAAAGTGCGGGAAAAGCGCACTTTGTGAAACCTTGGCTCTTTACATGGAGCGCAAAGGCCACGATGTGGTTTTTATAGATTATGCGGTTGATTCGCCGGAAATGCTCCGAAGTGTATTGGCTCAGAAGTTTGATTTACCTAGCATCAACAATATTTCTCGCCAATTAGAAGACGCCTTAGTCACTCAATTTGAAAAACCTAAATTACTGATTATTGATGGGGCGGAACAGCTCTCTGATACTACCCTGCTTGAGATTCAGCGGCTTGCTGAAGTTCAGGTTGATTCTCAGCGCGTGCTTAATGTTCTGTTGTGCGGAGATCTCGAGTTAGCGAAGCGTATACAGGGCAAGAAATTGCTCCAACCTCTTTTGACTAACATCACCGGAAAGGCGCTGCTTGCGCCGATGGATAGAGAAACTGTTGCTCAATTTTTTTCCGACTATGGGACCAAAAACGGTTGCTCCGGAATTCAGCTATCTTCCGATGCCTTGGACCTCTATGCGAAATTTAGTAAAGGGTATCCTGGGCCGGTGGCTCAGATTGCCGAATGGATTGTGGCCGGCAGTCGAGACAAACAGGAGCATCGTGTACTCAGCAAATTAGATTTTTCTGCGGCGGTGAATCAGGTGGAAATTAAACAGTTGTTACCGCCGTCTTCTAGTTCAGACTCTGCTCAGTTAAAAGTTCTAGGGCCTATTGCAGCTGTGTTCTTAATCGCGCTAGCGGGGCTCGTTTACCAACTTAGTGTAAGTCCTGAACAGGAAGACTTGGTAGCGGTTGTTGAGGAACAGCAAGATCAAGCTTCACTGTCGCCGTTTGTTTCAGAGGAAGCTGAGCCTGAAAGGTTAAGCGCCCCGGTTGTCCTAAACGAAGGTGATCCGGCAGAGTTGCAGGGAGGTATTGCTGCAGATGCCGCCGACAGCAGTGCGTCCTTTGCGCCATCACTGTTGAAACCCGCCTCAGTATTTTCATTAGATGAAGATGATCCTACCGATACAGACTTTAATGACACAAGCGCTGCAAGTCAGCTCGCTCAAGCAGATTTGCCGCAAGAAAACGAAGAGGTGGTTTCCGATTCAGCATTGGCGTTAGTTACCGCGGCGGAACTCGGTGTGACCCCAGAGATAATTGAAGATGTTGAGATAGATTTGGTGCCCTTGAGTGAGGATTCTAGTGACTCAATTTCTTCGTTTGGTCAGGTTGCTACTGAGATAACCGAGGCTAATCAGCTTGCAGTGAGCAATCCTGAAGCGAACAACCCTGAAGTAAACAACCCCGAATTGTACAGTACAGCTGAGACACTTGCCGAAGACAACTCAGCAGAGCCTTTAGTGGTAAGCGGGGGCCAGGTTGAGGTGGAACTTGCAAGCATGGTTGATGCGAGCGAAAGCACAGGAGTAGTAGTTGAGAAAATCGAAGAGGACGCATCTGCTGTTGCTCTTCAACAGGCAAGTGAAGAATCGCTTGGTTCCGCAGTTACTGAGACTGCGTCTAGTGTAGGGTTAAGCAGCCCAGCCCAGCCCATTGCAGCAGGTCAGCAAACTGAAATTGCCAGCATCGAAGCCCCTAGCGATGAAGTTTTAGTGCGGGAGCGAATAGAGAGCTGGATTAGCGCGTGGCAGGAGCAAGAGCTAGGAGGCTATTTTGCAAGCTATAGCAATAATTTTGAGCCCCGTTATGAAAGTAGTGTGACCCGGTGGCGGGCTAGCCGCACCCGAGTTATAGGAAACGCGGAATGGATACGCCTTAACTTAAGTGAATACGAAATTATTGAGCAAACGCTTGAGTTAGCAGAAATTCATTTCTGGCTGGACTACGAATCCCCTACCTATAGGGACTCGACCAAGAAGAAATTAGTGTTAAGCAACAACGATGGCGAGTGGACGATCCTCGAAGAAATTAATCTCCAAGTTCGGTCCTAACGCCGTCTTCCCCGTTGCCGGTTTTGTTGCCTTGGCCCACCACGTTTGTTTCGATGAGATAGAGCGAGCGGCGGTACTAAATGTTCAGGGCCTGTTCCAATTAAATCGCTACGCCCTAATTCCGTAAGCGCCTCCCGCAGCATCGGCCAATTTTTCTCATCGTGATACCGTAAAAATGCTTTTTGAAGTCGGCGCTTTTCAAGATCCTTGTTCACACTGACTTTTTCGCTTTTATAGCGCACTTTTTGCAGCGGGTTCCGCTCTGAGTAATACATGGCAGTGGCCAAAGCCATTGGGGAAGGGTAGAACGTTTGTACTTGATCCGGTTTGAACTTTCGTTCTTTTAGCCAAAGACTTAGGTTAAGCATGTCTTCATCATCGCTGCCGGGATGTGCGGCTATAAAGTAAGGAATAAGGTACTGTTCCTTGCCGGCCTTTTTTGAAAATTTGTCGAACAATATTTTGAATTCGTCATAAGCTGAGATGCTTGGCTTCATCATTTTTGACAGAGTTTTGTCTTCGCTGTGCTCAGGCGCTATTTTTAAATAACCGCCTACATGGTGAGTAACTAATTCTTCGACATACTCGGGATCTTTGAGCGCTAAGTCGTAACGCAGGCCTGAGGCGATGGCAATACGTTTCACGCCCGGAATTGCTCTAGCCTTTCGATACAATTGAGTAGTGGGGCTGTGGTCTGTGTTTAAATGCTTGCAAATATTCGGGTACACACAGGAAAGCCGCTTGCAGGTTTTTTGAATTGCCGGAGATTTACAGTTAAGTTTGTACATGTTGGCGGTGGGTCCGCCTAGGTCAGAAATAGTGCCTGTGAAGCCTGGTACTTGATCTCGGATTTTGCCTATTTCTCGAAGAATAGAATCTTCTGATCGGCTTTGAATAATGCGCCCTTCGTGTTCAGTGATGGAGCAAAATGTGCAGCCGCCAAAGCATCCGCGCATAATGTTAACTGAAGTTTTAATCATGTCGTACGCAGGTATGCGGGCCTGATCATAGCTTGGGTGAGGTTTGCGCTGATACGGTAAGTCAAAAACCCAATCCATTTCTTCAGTGGTTAGAGGAATTGGTGGTGGATTCACCCACACCTCTTTGGTTTCGTGTTTTTGTACAAGGGTCTTCGCGTTGTAGGGGTTGGATTCCTGATGTAACACCCTTGATGCATGGGCATAAAGCACAGGGTCATTCGTTACTTTCTTGAATGACGGCAGTCGAATAAAGCTTGTTTTTGGGTCTAGTCCGGCGTTCCGGTGCAAGGGCATCGGCACAATTCGCAGTGGTTGGGGGGTGTCTGTGTCTGGATTAAATTCAACAGCCTCGCCATTGGCTTCCTTTTCTTTTTGCTTCTGTTTTTCTTTTTCCTGACGCTCATGAAACTCATAGGGATTGGGGATTTCATCGATTTTAGCGGGCCAGTCTACTCGTGTGGAATCTATTTCCGTCCAGCCGTCTGGGACGCTATCACGAACAATGGCAGTACCTCTGAGAAAGGAAAGTTCTGCTGGGGTTTTGCCTAAAGAGATTTGGTGGGCCACTTCCGCTAAAGCTCGCTCGGCATTGCCATAGAGTAATATGTCAGCGTTGGAATCGATTAAAATTGAACGTCTCACGGCGTCCGACCAATAATCATATTGCGCTATGCGACGCAGGCTTGCTTCGATTCCGCCCACTACAATGGGAGTGTCATAATAGGCTTCACGGCAGCGCTGACTGTAAACTATAACCGATCGATCTGGGCGTTTACCCGCTTCTGCATGGGGGGTGTAGGCATCATCGGAACGAATGCGCAGGTCAGCGGTGTAACGATTAATAAGCGAATCCATGTTGCCGCCGGTCACGCCAAAAAATAGGTTAGGCTTGCCTAGTTTTTTAAACGGCTCTGCACTGTCCCATTCGGGCTGAGCAATGATGCCCACTCTAAAACCTTGTGACTCTAAAAGTCTGCCCACGACTGCCATACCAAAGCTAGGGTGATCTACATAAGCGTCGGCTGTCACAATTATGATGTCACAGCTATCCCAGCCTAGAACATCCATTTCTTCTTTAGACATGGGCAGGTAGGGCGCAGTACCGAAACACTCGGCCCAGTACTTTGGATAGGCAAAGAGTTCCCGTGGATTGTCTGAATTCGGGGATCGGTCTGGAGCTTTACTGCTATTTTTTTTCATAATGGAGTTCTAATTCGTTATTGAATTTGCGGTCCTTAGTGCTGGATCGCAGCAAATTATTTAAAAAAAGTTTTCTAATAGTATTTCTTCGCCATTGAGCACGAGTTTACTGTTTTGAAGGGTCGCTGTAATCAGCATGCGATCTTGATCGGAAACAATAAAGCCTTGCTGAGCATAGGCGTTAACTTGGTCGGCAATAGGGCTTGTTGAAAGTGCCTGGGCATCTAAGGAAATATCCACCGAAAAATTCAATGCAGCTAAGCCTTCATTTAGATCAAGCCGAGCGATGTTGTTTAATTGAGGCAAACCTTCCCAGCTCAGTTCCAAATCTGCTCGATGCGAACCGCCATAAATATGAGCGTCCAATGTATTATTTATCGCAAGGGGATTGTTGATAAGAAGCTGAGTTAATTGCTGACTCACCAAATTGATGTTTTGCGCTGCAGCTTGAGGGTCCGACGCAGCCTGGCTTTGAAGATTGGCAATTAGCTGGGAATAGTCTGCCATTAGTCGGCGCTGCAATTCGTCGATTTCTAGTGTCCACTCGAAAGATTCTAAGGGGAGATCGCCGGCGATGATTGGAGCACTGATGTGTTGGCTCATCATTATTGCGTCTGGGTTTGTGGAGCTTTTAAGTGTCGAGCTAAAGCTCAGGTCACTAAGCTCTAGAGATAGCGGCCCGCTAGTTTTAATGGTTGAAACTTCAAAAAGTGCTGCACTAGGGGCGAGCACATCGTTGAGTTGGCTGCTTTGGGTATAAATTTCCATGCCCGTAACGAGCAGGCTTTGGTTGTTCATTGACTCTTCGATAGCCAGTGAACCCATTTTAATCACAATTTCCGCGGATTGATCTGCTCTGGCAGCCAGATTTGCGCTCACGCCTGAAAACTCAAGCGTAGAGCCATTCTCTTCGTAGCTTATGGGATCTACGGTAAGTGAGGCCGACAGTGATTGATCAAAACCGGCAAAAAGTTCTACCAAGGTGTTAGGAAGAGCGAGGTTGTCTTTGGCCTGATCAAAGAGCGGTATCCCAGCTTCACTTTTAGGCGTGATCTTGGCGTAGGTGATTCCAAGTCGTGGCCCATCATCCGTAAATAATAAAGGCCCGTGCTGGATATTGAAGTCAAAATCCATGGCAATAAATTCTGTACCAAACGGAATATAGCTGGCCTTGAGTGTAGCGGTGGTGCCAAACCACCCGCTGTCGAACTGTTTTTCATCGAAAGCGATTTGGTCCTGAGATTCTGGAGGGATTAAGGCAACTAGGCTATTAATAGTAATATCGCGGATACCCAACCCAATTATTTTAGGGGCAAACACCAAGCCTGCGAGGGTCAGAGACGCGACCGCTATTAGAGCAATACGAGCTTTGCTAGCCATAATAATTCAACTGCGATTAACGAGGGGCGGACTATAGCAGAATTTCATTGGCAACACTTTCCATTTATTCCGATAACCTCCCATAAAATAAGGATATTTTCTTGGGTAATCCAGTTTTTGACAGGGTCAAAGTCAATTCGGCGCAATAATTGTTCCTGCCACATTAAACAGACTTAGTTTTAGGCTAAGTGGGGGCGGTGGTGTTAGGTGGAAGGATTTTAGGGCAAAGGTGTGATTTTGTAAGCGCAGCGCCGGGCGCCATTTAACAAGTGGTCAACTCTCTCGATTGAGGCCTGGCCTTCCATCACGCTTTTGAACGTCTCAAGTTCGGTCACGCAAAACTGCTGGCATTCTGTGGCCGCGGCACAAATAGGGCAGTGATTTTCAATCAATAGCCAGCCATCAGGCAACAGGCGCACTTCAGCCATATAGCCCTCCTCATCCCTCAGTCGAGCCAAACCGTTAATTTGCGAAGCTAAGTCTGAAGGTAGTTCAGCGAGGGCTTTCTTGTAATTTTGGGTCACCTGCTGGGCTCGGTCATTGATTACTTGGTTTAGGCCGGTTTCTCCAAAGTTATTCTTAATTACATTAATCAACTCGATGGTGACCTGAGCATGACTGTCAGGATAGCGGCTGTGACCCTTTTTTGTGAGCGTCCAAAGGTGGATAGGGCGGCCGCGGTTTTGCTTCTCAGGATTTGTCTGGGTCGCTAAACCTTTGGATTGAAGGTCTAAAAGATGTTGTCGGATTCCCATCGTTGTCATGCCCATCTGGTTAGAAAGGATTTTGACTGATTGCGGCCCTCGAGTTTTAAGCCTGTCCAGTAAGCTTAGCTGTGATTTAGAGAGATCCAATGTTTGGCCTTTTGAGGGTGTTGGTATAGTGATACTAGCACTTACCTAGCTTATCGGCACTTTAATTAAAGTATTTACTTTGTTTAATTTGAGTAAGTGTGTTTATATATAGTAAAGCAATTACTTTATTATAAGGAGTTAGGAAAATGCAGAAACTTGAACATATACACCTAGACGTTGTCAGTTTGAAAAACACTGAGGCATTTCTGCAGGCCGCATTGCCCGATTACGGCCGTCGGGGAAACGGCTACACAGAAGGTTTTGGTCATTGGGTGCACATTGGCGCTCAAGATAACTACATTGCCCTAACCGAAACTAAGACCCCGCCCGATTTTAAAGCGCTTCGTCATGTGGGTTTTGAAGTTGACGACCTAGAGGCTCTAATGGGGCGGCTACGCAGGGCAGGTTACGAGCCAAGCGATGACTCTGCTGTGGATGGACATGCCTATCGCAGGCGAGTTTATTATAAAGATCTTAACGGCATTCATTGGGAGTTTGTCCAGTACTTGTCGGACAACCTAGCAGAGAGAAATCAGTACGGTTAAGAGCGTTAAAACAGAATGATGAGGATAGAGCTTACGTTGCAGTGTTAGCTAAGTATCTTAAGCTCTCTCTAAGCGCATTTGGATGTGAGGGATGTCATCTTCAAGATAGGGTTCAGATTCTGATTTAAAGCCCAATTCCCGATAAAATTTTTCCAAATAGGCTTGAGCCGAAATTGTGACGGCTGCATCAGGCCAATGGGCCTTGCACTGCTTGATGGACTCTATCATTAGCGCTTTGCCATAGCCGCCTCCGCGCACAGTTTTTGATGTGACCACTCGCCCAAGGGAAGCCGATTCGTATTTCAACCCTGGGGGAATTAGACGACTGTATGCCTTGAGTTCGCCGCTGATGTTCATCAATAAATGCATCGCCTGTTGATCGTAGCCATCCACGTCTTGATAGACACAGTGTTGCTCCACTACAAAAATTTCAGAACGGAGTCTGAGAAGGGCGTAGAGCTCATGAGTCGTGAGTTCGCCAAAGGGCTTGCATATGAAAGTAGGGGTAGGCATTGGTTGCGATTAATCAAAGCAGTTGCAGTTGGATGAAGTGTAAGGCAAGAGGGGCAGAACACCAACTGGGGAGCCTGCTGTCATGTTAACTAGACAACTCTTTTCTCGAATCTGCCAAGGGTACTAGGTATAATCAATCCCATGCCCCGGTGGCACAGCTGGATAGCGCGGCCCCCTCCTAAGGGGCAGGTCAGAGGTTCGAATCCTCTCCGGGGCACCACATACTAAAGGCTCGCCACAGGCGGGCCTTTAGTATGTGTAGTACTGGAAAAGTAAGCAGAACCTCTCGGTTCGCAAGCGGCGCAGCCGTGCAGACATCGCGACGCGATGCCCGCAGGGTGATCTTGCAAGCTAGGCTTGCAAGAGAATCAATCCTCTCCGGGGCACCACACACTAAAGGCTCGCCACAGGCGGGCCTTTAGTGTGTGTAGTACTGGAAAAGTAAGCAGAACCTCTCGGTTCGCAAGTGGCGCAGCCGCGCAGACATCGCGAAGCGATGCCCGCAGGGTGATCTTGCAAGCTAGGCTTGCAAGAGAATCAATCCTTTCGACTAAATAGCTCTTATCTATTTATTTATAACCAGAGTTGCATGGTCTGTTACTGGAATTAACTCGACAGTGATCCTGTCCAAACCTGACTGGCAGTGCTCAACGCGGCTTCCCTAATTTCTTGCGCGAGATCGCTGTCTGCCAATGATCTTGCCAAAGTCATCCCTCCCACGCACAAAGCTGCCAAAGTAAGAGCTTGTTTGCGGGTTGTTTTATCTTCGCCTCCAATGCACTGCTCGAAAAGCCAGACCATGGACTCCAATAATCCTTGGTAAGCATTTCGAACCGAGTCATTCGCTCTTGCGACATCGGAAGGCAATGCGATCATCGGACACTGCCCTTCCACATCACCTAAATGTTCATCGGAAAGGTAGCTTTTAACCATGTTCATCACCATCTCTGGGCTTGGTGCCTTTGGGTCTACACCCGCATCCGATCGCCATTTTGCCCCTCGTCCCATAACAAAGCTTGCTACGGATTCACTGTAAAGCTCTTGTTTATTTACAAAGTGGTTGTAGAAACCCCCGCGAGTGAGTCCGGCGGCATCCATGATTTGGTCGATGGTAACGTTGTCGAAACCGTGGCGATTAAATAAAGTTCTCGCCGCCTCGACAATTTTGGCTCGGGTCTGGTTTTTGTGTTCGGCCTTGTATCTCATACTCTTTTCTCTGCTTTTTAATTCAGTTAATCATAGCCATCTTTTATTGAATGTTCTTTAACATTTAATAAAAGGCAGCTAGTGTGGTTTCAACACTCTCAATAGGAAAAAATAATGAAAAAATTTGTGTTTGCGTATCACGGTGGTCCCAATGGCTTAACTCCGGAAGAAGGTAAGGCTCATATGGGGCAGTGGATGGCTTGGATGGAGGGGCTAGGTGCAGCAGTTATCGACAGAGGTGTTGCGCTCGGAAAATCGAAAACGGCAGGACCTAATGGTATTGTCGACGATGGCGGTAGCAATCCATTGTCTGGCTACACTATCATCCAAGCGGAAGACTTGGATGCTGCCCTTGTTATGGCAAGTGACTCTCCTCATGTCAAAGTTGGCGGTTCAATCGAAGTTGCGCCAGTAATGGATATGTCTATGTAGTAAAAATCGTTACTACGCGCATTTACAAGAAGATTTTATGAGAAAAATACCGACTCTAATTACGTTGTCTAAACCTTCAACTCTTTTGATTATGTGGGTTTGTTTTTTTCCTAATTCTCTTTTAGCTCAATCCTCGCTTATCTCGAATGTTATAGAGGACTACAATTTTAGTTATTCAGTAATGGAAGTAGGCCACAACAATTCTGAAGTACTAGAACAGGCTCGCCAAATAGTTTTATCGGCAGCCGCTGAACATAAAGCTCTTCACTATGCCACATGGAGTTCGGTCGAAAAGCCTGTAGATGCACCTTTTGCTGGGTTGTTAAGCAATCAGATGGGGCTTATGGTGGCTTGGCCAAAAGAAACGACTGTAAGTATAGAAGTCTTAGATGACGTTCTGGGCTCTTTAGATTCCGTGTCGATGGTTTCCAACCGCTTGTTCGAGGCTATCTATTTACCGGCGGGGCTTAACGTTCCAACCAAAACGGGATTTTATGTGCATCGGGAAGAGGAATATTTGGTTGAAAATGTTGACGAAGCTGTTCGTTTAAGTAAAGAGGCATGGGTTACTTGGGAGCCTTATTGGAAGGTTAGAGTGATTGGGCTGTTCAGAGAATTAGGTTTAACAGACGGTTATGAAAATCTCAATCGCATCGTTTGGTATCCTAGTTTTGACGATTGGTCGAGGACGCGAAATTTTGCGGAGGACAAGGAGTCGGCTAGCCGGTTTCGGCAACGAAGGACATTGTTAAAGCAGGGCTCTGGACTCGCGATAGCGACTAATCGGGAAGTGGATGAATGAGAAACTTGGCTTTCAGTTATTAATCACTAGTTCTATAAAATCATTAGCAGCGAATTGAGGAGAAGGCTGGATTGAGTAGCACTAGATCAATCGAATTTGTGGGCATGGAGGTCGGCAGCACGATTACACTTTGTTCCTATACCGCAAGGTGGGTGAACGAGTTCCAGCGTGTGGCTGCCGAGTTGCGCGAAAGCTGCGGGGACCATTTTTCAAGTATTCAGCATGTTGGCAGCACTTCTGTGCCTGGACTCGATGCAAAACCTATTATCGATATTCTAATTGAAGTGAGAAGCTTGAAAGCGAGTCTTTGTTTAGTGCCGACAATGGAAAGATTGGGTTTTGTGTACAGGCCTGATGATGAGCTTCCAGACCGACACTATTTTCCTCGCAGCATTAGCGGTCTTCGTTGTCATCATGTGTCATTTGCAGAAAAAACCTCACGTCATTTTAAAAACACGATAGCATTTAGAGATGCGCTGAGAAACGATGAGAGGCTAATGCATGAATATGCAGCGCTGAAATTGAAGTTGGCTGCCACTGTGGGTGAGCAGCGGATGGATTATCTTAATGGGAAAACTGGATTCATTCTTAGCGTGTTAAAGGAACTGGGGTGCGAAACCCAAGGCGAATACCCTGTTGAATTTGGTCTTGCATCTCACACAAAACCTTGATGCTCCTGAACGCTAATTTGGTTGTAAACAAAGACTATTTGCAAGTTGGCAGCTCGCAAGCTAAGCAATGTCTACCAACTGTACACTGTCCACGGTAGACTCTCTCGCTAATAAATTGTCTTAGTCCTTTAAACAGAAGGGCTAAGTTACGCTCAGTATTAGGAGAAAACACAATGAATCACATTGGCCCCTTGCAGCTAAACTTAAAGCTGCGTTTTTTGATTGCCAGTCTTGGGCTAGCGGGACTTGTTGCCTGCAGCGAACCAAATTCAGAATCTTCAGAGCCTTTGACGGAGGCGGAAGTTACCGCTCCAGCCGACACTGATCTTGCCTTAGAAGCGCCAATAGTGGCTGAAGATGACTTTGAATATGAGGCTGAACGGTTCGCCGACGTGCGGATACTTCGTTATCAAGCGGCGGGTTTTGAAGCCCTAAGCGACCAACAAAAAGAACTGCTTTACTACCTTTCCCAAGCGGCACTGTCGGGTCGTGACATCATGTATGACCAGAATTATAAGCACAATTTACGTATCCGGAGAACCTTGGAGGAAGTGATTAAACACTACGAAGGTGATCGAGGTGGTGAGAATTTTCAACATTTTCTGACCTATGCCAAACAGGTTTGGTTCGCCAATGGCATACATCATCACTACTCTAATGCCAAGTTCACCCCGCTATTCGATGCCTCTTTTTTTGCAGAGGCAGTTACCAGTGTAGCCAATATTGGAGAGTTGCCGTTGAGAGAAGGACAAGATTCAGCCGCATTAATTGCCGAGCTGACTCCGGTTATGTTTGATCCTGATCTTGACGCTAAGAAAGTGAACACGGCCGCTGGCGTAGACAAAATTGTCACTTCAGCCGTCAACTTCTATGAAGGAGTCACGGAACAGGAAGTTATAGATTTCTACAAGGCAAAGTCTGCTGAGGACGGCGATCAGCCTGTTTCCCATGGTTTGAATTCAAAACTGGTTAAAATCGATGGTCAAGTCACTGAAAAAGTGTGGAAAGTGGGTGGAATGTACTCCGAAGCCCTTGAGCAAGTAGTGTATTGGCTTGAGCGCTCGGTCACCGTGGCTGAAAATGACGAACAGCGTAGGGCATTAGAGCTGTTGATAGCCTATTACCGCAGCGGTGACTTGGCAGATTTCGATGCTTATAACGTGGCATGGGTCGCTGACACAGACTCAGCCATCGATGTAATCAATGGATTCATAGAAGTCTATAACGACCCTCTTGGGTACCGGGGCTCGTTTGAATCCGTGGTCTCTTTCAGAGATGAAGAAGCGACCCAACGCATTTCTGCAATAGGTGAGCGGGCGCAGTGGTTTGAAGATAACTCACCCATTCAAAATGAGCACAAAAAAGCTGATGTGACAGGCATTGATGGCAAGGCTATTACTGTTGTTATGGAATCTGGCGATGCGTCTCCCTCTACACCTATCGGAATTAACTTGCCCAACTCAAGTTGGATTAGAGCAACTCACGGTTCAAAATCAGTCAGCCTTTCCAATATTGTCGGTGCTTACAATGCCTCGCCGGGCAAATCCCTCGAGGAGTTTGCCTACTCTCCCGAAGAAGTAACTCGAACTCGCAAGCATGCAAAACAGGCAGGGGACTTGCACACGGACATGCATGAAGTTATCGGTCATGCATCAGGCTTAATCAATGAAGGTGTTGGCACTACCCGAGAAACGTTGCGCCAATATGCCAGCACGCTAGAAGAGGGACGCGCAGACTTGGTTGCTCTTTACTATGTTCTTGATCCTATGCTGATTGAAATAGGGGTAATGGATAGTTTGGATGTAGGGCGTTCGGAGTATGATTCTTATATCCGTAATGGAATGATGACCCAGCTTTATCGATTGAAGCCCGGTGAGCTTGTCGAAGAGGCACACATGCGCAATCGTCAAATGATTGCTAAGTGGTCTTATGAGCAAGGTCTTGAAGATAACGTTATTGAAAAGGTGGTTAGAGATAACAAGACTTACTTTGTGGTGAATGACTATGAAGCGCTTAGAGAAATATTTGGACGATTGCTGAGAGAGCTGCAGCGAATAAAATCTGAAGGGGATTTTGAAGCGGGTCGTGATCTGGTTGAAAATTACGGTACGCAGGTGGATCAAGAGCTTCATGAGGAAGTTTTGGAGCGCTATGCGTCTCTCGATGTTCCAGCTTACGGCGGCTTTATTAATCCACGGATAGTAGCCACCGAGGTTGATGGGCAGGTGCAGGATGTTCGTATCCAATACCCAAACGATTTTACCAGCCAAATGCTTGAGTATGCCCAAGACTATTCTTTCCTTCCGCACGAAAATTAAACAACAGGGCTGCATGGTGCTATGCCATGCAGCCTATTCGGCGGCTTTCATTTCTGCAATACCCGCTAGATTTATAGTTATCAGTAATTGCAAAAATCAATTGCCGCGCTTTTTCACCTTATTTGTTCATTAGTTTGACTCCGTCATATTGGCAGGAGCAGACTTTCCCAACTACTTTTAATCTAGGTGCTTGGTTTTAACCTTTCACCGCAGGTCGCCGTCTTTGATTTGACGGTGTTCGATGGACAGTTGGGGAATTGTATGGGTGACGTTGTCCGTTTGAAGGACTTTTGCCGCGAGTCTGAGCTTGAGACCGTTAGCACTGCAAATTCCATGGTGCCTATTGAATTTGCCGTGGGATTAGGGGACAGGCATCGTTGTTTGGCCAAGCTCGCTGAGTATGGGGTCGGTGGTATTCAAGTACGACAGTTAAACCATAGCCCAGACGCTTTGGTGTACATGATGAATATCCAGGATGCGCTTTGGTTGAATAAGAAGATACTGGAACTTGAAGAGCTCAGCGAAGAAGACATTGCCGAGCGAATAGATTTAATTCAAATGTTGGAAAACATCGACCTGCCCATGATGCGAAGTCTTTGGGGTTCCATCACCGGCGGGCCTAGCCAAAGGTAGAGGCGGGTTTTAGGCTTGCTCAGCTAATTCGCTGAGTTCTCACTGCAATACATCTGCCGCTAGTGCGATTTCTTCCGAGTAATCATCCAATTCTAGGCTTTCCTCACCGCCTACTAACCCTAATTTGGCGAAAGCGGGAATAGTGTCCCAATCGGGAATGTCTTGTAATGCATTGCCAAACCCATGGCTTTGCAACCTAGCTACTATCACAACGTCAGTGAAGTCGGTCTGGCCGCTGTCACGCAGTATATCTAAATGATCTATCGGTACACTTGCTAATGCCTCTGGGAACTTCCATTCTTGTAAAATGCGTTGGCCGATCGTCGGGCTAATTGCAGTGATAATGCTGTCTAAATGTTGTTGATTTTGTTCGAGCAGCAATTCTTCATTCTCTTCTGCGTAAGTGAGTATTGGCAAAATACCTATTTGATGGGTAAGCCCCGCTAGAGTAGCTTGATCGGATTCAAGCGAAGTGTAGTGTTGAGCCAGAACATTGGCAATGGCGGCTACTTCGGTGCTTTGAGACCACACCTCTCGAAGCCGCTTATCAATGTTTTCGTTGGTTGCCTGAAACATTTGTTCCATAGCCAAGCCCATGGCCAAATTGCAGCTATACACCACGCCTAATCGACTCAATGCAGCGGGCAGGTCTTCAATGGAGTTGTAGCCCCTTACCAAAGGACTGTTGGCGACACGCACAACTCTTGCCGAAAGGCCGGCGTCATTCTGGAGTAAATTTTGAAGTTTTTTGATATCTGTATCTGGGTCCGCAGCTGCTTCACGCACTTGGAGCGCTATTTCAGGTAAGGTAGGTAAAACCAGCTGATCTTTCTCTATGGCGAGCAGTAAAGCCTGCTTTATCTCTTCAGCACTGACTTCCATGTGGGGGTCCTGACAAGGGCGTACGCTTATACAAAATGGCTTATTATTTAGTATAGGGCAATGTCAGAAATTTTAAGGAAGAATCCTCATTATTTACAGCTTGTGTGCTGCCGTCATCCATTTCTAATATGAGCTGAGGGGCAAGCTCTGAGGCCAAGGCTTCCGTACCCACAATGGATAGGGCAACAGCGGAGCTTTGTTTTTCGGTGCCGTTGTCGTAACGGAGGATCTCGGCACTATGCTGCTTTCCTTTCTCACTGTAGCTGAGCTTGTGAGTGGCTGATATGTGCACGTTGCCTTCCAGTAAGGCCAAACGTTTCTTTGCAGTGCTTCGATAAAACATGCGGGCAACAATTTCCTGTCCTGTGTAGCATCCTTTTTTGAAATCAATCACACCAGAAACATCGTAATTTAGTAGCTGTGGAGTATATTGCTCGCTTTCTTGGGGCTGTACGTGGATTACGCCAGCCTCGATATCTAGTCTCAGCCACTGGGCTTTAGTCGCAGGTTCCGCTTGAATCACTAATTCTTCGATGAGCGATTCTCCTGTGTCCTTAAGGGCGATAACTTCGAATCGCTCGCCAGAGTTGCTACCGACTGGGAGTCTAACCACCGCGAAGTCTTCGTTTAACCATGCTTGGTTCTGTTGACTGGGAACTGCATCTTCGGGGATAGGAGTGAGTGTTGCTAAACCTTGGCCGGCACTTTCTCCGAAAACGCCGGCTGTAAAGCCTGCGCCTGTGAGCAATGAAATTTCCACTTTAGAGAACACGGCGTATTTGCTAAGAACATCAATCAAGGGCTGACCCATGCCATTTTCTGTTTGAAGCCAAACCCCTCCGTTTACTTCGATGGCACGGAAATCGGCGATGACCCGTCCTTTGAGGTTACAAAGCACGCCGGTTAAACTTTGACTTGGGCTAAGCAATTCCATGTTGCAACTCACTTGCCCTTGCAAAAATGTTTTGCAATCTGGCCCTGCTACTTGAACGAAATCCTTTTTTTGTAAACGTAGTGCTTTCATATCAGTCTCATGTGAAAACCAGAATGTGCTGGTTTACGGTTTGTGTGCAGTGATCGACAACGAATTGCCATACTAAGGTCGCAACTGGCGGCGCTTTTCCGCATAATTGCCGTTCTACTATTTATTGATTGGCGAGCTTATTTCATGCCAGAGCTAAACAAGCACAAAATTTTTTGGCACAGCCGCCGCGGTATGCTTGAACTCGACTTGCTGCTGGTACCTTTCGCCCAAGACAAGTTCGAAACCCTTTCCGAGCCAGATCAGCAATTATACGCCGAACTGCTCACTCATGAAGATCAGGATTTATGGCTATGGTTATTAGGTCAAAGCGATCCTTCAGATTCTCGACTCTCACCTATTATCGCGCAAATTTTGGCCCACAATAAAAAGCAAACTACGCTTTAGTTTTTGCTCTAAGGCTCAGCCTTAGGCGGTGGATCTAAATCGTTGTTGCTTGCACTACAACTTAAAAAATCGACGCTACTGCCAAGTTTGGTCTGTGCGGTTCATTTCATTGCAATGTTGGCGGCTTGGGCTAACCGGGCGCCCAGTTGGCCAAAAGCTGTTCTATTTGTGTTTATCTGCCTGTCTTGCCTGCGAACTCTCAAGCATACCAAGCGGAGTAATGAGATCACCGGACTGCATTTTCAAGAGCAGGCGCTGACTATCTGTCTAAAAGCCAAGCATTGGGTCCCAGTGGACATGTGTGTACGCCACTGCGATCGCTATTTTGTCGTACTGGATTTGCATTGCCTCGAACACCACTTTAATGATTACGTCGAACATCGATGGCTGTGTTTTTATCCCAGTCGTATTGCCGATGTGGAGCAGCGCAGCCTGCGCCGCTTTATCCGTTTTCACTGGAACTCTCAAAGAGAAAAGTGACCTTAGCGGTGCACTGTCAGGATAGTTTGTCCAGAAGCACCCTTATCATTTGCCTTGGGTAAAAGAAGGAGGTGATAAAATTGTATCGTGAATGTCTTCTTCTAAATTGGGATAGTCTAGAGTGAAGTGAAGCCCTCGACTTTCTTTTCTTGCGATGGCGCTTGCAATGATAATTTCAGAGACTAACGCCAGA
>JBGCEK010000020.1:0-237639 GCA_045106275.1 Pseudohongiellaceae bacterium | reverse complement strand
GGTCACCCACCCTGCACTCAATCCCTACAGCCCCTTGCCCGCCGGCAGGAAGGCAAAACTCAGAACTGAGCTTCTCTTGAATTCTATCTCCAAGCTCCAAGCGAATGAGGCCCGCCGCCGCAAGGATAATTGCATCATATTCACCATTATCCAGCTTGCCCAACCGAGTTCCTACATTGCCCCGTAAGTTTTTAACTTTCAGGTCGGGTCGCAACTGTCGCAGCTGACATTGACGGCGCAGGCTCGAAGTCCCAATCGTCGCACCCTCAGGCAAATCTGCAAAAGACGCCATAGTGTTTGAGACAAAGGCATCAGCGGGGTCCTCCCGCTCGCAGATAACCGCCAGCTCTAAGCCTTCTGGAAATTCCATCGGAACGTCTTTCATCGAGTGAACCGCGATATCGGCTTCTTCTCTCAACAGTGCGTGTTCCAACTCTTTAACGAAAAGCCCTTTGCCTCCTATTTTGGCCAAAGGGGAATCCAAAATCTGATCCCCTTTTGTGGTCATGGTGACAAGCTCTACGCTTAGCCCACTATTCGCCTTTTCCAAGGCGTCTTTCACGAAATTGGCTTGCCAAAGCGCCAGTGGGCTTTTACGTGTTGCTATCCTTAGGGTTTTCATTGACATAGAGAATGACCGTATTCAGCACTTGGTAGTGGTTGTATTTTACGCCAAAACTTCTACTTTGTCTGAATCACTTGGCCGTTTTGGATGCTTATTAAGCGGCGGCCGTCCTGATATAATCTATAACAAGATTCTATTTACCTTTGAGCGCGCAAATGACTGAACAAAATAAGACTACGACAGCACAGATGTGGGGTGGCAGATTCAGCGAGGCCACAGATTCTTTTGTAGAGCAATTCACAGCGTCAATTGAGTTCGATAAGCGCTTATATCGCCAAGACATTCAAGGGTCTATTGCCCATGCCACCATGCTCGAATCAGTAGGGGTTTTAACTCAAGAAGAAAGCCAATTAATAAAAGACGGCTTATTAGAAATTCGAGATGAAATTGAAAGCGGCAGCTTTTCATGGTCTGTCGCTCTTGAAGATATCCACATGAATATCGAGTCGGCGCTGACTGAACGTATCGGAAACGTGGGCAAAAAACTTCACACAGGCAGATCAAGAAACGATCAGGTTGCCACCGATATACGCCTGTACCTGCGCGAAGAAATCGACGGAATTTTAGCCCTCATTAGACGCTGCCAAACAGCTCTAGTGGATTTAGCCGAACGTGAAAATGCCACAATTATGCCTGGCTTCACTCACCTTCAGACAGCCCAGCCTATCAGCTTCGGCCACCACATGATGGCCTGGTATGAAATGCTAGACCGGGATTATGACCGCTTCACCGATTGTCGTAAGCGAGTCAATATTTCGCCATTGGGTTCTGCGGCCTTGGCGGGAACCACTTTTCCCATTGATCGAAATCTTACTGCGGAATTATTGGGATTTGAGCGCCCTTCCAATAATTCATTAGATTCAGTGGGTGATCGAGATTTTGCTATCGAGTTCTCTGCCTGTGGCAGTCTCTTGATGACGCACCTTTCTCGCTTTTCAGAAGAGCTGGTTCTCTGGGCCTCGGCTCAATTCGATTTTATCGAATTGCCGGATCGGTTTTGTACTGGATCATCAATAATGCCACAGAAAAAGAACCCGGATGTTCCTGAGCTTGTGAGAGGAAAATCCGGACGAGTGTTTGGCCATCTAAACTCACTTTTAATGCTAATGAAATCACAGCCACTGGCTTACAACAAAGACAACCAAGAAGACAAAGAACCACTGTTCGATATAATTGACACACTCAAAGGCTGCCTCTATTCCTACGCGGAAATGATGCCTGCTGTACGTTGTAAAAAAGAATCAATGATCGCGGCCACAATGAAAGGCTATGCCACCGCAACAGACTTAGCTGACTACTTGGTAAAAAAAGGTCTACCCTTTCGTGATGCTCATGAAGTGGTTGGCATGGCGGTTGGCATGGGTATTGAACAGGGTGTAGATCTAGCGGAGTTATCACTGTCTCAGCTGCAATCTTTTTCTGAGCTCATCGAACAAGATGTCTATGAAATATTGACTCTAGAAGGCTCTATAGCGGCGCGAGATCATCACGGCGGCACCGCTCCAAAACAGGTGTTGAAAGCCATAGCCGCCGCTCGGTCTAAGCTAGATAAGTAATTCTATTTATTTATCTAGCTATCTATCTGGCGCAGGCTGCAGTTCTATCTCATAGCGTAGTCGCTGATTGTTACGGCGAGTCACCACGGCGACTTTGTCTCCAGGTTTCTTTTGCTCTAACACGGTTGCATAGTCATCTTCATTACGAATAACTTGTCCGTCTATTTCAACGATGACGTCTCCGAGAATAATCCTCCCTCGCTGATTGGGTCGAATACCCTGCATGCCTTGACGAGCGGGGTCAGTCCCTTCAACAACGTCCATCACAATAACCCCTTCGATACCCCACATTCGCCGATAGTAATCCGGCTGAGGAATATTGCGAATTCCCAAAATTGGGGTCAGGACGCGGCCATGCTCAATTAACTGAGGTACAACATCTTTAACCGTGTTGACGGGAATAGCAAAACCGATACCAGAGCTACCTCCGCTGGGGCTATAAATCGCCGTGTTTACACCGACCAGCTGGCCCAATGAATTTAGCAAAGGACCCCCGGAATTCCCAGGATTGATAGCGGCGTCAGTTTGAATAACATCTCGGATTTTGCGGCGGCTAACGGAATCAATTTCCCGTCCCAAGGCGCTAACCACGCCAACAGTCATAGTGGTATCCAAACCAAAGGGATTGCCAATCGCTATTACCTTCCTGCCCACTTCTAATAGAGAGGAATCGCCGGGCTGAACTGGGATCAGGTCCTCTGCAGGAGCATCGATTTTTAATACCGCTAGATCTTTGCCTGCATCTAAACCGACCGGCCTTGCATCGTAGGTAGTACCGTCTTGTAAGGTGACCGAAACTCTATCGGCTTCCTGAACCACATGATAGTTAGTGACCACGTAGCCTTCTTTACTCCAGATAAAGCCTGTCCCATTTCCCTGCGGAACTTCCTGAGGATTCAGAGACCGAAATGAGCGAACTAACCGCGAATTAGTCACGTTGACAACCGATGGGCTGGTTTGTTTAAAAACGGCTATATTATTTTCTTCATCGTTGGTGCGAAATGCGGAATAGTCTGCAGTTTGGGAGTTGCCAAGCAGTGGAATCGCCAAAGCGGCGACTGCTAATAGTGCTGAATAAAGTATCTTCATGTTCAACTGTCCAGTTAGGGTTGAGAGCCTGAGTTAAAACTCGAGATAGCAGGACTTTAGACTTGGTTAGATCGAATTCTATAAATAAGAGCAAACTCTTGAGATTCAAGAGCAATCGGAAACATTTACACTAACTTGCAGCTTCCATCTCGGTTTCCAACTCAAACCATTTCTCTTCTTTTTCAGACATAGCTGTCTTAAGTTGACCTTGATTTTGCAAGAGCTCTGTTAGTTGGCGTTTGTTTTCATCGTTGTAAATAGACTCATCGGCCAAAGAGGATTCGATTTTCTCTAGCTCTTGCTGAATAGAAGCTATCTCTTTCTCTATTTTGTTAGCGGCTTTCCTTAACGGCGCCAAACTAGCTCGCTTGGCAGCCGCATCTTGGCGTAATTTTTTCTTGTCTACTATATCAACGTTGCCAGTCTCTTTGGCGCCGCCTTGATCGAGCGGTGCGTATTCTTTAACTAGCCATTTTTCATATTCACTGAGGTCACCATCGAAGGGAGTAAAGTTTCCTTGATGAATTGAATAAAATTCATTCACCGTGTTTGCTAAGAGGTGACGATCGTGAGAAACGATCACTAACGCCCCCTGAAACTCTTGTAGCGCAACTGTTAGCGCATGAACCATTTCCAAATCCAGATGGTTGGTAGGCTCATCAAGCAACAATAAATTAGGCTTGCCAGTCACCACCTTTGCCAAGGCTAAGCGGGCTTTTTCCCCGCCAGAAAAATTGGTGATCGCTTCATCGACCCTAGCACCTTTGAAATTGAAACCACCTAGAACATCTCTCGCGCCTTGCTCGCTAAGCTTAGGATCTACTGCTCTCAATTCCTGCAAGGGGGTTGCCTGCATGTCCAGTTCATCTACTTGATGTTGGGCGTAGTAGCCAACCCGAAGCTTTTTGGCTGGAAGGAGATCACCTTGCAGCTGTGCTAACTGCCCTGACAACACTTTAAGAAGCGTAGATTTTCCGCTGCCGTTGAAACCTAGTAGGCCAATTCGTGATTCGGACAATAAAGACCAGTTCAGCTTGCTTAACAATGGTGTATCAAATCCGATTGCCAAGTTGTCTACCTGCAATAATACTGACGGCAGATAGTCCATTTCAAAAAACTGAAAATGAAACGGTGAATCTACATGTGCAGGCGCAATTTCCTGCATGCGGTTAAGCTCTTTGAGCCGGCTTTGAGCCTGCTTTGCCTTGGTTGCCTTAGCACGAAAGCGCCGTACAAAGTCTTCTATTTCCGCTCGGCGTTGCTGCTGTTTCTCGAACATCGCCTGTTGCAGAGCCATTTTTTCAGCCCTCAGTTTTTCGTAGGCTGAATAATTACCTTTGTAGCTGTCCAGTTTACGGGCATCAAGACTAACTATTTGATTAGTGACAGAATCTAGGAAAGTTCGGTCATGGGAAATCAACAATAGGGTGCCGTCATAACGCCTCAGCCATTGCTCCAGCCAAACAGTAGCTTCCAAGTCTAGATGGTTGGTAGGCTCATCAAGCATAAGTAGCTCAGCCGGGCACATAAGCGCCGAGGCAAGATTTAATCTGACTCTCCAACCACCCGAGAAGCTCCCCACGGTATTTTCGAATTGGGCTTTAGAAAAGCCAAGACCAGATAGCAGTTGCTCTGCACGGTAGCGAATATCATAGCCATTGATATTGTCCATTTCTGCCAATAATGATGCCAATTTCTGATCTTGCTGGTTTTCATTGGCCTCGGCGATAGCAGTTTCCAGCCGCCGGAACTCTTGATGGGCATCCAGCACAAATTCCAATGCGCTGCGCTCCACACCGGGTGTTTCCTGAGCCATCATGGACCAGCGGGTTCCATTGGGCATTTCAATGGCGCCAGACTCTAGGGGCACCTCTCCTGCTATGGCCTTAAAAAGACTTGTTTTGCCACTGCCATTACGCCCAATTACCCCCACTCTCTGGCCATTCTTGACGACCAGACTCGCATCATCCAGCAAAAGCTGCTGACCACGCATCACTGAAATGTTAATAAGAGAAATCATGGGGTTATCAATGGAACTCGGAAAATCTAAGGAACCGGATAATACACCAAAATTGATTTCGAGAGATTGAATTCGTACTATTAGGCTTCAGGCTACGCGCTTTGCCGTGCTTCTTTTTTGGGAATTTCAATGAAACAAATACTTATTATCGATGACGATGAAAAATTGGGGCAATTGTTAACCCAATATCTAGAACGCTACGATATGAAAGTAACTGTGGCAATGGCCCCCAGCAAGGGCTTTGAAATTCTCAAAAAACTAAAGCCCGACTTACTTATACTGGATGTGATGCTACCCGAAAAAGACGGGTTTGAAGTGTGCCGAGAAATTCGCGCTAAATCCTCCATTTACGGGCACTTACCAATTTTGATGCTGACTGCCCATGCGGAAGTTACTGATCGAATAGTTGGTTTGGAACTGGGTGCAGATGACTACCTGCCCAAACCGTTTGAACCAAGAGAGCTGGTCGCTCGCATACACAATATTCTACGCCGTAGCAGCGACGATAATACTATTCGAGATATTAAACCCATTAATGGGCTAGAGGTGGATATCTCTCGCCGAGAGGTCAAACTCGACGGTAAGGTTCTAGACCTCACAACGATGGAGTATGAGCTATTAATTTTATTCATGCAGTTTCCTAACAAGACCTTCACGCGAGATGAACTTATGAATAAGCTACGGGGCATTGATGCAGAGCTTTTTTCTCGCGCTGTAGACACCCTAGTAAGCAGACTGCGCCATAAGCTTGACGACACCTCCAAAACACCAAGGTTCATCAAAACTGTTTGGGGGCGAGGCTACACTTTTGTTGGCGAACAGCTATGACCACCTTGATTCAACATGTGCGGAAATCGCTCTTTTTCCGTTTGTTGCTTATTTTCGGTATTACAGTCGTTCTGTTTCTAATCATAATTTCTCTTTCTTTTAGTGCGCTCAATCAAGATTCCAATACGATAGAAGCCATCCCTGATTTCTTCACTCGCAATGTTGAATCGATCATCGAAGACATTGGCACACCTCCAAACCTCTCTAACGCGATGCGTCTCGCAGGCGAGCTTGAGTGGAGTATAAATATCCGCAATCCCATTATGAGATGGAGCTCCGACCCAGATAACCGGCTTGATGTGGACTCTTCAGTTTATAATCGCTCGCTCACAACTAACGCAGAAGTGAGAACCATCAATAATGAGAACATCATCAGGGTACAAAGAGGTGACTACGATTTTTTCCTTTATCAACGCTACATCAATGATGGCGGTGTGAATTTCTATGCCATTTACCTAGGCTTAGCACTCGCCGCATTTGTTCTCTTCTTGAATTATTTCATGGTTAACAAACTTCTTAGCCCGGTTCGCTTGCTGCGTCATGGCGCTGAAAAAATTCGCAAAGGAGATTTAAGCTACCGAGTTAAAAGCAACAGGCAAGATGAACTAGGCGAGCTCACCGAAAGCATCAATCACATGGCAGATTCACTTCAGTCTATGCTTGAAGCAAAACGCCAGTTGCTAATGGCCATAAGTCACGAACTACGGACGCCTCTTACAAAAGCGAAACTACGCTTAGAGTTCATGCCTGAAACTGAAGAAAGAGAGCAGTTACGAGAAGATATAGACGAGATAGACCTATTAATTTCCGACCTCATAGAAGCTGAAAGACTCAATGGTGATCATTCAGTATTGGTAGAAGAGCCAGTTAACTTTTCCGAGTTTGTCGGCAGTGTGGCTCACCAATTTGACACCTATGAAGGAGGTATAGAGTTTTTTGCACCAGACCAAGATCAAGAGCTCAGAATCGACAAATTACGCATCCGACTCTTAATCACTAACCTTCTCAACAACAGCATTCGCCACGGAGAGGGTAACCCAATACAGGTAAAAATTAGCTACAGTGGCGAAGTTGCCTGCATTGAAGTTATCGACCAAGGAGAAGGAATATCGGCAGAGCATTTGTCTCAGATAAGCGAGCCCTTCTATCGTGCAGATAGCTCCCGCCAAAGAAATACGGGAGGCTTTGGACTCGGTTTATATTTATGCCGATTAATCGCGGAAGCCCATGGGGGCAGTTTAGTCATTGAGAGTCAGCTCGGCGAGGGAACCCACATTACAGTGGAGATACCAAGCCAACTTCCCAATGACGGTTAAGACCGCATTCTAACTTAAGGACTGTTTTCGTCGCTGCGTTCGCAGAAAACCTAGACCAAAAGACAGCAGCGTCAGCAAAACCGGAATTAATACGGTATTAAGAGCTAACAGCCTTGAGCCTAACTGCTCAATGTCTTCGGTGAGCTGGTATTGAACATCTCGTAGTCGCCGCCTTGTATCTAAAAGCTCGCTGTTAAACCTATCTACTTCTGCCTGTATTTCAGGTGTTATCTGTCCAATCACTTGGCCATCCTGATTTTGATTCAGCTCTTCTAGTGATTGTTCTGTCTCTGCCAAGCGGTCTAAAAGTTCTGCTTCTTCACGGCGAAGACGATCGTCTGCTTCTCGCTGCAAATCGATCACTTTGGTGAAAGGTCGTGAGTAGCGACCTCGGCTACGAATTCCCGCAAGGTCAGCACCGCCACTTAAATTGTCCAAGGCGTTGATCACCAAATCACCATTATTCGCAAACGGCTGCGGAATTCGCTGGCCCATGAACTGTGCCACCTGAACCCACATACGGTCGCTAAGCATATCGGTATCTGCAAACACCAGCAGATTAATCGGCCCTGATGATCGCTCAAGATGAGGTGCTAAATCTTGAAGCGTTGAGTCAGCCGTCGACTCTTCCTCTGAGTCAGCATCGTCTTCGCTAGACTCCTCCTCTGAATCGTCTGCCTCGTCGCTCAGCTCAGGCGCTGGTCGACCATCAGCAAATGCAGAGTCCACTTGGCCGCTGACTCTAGCTGCAATAACGTAGCTCTGCTCGGAAGACGTGAACTCATCAAACAAGACAGAGGGGTCTGTGACATCTTCTAATAATCCAGAATCCATTAGCATTGCGTCTGCGGAAGAGACAATAATTGGATCGAAGGTAGTAACAGCACCCTGCGCTTTAGCTATTGTGCCCGTCGATGACAAATTGATCGTCTCTAAGCCGTTAGTCACAATGTCTTCTTGATTAAGATAGCTTCGTTGGACTCCTAACATACCAAGGTGTGGTATTGGCCGCTGGCTTTGTCCCATTGAGACACGCAGTGCAAGCTCATTATCAGTGAGCACTTTGTCACTCTCGTATTCGATTCCCCACGCTTCAAGAAGACCCGGTAGATCCGAGCTCATCGCCGCTGGGATCAAGTTCCCCTGAGGAGCTCTGGTGACCAGAGAGTCCGCATTAGGGTCGAGAAAAATTATAGACTCGCCACCGGCAAGAACAAATTGGTCAATTGCATACAGCATTTGTTCAGACAGGTTTTGCGGATGGACAATCACCAAAACATCAATCTCTGAGTCAATTTCTCCACTGGTGATATCGACTCGCTGCACTTCATACAGTTGACGCATGACATCCATCACCATCCAAGGTTGAGTGGCCTGGCCAACAACTGGATTGAACCCACCGTCTATTTCCAGCTCAGTGATAAGACCCACAACTTGCCTGTCTGGATTACTCACTTTGGTAATGAGCTTCATAAACTCGTATTCCAGAAACCCTTCTAAATCTGGCCGAATCAGCGGCATAGTTTCCGAGACACGCACCCCTAAAGGAACTTCAGAAGGATCAACGTCTTGCACTACAACTAAACCAAAGTATATGGCTTGAGCGCCCTGAGAAACTGGTACCGCCTGAATTCCATATTGAGTGGCAAGATCTTCTTCCTCTGAAAAAGGTTCCGGGTCGACAACGGTTAAGCGCAAATTTCCGTTGCTGGCAATTACAATTTCATTAAGTAACTCCTGTACTCGAGTGCCATAGCTTCTAATTTGAGGTGCATCTTCCGTTGCGCTATCAGAATAGAAAAAAATCAGTTCCAGCGGTTCCTCCATAGTCGACACTATTCGCTTAGTTCCATCCGCCAAAGAGAACAAGCGATCTTCGGTAAGATCGACTCGCAAGCTAGGAAGCGCACTTAGCAATGCAACCGCAACAATCAGAACAGCGGCTGTAGCTAACAATCCAAAAGTGGAAAAAAGGGATCTATTGTTCATGTTACTACTCTCCTAGTTCGCTTTTTTCATTTCAATGACAATAGCACTGGCTGTTAACCACGCTGCCGTGAAAACCGCAAAAAACAATATGTCTCTAATATCCAAAACGCCCTTCGATATGGAATCAAAATGCGTCAGAAAACCCATCGCTGACAGCGCGTCGACCAAAAACTGAGGCAGCCAATCAGGAAAGGCGTTAAGCAATATGGGGGATCCCATAATGACAAAGAGAAAACAAATACTCACCGTTAAGATAAAAGCAATGACAGAATTTTTTGTACAGGCAGACATGCAAGAACCAATGGCAAGAAATCCGCCTGCCATTAACCAACTGCCCAGGTATGCGGCCACGATCACACCGTTATCTGGATCACCCAGATAATTTACCGTAAGCCAGATTGGAAACGTCAGGGCGAGAGCAATGCCGGTCAACACCCAGGCTGCTAGAAACTTACCGATTACCGCATCAGAAAGCCTAATAGGCAAAGTCATCAACAGCTCGATTGTTCCAGTCTTCCTCTCGTCAGCCCACAGGGACATTGCAATTGCTGGCACCATAAACAGATAGAGCCAAGGATGGAAACCAAAGAATGGTAGAAGATCCGCTTGTCCTCTGAGATAAAATCCGCCCATTTCGAAAGTGAAAAGCCCATTGGCAATCAGGAAGATCACAATAAAAATATAGGCTAACGGAGTCGCGAAATAGCTCAACAATTCACGCTTAAATATTATTCCGATGCTACCCACCTGATTTCTCCTCTGTTGCCTGGGTTACTGTTCTAAACAAGTCTTCCAGCTGGCCTCGATTCACATGAAATTCATCTATAGGCCAAGAGCATTTTTGAGCCACTTCAGAAATCTTAGCAAAAATGTTCGCCCCGTCAGATGAAAAGACTGTGTACTTAAGCGCATCATCCAGGCTCTGCACAACCTCACCTAGGCCCACTATTCCTTGAAGATCTGGTGCCATATCGTAGGGCTCAGAAAATCGAATGCTAACTGCTTGATGGTATTTAGATTTGGCTTCGAGCTCGGCCGGCGTGCCATCCGCAACAATTTTTCCATTGGCAATTATCAATGCTCTAGTGCATACCGCGGAGACTTCCTCGAGAATATGAGTTGAGATAACAACGATTTTGTCACGGGCTAAATTCATAATCAGCTCACGTACATGATGCTTCTGATTGGGGTCTAATCCGTCTGTTGGCTCATCCAGAATAAGCACCTTCGGATCGTGCATAATCGCCTGCGCTAGGCCAACACGGCGCTTAAAACCTTTCGACAGTGTGTCTATTGTTTGGTGTGCAACACTGGTTAGCGCCACTTCATCTAGAACTCGTCGGACCCTAGCTACCACTTCATCGCCTTTGAATCCTCGCACTTCGGCGACAAAGCTCAGAAAATCGAGAGTCGTCATATCGCCGTAAGAAGGCGCGCCCTCTGGCAAATAACCAATCAGTGATTTAGCCTCGATCGGTTTCTCGGCTATATCGAAGCCATCGACCGTAACCTTCCCTGTGGTCGGTGCGAGAAAACCAGTGATTATTTTCATCGTAGTGGATTTGCCAGCGCCATTCGGCCCAAGAAACCCCAAAACCTCACCTTCTTTCACGGTGAAACTCAAATCGTCGACCGCCGTGAACTGGTCGAACTGCTTACTGAGATTCTGAATTTCAATCATCTGTTTTTGCCTTGTTTTACCATGTGGAACTAGAGGGTTGCTGAATCAATGACTGCCAGACTGTTAAGTCATGGAAGACTATACCTGCATTAAGCAACGGAGACAGAATATTCCTCTCTAGAGTAAAGTTCATTTGATCTCGGATCGAGAATATATGTCCGCTAATTTGTTTTTTCAAGATCAAAGTTGATTTGTAACATTTCCTTCCAAATCAGCTAAATAGGGCTTCCATAGCGTTGCTTGGTGGGTCAAATTAGACTGTGTTTATGGCCTTTCCAAGGGTATAATCTGCCGTCCCTAATTCGCTCTCTCAGGAATACGCTAATGAAATTTGTCGCAACCATGCTGCTTAGCATTGCTCTCCTTGGGAGTCTCTCGGCATGCGGTCAAAAGGGAGGGCTCACCCTACCTGAAACGAGTAGCTTTAGCCCACAAAACATTCACTAAAACCTTAACAGGGAACCCACCCACGAGGTGGGTTAAGCAGCATGGATCATTTTAATTTTGTTGATACGCAGTTATTTGCGGAAGATGTGCCTGTTCGGCAGATTGCGGAAGAATTCGGTACGCCCTGCTTTGTCTATTCGCGGGCCACACTCGAACGGCACTACCGAGTTTATGAGCAGGCGCTGCAAGCACTTCCCCATCTTATTTGCTTTGCCGTTAAAGCAAACTCTAATATTGCTGTTCTGAACGTTCTGGCCAGACTAGGAGCCGGATTCGATATTGTTTCAGGTGGGGAATTACAAAGAGTCTTGCAGGCCGGCGGCGAACCTTCCAAAATTATTTTCTCGGGTCTAGGAAAAACATGTGCCGAAATAGAGCAAGCGTTAGACGCGGGCATCCACTGTTTTAATGTTGAGTCTGAAGCCGAGCTCTCCCGCATCGGGGAGATTGCTCATAGAAAAAACAAAATAGCTCCGATCTCATTAAGAGTGAACCCTGATGTAGATGCTGGCACTCACCCTTACATCTCAACAGGCTTGAAAGAAAATAAATTCGGCATAGCAAGCGCTGACGCGCTAAACGTTTATCGCCGTGCAGCACAAATAGACGGTATCGAAATTGTTGGCATCGATTGCCACATTGGATCACAGCTAACCAGCGTTGAGCCTTTTCTAGATGCAATAGATAAATTGCTAGAGATGGTCGACCAACTTAAATCCGAAGGGATCGTGCTCAAACATTTTGATATGGGCGGAGGGCTAGGGGTTACCTACGACGATGAAAAACCACCCCAGCCGGATGAGTTAATAAATGCCGTGCGAGGGCGCTTCGAAACTAGGGATCTAACTTTAATGGTGGAACCCGGGCGCTCAATAGCCGCAAATGCAGGCATTTTTCTAACCCAGGTGGAGTACGTGAAAACCACCGAGTTCAAAAATTTCGCCATTGTCGATGGCGCCATGAATGACCTAATAAGACCGGCACTTTATAGTGCGTGGCAAGAAATAGTCGCTGCTGAAACGAAAGCCGGTGACTCTAAACCTTACGATATAGTAGGTCCTGTTTGTGAGTCAGCAGATTTTTTAGGGAAAGACCGCGACCTTATTCTAGAGCAAGGTGACTTGCTCGCGGTTCGGTCAGCAGGCGCATATGGTTTTGTAATGAGTTCAAACTACAACACCCGAGCTAGAGCCGCTGAAGTGATGGTTGATGGAAATAAAACCCATTTAATCCGGGCACGAGAAACTATTGCCGATCTATTTAAAGATGAAAACTGTCTACCTGAAGATCAGTAGATTATAAACATGCGCTAAGTTCACCGAAAACCGGTACAGGCAACAATGCAGCAAAATGATAAGCAAAAAATACGATTTACCAAAATGCACGGTCTTGGCAACGACTTTGTGATGGTCGACGGCGTCACCAATAATGTCCAACTGAGTAAAGAAATCGTCGCAGGTCTCGCCCATCGACAGTTTGGCATTGGCTTCGATCAACTCTTATTAGTTGAACCTCCAGCTAAGCCTGATTTAGATTTTAATTATCGCATTTTCAATGTGGACGGCGGCGAAGTGGAGCACTGTGGAAATGGCGCAAGATGCTTTGCAGCCTATGTTTATGATCAGGGCTTATCTACGAATAATCCTCTGAGCGTAGGCACGGTTAACCGAACGTTATCGCTGCATACACTCTCCAATGGAGAAGTTACTGTGGATATGGGCATTCCGGACACCAAGCCACAGAACTTACCCTTTGTTGCGCAAGAGGAGACGCAAACTTATCAACGCCGTCTAGTGGTCGCGAACGAGACAGTAGATGTGGAGTTCGGCGCTATATCTATGGGTAACCCTCATGCGGTGATTAAAGTTGCAGACTTAGACAACACTGCCGTCAAAGAGATTGGAGAAGCACTTGGCGCTCACCCAGATTTTCCTGAGGGAGTGAATGTTGGGTTTATGGAAATTCTCGATAGAGCCCACATCAAGCTGCGGGTCTTTGAAAGAGGCACTGGAGAGACCTTAGCCTGTGGGACTGGTGCTTGTGCAGCAGTGGTTACCGGGCAAATCCGTGGCCTTTTGGATGAAAACGTCAATGTGCAGCTACCAGGTGGTCAACTCAATATCCAATGGAAAGAAGCAAACACTTCTGTCCTTATGACCGGCCCAGTAAGCAAAGTGTACGAAGGAACTATAGAATTATGAATAGCGACGCGCCAGCAATTGAAACAAATGTAGAAGCGGGAATTACCGAAGAGCAGGTAGTTGCGTATTTAAAGAATCACCCAGATTTTTTCGTCGGGCAAGACGAGTTGGTTGCTGACATATCCTTGCCTCATGAAAGCGGCAAAGCAATTTCTTTACTAGAACGACAGGTCACAGTTCTAAGAGAGCGGGGATATGAAACCCGCCAGAAGCTTGGCAATTTGCTAGACAACGCAAGAAATAACGATCAACTTTTTGATACAACTCGAAGCTTGGTACTGGCACTACTGCGTGCCGCCAACGTGACTGAGTTAGCGGAAGCCACGCAAGACCAATTAACAGCTCATGAAAATATAGACGCCTGCGAAATTATTTTGGTGGACCAAGACAGCCTTAACATTTCCGAATCTGTACGTACGTATCCTCCCAAAAAAATGCAGCAAGATTTTAGTGACGTATTTCGCCTCAAGCGAACTTATTGTGGTGCATTGGAACAATGGCAGTTAGATATACTGTTCCCTCACTCTGTGTCCGCCATCAAATCTTCTGCCGTGTGTCCGATTACTTACGATGGCGAAGTATTAGCGTTACTAGCATTTGGAAATAAGGCTGAAAGCTATTTTAACGCGCAATTAGACACTTTGTTTTTAGATTTTATTGGCCATGTAGTTGGCGCCGTATTGCATAAACAAATCAACCAGAAATGAGTAAGCGCAGCTGCGCTCAAGCGTCTATGTTAATCACAAGCTACAACCCTTAAGAATATGCCAACCGATCCCGTAGTCCATAACTCTCCACTTGTTTCAATCATATGCCGAAGCGTAGGACGCAGCGAGCTCAAGCAAGCGCTTCAGTCAGTCGCTGAGCAAAGTTATCGTCCTTTGGAGATAATCCTTGTTGAAGCAAACCAAACACCGCTCCAAAATTTTGTTGAATATGCCAATGACGTTCCCGTTAGCTGCCTATCGTCTAAAACTGACCTACCTAGAGCTAAAGCAGCAAATACTGGTCTTGGAGCTGCGAATGGCGACTACATTATGTTTTTGGACGACGATGATTGGATTGGAAAAGATCATATAAAAAATCTGATAGCTGTATTGAGCGGTAATTCATCGACTCT
The DNA here is from genome assembly GCA_045106275.1 of Pseudohongiellaceae bacterium. Taxonomy (GTDB): domain Bacteria; phylum Pseudomonadota; class Gammaproteobacteria; order Pseudomonadales; family Pseudohongiellaceae; genus UBA9145. The sequence goes on along the minus strand of JBGCEK010000020.1, from coordinate 222,767 downwards.
TGCGGCTTACAGCAACACTCAGAAAGTCAGCGCCGACGGAAAAACCTACAAAGAAGTCTTTCAGCAAAGTTACGACCCTATTTATTTGATGCACGACAATTACGTGCCGATTCATTCCATGATTTTTTCTCGCAAATTGCTGGATATCGGCTGCAAGTTTGACGAGTCGTTTGAGATTTTTGAGGATTGGGACTTTTGGCTTCAGGTCAATCAGCACACGGATTTTGCCCATTTGCCAGAGATCACCGCTTTCTATCGCGAAGGTGGAGACTCGGAAACGAAAAGCAGCGATGACACTGACCGCTATCGAGACGACAACCCTAGAGGTCAAAGCAGAGCGAGGGTGTTTGAGAAATGGATCAAGCTCTGGAGCGGAGAGAAACTGAATGAACTACTCGGCTCGCTGGATAAAAGCGACAAAATTATAGAACTAAGCGATGCTATAGACGTTCTGCGATCTAGTCTTAAAGACTCCCATACTCATAACAACCAATTATCCGAGCAAGCCACTAAAATGGATCAGCAAATCCAGCTGCTCAATCAACATATTGCGGATTTGGAAACCAATATTAGTGGAGCAAACGAACACAAGAACCAAATCATCAAAGAATTGGAAAAGCAGACTTTCTCTCTTGAGAAACAGTCACAAGCCCTTGAGAAACAATCACTAAAAATAGAAGAGCTAGATTTAGTTAGTCAAAAACAACACACACAAATTGAAAAACTCACTGACAATCTTAGTTCGGAAATTAGGCGGCATAGCCTAACCCATGACCAGCTTGGTACTGCGCTTGAATCGCTAAATGAGCGAAGCCTGCAATTGCAGAACAACGAACATAGACTAGAAGCTTCGGAAAAACATGCTGCCGCATTAGATACAGCTCTGAGATCAATTCTCGGTTCAACTAGTTGGAAGGCAATGGGACCTTATCGCAAAGTCGGTAGATTTATAAAGCGCCTATTAGGAGACAAACAACCAACTTCGGAAATGCAGATCGTTGAACCTGATAGCGATGTTTTTACTGAAGAGCATAAAGTCACGCTCCAAGAAAATATTGAGGAAACAGAGAATGGCGATCCAAGCGTTCTAGCAGATGAGACTTCTAACGAAGTAGCAGTCTTTAAACACCCGCTTTGCTTTTATGTCGACCTAGCGGTCTCCTTTAACAATTGCATTTTTATTCGAGGCTGGAGTTTAAAAGCTCCGCAAATAAGCAAAGTTAGCGCGAACGTCGATGGCCAAACTATACCCGCGATATACGGTGCGCCAAGATCAGACATTCAGGAAGCCTACCCCCTTGTGCCCCATGCCGAGAAATCTGGCTTTGTGTTGTTTGGCCAGTTAGATAGGTTAGGCAAAATTATATTGGAATTTGTCGACACCGACGGCGAGGTCACTCGTAAAAAAATCCAAGTCGAACATAGAGAGAGTGCTGATAGCCTAATTGAAGCGCAGGAATTTGTTGGCTTAGATCCACAAACTCAATACAAAGTTTACAACGCTCTTAATTCCATCTCGCAATCAAATAATCAGAGACTCAACCATACTTTCGGCTATCAGCCACTTATCTCCATAATTGTACCCGTTTTTAATGTAGAGCAACGGTGGTTAGACCTGTGTATCAATTCAGTGCTCGCCCAGAGCTACACACATTGGGAATTATGCCTACATGACGATGCTTCAACTGACAAAAAAACCCTAGAATGTCTGGCAGATTGGGCAACTAAAGACGCACGCATCAAAGTTCAGTTTGGTAAACATAACCAGCATATTTCTGGCGCGTCTAATAGCGCACTCGAGATAGCCACTGGTGAATTTATTGGCCTGATGGATAATGACGATGAGCTTCATAAAGATGCCTTATGGCACGTCGTTAGAGCACTGAACGAAGACAAGACAATCGATTACATCTATACAGATGAAGATAAAATTGATGAAAATGGGGAATATTGCGAGCCACATTTCAAGCCAAAGTGGTCGCCCGAACTGCTTGAGTCGATGATGTATGTTGGCCATTTTGGGGTCGTTAGACGCTCTATACTAGACAGAGTTGGCGGTTTTCGTACCGGTGTCGAAGGCAGTCAAGATTTTGATCTGACATTGCGGATCAGCCAGATTACGCAGCGCTTTAGCCACATACCAGAAGTACTCTATCACTGGCGAATAATACCCGGCAGCGTTGCCGGCGGAGATGGGGCTAAAAGCTATGCCTACGATGCCGCTGTTAAAGCATTAAACGACTATGTCAGCAGTGACTCTATCCCCACAACGGTTTCGACTACACAGTTTCTAGGACGGTACCGAATTCAAAGAGAGTCAGGGAATCCAAGCATATCTATCATATTGCCATTTCATAACAAGGCAGACATGACTATAGACTGTCTTCGATCCATTGAACACTCGACGTATCAGAATTTCGAAATACTTTTAATTTCTAACAATAGCGATCAGTCAGAACTCGATAAGGTAGCTGCCTACGCCCAAACCGTCTCACGCATTAGTCTCCATGAACTGAACATTCCATTCAATTGGTCAGCAATAAATAATTGGGGAATAAAACAGTCTCGCTCTGAGTTCGTGCTTATGCTTAACAACGATATGACAGTAATCAATGAAGATTGGATTGAGTCGCTATTGGACTACGCTGTTAAAAAAGGCGTGGGAGCGGTGGGGGCAAAATTATTATACGAGGACGACACCATTCAGCACGCAGGTATTGTAATGCAGCTTGGTGGTATTGCGAGTCACGCATTCAAACATATTGACAACAACGACCCGGGATATTTTGGATATGCCACCTCGGTACGAAATTGCTCCGCAGTCACTGGGGCTTGTATGCTTGTTCGAAGAGATATTGCTTTAGAAATTGACGGCTTTAATGAAGATCTACGCGTTGCTTATAACGATGTAGATTTTTGCCTCAGACTGCGTGAAGCGAACTATAGAGTAGTCTATACACCGTTTGCTCAGCTCTATCACTTAGAATCAAAAACTCGGCCAAAGTTTTTGGATGACATGAATTCCGCACAGCTGGCCGAGTTTGAGAAAGAGTCGGCTTACATTAGACAGCGTCATGCAAAATATTTTGAGGAAGAAGACCCTTATTATAATAAGGCTCTGAGTTTGAGAGTCGAAAACTATAGCCTAAGGGTTTAAATAAGCGTCAAAATCGACGTGCTAAACGATAGAAAATTCTCTGAATTATTCCTATCGGAATTCTCATATGAGCTGACAGGAACAGGGCAAGATTGTTCCGCCTCGACAATTCTTTGCCAAACTGTTTCTTAAATTCTTGGGCTTGAATCCCCACTTCAATAAGATGCGGGTTAGGCTTTCTGGTAATCACTCGCCGCCAAAACCCTATATGCTTAGGTTCATACTTGGTTGCACCAATTGTATTGTTGTCATGCTGCCGATACTTTAGAAGTGCTTTGTCTAAGTATACTAACTTCCCAAACGCCGAGACGACGATAGCGAGCCACCAATCGTGCATGACCGCGTTAGCGGGAATTGGCAACGACTTTCTGGCAAGCGACTCATTGAGACAAGCAGTACACCCTGTCACTAAATTGCTAATTACCAAATTAGGAAACCGATTCCGATGAATCTCCAAACCTTGGTAAGCAACAAATGAAGGAGCAATTTCAGATGCGTCCGCAGCGACTACTTGCAGATCACTGTGAACTAGAATTGGTGTGGCACCACCACCTAAGCTACTTTCTGTTTCTTTCATAGCCTTCATTTGAAGTTCTAGCTTATTACTTTGCCAAATATCATCTTGGTCACAAAACATCATATAGGCTGATTCCAAGCCTATTTCTAATTTGTGCTGAAGAACATACTCCATGAGAAAAGCAAAACCACCGCTGGCACCCAAATTTCTGTCATCCTGTGCTAGCACGTGAAACCGACTGGGCGATTTCTGTGCATAGGATCGTATTATCTCGAGTGACTTATCTTTTGAGCAATCATCACGCACCACAATAACGAATTCACTGTAGGTTTGCTGCAATAGTGAATTAAGTTGTTCTTCAAGAAATGCCTGACCGTTGTAGACAGACAGTAGAATCGCAACCTTCGGATTACCCTTGTTAAGTTCAGTATCAGCCATAATTGTTAACTTATAGTTTTCGCATCACGAATGCCTGACCTGATGTTCTTCCAGTATAGTTTTCTTTCAGTAGAAGAAATTACCAGCCAAATGGACTTAAGGGTAAAACGGACAATGTCTCGAAGCTTCCAACCCAGCGGTGAATAAGAAACCCCATATAAATGGGTACGGTTCCGGCTAGAGTAATAGGTTCGGGAGGGGTTGTGCTTAGCAATAATCCCCGCTTTTACAAGCGGACTTTGACTGAGTTCGCCAATTGCGTGGTAGAGCAGCGCATCATCAGTGCCCACTAAATCATAGCCTTTTGATTTCGCACGAAAACACCACTCTAGATCCACATTATCAATAAAGTAGTCTTCTTTCATGGTTCCAATATGATTCATATGCTTCAAAGCAATCAGCGTGCCTGAGGTAATCAAAAAGTCAGCAATAAAATGATTTTTGAAATTGGCAAAGGGACGGTCAGTGCGTAGGAATAATCGGCTAAATAATTTGAATGGTGTTTGCCGCATTGATTGTGGATTTATTAGCCGTGGCCCAACCGCGGCGACACCCTTGGAACTGTGTTTTTCTACCTCTCGGTATGCCTTAATCATCCTGCTTATAAATAAATCGCAGATGCTGCTGTCTTGGTCGAATAAAAATACGAATTCACAACGGTTTTTCTCGGCCCATCCAATCCCGTTATTCAATGCTTTCGCCAGACCCACATTTTCGTCAAGCCGGATTAATGCTTTACACCGATCGTATACACAAATTGATTCGGCTAAGTGGGCAATATCGGGAGTGCCGTTATCAACGACGACAAAGTTAATTTCTTTGTTTAATTGTCCAAGTAATTTTAACAGCGCCGTGATATCGGGTTTATAAGTTACGACGATCGCGCAGCATTTGTCGGTTTCAAACTTGTCCATGTGGCAAAACCTACTTATGCCTTGACTGGCACTTCCGCGAGTGCGAAGAAATCACCGGACTGAGAGCGTACCTTGATCACATAATAGAAGATTGAACCAATACCGATACACAGACCAACCACAACACCTGCATCCACGATACCTCGCCAAGGTGAGGGTAATTGACGTGCGATGACGACAAAACAAACTATCATTGCCGTCAGCCCAATGGAAACAAGCTGTCTCTTTCGGGTGGTATGGAAATAGCACATACAAAAAAGCGGAGCAAACAGGAGATGGATCCTACTGGGATGGTTAGCTAGGTAACTTGCCCGTGCTACAACCCGGGGTGCGAAAGCAAGATGAAATCCTTTATAGCCCTCAGCATAAGCCATATACACCACAACGAAAACCAGTGCCCCCCAATGCAGAGCATTTAGGGGGTAGCCCCGCAAAGCCAGTGCCATCGGGGCGAGACGCACCACCGCAAATCCAAGCATAAGGACTACACCGCCAATTCCCCAAATTTGTGCTATTGATCTCACAGTTACCCTACCGCTGATAAGCTAGGGCATCATTATAAACCTTTCCATGCCGATGAGACATAAGACCCATAGAATACTTAAGGTTTTCACAGTGGAACCGCAATAGAGTTAGCAGTGGAAGTGGGATACTATTTCGCCTAGGTTCGGCGCCTTTAACAGCTCCAAGTTCAGCTGAGGCACCTGGATACGATGTAGACTATACCTTTCGTTAATGTAGGAATAATCAATGACAATTCGACTTGGGGTAGTAATGGACCCCATTCAATCCATAGTTGTAAAGAAAGATACCACCTTAGCAATGCTTCTTGCCGCTCAGAAACGAGGCTGGGAGCTTTTTTACATGCAACAATCTGATCTTTACTTAGACCACGGCGCTGCCCGCGGCCTAATGACCCCGTTGACTGTCCAAGATGACGAGAAGAATTGGTTTTCATTAGGCTCAGAAGACGACAAATCCCTCGCGGATTTGGATGTGATTCTCATGCGGAAAGACCCCCCTTTTGATATGGACTTTGTCTATTCCACCTACATATTAGAACAGGCGCAGCGAGAGGGAGCGTTGATTGTAAATGATCCCCAGAGCCTGCGAGATTGCAACGAAAAGCTATTTGCCACTCAATTTTCCCAGTGCTGCCCCCCTTTAATCGTCTCCTCATCAGCGGTTAAGCTAAAAGAATTTCACAATGTACATCAAGACGTCATTTATAAGCCTTTAGATGGTATGGGGGGAGCTTCAATATTTAGAATCAAGCCCAATGACCCCAACCTTAGTGTCGTAATTGAGACGCTCACCAACAATGGCCAACATCAAATAATGGCACAAAAATTTGTTCCTGAAATTAGCAATGGTGACAAACGAATTCTCGTCATAAATGGACGCCCTGTGGATTATGCACTTGCTCGAATCCCAGCCAGTGGAGAGACTCGAGGAAACTTAGCTGCGGGCGGTGCGGGTGTCGCTCAGCCACTGAGTGACAAAGACCGTTGGATTGTGGATCAAGTGGGACCGACTCTTGTTTCCAAAGGCTTATTTTTCGTTGGCTTAGATGTTATCGGCGACTATTTGACTGAAATAAATGTGACCAGCCCGACCTGTGTAAGAGAATTGGATAAAGCCTATGAGCTTGATATCGCGGGCGATCTAATGAATTGCATAGAAAGCCAGCTGAATAACTAAACCTTGGGTGAATAACTAAGAGCCGTTCATGGAAAATTCAAACGAGGATGTATCAAAAGAGCGGTTTGGGTTTACAATTTTCCTGTCTGCCTGCGTACATGGCATCTTAATTCTGGGGGTTGGCTTCACGTATTTAGATGAACTCAATAGCGAGCCAGCCCTAGAAATTACACTAGCCCAATATAGGAGTGACATCGCTCCTGAAACTGCTGATTTTCTAGCTCAAGAAAATCAGGTGGGAAGTGGCTCAGTGGAAGAATCATTAGCACCAAGTTCACCTTTCGAATCAGACTTCAATGCAGACACGATTCAAGAAGTTGTTCCAGTTCCTAAAACGACTACCACAAGTAACCCGATCAACATTCAGGATGCTGCAGTGGTTGCAAGCGTTCAAAGCCCAGAAAAAATTGATCAACAACTCCAAGACATCCCTCCGGAGGAAGATCTACCACTTTCAGATGAAGCTTCAGAAGAAGACCTAAGCGTTGCGATCGCGAGTTTACAGGCTCAGTTGGACCGGCAGCGACAGGAATATGCGCGAAGGCCAAGAAAGTACACAATATCATCAGCGTCGACCAAGAAAAGCCAAGACGCTCTTTACCTCGATACCTGGCGACGAAGAATTGAAGCAGTGGGCAATATCAATTACCCAGATCAAGCCCGCCGTGATCGGCTTTACGGCAGTCTGAGACTGTTAGTGGCGATTCTACCAGACGGCCAAGTAGATGATATTCAAATTCTGCAATCATCCGGCCATAACATCTTAGACCAAGCGGCTATAAATATCGTGGAGATGGCCTCCCCTTTCGCACCCTTCCCTGAAGAAATGCTAGCCGATGTTGATATCTTGGAAATCATTAGGACATGGCGATTTCACGAAGGAAATGCACTCACTAGTTTTTAGGATAACTAAAACCGACCCTATGAGTAGTTCAATTCCACAGACCAATCTAGAAAATCAATTTCTAATTGCTATGCCGCAGATGCAAGATTCCTTTTTTTCCGGAACAGTGACCTACCTGTGGAAACATTCGAAAGATGGCGCCTTGGGTATTGTGCTCAACAAACCACTCGCGGCGACAGTGTCCGATATATTGGAAGAGTTAAATATTAACTGCGATAAAGAGTTAGATTCGATTGATCAACAAAAGGTTGTAGCGGGCGGTCCCGTTGAAAGAGACAAAGGATTTATCCTTCATAATTCTGACCGAGCCTGGGATTCGTCGATCAAAACCGGCCCAGGAATTTCTCTATGCACGTCACGAACTATTCTCCAGGACATAGCAATAGGTCAAGGGCCTGAAAAATACCTAATAGCGTTAGGCTGTGCAGGTTGGGATGGGGGTCAACTGGAAAAAGAAATAGCTGACAACGCGTGGCTTAACGTCCCAGTGCAAGACACGCTGCTTTTTTCTAGAGACTATGAAACTATGGCGAGTTCGGCCGCGGCACTGCTTGGCATAGCATTCAACCAAATTTCTCCTCAAGCGGGACATTCATGATAATCCGGCGTATTTAACATGGCCCTTCCCCTGCTTCCGGAAAAACTCGGCGCTAATCTTTCCGCACTGGCTTTCGACTATGGCACTCAGCGGATCGGTATAGCCTATGGGCAAAGCCTCACGGGCTCTGCAACACCGGTAAAAATTATTAAGGCCAGAGACGGCATTCCCAACTGGCAAGAAATAGAACAACTGATTGAAGAGTGGCAACCAGACGTTCTTGTTGTTGGCTTGCCTTACAACCTTGATGGATCTGCCAGCGAACTATTAGTTCGAGCGACAAAATTTGGCAATAGACTACATGGCAGGTTTCGTAAACAGTGTTTTGGAATGGATGAACGTTTATCCTCACAAGAAGCCCTAGAAATTGTTTCAGAAAGCAATCGTAGCGGCAAAAAAAAAGCCGCAATCGATGACGTTGCGGCTCAGATTATTTTACAAAACTGGTTTTCAGAATACAAAAATCACGCTGACTAAAAACTCTCAGGCATTTTAGCTTTAGACTTCGCTTCCTCTCTCGACACCAAGCCTTTTGCAACTAAGTCTTTCAAACATTGATCCAGAGTCTGCATTCCAACTGATGCACCTGTTTGAATAGCAGAATACATTTGAGCCACCTTATCCTCCCGAATCAAGTTACGAATTGCTGGAGTTCCCATCATGATTTCATGAGCTGCAATACGGCCTCCCCCGGGTTTTTTAAGTAATGTCTGAGAAATTACCGCTTGCAACGATTCTGATAGCATCGAGCGCACCATATCTTTTTCCGCCGCTGGAAATACATCAATGACTCTGTCTATTGTTTTTGCGGCTGAAGTCGTATGTAAAGTGCCAAAAACTAAGTGTCCAGTTTCAGCAGCGGTTAGTGCCAATCGAATGGTTTCTAAGTCTCGTAATTCACCAACGAGAATAATGTCCGGGTCCTCACGAAGAGCCGAACGTAACGCTTCATTAAAGCCGTGTGTGTCGCGATGAACCTCCCGCTGGTTAACCAAACACTTTTTACTTTGGTGGACAAATTCAATAGGGTCCTCAATAGTCAAAATATGTTCGTATTTAGTATCGTTGATGTAATCCATCATTGCGGCCAAGGTTGTACTTTTTCCTGAACCTGTTGGACCGGTGACGGCCACCAACCCTCTGGGTACGTCTGAAATCTTACGAAAAATCTCACCCATCCCCAGCTGTTCCATCGATAGAACTTTCGAAGGAATAGTTCTAAAAACGGCCCCCGCGCCTCGGTTTTGCATAAAGGCATTCACACGAAAACGAGCAAGATTCGGCACCTCAAATGAAAAATCAGTTTCTAAGTATTCTTCATAATCTTTACGCTGCTTATCGTTCATTATTTCATAAATAAGGGCATGGACTTCTTTATGGTCCATCTCTGGCACATTAATCCGTCGAATATCCCCATCCACTCGAATAAGGGGAGGCATACCTGCGGTAACGTGTAAATCTGATGCACCCTGTTTAACGCTAAAACCCAATAGCTCTGTAATATCCATCGATCTTACCTATGACTGTTTTGTGTGTGAGTGAGTCCGGCTTTTATTCAAATTGATCTAACTTTGGGAGTCAATGCAACCTTTAGCCGGCTGGAAAAGAAAGACTCACTCACCTATAGTACCCGTCCTGCACCCAAGTTCCCATAGTCCACAAACGTTTACATCAGAGAAACCGTGACTGACATAGCACTAAATATCGATAACATACTGAATCAAATTCGACACTTTGAATCTCTGTATCAGCGCCCAGCTGGGTCTGTGTCTTTGTTAGCAGTAAGCAAAAGGCACTCCAGCGAAATTATTCGAGCCGCCGCCGCACACGGCATCCGGGATTTCGGTGAAAACTATGTTCAAGAAGGCGTTGAAAAAATAGAGAACCTGAAAGAGTTGGCGCTCATATGGCATTTTATTGGCCCTATCCAGTCCAATAAAACCAAGGCAATTGCGGAGAACTTCGATTGGGCACACAGCATTGAAAGAGCCAAGATCGCTGAAAGGCTAAGTAGACAAAGGCCGGTGGAGCTATGCCCTTTAAACGTTTGTATCCAGATCAATCTTTCTCAAGAAGCCACCAAGTCCGGCACTCACCTTGAAAGTGCAAAAGAGCTCTGCCAAGTAGTCGATCGGTTACCTGGGCTAACTCTCCGAGGCCTCATGGCTATCCCAGCCCCCAATCAAGACCCTCAACAGCAGCGAGCCTGCTTCAGAGACTTAGCCACCGAGTTCAATGTTCTGTGTGGTCATTACCCCAGCATGGACACGCTATCTATGGGAATGAGCAATGATTTTGAGGCAGCGATTGCCGAGGGCTCTACTATGATCAGAATTGGGACAGCCCTGTTCGGAAGAAGGCCGGGCTGAAGAGTCGCGAATTCTCGCTGGCTCAGGTTAAGCTCAGAAGCAAACCTCAGAAAAATACAGTAAACTAACGCTAGGAAGGCTAAACCGACTGCAGAATTCTATTGAGGGACTGGGTTGTATCCTCTCGTCGCTACTTTCCCGTTGTCTTAAATTTATCACAGCCTTGTAAACCACCGTAAAGACAAGGGTGCTACGCCTTTGTTTTTTGCTAGATAGTCAGATGAAGTGAGTCAAATATGGACGTTTTAGGTAATTCCGTCGCAACAATTCTTAACGTTTTAGGAGGTATTTACCTCCTGGCTGTGCTGCTGCGGTTTTTGCTCCAAATTGCAAAAGCAGACTTTTATAATCCAATGTCTCAAGCGGTCATTCGGATTACCGATCCCGCAGTGAAAATTTTCCGTAAGGTCATTCCAGGATACCGAGGCATAGATTTTTCGTCTCTTGTTTTAGCCTTTCTTGTTGAAGCAGTCGCTATCTGCGTTCTAATTTTGGCTTACGGGGGAGAGATCCCCTCACCCACATATATCATCACTTGGGCATTTGTTGGGGTTATTCTTTTTATCGTTAATATCTACTACTACGCCATTATTGCTTCAATCATTATGTCGTTCATTATGATGTTCTCTGGGAATATGAATCCGCATCCTTTGTTACAGCTAATTTGGCAGTTGACCGAGCCCGTGATGGGGCCAATTCGCAAGGTTATACCTCCAATGGGCGGACTGGATTTCTCACCTATTTTTATATTTATCGGAATCCAACTTGTGCAGAATTTCCTGATTACAACGTTTAGAATAACAGGAGAACTGGCTCTAGTTATAATTGGCGTCTAACGATTAGAGTGATAATTTCAAGGCCCGTAGACTGCTCCATAGCCACAACAATTTTCATGAATCTTATAGCTCTATTTCCAAGGCCAATTTCTAATGCCAACTCAGTTTCCAGCTGATTCCGTCGGCTTGGTCGTTCCACAAACCATTCATTTCGATGACGAATTAGTTCTGCGCTGTGGAAAAACCCTGAAAGGGTTTGATTTGGTCATAGAGACCTACGGTAAGCTAAACTCTGCCGGTTCCAATGGAGTGCTTATATGTCATGCCCTTAGTGGTGACCATCATGCTGCCGGTTTTCACGATGAATCAGATTCTAAACCTGGCTGGTGGGATGCTTGCATCGGGCCTGGCAAGGCAATAGATACCAACCATTTTTATGTAGTGGCCGTTAACAATCTTGGCGGCTGTGCAGGCAGTACCGGCCCAGCTTCAATAGATCCAAACACCAATAAATATTTCGGGCCAGACTTTCCAATTGTTACGGTACGCGACTGGGTAGAAAGCCAAGTATTGCTTTCAGATAAACTTGGCATTCAAAAATGGGCAGCGATTGTTGGCGGCAGTTTAGGAGGTATGCAAGTTCTGCGCTGGGCTATAAGCTATCCGGAACGACTGGGGCATGCGGTTTGCATCGCCACCGCTCCTAAACTGTCTGCGCAAAACATCGCTTTCAACGAAGTGGCTCGCCAATCAATTACCAATGATGTGAATTTTCACGATGGCCGCTACTTAGACAAAGGAACTTATCCGAAGCAAGGATTAATGCTTGCCCGCATGGTGGGCCATATTACCTATCTTTCGGATTTGGCCATGGGCTCGAAGTTCGGCACCAATAATTCCAGTCATGACCCCGAAGGTGAAAAATTTGGCAGGGACTTAAGATCAGGATCGTTGAGTTTTGGATTCGATATTGATTTTCAGGTGGAAAGCTATTTACATTATCAAGGCGAAAGGTTTTCCGAAAACTTTGATGCTAATACTTACCTGTTAATGACTAAAGCATTGGACTATTTCGACCCTGCTGTAGATTACGACGGTGATTTGAGTCGGGCGCTTGAGCGTTGTTCTTGCAGTTTCTTGGTGTTGTCTTTTAGCACCGATTGGAGATTCCCGCCGGCAAGGTCCAGAGAAATAGTCGACCACTTAATCAAAGCGGAGAAAGACGTCACTTACCTTGAAGTGGATGCGGAACAGGGCCACGATTCCTTCTTATTACCGATTCCTCGATATATCAACGGTTTCAAAGCCTACATGACTCGAGTTTACCAAGAGCAATGCAACCATGCGTCCTGATCTTGAAATTATTCAGAACTGGATTCAACCCAAAAGCAGAGTATTGGATTTAGGCTGCGGGGACGGCAGTCTCCTCAGTTACCTTACTGACACTAAGAACGTCAGAGGACTAGGTCTAGAAATAGATCAGCAGAACATCGAGTCTTGTATTCAGCGAGGGGTAAATGTCATTGAGCAAGATATAGATCAAGGGCTCAGTAACTTTCAATCTGATTCGTTTGAGACAGTGCTTCTAACTCAGACTATTCAGGCTTCAAGTAAACCTGACAAATTGGTTGACGAAATGCTACGGATTGGCAAGCACGGTATCGTCACGTTTCCCAACTTTGGCAATTGGAAAAGCCGTCTTACTCTTGCTAGCAACGGCCGCATGCCAATTTCCAAGTTCATGCCGCACCAATGGTATAACACTCCCAATATTCACTTTTGCACGGTTAAAGATTTTGATTCTCTCTGCGCTGAAAAAAATGTGAAAGTATTGGCTCGTACAGTAGTTGATTCAAAACACCAAGGCAGTCTGGCAATGAAAGCCTGGCCTAATTTGCTAGGCGAGATTGCTATCTATCATCTAACAAGAAACGACTAGATCAACAGAAATCCAATAAAGTTATATCCTATGAAAAAAATCGTATTGGCTAGCAGCAATCCAGGCAAGCTTCGGGAGTTCAAGCAAATTCTCGACGAAAGGAATATCGAGTTAGTGCCTCAGTCCGAGTTTAGATTAACAGACGCTGAGGAAACGGGGTTGAGCTTCGTTGAAAATGCAATTATTAAGGCAAGGCATGCAAGTGAACAGACGGGTTTACCCAGTTTAGCCGATGATTCAGGGATTGAAGTTGATGCCCTTAATGGCAGGCCCGGTATCTACTCTGCAAGATTCGCCGGTGTGCACGGTGCAGATGCTGAAAATAATCAAAAGCTGCTTGCTGAACTTGCATCAGTGCCAGAAGAACAACGCACGGCTCGATTCCAATGCATTATCGCGTTCATGAGGCATAGCCTAGACCCAACACCCCTCATCTGCCAGGGCACTTGGGAGGGAAGGATTCTCTTTGAAGAATCCGGTGGCAATGGCTTCGGTTATGACCCTCTATTTTTTGTTCCGACTCATGGCTGCGCCTCAGCAGACCTAGATAAGGACACCAAGAATGCTCTGAGCCATCGTGGCAAAGCCCTTCGTGAGCTAACAAGATGCTGGCAACCCCTCCTTTAAGTCTTTATCTGCACATCCCTTGGTGTGTCAGAAAGTGCCCTTATTGTGATTTCAACTCTCATGAATTTGAGCGGGAAATACCCGAACAAGAATATATAAAAGTCTTACTGGATGACTTTGATCGGGACTACGAAGAGTGCGGCGAGAGAGACATTAGCTCAGTTTTTATTGGCGGCGGTACTCCCAGTTTATTTTCCGCTGGTGGATTCGAGCAAATACTCGAGCATTTAAGAAAACATTCAAACTTAGCGGCAGATATTGAAATTACTATGGAGGCCAACCCCGGCACAGCGGAGGCTTCTAAGTTTGCAGATTTCAAGTCTATCGGAATCAACCGCCTGTCATTGGGAGTACAGAGCTTTGATGATCAGAGCCTGAAAATATTAGGAAGAATCCATGATGGCCTTCAGTCCCAAAGAGCCATCGACATAGCGATTAGCGCGGGGTTCGATAATTTTAATATAGACCTGATGCATGGCTTACCCAAGCAGTCAGTTGCGGCAGCTCTCGAAGACTTGCGCCAGGGACTGAGTTTTAGTCCAACTCATCTTTCTTGGTATCAATTAACGATAGAACCTAACACGGTTTTTTATCGAAGACCTCCCGCACTACCACAAGAAGATACATTGCGTGATATACAATTGTCCGGTGAAAAGTTGCTGGAAGAAAATGGAATGGAACAGTATGAAGTCTCTGCTTTTGCTAAACTAAACCGGCATTCGAGACACAACTTAAACTACTGGAATTTCGGCGACTACATCGGTATAGGAGCAGGCGCTCATGGGAAAATTACCCATGCAGAAACTAACAGCATAATTCGTACTCGCAAGCATAAGCAGCCAAAACACTACATAAGCAATTCAGCAGAACATACGGCTGATCGGCTAACAGTTCCGGAAGATGAAAGAATACTGGAGTTTATGATGAACGCGCTACGATTAAAGCAGGGTTTTGAGATCTCTGATTTCGAAGCGAGAAGCGGTCATGGTTTCGTTGCTATTTCAGAGAAAGTTAATTCTTTGATAGGCTCGGGCCTGTTGGTTCAGCGAGCTGGTCGTTTGCAGGCAACTACCAAAGGCTATAGATTCCTAAATACCTTGTTAGAGGAGTTCTTGTAATGGCTCGTACAGAAGACTTGGTGAAACTGCGCTGCGAAAAGCTCAGTTTAGGCGCACCCGTTGTAACAGAAGAGCAAGCAATCGATCTTCAGTTAGCGATACCCTCGTGGCAGCGAGAGTTTCATGATGGCGTGGAAAAACTACGAAGAGAGTTTTACTTTGTAGAGTTCAAGGACGCATTTAATTTTACGTATAAAGTCGCCACATTATCAGATCGAGAAGATCACCACCCTTCTATTCTAACCGAATGGGGAAAAGTGACCGTTTACTGGTGGAGTCATAAAGTGAATGGACTGCATGTAAACGATTTTATAATGGCAGCTAAAACAGACATGATTGCTAAGTTAGCGGCCAACTCATAGACTGACTGTTCTACCGCGAACGACACATAAGGAAAGCCGTATGGTCTATGATTCGAAGCAATTATTGAGTGGCCTCAACAAAGTAGTATCGCTTTCCAGCATTAGCTCTACTAATCCAGATATCGATTCTAGCAATCGGGCCGTTATCGAATTTCTGGCCGCCGAATTTGAAGAGTTAGGTTTTTCTTGTGATGTTATACCCACCTCGGGGAGCGACGATAAATTCAATTTGATCGCCACTTTAGGGAGCGGGCCTGGCGGGCTTGTCCTTGCCGGTCACACAGACACTGTTCCTCTTGATGAAGAATTGTGGAGCGTAAACCCTTTTTCTGTAACCGAAAAAGAAGGCAAGCTTTTCGGACTTGGCATAACCGATATGAAGGGGTTTTTCCCGATCATCATGGAAGCCGTTAAGCCACTGCTAGGACAAGTATTTGGCGAGCCCTTGATTATCCTCGCCACCTCTGACGAAGAAACTTCGATGCAAGGTGCAAAAACTATCGCTGCACTTGGCAAGCCTAAGGCTCGCGCCGCTGTTATTGGCGAACCCACTAGTCTGAGTCCGGTACGCGCTCACAAAGGTATAATGATGGAGTCTGTAAGACTGTTGGGGCAAAGCGGTCATTCCTCTAACCCGGCGCTTGGCAACAATGCTTTAGATGCAATGCATTCTGTAATTGGCGATCTCATGGTATACCGAGATCAGCTCAAACAGCGCTACGCCTCGACGTTATTCGAAGTCCCTTATCCAACCCTAAACCTAGGCTGTATTCACGGCGGCGATAATCCCAACAGAATTTGCGGAAGCTGCGAACTAGAATTCGATGTTAGACTCATGCCTGGAATGCATATCGACACAGTCCGGCAGGAGATTAAATCCCGGGTGGAGACTATCGCGGAGCCGCTAGGATTAAGCGTTGAAATTAAGCCGCTTTTTTCCGGAGTTCCTCCATTTTTTGCCGACAAACAGAGTGAATTACTGGAAGCCGCAGAGCGGATTTCTGGACATTCATCTATAAGTGTCGCCTTTGGGACCGAAGGGCCTTTTTTGCAAGAACTCGGAATGGACACAATTATCATGGGTCCGGGAAACATTGATCAAGCCCACCAACCCGACGAGTATATGTCTATCGATATGATCGAACCCTGCATATCTACTTTGCAGAAGCTTATCGCCCACTATTGCCTAAAAAATAAGTAAGTAATTGTCATGCTGAATAATCAAGATCTCATTAACTGGTTTCGCGCTTCGACGAGCTATATAAATGCGCACAGAGGTAAAACGTTTGTTGTGCTTATTAGCGGTGAAGCACTTGTAGATTCAAATTTTCCAAATATTGTTTACGATTTGAATCTCCTCCACAGCCTAGGCGTGAAGCTGGTCTTGGTTACCGGTGCACGACCTCAGATTTCTGCCGCTCTTGAACAAAAAGGGCTCACCTCTGTCTATCATGAACAGGTTCGGGTAACCGAACATAATTGTTTGGACACTGTGATTGAAACCGTTGGAAAACTAACCACTAAAACGGAAGCTTTACTGTCTATGGGACTTAGCAATTCCCCGATGGACGGTGCGGATATTAGAGTATGTCGCGGGAATTTCGTCACTGCCCAGCCCCATGGGATTCACGACGGAGTGGATTATCATTTTACAGGCAAGGTAAGAAAAATAAAAAGCGAGGCTATACACCAGCAGCTGCAGCAAGGAAATATCGTTCTTTTATCTAACTTAGGTTACTCATTAACTGGGGAGGTATTCAATCTAACGGCCGAAGAAATAGCCACTGAGGTAGCAATTTCACTATCTGCCGAAAAATTGATTTTACTAACCCCCACAGAGGGCGTAATAGATAATTCTGGAAAACTCATACCTTCATTGAACCCCCAAGATGCTGAATCTTTGCTTCAGTCACTTGAAGGTCATCAAGATTTAGACTCAGAATGCTTGAAGAAAGCAATCGGTGCTGCACTATCCGCTGTTGAAAATGGCATTCATCGCTCTCATTTAATTAGCTTCAAACAAAACGGGGCGCTTCTTCAGGAGCTTTTCACTCGTGAAGGTAAAGGCAGTTTAATCAGTGGAGACAGCTTTGAGTCGCTAAGGCCAGCACACATCAATGATGTAGCAGGAATTTTAGCGTTAATTAAACCGCTTGAAGATAACGGAACATTGGTTACTCGTTCAAGAGAACTTCTAGAAACCGAAATCGACAATTTTCACGTGATAGAATTTGAAGGCACCTTGATCGCTTGTGCAGCTCTTTATCCCATTTCCGATGGAATTGCCGAAGTCGCATGTATAGCCATACATAAGAATTACCGGAATAAAGGATATGGAGACCGCTTGCTTTTAAGCCTTGAAAAAACGGCTCTCGAACTTAACGTTGAGAAAATCTTTGCTCTCACCACCGTAACCGATCATTGGTTTTTAGAAAAAGGGTTTGCTAGAACCGAGTTGGATGAATTGCCTGAAGCGAGAAAACAGCTTTACAATTTCAGTAGAAAATCAAAAGTATTGATTAAACATTTAACTGCTTAAACGTTCTAAAACGCAAATGCTGTAGTCATAGGGGTTTGAGTCAGATTTTGAAAACTCTTGGCGGGAAATTTCCTTCCACTGTGATTCATCGAATTCGCTTAATTGAGTATCTCCTTCTACGGCAGCATGAACACGAGTAAGATGAAAACGTTGAGCTAGTCCTAAAGCAGCTTGATAAAGTCCAGCCCCACCTATTACAAACGCCTCATCAGTACCGTCTTTTTCAGTGACATCTTTGGCTAATTCTATAGCAGCTATGAGAGAAGTCGCTACCGACGCGCCTTCTGCACAATAAGCTTTGTTGCTGCTAATCACAATATTGGTTCGTCCGGGCAAAGGTCGGCCTATAGACTCCCATGTTTTTCGCCCCATTATGATTGGGCACCCCATAGTGACTCGCCTAAAATATTTTAGGTCTTCAGACAAATGCCAAGGAAGACTGTTGTCTTTTCCGATCGTTCTATTTTCCGCCATGGCGCAAATAAGTGACAGTTTCAAATCTACTCTCTTTTGTTAAACCGAAAATGGATAAGCGATAGGATCATGATGTTGATATCCTTCGACCGAAAAATCGTCCAGAGTGACCCAAGTTTCCAAGTCAGTTAGAGACTTGATATCAGGATTGATGGTCAAACTAGGCGGGTCAAACGGTTCTCTTTTTAGCTGCACGTCACGCATAAGCTCGAGCTGGTCTTCATAAATGTGAGCATTGACAATTTTATGGTAGGCAAGGCCCGGCTTATGCCCAGTTATCTGCGCTATCAGCGCCAGCAAAGTGAACACTTGAATCTGGTTAAAATTAAGCCCTAAGGGGACATCACAGGAACGCTGATAACTGGTTAAGTGGAGAGTCTCCCCCAGCAAGGAAAAAGTGTGGGTATGCATACAAGGCCTGAGGCAACCCAGTTCAAATTCACCGGGATTGTAAAAGGTCAGTATTTCGCCTCTATCGTCAACTCCTCGGCCTAAATCATCAACGATTTTTTGAAGCTGGTCTATGTGGCCGCCATCGGATTTCTTCCATGCGCGCCCTTGCACCCCATAGACGCGGCCCATATCATCTTCACCCTTGCGAGCAGGGTTATTGAGCCAAGCTTCGTTCAAGTTTGCGTTGGCATCCCATGATTTGGTCCCAAGTTTTCGAAAATCTGCAGCATTATCGTAGCCCCGCAGGTACCCTAAAAGCTCGGCAATCGCCGCTTTCCAGTAACTTTTTCGCGTTGTGATAATCGGAAATTGGTTGCCTCCCACATCATAAGTTAGATCAGCATTCACGACCGTGAGGCAACGCTTACCGGTGCGTTCATTTTCAATCCAAACGCCGTTATCGACTATGTGGCGGCAGAGCTCTAAATACTGATACATAGTGGGAATTAATTCCTTAGCAATTGCTTAAAGAGAAGATTGACCTGAAGGGCGTCGATAGGCCAAACCTAAGAAGGTAGCTCCAGCGATAATCATAGGAAGCGATAAAAGCTGGCCCATAGTTAGCCAATCGAACGCGATAAACCCAAGTTGCTGATCCGGCTGACGAAAAAACTCAACAAAAAAGCGCAGACAACCATAGATCAAAGCAAACAAGCCGCAAACAGCAAGACGTGGTCTTGGCTTTGCAGAAAACCACCAAACAATGCTGAACAAAACGATCCCTTCTAGCGCAAATTGATAGAGTTGCGATGGATGCCTTGCTAGTTGGTCGACGTGAGGGAAAACCATGCCCCATGGCGCATCAGTAGGTCTGCCCCACAGTTCGCCGCCAATAAAATTGCCAATTCTGCCGGCACCTAGTCCAAAAGGCACAATTGGCGCAACGAAATCCATCACGTCCCAGAAATCTTTCTTTATCACCCGTGAATACCAGTAGGTCGCTGCTAAAACGCCTAAGAAGCCTCCGTGAAAGGACATTCCCCCTTCCCATACTCTGAGAAGCCACACTGGATCCGCCAAAAATCGATCAAAATTGTAAAAAAACACTGAGCCAAACCTGCCACCAATCACAGCGCCTAGGGCACCGTAGAAAATCAGATCTGAAATTTGCTCCTCACTCCATTGATCTGACACTCGCCTCGCACGGTAATTGGCCAATGCCCACGCCCCGCCAAAAGCCACAATGTACATTAGTCCGTACCAATGGATAGACAAAGGGCCGAGCGATAGAGCAACAGGATCAAACTGAGGAAATGTGAACATGTAGGCTAATACTTTCTCAAGCTAGGGTGTTATCTAGTATATCAATATTCAGCACATATAATCTCGATTAACAGTAGATCGAAAGCATGGGCCCATTCTACTAAATACCTCTATAAAACACCTAAACGTCACTAGAGTTGGTTCACTAGACCCGCTAGAATCACGCGCATGTGCCTTATCCTATTCGCTTACAAAATCATTCCCGAATTTCCGCTGGTAGTGGCCGCGAATCGCGATGAGCTCTTCGCAAGGCCCACGAGGCAGGCGCAGCTGTGGCATGCCGATGAATCCTCCACAGAGATTCTGTCAGGCAAGGACTTACAAGCTGGTGGCACATGGTTAGGACTATCCGATGACGGACGTTTTGCCGCCGTAACTAACATCCGCGACCCGTCACAAGTTGAGAAAAAACCAAAATCACGAGGTGAGCTTACTCTTAATTTCTTGGCCAACAAGAAGTCAGCGGAAAAATACAGCAATGAGCTCAGTTCTCAGTTCTCTGACTTCGCTGGGTACAACTTGCTAGTGGGTGACGCTGAGTCTCTTTGGTACGTCAATAATTTTGAGAACATCGTGGAACGACTACAGCCAGGAGTTTATGGACTTTCAAACGGGGTCCTTGATAGCCATTGGCCGAAAATCAATAACGGTAAACAGGCTTTATCGAACCTGCTGGAAAAGCCTCACGATTTAACAACTGACGCACTCATAGAGATTATGACTAATCGGTCAATGGCTGCAGATGATGCTTTGCCCAATACTGGTGTTCCTATTCATCTCGAGCGTATTCTATCGTCCATGTTCATTGCAAACCCAGAGCGACAGTATGGAACACTGTGCTCTACTGCCATAATCACTGAGAGCACAGGTCGCTATAGATTTAGTGAGCAAAACTATCGGGATGATGGTTCACCGGCTCAGCGACATTTTTTCGACTCAAATTTTATTGATGTCTAACTTCAATCCAGAAGGCAATCTACTTGTATATTCCAGACCACTTTAAGAATGATGACTTAGAGAAGACTTTTTCCTTCCTTGAGCACAATAATTTTGGCGAGTTCATTACTGTTAAAGAAAGCAAGCCATCTGTGACTCATACCGCTTTTCTTTTTGAGCCCCGCTCTATGAGGCTGTTTCTTCATCTAGCCCGTGCAAATCCTCAATGGCAAGACTTAGACAATAAGGAAGCATTACTGGTCGCAAATGGACCTCATGGTTATATCAGCCCTTCCTGGTACCAAGACGCCGGTGTGCCAACATGGAACTATCAGGCTGTGCATGTACATGGAAAAGTCACTGTCTTTTCTGACTTAGAGCGGTTGGCAACTTTAGTCAATGGCTTGACCGAATTTTCAGAACGAGGTCTTGAGAAACCTTGGCAGCCTGATTATCCAAAATCGATGCTCAGAGGAATAGTTGGAATTGAAATCGCAATTGACGACATTCAATGTAAATTCAAACTGAGTCAAAATCGAAGCCGCGTAGATCAAGAACGCTCAGTTGAAAAATTAAAGCATTATGGCAACCACGACCTTGCAAGCGCCATGCTTAAAGAAAACAACATAAACTGATCAACATTACGCTAGATCAAAGTTTTTCGCTCGAATGGCATTATACTGATAACAGTTAATTACTAAGTCATTTCGGGAGCGTAACTCTATGTCTTGGATACTCAAAATTTTTGCAACGTTTCTAGTGAGCTCCACACTATTGAGCTGTTCACTAGGTGGTGGAATGCAGATAGGAACGCATCTGAAACTGTGTTGCCCTGGCAATTATTCCGAATACACCGAATATGCCCTTCAAACACAGAATATGCCTCTGTTTCTTCGGGATTATGTGGCTAGCGAATTCGATTTAGCAATGCAAGAAAAGGGGCTAACGCGAAATGATCAGATTAACGATCTGCAAATATTACTTCGTTACAATCACGTTAATCTTACTCCGGATCAGCAGGATATAGACCCCTTTGCACGAAGTGGAACCTCCAGTGCGGAACTTAATTACATTGCGACTCTCGAAATAGAAATGCTCGAAACAAGCACAGCAAAATTAGTTTGGGCAGGTTCAATAAGCCGGATTCATTCTGTGGTGCCAGGTGAGTATATGCATGAAGACAGAGCTCGCCCGGAGTTTAAACAAGCATTTAGCAAGGTGTTAGAAGGTTACCCTGACCGTTAAATCATCGTAAATTGTAGTCTCTAAGATTTAACTAACCTGAGTTACTATTGGACAAACAATAGATAATTGTAAACCTTATTCAGTAATCAAAACCGAGTGGATGCATCTATATCCGCGCTATATCCGCGCTAGTTAGTCCGCGAAGAACGCAGCAATCGATCCACACCAGCATTGTAAAGAGTCAGATCCACCGCGCTGCGAATCATCTTAGCATCGTCCATCTGCATCACTTGATCCAGCAGATCCTGAGCGGCATCTAAACTAATGCTGCGCACCACAGATTTAACTTTAAGCAGAGAAGAGGCATTCATTGATAGTATATCAAAGCCCATAGCCACCAACAGAACTGCTGCACCTGGATCACCTGCCATTTCGCCGCAAATACTCACTGTCTTGCCCTCAGCTTGAGCCAGGAGAACAACCTGCTGTAGCGCCGAAAGCACAGCGGGGTGAAACGCTGTATAGAGATCAGCGACTCGCGGATTATTTCGATCTACTGCCAATAGATACTGAGTCAAATCGTTACTGCCGACCGATATAAAATCAACCTGCCTAGCCAGCGCCTGGGTTTGATAAACCGCAGCTGGCAGTTCAATCATCACTCCTACTGGAGGAAATTTGATTTCATGACCTTCTTGAATGAGTTCTCGATAGGCTTTTTTGATAAGCTGATTAGCCGAGGCAACTTCATTGATATTACTTATCATTGGCAGCATTATTTGTAAATTTTCAAGCCCGATACTCGCTCGGAGCATTGCCCGAACTTGTGCCATAAATATTTCAGGGTGATCAAGTGTGACTCTTATTCCGCGCCATCCTAAAAACGGGTTTTCTTCATCAATTGGAAAATAAGATAAAGATTTGTCGCCACCTATATCGAGAGTCCGCATAGTGACAATCTTGGGTGCAAAAGCCTGCAGTTGCTCTCGATAAATTTCCGTTTGCTCCTGCTCGCTAGGAAATCTTTCACTCAATAGGAAGGGGACCTCAGTCCGAAACAGGCCAATTCCTTCTGCGCCTTGGTCAAGCGATTGCATCACATCAGTCATCAGCCCGGTATTTACCCAAAGGCTAACTCTATGACTGTCTGCTGTTTCACAGGGCAAATCTTTCAACCCTTCCAACCCTGCGATGAGCTGATTCTGCTCTTCGATTGTGTTCAAAAACCGAGTGCGCAGTTGATCGGAAGGGTTAGTGATCACCTCTCCTTTATAGCCATCAACAATAATTTCTTTCCCTTCCAAATTGCTGAAGGGAAGATCTACCGCTCCCATGACTGTAGGAATACCCATAGTACGGGCTAAAATCGCAACATGTGAGTTGCCAGAGCCTTTGACAGAAATCAGACCTTTTAGTTTTTCTTTCGGCACCTCTACTAACATGCCAGGGGTTAGCTCTTCGCTAACTAACACGGTATCGTCGTTGTATTCCGTAACAACTGTTTCTTTTTGCTGTAAATAAAAAAGTACGCGGCTACATAGGTCCTTAATATCAACGGAACGCTCACTTAAATAGGCGTCATTCATCATTTCAAACGTTCTTACATGCTCATTAGCAACATACGCTAAGGCGCCCTGAGCCCAGTGTCCAAGCTTAATTCTCTCGACCACTTCATTGCCAAGCGCATCATCATCCAGCATATGTAAATAGACATCGAAAAGTTGACGTTCCTCTTCCGCGACATGTCCCGCTAGACGACTGTGCAGATCTTTCATGTCTGCGCGCACGGTGTCTAAACAGGATTGGAAAAACTCGATTTCTTTATCAATATCTCGAGCACGACGATTAGGAATCTGGCTCAAGTCAGCTGGAGGAAAGACAACGACCCCTTGGCCAATAGCGACACCCGACGAGCCTGAAACACCAGGAAAAACTGTGTCAGAAGTTTTTTGACCAGAGGGGCTCATGCCCTCGATAGCGCCAGTTGCTTCCGCGTGGGCAATTACACCCGCAAGCTGGGCAGAGAGCGTAATTAGGAAAGCTTCTTCACCTTCATCAAATCGCCGCTTGTCCTCGTGCTGTACTACCAGCACTCCAAGTACCGAACGATGGTGAATAATTGGCACACCCAAGAATGCGTGGAAATTTTCTTCCCCGGTTTCTTTTAGATAGTGGAAGCTAGGATGGAGGGAGGCATCTCTTAAATTAATCGGTTCCGCGTGTTTAGCGACTAAACCCACCAAACCTTCTCCTACCTCTAGGCTGACGTGACCAACTGCTGCTTTTTCAAGTCCTTCAGAAGCCATGAGAACATGACTATTTAAATCTGAATCTAACAAATAGACAGAACAAACCTGGGTTTTTAATGCCAAGCGAACTCGGTGAACAATGATGTCTAACGCAGACTGTAAATCTTTTGCCGCGTTCACTTCTTGCACAATGCCGCGCAATTGTTCGAGCATACTTTTACCAGATAACTATGATTTAAAATGCAATGTCGGTTTAACCAACCACTGCAATGGCGGAATACTTTTTGCTGTCAAACTTAACTGCTGGAGGTTAGCTCAAGATTTTCTACGTAGCGGTTAAGAGGTGCCAAGAGTTCTTTGAGGGCTCGTCGATAAACATCTCGCTTGAACTCGATTACTTGATTGATTGGATACCAATAGCTAACCCAGCGCCAATCATCGAATTCAGCTTGGACAGGGCCCTGCAGCTCTATATGACTTTCATCGCTTTCTAGGCTCAGCAAAAACCATTTTTGTTTTTGCCCAATACAAACCGGATCTTTGTGCTGCCTAATATAGTTTTGAGGCAGATCGTAATGTAGCCACGTTTTGGTTTGATGGAGGATTCTCACATCTTCCTGCTTAAGCCCCACCTCTTCATCTAACTCACGGTAAAGTGCAGCCTCGGTAGATTCTCCTTGATCAATCCCCCCCTGAGGAAACTGCCAAGCACTTTGTCCAATTCGCTTCGCCCACAGTAGCTGCCCTTTTCGATTACAAATCACAATTCCAACGTTTGGCCGATATCCATTAGCGTCAATCACTTCTTAACTATCCTTAAGCAGGCACACAATTCGGCATTGTTTCACATTCCCGCTTCACTATTCAATGGCTCCCATGGAGCGCATATAACTAATTATGATAATAATCAATTAGTTATGGTCGAATAATGCGCCCAAGAGTAATTTTTATAGTAGAAATAGTCTCTCCATGAGAGCAGCATAGGTATACTGTCTCTTTTTGAGAAATCAACGACATGACCCAGCGACTCGCCCTTTTTGATCTAGACAACACCCTACTCAACGGAGATAGCGACCATGCATGGGGTGAGTTTCTTATTGAGCGAGGGCTCGTTAGCGCAAAGTCCCATGCAGCTGCTAATGATGCGTTCTATCGCCAATATGAAGAAGGCACGCTCAATATTCACGACTATGTCCGCTTCACATTGGCGCCAGTGCTTAAATTTAGCCAAGTCGAACTAGTCCAGATGCACCAAGAGTTTACTGAAAAATTTGTTTTGCCCATGGTCCTACCCGCCGCGGTAGAACTAGTGAATAGGCACCTCAGCGAGGGCGATTACTGCGTCATCATTACAGCTACCAACTCGTTTGTGACTTCTCCGATCGCGCAAATGTTCGGAGTCGACAAGCTAATTGCCACTGAATTGGAGTTGATAGACGGCCACTACACAGGAGAGATCTCAGGGATACCCTGTTTTCAAGAAGGAAAAGTACAAAGAATGAGTCAGTGGCTTAACGCCATGGCATCTACTGAGTTCTCCCTAGAGAACAGCATTTTTTACAGTGATTCCATAAACGATCTGCCGCTGCTGAAATTGGCAGGACAAGCAATAGCGGTAGACCCTGACAAAAAACTTAAACTTGAAGCGGATAAGCGAGAATGGAAATGTCTTTCATTACGTTAGTCACTCGCCACATTTTACAATCTGCCTGCTTCAGGCACTTGGCAAGTTCTGCTGTCTGCCTTTTAGTCATAACTTCTTGTAACCCGAATGAATTAGAACCGGAAATAGCGCCATCATCAGAGAATAGCAGCCCCATTAAGGCAACGCTGACCAGCAAACCCCCTACGCTCGATCTTGAAGCCGCGCTGCTCGTCAGACAGTTAGCAACTGAGTACTTGGGGCAGATAGATAACGATTTCGGTGATTTGAGAAACGAATTATCGCAGCTTCAAACTACTATTAACCGTTTAGTCAGTGAACCAACGGCTGAGATGCTGCGAGAATCCCAAGAGAAGTGGCTATCCGCCCACCTCAGCTTTCAACAAACTAAAATTCATTTCAACTTTTTGTCCAGAATTGGCTCGCCAGCGCAAGGTGACTCACTAAGCGAGTTAATTTATCGTATAGACCACTGGCCTATTATGGCGGGCTATATCGACTCTGTAGAGGGATATCCTCGGGGCGGCATCGTTCATGATGTAAACGTAAACCTCGATTCAGAGAGTTTAACTCAGCAACACGGACTATTTGATGCGACCGAAGCCACTCTCGGTTTTCATGTGTTGGAATTCTTGCTGTGGGGTGAACCCAATGTTGCAACTACAAGCAGAACGGCGGAACATTTCGTGCCTCTGGTTGAGTTAAGCAGCTCCCAAAGTCAGAGCGGTATGGAAATTGAGCAATTAGGCAACAATCGGCGCCGCCGTTTTTCAACGTTGTTGAGCACCTTATTAGTTGAAGATTTCAATACAGCGGCCAACGTAAGAGAAGAGGTTGTAACTGCATTTCTGAGCTCTATTGAGGACCGACATGCAGTAGAAATTCTAGACAAGCTGTTGGATGCTGTCACCTCCACATTGAACGAAGAAATTCTAACTAGTTCGTTATACAGGCTTCTAAACGATGATTTAGATGGCGCACTACACTCGCCCTATAGCCGGACCTCGGAAAAGGCGGTGGCGAGTCAGCTACTGAGTATAGAAAAATTACTGCTAGAAACACCAACTCCCAACGGCATCACTCTCGACAAAATACTCATTGAGCTATCACCAAATTTCGAAAACTTCTTTTATCAGAACCTTGATGCCAACAAAGCCTGCCTCGTGCTGCTATACAGTAATCTCGGCGACAACACACAACAAAGCATTCAAAGTGATGAAGAGTTTCAGGTCGTAGAATGTATCAACCTGTTGACAAAATTGGTTGATCAGCTTGAACAAATAAAGTTAAACCTACCCCTAACTAGCCAAGCTATTTGATACTCGTTGCCACTAACCAAACTCAACCATTGTATCATCCGTCAAATTTTCGAGAGCCACTTGCAGCTTATCTAAATCTAATGAAGAGGGTATTTTCACTTTCGCGGAGGCTTTGAACAACTGCTCTCCACTCATAGGAGCAGGCTCACAGTGGCTCACTAGTTTTTCTACATTTACCGAAAGTTCGGCCAACACATGGGATATCTCACTGATAATTCCAGGCCTATCGTTTGCGACCAAACTGAAATCAACCGTCACTGGGCTACCATGAGTAGCCTCGTTAACAACTCTCTCGATCACTAACTTTAAACCTTCAAGAGAATTAAGTGCCGCCTCCAATTTGTCTGCCTGCTCTTCCTCCACACTGATTCGAAGCAAACCTGCAAATTTGCCGGCCAATTGAGACATGCTACTTTCAAGCCAGTTCGCTGAATTAGACTCAATGGCGTTAGCAAGCATTTTCACTAAGCCTGGTTTGTCATCGGCAATCACCGTCAGTACAAAATATGTCGTCATTCTAATTTCTCCGTATAGCTAAAAAAGTCCAATTTGTCTGTTCAAAATCTCGGCCATTGTTTGAGACTGGAAAACGAGAATAGAATCAGCAATTGGAGCTAACTGCCTGTCAATATAAAAGTCATAATCGATCTGTGAGCGGAGATATGACTTTGGTTCGGGTCCATTGACAGTCATTATATATTCAATCCAACCGCCAGACTCATACAGACTGGGCAGTCCTTTCTCAGCTCGAATATTCTCGGCTTTGCGTGCAGCTTGCACGTGCGGAGGAATATTTTTTACATAAGCACTCAGTTTTCTTCGCAATCGCTTACGTATAACCAATTCATTCTTTTGCTCATTCTCCATCAGTTTTTGTACAGTATCCTTAATGAATTGCTCACAGGGTTGCTCGTAGAAAATCTTTCGATAAAGTCGTTTTTGAAATTCACGCGCTAACGGAGACCAATCACTGCGAACAGTTTCAAGCCCTTTAAACACCATTTCGTCGGAGCCTACCAAACCGGCATATCTTTTCTTACTGCCTGCCTCAGAACCTCGCACAGTTGGCATGAAAAACTTTCTAAAATGTGTTTCA
The DNA here is from genome assembly GCA_045106275.1 of Pseudohongiellaceae bacterium. Lineage (GTDB taxonomy): Bacteria > Pseudomonadota > Gammaproteobacteria > Pseudomonadales > Pseudohongiellaceae > UBA9145. Next base: position 194,170 of record JBGCEK010000020.1, on the reverse strand, counting down.
AACTCCATTTCGAGATGACTCACTAAATGGTGCTCTCGTTCCAGTTTCTCAATCCACCAATCATTGAGCTCAGAAGCAATCTGCTTTGCCCGTTCAGCAACTTCTTCTTCCGGCACCTGGTCAAGCAAGACAAATAGCGAATCTGTATCTCCATAGATAACAGGGTAACCTTTGCTTTCAATATAAGCTTTGCTTTTGATGATAATTTCATGGCCACGCTTTGTAATTGAACTGACCAAACGCGAGTCAAAAAATCGACAGCCCATTGTGCCCAGCACTCCATAAAAGGAGTTCATAATGATCTTTATTGCTTGGGACAACACTTGATTATTTTTTGATTTGGCGCTGTCGCGCGCCGCCCAAAGTGTCGTCACTAGCTCAGGTAAAATACCCTGCTCACGTGAAAAAAGCCCTCCATCAAAGCCTACTATAGGGTTTGAATCACTCGGCCCTTGTACCAAAGAAGCTGGATCTACATTGAAAGTTTTTATAATACTTGGGTACAGGCTTTTAAAATCAAGCACAACCACGTCTTTATGAATACCGGGAACTGAGTCCATAACATAGCCGCCCGGGCTGATATTTTTGGACTCGAGTTGTTCTAGGGCCGGTGCAACGTAGCCTCGCCTATGTAAGCGTGGCAAGTATAAAAAATCCATGGCGGCAACTGACCCACCAGCTCTATCTAATTCGAGCCCGGTAAGAATGCTACGCTCTATCGCAAAATCCACTAGTTTTTCTTTCTGAAAAATGTCCCAAACTAATTTACAGTCTTCGAGATTGTATTCTGCTAAAGAATTTTTGTCTGAATGGAAAAGCTCCGTTATTTCTGCACCACGGGAATCTACATCTTCTACTAACTTTCCCCGATCTAGAAGCTGCCTGGATACATACTCTAGTGAAAAGTTTTCAAACTGATAAGTGGCGGAACGCATTATTTCAATTCCGTCCAGCACGACTCTACCGGGTAACAATGCATAAAACCTATCATCGGATTCTTTGGACTGCCTCCACTTCACCACTTCCCTATTGCGCCCAAGTCTCAGTTCCAGCTTAGCCCGATCACAAAATCTCTGCAGACAGCGAAGGTCAAAATTGACGACATTCCAGCCCATCAATATGTCTGGATCTATATCCTCAACTATCCACATAAAACGCGACAGCAATAAGGACTCTGTAGCAAAATATTCTACTGAAAAATTTTCATTAAAGGCTGACTTTACATCCTTACCGATCATAAGAACCAAAGAAGTAGTTTCTGAGTATATTGCTACCGAATAGAGCGTCTCGGCGCTATAGTCAGTTTCAATATCGATTGAGACTGCACTTAACAGAGGGCGAAAATCGGTGGGTTTAAGCTGCGCATCAAGTAAGTCAGTAAACCCTTGGCGCTCGGTTGCATGTGCACAGATTTTGGCACTACCTGTGATAAATCGTTCCATTAGGTAGCGATCTGTAGGCTTTATATCAGCCTCATAACACTGTATTCCAGCAGCTTGCAGTTTCTCCCGCGCAGAATACAGCTGTCGTTGGCTAGGAAAGTACAACGCCGAAACCGGCTCGTTAGCGAAATTGGTTAAGGAAGTTGATTTAGTCTTCCAACCACCTGAAGCTCGTAGTATTTTCTTCACTTTCTCTGTTTGCGATGCGCAGAAAAAGCAAATTGCTTCTTGATCTGAAAGTCTCAGCCGGACTGGACCCGTGGCGCTGGCAAACCAGAAGACCAGCTCAACACCTGAACTGGTTTCTAGCCATTGACGCGTCAGAATAAATCCGTCGAATTTTGTATTAGGTTCTATTTTCGACGTCAACGGCTTTGATTAACACTAGTCTAAGGTCTGAAGTTAAATGACAACTGTGCGTGTGAACTGAGCGAAATCTTCCCAGTAACTTATTTGCTCTGGCAATTCTTCAGCGGTGGCCTGCACATTACCATTGATATCCGTTACACGAGAAACCAAACGATGCTCGCCTGCAGTTGGGTTTTCCCAGTTAAAACTGAAAAGTTTCCATGAGTACTTATTATTACGTGGATTCATTTCCGCTTTCTGCCAAGGGCCGTCATCAACCTTTACTTCCACACTTTCGATTGGAGTACCGTCATTAAGCACGAACCCCTGTACCTTATAGTTACCACCAAGTTCAGTCACTCTGACGATTGAAGATTTCAAGTTCATGGTAGTCACTGAATTTTCGACCCAGCGTTCCACACCGCCAACATTGTCCTTTTTCAGCGTGACGTAATCGCGCCCCATAAAACGACCCATGTATCGAGTATCCTGCACATGAATTTGGGTTATCCACTTTACGTTAGCAACGCCATACCAGCCTGGCACCAATAGTCGGACTGGTTTGCCATGATAATGAGGGAGTGGTTCGCCGTTCATCTCAAAGGCAAGCATATTTTCCGGCCGCATGGCATCTTCTATAGAGAGGCTTCTAGCAAAAGCTTTATCGACTTCTTGTCCGCGTATTTCCTCTTTCGCAATATCGGCACCAAAAAATACAACCTCTTTTGCCCCTTCTTGAATGCCTGCTTCCTGAAGTATTGTATTCAAAGTGCGACCACGCCAATAGGCGTTCCCAATAAGCCCCTGAAACAGTCGTTGACCATTGCCACCGCATTCAAAACCCACTTGCTGCTCAATAATGTCTTTAGACATTAAATCTGCTAGAGAGAATTCAAGCTCATTATCCACCATCCCTGTGACCCTTAACCGGTAACTGTCGTTATCAACCTCAGGTTGGCCGTAGTGTTGAACAAGATAGAAATCGTCATTGTCGGTAAAATAGGAATCTATTTCACGGGTATCTAAGTAGTGAACTGAGTTAGGCTTGACTGGCCCTACGCGAAATGTATCTGGAACATCAGTAAATGGAACTAACTGTTCTCCTTGAGCCAAGGCTGGAAACACCATTCCTGGGATTGAACTAGTTGCCGCGAGCACTCCGCCGCCAATGGCACCTTTTAAGATATTCCTACGACTATTATCGTCTGCTTTCATTGTCGTCTCACTTTGGTTGTTTAATTATTGTTTTAACGCAAATGTCACTGTTTTTGGTACACATCTTTACATGATGGGGAAGAATACTAGGCGTTTCTCCAACCTCAGCCCAGAGAACTAATTTCGTTGCCAAGACGCACTTTAGCATCCGTTACGATAGATTCTACAACCCTAACGCGTTCTTCTAGGTCATTGACCTGAGCCTTAAGTTTCGAGTTTTCTTGCTGCACTGCCGCAGAGTCTTTGTCAAAACCTAGTTCTAGTTGGGTGGTCTTGTATTTTAGATACACAGCGAAGCTAACGAATGAAAACACTATACCTACAATCACTACAGGGACCAATTCTTGTAACATGGCGCCGATTCTCCAGTTCCTTTCAAGAGGGAATAGTATGCTGCTTTGTGCACTGTTGGCGCAAGTTTGGCAGGGTAAAAAGCCTAAATTCTTAAAAACGATTCAGTAAACATTTGACCATGCCTAGAGGGTCATCTTGTTCCTAGGCTTATTGTCGCGTATTTTCGTCAGTTGTGAAGATTATCAAGCATTGCTACAGGTCAACGGTGGCTAGAAAAATGTCAACTGTTCTTAACAATCTCCCCAACCTACGAATTTCCAGCAACCTTGCCAGCTACCAACCGGAAAACGTTGGTCCGGCCATGCCACCTGATCAGATTCTATGGTCTCGACTTAGCGAAATTAACGGCTTTAACTGTTGGCTAATGGGAGTTAGGTCCATAAATTCCGACGATCCTGTCGATGTCTCTAGGGGATATAGCTGTGGTTTTGAGGGTAATTTTGGTCAAGGTCAACTAGAAGTACTGATCTGGGACCCAAAAAACCGGTTTGATTGCTTGCTTTCAACACCAGGCCTACGGATAGCACTATCGCTAACGCTTATGACTGAAAGTGGCACATCTTACGTAATTCTAAGCGGCGAATGGGAATTAAGTGGGTGGAGAAGAGCCTTATTTCCTTGGTATCGACTACGAGTAAATCGCGACTTTAATGCAATGGCTAAAAGTTTAGAACAGTTAATAGGCCCCTAGTCACAGCATTGACATACAAGATATTGGGTTTCAGTGCACCACCGCATACTACCTATACATTGGAACTCGTTTGGGGCATCTACCAAGTATTCTATATCTTTTACCGTCTGTACCCGCTTGTTTTTTCGCTGTGTCCAAGGTCTTAGTTCTGGTACCTTACGTGGGGTCGTACGTGAAAATTGGCACCCAAACCTAAGCAAAAGTGTAGACAACCTGAGCAGCAATGAACCCTGATCCCCAAGATACATTTTTCTCCACACTGGAGTCCGAACAGTCAATCAGTCTAAGTACTGAGGGGCTAGCAAAGGGAATCGACAACTACCATGTGGATGTGAATCTGAGCCGCAAGTTTTCGTCCGAAACTAGAAAGTTAGTCACTCTTTTAATTTCTCAGGTTGCCACACCCAGTAAAAAGACTTGGGATAACTCTAAACAACTTAAGCGCTTTCGAAACCTTTATTTGGACATGATGACGGTTTTGATTCATCGAGTTAAAACCGACCTAGACCGCGATCATGTTTTATTTTTGCAGCTCGCTGTAGTTAAACACGTAGTAAAAGCTGGCCGATTTCAATTGGATAAAGAAATCACCACTACTAGCACTAGACTTACAGACTTCAAGAGCAAAGGAGCATCAGAAGCATTAGGCACTGATCAACGTTTGTTCTGGTTGCGCCGTAACTACGATGACATTTTATACCAAGTCAATAAATCTCTATTCGCCCAAATTCAGAAAGCAGAGGATCAGGAATTAGCGTTGGTTCGCCAGCAATTCTTAGGGCAAGATTCCCATGTTGCTACGAGCGCGATGACTAATCCCTTACTTTGGACATCGAATATAAGCAGCCTGACATTGCAGCTCCAGAATTATAGTTTGTGGGACATCAACAGCGAGGAGACTGGTTTTAAGCATTTGGACTCGTTGGTGAGTGAGTTAATATCGCGAACTATTCCCGAGGCTAGTTATCTCCCACTTGCTGAGACTAATTCCCAACAAGGCGATACAGAAATTGGTGACGAACTTGGCGGCCTTTTTCAACTTCAAAGTTATATAGGACCTACAGTCGACTCTAAATCTATTCTTAGTGAAGAATTCTCTTGGCTCGAAATACCAGGTAATGCTCAGAAACTGTTTAGCAAGAAACTTTCCCAGCAATGGTTAACTGATAAGAGGCAGCAGCTAGGGTTCTTTCGTGCTTGGGCGTTTAGAAAGGAAATTCGTCGGCTAGATAAAGTCTTAAACAAACTTGTAAAAGCGCTTAGTAAAGACAGCTATCTTCAACAACTGTTGGCTTCTAGTTTCGTAAAAAAATTTGTGACTCCGCAGATTCCCGATCAGATTGAGACTAAACACGTTTGCCTTTTTCTTGCCGGCAAGATGACGCTACAGAAACTGCAAGACTCAATCCTCGGTAGCCAGAAGCTAAATTCAGAGCAGGTAAAAGTACTCGAGCAGTATAAATCGGAGCTCGCTAAACTGAACAGCGAAGTCAAAAGAGAATCAGTTCTGAGTCTTCTTTTAAGTATTGGAAAATTTCGACATGACCTAAAGCTCCTTCGATTTGCTCACCGCGCGTTTAACCGAATTAATATTCTCACAGTGGATGATGAACTAAGGCTGTCCAAATCCGCGGGCACGCTTTATCAAATGCCAATTCGAGACGAAGTCGAAGAAGATGATGATAAAATTTGCCACCACACTATATTGAAGGCTGATGTAAGAGGCTCGACCACAGTCACCGATGAATTGCTTAAAAAGAATCTCAATCCAGCGTCTTATTTCAGCATGCGGTTTTTTAATCCTATCAATAAAATTTTGGATACCTATAGTGCGAACAAGGTATTTATCGAGGGCGACGCGATAATACTTAGTTTCCTTGAGTACGAAGGATCACCTGAACAATGGTTTTCGGTTGCAAGAGCCTGCGGTTATGCGAAAGACATGCTAACTATTACCGGAGCTAATAATCGCTATTCTTCGCAAATGGGCTTGCCATTATTAGAGCTTGGAGTGGGCATCTGCTTTTCACCCGAGTCTCCTCGGTTTTTGTATGACGAAGATCACCCCATTATGATCTCTAGTGCTATTGGCCTCGCTGATCGAATGTCTGGCTGTTCGTGGAAGCTCCGCGCCGCAATCAAGAAGAGTTTATTCAATGTGGATGTTCTTGAGATCGCTGAGGGAGAGACCAGCAAAGGAGAGAAAGGCCAAGATTTTGCGAGGTACAATGTCAACGGTATCAATATGGACGATCTCGCTTTTGAAAAACTCAGCAACGAAATCAGACTGCAGCGCTTAAGCGTCAAACTAAACGGAGAAGACTACGTTTTCCATGTTGGAAGTTACCCGGACGCTAAGGGTAAAAAGAAAGATCTAGTAATTCGAGAAGGCTATACGGGAACGTGGGAAAATGATCAAATTTTACCCGATAGAAACTCCGACTTGAGTTATTACGAGGTCGTTGTGAACCGTAAGGTCGTTCCTGCCATTTTGGATGCTGCTAAAAAAGTCCAGCTACAGGGCTCTTAGAAAGCCTATCCATGATCGTGCCCGCCGGGCCCATGAACATGGCGGTGGGCAATTTCTTCAGGTGATGCTTCTCGTATGCTGGTGATTTCCAATTCGTAGTGAAGTGTTTTGCCTGCCAACGGGTGATTGAAATCTACGTCCGCATTGAATTTCCCTGCTTTGACTATCACCACGTTCCGCCTACCTTTGTCCGTCTTAACCGTAGCCACCATTCCAGGTTGAATTTTTTTTGTGGGCTTAGGAAATTGGAGATGCTTGACTGGAACTCGCTGCACAGACTGCTCTTTACGAGGCCCATACGCGGACAATGGATCTAAAGTGGCAGCTAATTTTTCTCCTACTGACTTTCCTTCCAACGCCGTTTCAACACCAGAGATGATATTTTTAAATCCATGAAGGTAATAGAGCGGCTCACCGTCAAAGGAGTCTTCGAGCCATTCACCTTGCTGGCCTTTGCTATCTACTTCACTCATTCGATAATGAAAGCCCACAACTTTGTTTTGGTTGGCGGTTAAAACTAATTTAGCTGAATCAGTGTTCGCACTTTCAGTTGTTGTAGCTGTCATTTTAGCTGCTCCCTTGTAATCATATTCTGCCACCAACTATCGATTCATCTTTTAGAACCAGCATTTTTACTGCTTTCTGTTTTGAAATTTGGACTTCCAGTGGACTACAATCTTAAATTAAATGCCAATTCGTACTCATTTTGCCGAAGATATTACCATCGAAATGAAGCTGTGCTAGCGTTATCACATTATAACTTGGCGCAATGCTGAACAATGTTCTGTGTTAGCCCGAGGACAGGACGTTTAAATCAACCGGAGACTACCACTTTTACCCAGCGGGATTTCTTTTTAGCTTCGCTAGGAAAAGTCAGTAAATATTTATGACTCAAGCACAATTTTCCAAATTTTCCCCTATTACTGTTACGGTGAAAAAGAATGTTCGCCAGCTCAGATTAAATGCCGGCTACTCGATGAATGAAGGAGCAAGGCTATTAGGCGTTTCTAGAAAGCAATTGGAAGATATTGAAACCATCCGAAATTATGGGTGTCACTTGGATCTCGAACTGCTCGCCAAAATGAAAGTTATCTACAAAGCATCATTGGACGAACTGGTGGGCGAGCTGCCGGGTGACTACTATTCAGAGTATTTCGAGCGGCCTCGAAAGAGAATCGGCTCAAAGGCACGAAAGTAAGCGTTTTAACTGTCCCAATTAGAAGAACCTATCCGTTTGCTGTATAATGGCGGGCTTTTAACGAAGTGAGAATGGGTTGTTATGGCTAATAAACCAAAAAAAGAGGCCGTCGTAAGTAACCGCGAAGACCTTGCGGAGCACATCGAGGCGTTTTTAAAGACTGGAGGGAAGGTTCAACAGATCCCCTCTGGAGTAAGTGGGCAAACTTCTACCAGCGGACCCAGACAAATCGTCTTGAGCCATAAGACTAGCTCTTAAGGCCCAGTAGACCGATTGAATTAAAGTACTAAATAGAGGATTCTTCGAAATCCTCTTTTTTTTGGGCTAAATTAACGGTTGATAGCCCCTACTAGAGCCTTGAGACCTTATAATCCTTCGCTTTCAATAGCGTAAGCAGGCCATCCGGCCCAACGAGATGGGCCGCCCCCACCAGCACAAACTCAGTTTCAGGCGAATCCAGCATTTGTTCGATTTGGGGCATCCAATTCAAATTCCGCTGTTTCAAAAGCGAGTCATAGATTTCGGGTGATTCGTTGAGCAGATCCGAAACAAAAAGCTCTGAGAGAGCCTTATTGTCACCCTTTCGCCAAGCCTGAATCATATCGTCCATTATGTCAGCCGTGCCTTCAATATCCCGCAAAGACAATAAAATGAACTCACTTTCGTTACCTTCCCCCATGGCACTTAGAAAACCAATTTGATCGTCGATAGACTCCAACTGCCCTAGAGGTTTTCCATCACCCATAGCTAATGTGTTGAAATAAGCGTCAACCCCTTGTGGTGTAAACCCGATCCGCTGAAACTCCATGACCTGGAGAGTTGTCACAAGCATACCTGGCTTGAATTTTTCCATCATAGCCAAAGGCAGCCCCACACTATCGGTGTAGGCGGCCAAGGCGGTATAGGCTTCATCGTTGAGGACTGTCTTCAATGATCTATCATCACCGTAACTAAGCTGCTTTAGCAATCTTGCTTGAACAGCCATTTCACCCATAGAGTTTAAATCAGTCTCGAAGTAGAGCTTTTCCGACTGCTCATAGGCACTCGCGTATTCGTCCGGTAGCGGGTAGTCACTCGTTCGAAGAAGATGGACGGTTCCTCCAAGGAACACAGTTTTTCCATCTGACTCAACTCGCCAAACAGAACTATCCGCGAGAGCAAGATTAAATGCGCTCGTAAAAACGGATACTAGTGCGAACAACATGGCTAAGGATGATTTCGAAACTGCAAACATAGGAACATTACCCGTCAATTTACTCTCAATTAAGATAAATGTAGCATGGCCGCTTCGACGCTCCAAGTTTCCAACCAGATCCAACATTATGTCAAAATTAGTTTTCAGAATGCGAGATGTTCCCGATGATGAAGCTCAGGATGTACGAGCTTTACTCGACGCTAATGGAATAGACTATTTTGAGACTTTTGGTGGCAACTGGGGAATATCCATGCCCGCATTGTGGGTTAAAAACCCCAGTGAGTTTTCTAAGGCCAGAGATATCATTGACGAGTATCAGTCAGCAAGAGCTCAGCGGATTGAGCAAGGGGACCTGAAAATTGATGAAGGTGAGGACCTAAAGACCTTAGGGGACAGTTTCAGAAAGAAGCCATTCCAATTCATCTCTTATTGGCTTTTGATCGCTGTCGTACTCTTTATTTCAATTTACTATTTTTTCTCTTACTAATCTCTTTCAACAATCTTGGCGTGACTTCCTAAGGCCTTGGATTGTAGTCATCGATCTCACCATAAAGAATGGAGTCAGTATAAGGTAGAGCAATTTCTTCTTCGTTCGGTGGCTCCCAAAAATCCTCGCAGTTATCTAAGAACCGTAATGCAATTTCACGATGTTCTACTCGAACCACCTGTACTGGCAAGGAAGGCATGGAATTGTCCCACCCGTCGCCATGTATCTGAACTTCCAGTTCCATCATCACGAAGAACTCCATCTCCTCGTCCAGAGTCAATGAAAAACCACTCGTCGACATTTCTTGAATATCTGCCGTGACTGTACCCAAAAGAGGGTGTTTTAGACTCGCCCAGTAATCGACTTCAACCCTTCTATGTTGTCTTCGTTCTATCAATGCCTTAACCCACGAGAATTACTGATAACACTCCAAGTGTAGCTGAAAAATTGGGAGTACAAGGTCATGGCTAATTCTCGCCCTAATTTGAGGAAACACCTTAATTTACAGTGTTTAAAGCATAGCCGGCTTTAAGACGTTTACTGTGATGGGGGCTACACATTTGATAATGCATAAGCACCTTTACACTTAAGTCTATGTGTTATATAAATCTCTTAGTTATTTGTTGGCGGTTCTTTCCAGGGGGAGCCTACCAGCAGTCTTTGCTACCCTGATATGCAAAAGGAGGTGATCCCATCAATAGTCAATCTATTAGGGGAGCCTCCAACTACTTTCACTAGTTTCTACGCTTAGTTTTTACTGTGAGAATAGTTGGAGAGGATTAGTTTTTGAGTTTCTCAGGAAAGCCAAAGTTCTACTAATTCAACGCTCCCATAAAAGTGAAGAATCCCGTTATCGTGGAAATGGTAACGGGGTTTTTTTTGCCTGAAATTCAAGCTCGAGAGTTTTAGGTTAAGCAGTAGGTCTGCCCTACAAGAACATTGTAGCTCAGCCTTTTTATAGTGTAGTGCGTAAACTCATTTCCATAGGCTTCAAAGGCAATATGCAGCCTCTTCGGGAGCGCTAATAATGCATGCTCCAGGAATAAAATTTTTATCAGGAGAGACAACAATGGTAATAAGCTCATCGATTTTGGGATATGCCACCTGCAGCCGACTCACAATCGAATCTGAACTTACAGCGGCCAGTTCCTGAGCAAGGTTTAAGGCACGGGAAGGATCGTGGCCGTCCAATAGAGATTCCATTATCGCACCAGCCATCACAGGCGCATTATTCCTATTACGCTCTATATTAGGGGCAATAGCCTTTATTAAGTTCTCAGCCTGTTCATGCGACTTTTTGTTGATGAAGGCCTCATAAGTATGAACCGCAACTTGGTGAGCCTCTGCCAATTTTGATGTTTCAACCTCGCCAAACATTTGCAGGACACGAACATCTCTCAGAAAGTTAAATGGCATAGAGCTAAACGAGTAACTTGCACCTAATTCAGTTCTGATCGCTTTAAACAATTCACTGTTTTCACCTTGTCCAAGCAAAATCGATGCAACTAGATCTTCAAACTCAAAACCTTCACTGGTCGGAGGAAGCGCGCCAACAAATCCCAAGAGGGATTTCGACCTTTTAGGGTCGTGAAGCAAAATCGTTTTTGCAGTGAAGTCTATTTCAGGAACAACTTTCTGGCGCACTTGTCCCTTAGGTAATCCAAGCAATAGTCTGTCCGCTAATTGCCCAGCTTTTTGAGGCGATAGTGGGCCCGTTATGACCAATGTTAACCCAGACTGAGTAATTGTTTCCTCATGCCACAGAGCCACCTCAGCCTGGGTAACCATTGCAACACTATCGACGTTCATTAAGCTTTGAGATTCAATTAACGCTTGGTCTCGGAAAAGGCTGTACCTAGTAATGTCCATTGCAATTTTTGCTAACGTTGAATTTAGTTGCTTCTGATTGTTTGTTAGAGCAGCACCCAACCTTTTAAGCCACCGTTCATCAAAGGAAGGTTTACCAAGAACAGTATTTGCTATTGCTACCACCTCGTCGATTTCTTTTGCTGGGCTAGTTAATACTCCCCGAATTGACTCAACTTGATTCACAATGGATGCGCTGGCCTGCAGGTCTTGGAATTTTTCTGTTAGCTCTGCAGGCCCCCAGTCACCCGCACCACCGGCAAGCATTAGCTGAGCAGCCACATGAGGTACCGCCTGATTTCGACCTTCGGTAGTTGCCCAGTTTGTCAGCCATGTTGCTTGAATAGAAACGTTTTTACTCTCCGGAAGTGGGAGAAAATAAAGCGTATGCCCATTGTCAGTTTTTATGAGTTCGACCTGCGCACTTGTAATACCTGCTGAAAAAAGGACGACATGTAATAAGATCAACGTTTTAATATTTCTCATCTGGGTTCCTATGGGCTAAGCGGATCTAGCAGTTTCACAACCACTCGTCCTTCATTGCCTAAAAGTTCTAATAACGAATTGGCCAGCTCTATACTTGTCTCTTCTGAAGATTGAAGGAGCTTTTGATAGCTTGCAGGGGCTTCAAGAGCCATCATTGCCTCTGCTGCGAACCCAAAGGCGACTTCTGATTTATACTGAGCATTACTTAACCTGTTCAAAGAACGCTCTTTGATTGTTCGAAACGAGTCCTCAGGAAAAGGCATAGATGATATGGACGCCAACTCTGATTCAAACTCTTTAAGCAGTTCTTTGGTATCCACTCCAAAATCTGGTAGCCCAGTAAACTCCAACTCCAAATATTGACGATCGATGTAACTCAGTTTCAGCTCAAAGGCTTGAGCAATAAAGTGATCAAAACTCAGCTTTCTTCCTAAACCCCCTTCGAGGGTCGACCCAAGAATTTGCTTAATAAGATTTAGAACCACTATCCTATCCACATAGTCGAGGTTTATAAGATCATCGGGCAATGGGACTATCTTTGAATAAATTAATTTTGCTTGATAAAGGTTAGCTACTTCATAATTCTCAACCAACCTTGCTGGCGGAAATTCGCTAGACTCGGTGTCTACAACAAATTCCTGCTCTCTCGCCATGACCGGTATGCTGTTTAGTAACTCTAAGACTTCGCGAGCATCCGTATCTCCATAAATGAGCACTGCAGTGTTGCCCGGACGATGTGTTCGTTGGTGAAGCGCTACAGCATTGTCCAAACTGAAATTGGTAATTGTTGAATCATTTCCAATTATCGAGCGCGCCAATCCATGGTCTCCGTAAAGAGAGGCTCTGTGCTGCTCTAAAAAGGGATACTCTGGTATTTCACCAAAACGCAGGGCTCGCTCGCGACTTATCACAGCCTTCTCTTTCTGAGCCACTTCATTTGCAATTTTAATGGGAGTGAAAATCCCGGCCATAGTCTTCAGCAATTCCTCTAACGATGCACTGCTCCCCGACATTCTGTATCGGGTAGACCAATACCCTGTAAACGCGTTGCTATGCAAATGTTCACTGCTGCTTTGATTGGCTAAGTTCAACCACACAAGGTGTTCTATATAGTGGGCCAAGCCCTCTTGCAAAGCGTTCTCCGCTTCTCCAGATTGGACAAAGAAATTTACCTCTGCCCTACTATTCTTGGGTCCAGGAATAAAATAGACGGCTTCAAATACCGCAGAATCTATTTTCAGCAAATCACCCAGTTGAGAGCGCGCATGAGCACTCCAAAGCAACGCCAAAACAATACCGCTAATAAGGGCCGTGTTAAAAGCACACGCTTTTAGTCCTAAATTTTTAGCTACGGTCATGATTATGATTAGATTCTTTAAACATTCTGACTTGATACCATTAGCAATAGTTCAACTCAGCCCCTGTATGACATAAGGAACTACGGGACAGAGGCTGATCTGATTGAAATCATGCCCGCCATGCACTGATACTTCATTTGATCTCTGTTCAAAAAATAGCGACTGACGGAGCCAATGGCTTTGCCATATCAGCCGTCCAAGACTACAAAACGTTGGATAGTAGAAATAGGTGACTTTAGGGTGACTGTTGGTAACTTGATTGGATTTTTAACGAGGTGCGGGCATAGGGAAACCCTCAAGCATTGAAACGTGCACACAGTTAAGAGCCTTAACCTTACTTACAGTTCAATGCTTCTTGCTCTTTCTCGGGCCATTGAGAGAAAGCCAAACTGACTAAATTTGCCGCTTAGTTTACCGACCCAAATAGCTTTTCAACTTGACTGGATGTTTCTGTTTAAGAAGCATTTGCTGGTACTCCCACTTTTTGTCTTCCGCAACGTCGCGGAGAAAGTGGACTTTTCCTGTTTCAAGAACTGCAATTGGAATTCCGCCCCGATACAGAACTCGATTAGTCAGCAGTCTGGACAATTTTTGATTTGGTAAAACTAAGTTCAATAGGTTGAGCGGGTCAGTGGCTGACATGCTATAAAATTTACCCGGTCCAGCTGTCTGCTTTGCTTTACCCGCTTTTCGAAGATCATCTACCGTTTCAGAGTAAGCGAATTGTTCGCCTCCAACTCCCGCGACAAATCGGCCTCCTCGAACGACTCCCCGTAATTCCAGTGTCCTTAGAGTGCGCAGCAGCACTCGCCACGGCGGTGCGTATAATTCACGCTCTAACAGGGAACGGAATAACACGCCCCAGCGTTGCAAATAAATAGCGACCAGTCGCTCCAACTGTTCTTCATCCAAGACCTCCCAATGCCTGCTGGGCTTGTCTTTCACAGATTGGGTAAACGTATCCAGTAAACTCCATCTACCTGCATCTTCTACTCCAAACATTGCAGTGCGATGGCGCCTTCGGTGCGAGCTGGGTTTCTTACTATTGGGTGTTAATAAAGCCCGCAGCCCTGTAAAACTGTCACTGCTAATTCGACCTATTCCCACTAGCTCAGAGAGGCCCTCCTCAAGTTGGGTTTTTAATAACCCAGTTCTTGTTTGCACTTGATCAAAAAAGCTTGCCCCATGGCTTTGTAAATCACTTTCGATTTTGGCAGCAACCCCGCTCAAAACCGGCTCTCGGTTATCATTTTTTTGAGTATTCGCCAATGCTTGCCAGAGATCGATATTTTGCCGTGATACTAGGCTTATAGACGTGCTCTTTATCGGTCCCCCACCTCTTTTTCGGCTCACTGACTGGGGTGGCTGTTCTTGCAATTTATGTTGCAGTTTGGGCTGTGACTTTCGCTGAGACTGTGCCGGCAAAGAATACCTTCCCCACGCCACCTTACCGCTGATGCACATGACGTCTAACCAGCCAGGGTCATAACCCTCTACTCTTGCTGGGTAAATTTCAGATTCCCACGCGGCAGCGGGCGCGGCGATACCATCAAGCAACCCCAAGGTGTTTTGAAGCTGTGTTTGTCCATCTAACATTGGGAAACTCGACTCACTCTCATCGGCGGATTTAAGCTGATGGCGTTCGAATAAAAACTGCGTATAAACCTCCAATGAAACTGGCTTGATACTCTTTCGGTGTGCATCAATAGTGTAACGATGGATACGTTGCAGTAGCCGACGTTCACACCACTCTACTGGCCTGCCTGCGGTCGTAACAGACCCATGTTGTGCCGGAGTATAATTTCCCTGAAACACGAAACCTTCAACTTCTAGGGCAATAAGCGCTGCACTCACTTTTGTCTCAGCAATCCCTAGTTCGTCAGCGATATCAGAAGCCAGCAATGGACCCATTCCATCTAGCCTTCCGCGCACAATTTCCCGTAACGCGTGTTCCGGCTCCCACTGCTGAGTTTGTAAAAAATCAGGCAGCATTATTTTGCTAAAAGTCTCAGGGAAAAGTGAAGCAAACTTAGGTATTGTTTCCGTCGCCACCACAAGAGTGACATCTGCATGGCTTAACTTAATGGCTACTGCCCTGTTACTTTCATACAAGGGAACCGCAAACGCGTCATAATTGCGCTGATTGAATTCCGTTTGAGTCATGTAAGCTAATCCAAACAGGCCATCATGTAGCTCATCACTGTTACTCACATAGGGCCAAGCTTCTTCACGGACTTTTGCAATAGCTTCCGCGTCGAGCACACTGTAGTCTGCTCGATCACTAGGGTCAGACCAGCTTCTATTCTTAATCGCATTTGTACGGCGCTCCTCAAATGGCGCATCATCCAAAAACGCGTAAGGTCTAGCGTTGATAATTTCTTGAGCAAAAGGAGAAGGTTCGCGTAAATCTTTAGCAACTAGAGTCAACTCGTTCTTTTCTATTTTCCCAATAAGCTGAGTTAATTCGTCAATGTCCATTGCCTCGGTAAGACAGTCATGAATACTTTGATTAACCAACGGATGATTGGGCACATCTCGACGGCCGGTCAAATTTTCTTGGCAAGCAATTTGGTCAGGAAAAACATGGGCTATTAAGTCTTCAGCATCCATTCGCTGAAATTGAGGAGGCACACGTTTACCACTTCGATTTCTTTGAATAGCAAGAGAACGGGTTGCATTCCAACGCCATCTGACTTCAAACATGGGCGCATCTAACAGTGCCTGTATCAATACATCTTTTACAGTAGTGGATTGTAGATAACGGAACACGTCATCGAGGGGAAAACTATGGACAGAGCCCAAAGAGATCACAATACTGTCTTCATTCGCCGCTGCTTGTAATTCAAAGTTAAACGACTTACAAAACCTTTTTCTTAAAGCCAAACCCCAACCTCGGTTAAGCCTGCTGCCAAAAGGTGAGTGAATCACAACATGCATATCTCCTACTTCGTCAAAAAATCGTTCCATCACGAGATTTTCACGGGTAGGCATTATCCCGAGAGCATTCATTCCTGATTGAAGATATTCCACTATTTGAGTGGAAGCAGATCGCGGTAGGTCAGCGGTTTCAGCTAACCACTGAACCGCTCCATTTGCCGAATCGTCAATCAAGAGTTTGGAGACTGTCTCTTTTAGTCTAGAGACAGATTCTGAAAGCTCTAGTGTTCTACCGGGTCCTTCACCAAACCAAAAGGGTATGGAGGGAGGCATGCCCTGAGCATCCCTCACACGCACTTTTAACCCATCAACTCTTAGTAGCTGCCAGCTATGAGTTCCCAGTGTAAACACATCGCCAGGCATAGCCTCCAACGCAAAATCTTCGTTTAACGTCCCAACCACAGTGTCTTCAGGATCAAGCACCACCTGATAATCGAACATATCAGGTATCGCTCCACCGTTAGTAAGAGCGATCAAATTCGATCCACGTCGAGCTCGAATTTTGTTATTGATATTATCTAAATGAATGTGGGTGCCGCGTCGCCCTCTCCGAGTTGTATATCCTTCAGCGAGCATAGAGACTAAGACATCAAATTCCTGGCGACTTAAGTCTCTGTAGGGATAGGCGTTGGCAAAGAGTTCAAAGAGCTGATCAATATCCCATGCGTCTTCATTGTCTTCACCCACCACAACCGGTGCTGACAGTTCTGCCACTATTTGCTGAGAAAGAATATCTAACGGCTTCTCCGGCATAACAATCTGGTCCAGCTCACCCATTTTGAGAGACTGCAAAAGCGCAGCCGCTTCAATTAAATCGTCTCGGGTAAGAGGAAATAAAATTCCTTTGGGAGTGCCATGAATTGAATGGCCGCTACGACCCACTCGCTGCAGAAAAGTAGCAATGCTTTTAGGTGAGGAGAATTGCACAACTAAATCCACCGAACCAATGTCGATACCTAGCTCCATTGATGCGGTGGCGACTAACACTTTAAGGTCGCCTGCTTTGAGCTTTTGCTCAGCCGCGTGACGGTGATCTTTACTCATACTACCGTGGTGAGAACACACGGCACCCTCGCCCAATCTTTCAGTTAGGGCCAACGCTAGTCGTTCCGAAAGCCGTCTGGTATTTACAAATACCAGAGTAGTGTCGTGTGCAGCCACCAAAGAAACCAAGCGCTCGTACAGTTCGTCCCACACCTCGTTACTCATGAGCGCTGACAATGGTGACCCGGGGACTTCTAGACTCACTTCGATGGATCGCCTAAAGCCTGAATCCACGATTACACAGTCTGCTTCTCCGCCGCTAATTTGGCTATTTCCAACCAGATATTTCGCAACCATTTCAATCGGTTTTTGAGTCGCAGAAAGTCCCACTCGCTGCAAGTGCTGACCGCCATTGCTGAGCACCAGCCGCTGCAATCTTTCTATCGACAAAGCCAGATGCGAACCTCGCTTATCTCCCAACAAGGCATGTATTTCATCAACAATTAGAGTTGAAACACTCGCCAGCATGGCTCGGCCACTGGCGCTCGTTAACAATAAATATAAAGACTCCGGCGTGGTGACTAAAATATGAGGTGGCTTTTTCGCCATTTTCTGGCGTTCGCTTGCAGGAGTGTCACCGGTGCGCACGCCTGTTCGAATGTTTACCGGTGTTTCGCCGGCCAAATGTAGATGCTCAGCGATGCCATCAAGAGGGGACTCTAGATTTTTCTTTATGTCGTTGCTGAGAGCTTTTAAAGGCGAGACATAAAGTATTTGAACACCGTCTGAAAGACGCCGCTCTAACCCCTGCTGCACTAAACCATCAATGGCTGCATAGAATGCTGCTAGGGTTTTGCCGCTGCCTGTGGGGGCGCTGATAAGTGTGTGCTTACCCGCTTTGATTGCTGGCCAAGCCTCCGCCTGTGCCTTGGTGGGCTGACCAAATTGTGATTCGAACCAGTTTTTACAGGCCGGATGGAAGCTGTTGAGAACCATGGTTTGAGATAGCCACTAATACTGTATGGATAAACAGGATATTTAAGACGCAGCAAGATTGCAATAGAGTGCAGCAGAGTAGGCAAGCTTATTTGACATAGCGCGCTTGACTGGTTAATCATAAATGCATGACTGATAACGACGCAAACACGCAAGAACCTACCTCGAAAACAATACCAACTGCGGCAATAAACCCTCCACTGTGGCAGCGGGCCGAAAAAGCCTGGGCCGGATTTTGGCGGGAAAACCGACAGTTTTTTATGCTGCTGGCCTGCATCGTATTTTTTAAAAGTGCCATAGCCGATCTAAGTTCGATTTCTGGCGCCTCAATGCAGCCAACTCTGCTAGATGGGGATAAGGTATGGGTAAACAAACTCGCCTATGATGTGAAAATCCCTTTCACTGAAATCTCCCTCGCTGCTACCAATGACCCTGCCCGTGGCGACATTGTGATCATCGATTCCAAGAAAGCAGGAAAGCGATTGGTGAAAAGAATCGTAGGCTTACCCGGTGACACTATTTACATGCAAAACAATGCTCTTGTGATCAATGGCGAGGCAGCCAATTATGAGATATTGTCGCGGGATCCAGACTCGATGATTATTCTCGAAGAGCTTCCGGACAAGTCTCACCAAGCGCAGTTGAGCACGAGCTTTGTTAGCCGCACTAGTCGAAGCTACGGACCGGCAATTGTGCCAAGCGATCAGTATTTCGTTCTCGGTGATAACCGGGATAACAGCGCAGACAGCAGAGTTTATAGCTTCATACCTCGAGGCGAAATCATTGGCAGATCTGCTTCCGTTGTTTTTTCGTTGGATAGCGATAACAACTATTTGCCTCGAGGTCAGAGATTCTTAGCTGATCTTGATTGAAAATCTCCCTCCGTAAGCTGCTGAGCTGGCGCGCTCACAAACGGTGCTTCTTCTCCCTTACCCAGTCTTTTTAACATTTCCCAGGTTGGATGAAAGAAAACAAGCGATTGTCAGGTTATTAGTTAATGTGCATTAATGCACATGAGCGAATTATGAGGAATTTCCATGCAGCGTTACACAAACCCGCGAATCAGTATGCTTACTAAAGTCTTTATGGCTTTGCTGTTTAGCTCCACGGTCCAACTTGGGCTCGCCCAAGATTTTGTTTGGGCTCCAGACTTTCCTGTCGGTGCCAACCTACCGGCAATTTCTGCCCAAGACCAAGATGGAACGGTACGAAGCTTTGACGACCTTAAAGGCGAATCCGGACTGCTTTTTATGTTCAGCCGATCCTTCGATTGGTGACCATTCTGTAAATCTCAGCTCGTGCAGCTGACCGACGTTACAGAACAATTCGAAAACCTGGGTTTCGGCATTGCCGCCATCACCTATGACTCAGTTGAGTTCCTGAAGGAAGTTCAGGAAGATCAAGCAGTTGAATTCCCGCTCTTACATGACGAGGATGTTCAGCACGTAAATGCGCTTGGCATTCGTAATACGGAATATGAGCCAGGACACAGAGTCTATGGTATCCCTTACCCAGGTATTTTCTTGGTGAATGGGGAAGGTGTTATTACGTTTAAATTCGCTGAAGAAAGCTACCGGGATCGCCCTGATTTCGAAGCTATCTTGGAAGCCGCAGCTAGTATGCAGTAGTTTCAAGCTGCCGGATATGAAGAAAGGGGCGAACGCATTGCCCCTTTTTTGAATCTGCCGCGTCAGGTTTCCTCCAATTTCTCCGAACCACTTATTCTCTGCTTCTTGCCAGTTCTCCCCACGCTTGTTTTAGCGCTTGCCTTTAGCGTTGCAGCGGGATCGCCTCAATAGCTAGCTACCAATGCCCAGCCCAGCGAGTTCCCGTGGATACTGCGCCGAATGTTGTCAGAATCCAAAAAAGCAGTTCTCAATTCTGCTGTCTTTCGGTGAGTGCTATCTGTAAAATCGCGGCTTCGATTTAGCAATTCAACACAGAGATTCACAGTCATGGGTCAGCAAACCTCTCTCCACTCCAAGCATCTAGAATCTGGCGCCAAAATGGTAGATTTTGCCGGATGGGATATGCCAATTAATTATGGCTCCCAAATCGACGAGCACAATCAGGTTAGAACTTCTGCCGGTGTCTTTGACGTTTCCCATATGACTGTTGTTGATATTAGCGGGGTCGATGCATTGGCCTACCTGCGCAATCTGCTGGCCAATGATGTTGCGAAGTTGGATGAACAAGGCAGAGCGTTATACAGCGCGATGCTTAATCATGAAGGTGGCGTGGTAGATGATCTCATCGTCTACCGTATGAGCTTTGGCTACCGGCTAGTGGTGAACTGCGCCACCAGAATGAAAGATTTAAGCTGGATGACAGAGCATTCCCGAGGTTATCAGATTGCCATCGAGGAGCGCCCTCGTCTGGCGATTTTAGCCGTGCATGGCCCCCAATCAATCGAAGCGATCACCAAAGTGCTGCCCACAGAGCAAGGTCAAGCTGTGCTAGGACTAAAGAATTTTCGTGGCATAGAGCTCGGTGAAACCTTTATTGCCCGCACGGGTTATACCGGCGAGAAGGGCGTAGAACTAATTTTCCCAGAGTCTGAAGCACCCGCACTCTGGGACAAACTTCTTGCTGTAGGCGTTAAACCGGTGGGCCTGGGAGCTCGAGATACCTTGCGTTTGGAAGCCGGTATGAATCTCTATGGCCACGATATGGATGACACTACCTCACCGTTAGAGGCCAATATGGGTAATACCATCGTATGGGAACCCGAAGACCGAGCATTTATCGGACGAGAAGCCGTGAGCAAGCAACTCCTTTTGCAAGAGCAGGGAGAGCTTCCTAAGCTGGTAGGCTTAGTGCTTGAATCTCGAGGGGTACTGCGAGAGGGGCAAATAGTGGAAACCGACTGCGGAAGCGGTACTATTACCAGCGGCAGTTTTTCTCCTACATTGAAGCATTCAATCGCATTAGCTAGAATTCCAGCTTCCAGCACACAGTGTCAGGTTAATCTCAGAGGCAAGCTCTCTGAAGTACGGATAGTAAAACCAAATTTTGTCCGATTTGGTAAGAAAATAGTTGATTAAGCTAGTAAAATAGTTGGTCTCCTATAATTTAAAAACATTGAAATAAGAGGGTCTTTGAGTGAGCAATTTTCCAGACGATTTAAAATATGCGACCTCCCATGAATGGGCTCGCGTGGACGATGATGGAGTCGCAACTATCGGTATTAGCGACCACGCTCAAGACGCGCTCGGCGATATTGTATTCGTAGAGCTGCCAGAAGTGGGAGCGATGGTTATCGCCAAAGAGGAAATCGCAGTGGTTGAATCAGTCAAGGCGGCCTCTGATATTTATAGCCCTCTTTCTGGTGAAGTCTTAGCAATAAACGAAGAGTTAGTAGACAGCCCTGAAACTGTCAATTCTCAGCCTTATGACAGTGGCTGGTTTTTTAAAGTGAAATTGAGTGACGAAGCCGAACTCGACGAACTATTAGACGCTGAGGCCTATTCTGAACATTGCGAAAGCGAATGATCTTATTCCGGGTTATTAGCGTTTATTTCAATACCTAGTAGCCCAGCAATCTCGAACTCTGCGAGATTAGCTCTTACATCATCACTAACTAAAATTGGTCGATCAAAACTCTTAAACTGATTGACCTCTTTTCTGTCGAATCTCTAAAGGATGGCAATGCAAACGCGTAAATCTTCAGCAACGACTCCAGCACCGGCGGGCAATGACTCCGCTCCAACCCTCAAATCGTTGCAATACCCTAACGAGTTTATCGATCGTCACATTGGACCGGATGAACAGCAGATCAGGGCAATGCTTGCAGAGCTCAATCTAGAGTCCCTAGAGGCATTAGTTGAAAAGACTGTACCCGCTAGCATAGCGCTGAAGAAGCCATTGGATTTACCGCCGGCTCAAACTGAAAGCGACACGCTTGCTCAGCTTAAATCCATTGCTGGACGCAACCAGAACTTACGTTCTTTTATTGGGCTTGGATATTACGACACCCATACACCGAACGTAATAGCCAGAAATGTCCTAGAGAACCCCGGGTGGTACACCGCTTATACACCCTATCAACCAGAGATCTCGCAAGGGCGGCTTGAATGCTTGCTTCATTTCCAACAGATGGTTCTAGACCTAACGGCGATGGATTTAGCCAATGCCTCCTTACTCGATGAAGCAACAGCCGCAGCCGAAGCTATGGCACTCGCTAAACGCGTAAGTAAAAACCGTAGCGCCAATAAGTTTTTCGTTGACCAGCAATGCTTTCCTCAGACAATCGATGTTTTAAGAACCCGCGCAGAAAGATTCGGTTTCGAGCTAGTTATCGCAGAGCGTGATGCCATACCTTACGCCGAAGTTTTTGGCGCATTATTTCAATACCCTTCGGCACAGGGTGATGCCAGTGATTTAACCCAACTTATTTCCAGCCTTCATGACAACAAGGCGGTTGCTGTTGTTGCCGCAGATTTAATGAGCCTTGCGCTACTTAAAGCGCCTGGAGAAATGGGAGCCGATGCTGTTATCGGAACCACCCAGCGATTTGGTGTTCCAATGGGTTATGGCGGACCCCATGCGGCTTACTTTGCAACCAAAGAGGAATATAAACGGGCAGTACCAGGCCGCATAATAGGTGTATCAGTAGATTCTAGAGGCAAACAAGCCTATCGCATGGCGTTGCAAACAAGAGAGCAGCACATTCGTAGAGAAAAGGCGAACAGCAACATTTGCACTGCACAAGTTTTGTTAGCAAATATTGCGGCTCTCTATACTATGTATCATGGTCCCGCAGGCATAAAAAATATTGCCCAAAGAATCCATCGCCTAACGTCCATATTAGCTATTGGCTTAGAAAAGGCCGGGGCAAAGTTAGTTAATCAAAATTATTTTGATACATTGACACTGAAAATTGGTGACGGTGAGTCACGTGACGTTCTCGCTCGTGCCCGAGCAGCAGGAGTAAACCTGAGAACCGACAGGCTTGCTGAATTTGGCACACTTGGGATTAGTCTGGACGAATGCACCAATGAAGATGATCTCAATACTCTATGGCGTATTATTGTAGGTGATGGAGCTGATGCTCTTGATGTGTTGGCTATTGATTCTGCGATAACCAATGGCGAGAACCTCAGCGTTATACCAGAAACTTTACGCCGTCAAAGCGCATTTTTACAACACCCCAACTTCAATCGTTTCCACAGTGAAACGGAAATGATGCGCTACATTAAACGCTTAGAAAACAAAGATATTTCGTTAACTCATTCAATGATTCCCCTAGGATCGTGCACGATGAAGTTGAATGCGGCTGCTGAAATGATACCTATCAGTTGGCCCGAGTTTTCAAAGCCACACCCTTTTACACCGATCGATCAAATGGCCGGCTACAGGGAAATGATAACCGGCTTGGAAAATATGCTCGCCGAAATAACCGGCTTTGATGCAGTAAGCATGCAACCTAATTCTGGAGCCCAGGGCGAATATGCTGGCTTGCTTGCGATTAAGAAGTACTTAGAAAGCCTCGGACAAGACAACAGAAATATTTGTTTGATACCAACCTCAGCTCACGGCACCAATCCTGCAAGTGCTCAAATGATCGGCATGAAAGTAGTCTTAGTGGCCTGTGACGATAACGGCAACATTGATGTAGAAGACTTAAAGCAAAAAGCAACACTTCACCAAAATGATTTGGCCGCACTAATGATTACTTACCCTTCCACCCATGGCGTGTTCGAAGAGGCAGTCAAAGAAATTTGTCAGATCGTCCATGACAACGGCGGCCAGGTTTACATGGATGGTGCCAACCTCAATGCTCAAGTAGGGGTTTCGAAACCAGGTGAAATCGGAGCAGACGTATCTCACGTAAATTTGCATAAGACTTTCTGCATACCTCATGGCGGCGGCGGGCCAGGCATGGGACCAATAGGTATTAAGTCTCATTTAGCTCCTTTTGTCGCCAACCACTCATTGATCGAACTGGTTGGCCCAAACAGTACGAATTCAGCTGTATCCGCTGCACCTTGGGGCAGTTCCAGTATCTTACCGATATCCTGGATGTATATCGCCATGATGGGAGCTGAGGGGCTCTTAAAAGCGACTCAGGTGGCTATCCTTGGCGCTAACTACATCGCAACTAAGTTGGCACCTCACTACCCTGTCCTGTACAAAGGTGGCAGCGACATGGTTGCTCATGAATGTATCATCGACCTTCGTCCACTTAAGCAAGCGACAGGAATTAGTGAAGAAGACATCGCCAAGCGGCTTATGGATTTTGGTTTTCACGCGCCGACAATGTCTTTCCCAGTGGCTGGCACGTTGATGATAGAGCCAACAGAAAGCGAGTCACTAGTAGAACTTGATCGGTTTATTGATGCAATGATTCAAATCCGAGCAGAGATCGCTGCTGTAGAAGCGGGTGAGATTGACGGGGAAAACAATCCCCTTAAGAATGCACCACATACAATTCAAGATATGCTAGATGATAGTTGGGATAGGCCTTACACCAAAAACGAAGCGGCGTTTCCACTGGGCTCTGACGAGTTAAGCAAGTATTGGCCAAGTGTGAATAGGATCGATAATGTCTATGGAGATCGTAATCTATTCTGTTCGTGCCCAAGTTTAGAAAACTACGAATAATCGGCAAATGTCTGGCCTCGACCTGAGGCCTTACTTCTCAGAAAAATGATGGCGGAACTAAGTATCCTCTCTGCCATCGATATGAGATTTTCGCATCTTGCGCAGCTGCTCCATTTGGACGCTGATTTCAGTCAGCTTTTCAGACAGTTCTTTCTTACTGCTGATGATGTCTTCATCGTCTACATTTTTGAATTGTTTGAATGACGAATAAAGTTCTGCTTTTTCTTGTTTTAACTGACTTTCATGTCTGATTTTGTAATGCCCTACATGTCGTCGAACTGCCAGCCCAGGAATCAACACTATCGACATTGCCACTAAAAAAGGCAGAGAGATCCAAAATATAAATACGATTCGCACGGCAGGCTGGTGGATGGATTGCCAGCTAACACCGAACATGTAGATGCAGATCAGCACGGCTAACGCGGCAATTAATGTGGCGAAAAACCAAAGCGCGTCACCTAATCTTTTGATACCGCCGTTGCCATCAGGGTCTTTTGGGTCAAGGGCTTGTTCAAGGCTGGGGGCCAACTTTAAATAAAGGGCGATTACCGCGATTATAGCCAGCAAACCCATGCCTGCTGCGAAGCCAGAGATAAGATAGCCAGAATACATAACCACTAAGGAGCTGTAAGCTATGTGGAATTCTCCTGGAATTCCTAGAACATGAGCCACTGCCATATTGGCTACTGCGCCGGCCGAGCCGGCTAAATAGAATTGCTTATCACTTAGCCAGTGATCAACAATCTGGCTGGTTATTTCATCGCTGCCGTAAAACTTATCTACTGTGTCCAAGCTCTCTCTGAACACATCAGTGGCCAAATAGAGTGCCATCACAGCGGTGGTAATAATTGCCGCAAGAATTAGACAATTCTCGCTATAAAACGCCGCGCGGTTTGGCATAGTTACAAATTGGGCAGCTCCGTAAACGGCTCCTAGACCTAGCGATATTAGCGCTTTAATCCCGTTACTCAGACCGCCGTTGTGACTGTGCGGATCATAAAACGGATGGAATCTTGCCGATTTTGAACTCATTTTAAGGATCTAATCACAGTGTAGTTGGTTTGTCGGTCAGCGCAGCCCCAATTGAAGCATATACAGCCTCATGTAACAATTTTCCACTACAGAAATCTTTTCCTTACAACCAAATTGACTGTGAATATTGCTTAACCACCTTTCTTCTGACCCTGACGGGCTTTGCTACAGGAGATCTTACTTTAGCGAGAGCTTTACCGGATTTTACTTGCCTATCAATATAGGCTAAATAATTGTCGACAAAGGGCTGCGCAATGAATTCTCTATACGCCTTATAGGGGTTACTTAACTGGTGAAGATAATCACTGAATGCAAGATGCGGAGTCACAAAATTTGAACGACAACCAAACGAATTAGCTGTGTAGCTCGACCATTGATAAGCCCCCGCATGCTGACGCAAACCTTCATCGAGAACTCTCCTCTCAATGTACTTCTGGCAGTCCAAAATGAGTTTGTCCCCGTCTAGTGGAGTAACCATAAAATTGTTTCCAATTGGAGACGATTCCCGTTCGAAACGCTTACTGAAATAACTGTTGTAGTCCTTGCTTAGCGCTTTCATAAGTTGACCCAAACCGGTTGAGGTGGCGGGGGTAACAAGCAGAAAACCTTCATTTGCAAGAAGCGCATAGGCATGAAGTTTTACTTTATAAGGCTGCAATCCATTACAGAGCCGGAGCTGAAAATATTTCAAACAAAAGTCGTCAATGAAAGCATCACTGCAGGCCGCTCCTTTGAAGTAAACGCAATAGGACTTAGTGGCGGTGACTGTTCTGGGTTTCGCTGTCATTTTTCCCTCCTTGGAAATAACATCGGTTTTGAAATTGTTAGTTGGAATTTAGCAGGCTGCTTCTCAATCAAGCATCAGCTGCTTGTCCGTGGCACTAAGAAGTGTAGGGCTGTGGCTAACTAAAATTAGAGTGATTCCGCGGTTACGGATCTTAGTCAAAAGCGCGACCCCAGCTTCTTCAGACAAATGAGACAAGGCTTCGTCAAGTATGAGTATTTTCGGCTCTTGATACAGAGCCCGAGCCAGTAGTAACCTCTGTATTTGCCCAGCTGAAAAGAATACTCCCAGCTCTCCAACCTTGGTGCTAAATCCCATGGGAAGCGCTTTGACTACGTCACTAAAACCGACAAAATCACATATGCTCATCAATTTTTCTTCGTCATATTTCGCTAAGTCCAAGTGAATGTTATAGGCGATACTTCCCAATAGAAGAGTCTCGTCGTGCAATACAGCGCCAAGATAACCTCGCCTTTCTTCTTTGGACAATTCACCAATAACTCGATCCCCATAATATATAGTGCCAGCGCTTGGTTTTTCGTGGCCCACCAACAGTTTTAGAAAGGTAGATTTCCCGCTACCTGACGTTCCCCAAACCCCGAGACTTTCTCCCACACCCAGTTGGCAACTAAGGCCCTGAATTATGGTTGGACTATGGTCACTGTAAGCAAACTCCAAACCGTTCACATTGACAGTAGCCGGCAACGA
This sequence comes from Pseudohongiellaceae bacterium, assembly GCA_045106275.1. Lineage (GTDB taxonomy): Bacteria > Pseudomonadota > Gammaproteobacteria > Pseudomonadales > Pseudohongiellaceae > UBA9145. Next base: position 166,956 of record JBGCEK010000020.1, on the reverse strand, counting down.
TAAATTTGCTAGGCTCCCTGCAGCACTTTCTTCATCTTTTTCATGAGTGGTGATATCTGACAAGCGCTCTAGTTCCAAACGCATCAATTTAATCTCAGCAAGCTTAGGCACCATGGAAGTAACAGAGCCAATAAAATGCTGCTTTAAAAATACGAAACTCATTAACTGGCCAATGGTCAGTATTTGGTCGAAGACGAGAGTCGCTCCGAAATAGATAGTCAAAACATGGTCTATACCAAAGATAAGCCCTTGAGCGGTAGATACGGAAAGCTGGAATGATCCTAAGTAGTAGCCCGAGTTGACGAAGCCCACATAGTTCGACAACCATTCATGCTCACGCTCCCTTTCTATGCCATTCAATTTGGTGGTTGAAATACTTCGTACGTTTTCCATGAACGAGGTTTGTTGCTTAGCGCCGGCAACCAGTGCCTCTTCTCTCAATATTTTTTCTTTTGGAATTGACGCAATTCTGAGAAAACAAAAGAGAGTGATACCCACAATGGATATCCCGCACAAAAGAGGACTGTATAGATACAAGAGAAAAAGTGTAAACACAGAAAAGAGTCCATCGACAACGACAGTGATCATCTCCTGAGTCACCAATTGTTTTATGCTTTCTAGGGAAGAGAAGCGAGAAACAATGTCTCCCATTTCTCTTTTCTCAAAAAACTTAAGAGGGAGCCGGATTAGATGGTGGAATGTATTTTCAGCAAGTTGAAATCCCAGCTGGTTAGAGAACTGGAGTAGCACAACGGCTCGAAAGTAACTCACCACAGATTTGGCAACTAGAATGATTAGAAACAAAAGAGTCAGTAGTAGAATCAGGTCTCCATCTCTGAGCGCTAAGCCTTGATCTATAACTAATTGAAGATATAAGGGATTCAAGATTGAGAGAATTTGAATCAGGACGGACATCAGAAATACTTGGGTGATGACCTTAAAAAATCCTTTACCTGGTTCGAAAAGCTGGCTGAGGGTAAACTGGGGTCGTTCAGATTTTGCCTCGAAGTCCTTTCCTTTTCTCACCTCTAATGCCACGCCTGTAAAATGTAATCCAACTTCAGCGAGCGGATACTCCCTCACTCCTACCGCTGGGTCATGAATCCATACCTTTTTCCTAGCAATCTTTTTTAGCACCACAAAGTGATCTAAGTCCCAGTGTAATATAACCGGCAACTCCAAATTCTTGAGCTCACTGCATTCGGCTTTAAGGGGTCGACACCGGAGTTTCAATTTCCCTGCAGCTGCAATGAGATCTTTGATCGAAGCGCCGATTCCAGACAACTTGTGAGATTCTCTTAAATCACGGATGCCAATTTTGTTTCCATGATAGCTGGCAATCATCGCAAGACAGGTCAATCCACATTCACTCGTCTCCGCCTGAAAGAACATTGGCAGTGCGCCTCTGGGCGCAAATAGCGAATTCATAGTAGTTTTCCTTTGAGTTTGAGTACCGGTTTAAATATGAATTCAAGCAGGGATAGATCCTCTACTACAAAATCTGCTGTCAGTTGAAAGCCGCTGAGAAGTGGATAAGTATCAGAACCATCAATGTAGGATTGTTGAAGTTTTGCCGTCACTTTAAAAACCGGTTCGGTCAAGCCAGCCACCGGCAGCAAGGCTTCCCTCGGGTCAAGGGGGGCACGACTAATTGCTGAGACTTGTCCGCGGATATACCCAAATTCCGAGACTGGGAAAGCGTCAAAGGCCAGTAACATCTCCTGCTCGGTATGAATTCGACCTATAACACTGGATGGAACGAATAGTATCGCTTCGAGCTCGCCGTTCTTGGGTGACATCGATACCAGTGTCTGACCCGCAGACACGGGTGAGCCGCTTTGAACTGCTAAGCTCGTGACGATTCCCTCTTGAGCGGCCTGAATGGTGATCTGAGTCTGCTGTTGCAGGCTTGCTATTTCATTGTCGACACGGAGTAGCTCTTGCTCATTTTCAAATTTTTGAGTACTAAAGTTGAGAGAGAGCAGTTCTAACTGAAGAGTTCTATCAATGAGATCTGAAGAGGTTTCAATCAGCTTACCTTCAATGGCGTTTTGATCTCGGGCAAGGTCTAGGTTCAATACGACTTCACGGTCGTATTGCATTTGTGAGACACCCGCCGTAGCAAGTAAGCTCTCAAATGAAGACAGCGCGTTATTGCTCAACTTCATTTTTTGATCTAACAGCTCGGCTTCAATTTTTAGCACCTTAGCTGTTTCTTTCAGGGAAGTGGTATTTGCGACGAGTCGTTTATTTTCAATGGAAAAGTGGCTGCGTTGCGCGTCCAATTTCTTAAGAATTTCTTCCCGATCAATACGTAGGCGCTCAATAACCGCATGTATTTGGCTCTGGCCATCACCATCAAGTATCTCAGTAGACAACGTCATGAGCACTTGCCCTTTACGAGCAAATTCTCCTTCCTCAATATAAATTTTTGTTACCACGGCAGAGACTGGAGACTTGGTTTTAGTACTTACTGACCTGTGCTCAAGTATTCCCCGTGCGGGCTGAGTTTCCTTGTAGCGCATAAAGCAAAGAACAATCAGAGCAATACAAAGTAAAAATATACTGCTCCATACTAGATATCTTATAGCAGAGGACTGAGATATTACTGCACGTCCTGCTTTACGTTCTTGCTGATATATGAGTACTTCCGGGCGAAACAATTCGCCACTCTGGCATTCTGAGTCACTCATTGCTGGCAGACTTTTAATTCATGGTTCACAGCAGTGGCTAAGTCACCTACTGTACGAAGACTCTCTAGTCTCTCAGCGGCAATTGTGACCTGGAATTTGTCTTCGAGCTCATAGATAATTTCTAATACAGAAAGTGAATCGTCTACCAGTTCTGACAACGAAGAGTCTGATATAGACTCATCGTCCACCAACGCGTTATCGCTGTAGTCAGACAGTAAGTTGAGAATATTGGAAAGCACATTGTCTTGAACATCCTTGTTCATAAACTTTTCCTTAGTTAGTTAGTTGAGTTGATTAATGCTTGTTTCAGCTTCCTTTTACAAAGTATTGAGCTAGATACTGTAAATAACGCCACTGGCTTTTGTCTTGAAGAAAATAATATTCAAAAAAATCTATTTGGGTTTGCGTAATTCGAGTAATAGCATCTGCTTTAGTTTCATTAAAAACTGCATTGGGCTCTATTTGTTTGCCAATCTCAACTCGATGACCGGTATTGGCGTTAATACAGATTACCGGCAAAATAGGCACCTTGCTCGCTAGAGCAAGCAAGCCAATACTTCGGGGAAAAAATGCTTTTCTTCCCAGAAAATTTATCTCTGTTGTTTCGCCATAGGCACTCGGTAAATCAGCGAACATCACTAAGCGACTTTTTGGGCGCCGAAGAAAGACCATCAAGTCTTTAATGGTAACTTCATCAAGCAACAGTTGATTTTCTAAGCTCGCCGAGTTTTCGCCGAATGCAGATTTCATGTTTTTTAAATACTGTTCAGTGGACTTTTTTTGACTCAACACTAGGGTATTCGCAGTACTTTCCTGGCTGCTTAGAAGTTTGTGCACACCATAAATAAAGTCTCCGAAATGAAAGCTCACAATGATTTTTGGTGTTTCATCGGCAGCATCCAAATGCTTGAAATGGCTTTCCTGAGGTACGTGAATCTTCTTGATGTGTTCGACTAAGGTAGAATGTCTTTGTGGGTGATTCCTTAGAATTTCCACTTTTTGAAGGTGTTTTTCGTTTCTGTTCAGTAGTTCCTGGGTCTCTTTCAGCGGCTCCCTAAGATAGAAAGAAAGCTGTAATAGCCTAGCGTGAACGGTTGCCCTAGACTCGTTGAGACTAGGCTTTTGAGATTGACCTTTAGGGGGCCTAGTTTTTGAAACCAAAAACCATAGCCTTCTCAGGCTGTTTCCCAAAGACGGTCGAAAATTGATTCCAGAGTTGAATCGAAATGGTTTGGAGTATTCAATAAAATTGGCAGCAAGCCAATTGAAAACTCGATGCAAAACCGACGGCTTTCGCAAAGTAATGAAGTCTTTCATCGCTGGAGGTTATCCTTAACATATCAGCAATTAATCTAACTTAGGGTAACAGTGTAGACTGTGATTTTATTTTTCGCCAGTTCTGCGTCGCTTAAGCTCCTGTGCAAACATCAAAGTATGTAAGCACACTTCTGCGCATTCAGCGAACTGAGTGTTATTTAACTTTAACCGCAGTGCCGCTGATACTGACCATCATCATACCGCCTTTGGCACCTACAATTTCATAATCTAAATCTATGCCGACGATCGCGTTGGCACCGAGCATCCGCGCTTCGGTTTCTAGTTCTTCAAACGCTATATCCCGCGCCTTACCCAATTCCTGCTCATAGGCACCGGCTCTTCCACCTACGATATCTCGTACTGCTCCAAAGATATCCTTAAAGATATTGGCACCCAATATAGCTTCGCCAACAACTACGCCCAAATAATCTGTTATTTCTCGCCCTTGTAGAGTCGGTGTAGTGGTTCTGATCATTGTGTTATCTCCCGGTAAATATGATTAATTAGGTTTTAGCTTCTTGGTGGCAACCCTCTGACCAACGTTAAATACTTAAGTGTTGTCCCATTACGACGAAATTCAGAAAGAACTTGATAGTCTTCATCGTTATACCAATCTCTTGCTGCCTGTTCCGAAGGAAATTTGAAAATTATCGATCTTCCTTCTAAGGGTTCAGTTCCTTCAAAGGTTTCTTGCTTGTCGTCATAGGTTACAAACTCGCCACCAAAACGCTTCAATATCGGAAAAAACCCCTTTTCATATTTCCTGTACTCATCAGGGTCCTCAACGATCAAATTAACGATCATATACACTTCAACATCTGACACACTACTCTCCTTTATCGGGATGAAACCTGCTGCATTGTTACCGTGCTGCCTGCATAATCGCTATCCACATAACTAATACGCAAAGATTGCCTGCCCCGAAGATAATAAGCCGATGCAGCACATTGTTATACGTTAAATGAATAATGCTGTGTAATGCTCTAGCTACGACAAAAAGCCAAGCACACAAAATAGGGGTTGCCTCCCCTATACCAAGCACAAGGTAGGCCAGCGCACCTACGTAGAAAAGCACAGGCACTTCAAAAAGGTTGCTAAAGTTACGGGTTGATTTTGCGACAAGCTCAGGAGCCTCATCTCCCTGCATAAGTGCAAAATAGCTTAAGGGCAGTTTACCAGCTCGGACCGCCGACATTCGCGATCGAAACGTCACCACCATGATGAGGAATGACAGCATAACAAGGGCAAACATGGGTTCTAACATTTTTTTCTCCGGCCAATTCTCGAGTTAGTAATTAGTTTATAAACTTATTGCTCTGTGGCTGCGTAATTCAACGTATAATGGTTATCAGTACCGTTCTAAGACTTGTACCTAGAATCAATCCAGAATAACCCCTAAGGATTGACGTCAGAACCAAAGGAATCTATTGAAATGCCGTCACAGAATTTATTTGCAGACCATATTGCCACTTTACAGAAAAATTACCAGAGCGCGTTGTCCCACTGCGAAGACCTGCAGAAAAATTCAATTCTCATACACAGTGGCAGTGAGCACTTTTATTTTCACGATGACCGAGCTATAGCATTTCAAGCATTTGGCCACTTTCTTCATTGGCTTCCTGTTAATAGCCCAGATCAATTCCTTTTGTTCAGCCCTGGGCAACGGCCCCGCTATATCCAAGTCATTCCAACGGACTTCTGGCACGATCAAAACATAGTTAACGAATCTTGGTGGGCGGAGTCTTTTGATATCATCAGGCTTGCAAAAGTAGAGGAGCTTACGACCCATATCCAAGCTTCGGATACTATTTACCTTGGCGAAGAAACCAACTTCGCCCAATCACTACTCGGTGCTGAGCTTCTTTGTAACCCTGACTCTTTATTGCACTTTATTGACTATAAGCGAGCCTATAAGTCTGACTATGAACTCGAACAACTTCGAGAAGCAAACGTCAAAGGCCTGATTGGTCACAACGCGGCTCGCCAAGCATTCCAAGAGGGCTGCAATGAATATCAAATACACCAAGCTTACCTCGGGGCCTGCGGTATTCTCGAAAATGAAGCACCCTACACCAACATCATTGCCCTCGACGAGAAGTCGGCTATTCTTCATTACCAAAACAAGAGACAAGGCGATGCGTCGAACAGTCAGGTGTTGTTAATCGACGCTGGTTACAGGGTCAACGGCTATGGCTCAGACATAACCAGAACCTATGCAAAGCCAACGGCTCATCCACTTTTTCTAGAATTATTACAGGGCATGGAACATCTTGAAGCGGAACTGGTTGCAGCGGTGGTCCCAGGCAAAAACTATACAGAAATTCACGACTTAACCTTAAGCAAAATAGGAGATCTACTAAATAACCTGGGCATCGTTACCGCCTCCTCGTCTACTATGCAGGAAAACCGTATTCCACAGCTATTTATGCCCCATGGTGTTGGCCATTTATTGGGAATTCAGGTTCATGATGTTGCCGGATTTCAACAAGACGTAAAGGGAACTAGAGTTCCAGCTCCCGAACATTCACCTGCACTTCGCAATACCCGCACTATTGAACAAAACATGGTTTTCACAATAGAGCCTGGGTGCTATTTCATTCCAATGATTCTGGAACCACTTCGAGCAACTGAAATAGGCAAATTGCTTAACTGGGAACTAATAGATGCACTTTACCCATTTGGCGGTATTCGCATAGAAGACAATATCAGAGTGACTGAGACTGGTGCCGAAAACTTAACAAGAAATCCCCAGCATTAACTTCTCAGTTAGCGCTGACCTTATCAATAATTGCCAGTAGTTTTGGTAGCGCCTGTTGATTCTCACTCACCAGAGTCATGGCGCTAGTGCCCATTTTTTTCGCTTTAGAGGTATCTGATAACAGGCTTAGCCAGTGCTTGGCGAGGTCAGCTTCATCTTGTACCGTAATTAGGGCACCTGCAGATTCCAATTGCTGGCAAATAGTTTCGAAATTGTATTGAGAAGGACCAACCAACACGGGGATACCTAAAGCGGCTGGTTCAAGTACATTCTGGCAGCCAGTGTCTACGAGACTGCCGCCGACAAAGGCTAGCTTCGCCAAGCTATAATACGCCATCATTTCACCCATACTATCGCCGAGAAAAACCTGATGGTTTTGTTTTAGTAGCCTCATATCAGACCGCCTTAGTAAGTCAATCCCGCTTTGCTTGACCAAACCTGCGACCTGGTCAAACCTTTCCGGGTGCCTTGGCACTATAACAAGAAGCAATTCAGGGACTTTAGCAATAGCTATTTTGAATGCGGTTAGAACTTTCTCTTCTTCACCTAGTCTCGTGCTTGCAGCAATGAGTACCGGCCGTTTAGAGTCAAGTATGGATTGCATAAATGAGTCTCTAGTCTGGTTTTTCGGTGTTGCTGAAATCGTAAATTTTAAACTGCCCGTAATCGTCATTTTTTCAGGACAAGCACCTAAAGCAATAAGTCTTTGGGCATCTTGGGGAGACTGGGCGGCAATGTGGTCAAACTTAGAAAGCATTTGGCTGCTGAGGTTCGGAAATCTACCGTAGCCTTTAGCTGACCGTTTCGATAAACGTCCATTGGCTAGAATGACTGGAATACCCCGCTGAGCCCCTACATGAACTAAATTTGGCCATAGTTCAGTTTCCATCAGAATGATTAGTTGGGGCTGAACCTTGGTCAGAAAATGGCGCACACTCCACGGGAGGTCATAAGGCAAGTAGCAGTGCAAAACTCGCTCACCAAATTTGGCTCGTACCGTATCCGACCCTGTGGGCGTCATTGTGGTAACGAGGACTGTACTGCCCTTTGCTAAAAGCTCTTCTATGAGAGACGTAGCCGCTATCACCTCACCCACTGACACAGCGTGGATTAATACAATTGACTGGTGAGCACCGAGGCCTTTAAGCCCCCCAAATCCAAACCTTTCAAGAATCCTAGACCTGTAGTCAGGGTTCGCGAGCGAACGATAGAGCAACCTCAACAAGACTAGCGGGAGTATTGCTGTAAGTAAAAGGCTGTAAAAAATTCGTGACATACTTATTTGCTACAGATCTGCTGTTATCGAGATGATGGGAATGTCTTGGCTTACTCGTTATAATTTCTATCGTTTGTTAAAGCACCATCAACCGTAGCCCAAGGTACCTAATGACATTACGCTATTCAACTGACATCGTCATCTTTGGTGGGGGTATCGCTGGTCTTTGGCTACTGAACAGACTTAAGTCTGAAGGCTATCACGCTATATTATTAGAGCAAGACGAATTAGGAGGCGGTCAGACATTAGCTTCTCAAGGAATCATTCATGGCGGCTTAAAGTATGCTCTCAATGGGGTTCTAACCGGCGCTACTAATACCATTGCCGGCATGCCCAAGCGCTGGCGTGAATGTCTTGAAGGTAACGACAGCGTGGATCTTAGAGGCACAGAATTGCTCAGTGAGCAGTATTTTATGTGGTCGAACTCTGGAGTGCGCTCACGCTTAAAAACCTTCTTGGGCAGTAAATCCTTGCGCGGCAAAATTGAAGCAGTTGAAAAACCTGACTACCCTGAGTTTTTTAAACAGGCCACTGTTAAAGGGTCGCTCTACAAATTACCTGATTTTGTAATCTCCACCGAGTCACTATTGGAAGCCCTCAAAAAAGGACATAAGGAGTCCATTTTTGGAATCTCTGACGCTTCCATTGAATTTGATCGGGATTCCGAAAACGATATTGTTGGTGTCGAACTAAACTCAGCCAAAGGCGCTGTTTCTCTGGATTGCCAAAAGGTGATTTTTTGCGCTGGAAGCGGCAACGAAGCATTAATCGAACAGGCCGGCTTACGTACGATATCGTGTCAGCGAAGACCCTTGAACATGGTTTTCGTTAAGGGGCCTCATTTACCTCCCCTCTTTGTCCACTGCATTGGTGATAGTTTCAACTTGACTCCGAGATTGACAGTCACCTCACATAGTTCTTCTGAAGAACAAACAGTATGGTATCTCGGTGGTGAGATTGCAGAGTCCGGTACAAACAAATCTAAAGACGAGCAGTTAAACTCGGCTCAAGAACTTGTCGCAGAATTGTTCCCATGGCTAGAACAAGAAAATTTAACTTGGGATTGCTTTTCGGTAGATCGAGCGGAACCCGCAGTCAATAGTAACTTTAGACCAGATGACGCTTACCTGGCGGAAGAGAGTAATATACTTGTGGCGTGGCCCACTAAACTTACCTTGGCCCCAGCTCTCGGTGATAAGGTCATAAAACAATTACAGAAATCTTCCATAACCCCAAATTCGCAGAATGACACTTCCGAGCTTTTGAAAATACTTAAGCAGCCTCGCGTTGGCACTGCACAATGGAACTAGCACTATGACAATGGGCAAGCGTAAGCTCGGCAACACTGACATCCTTGTATCCTGCCTTGGATTAGGAACTGTTAAATTTGGTCGCAATGAGGAGGTTAAATACCCCACCGGTTTTTCATTACCTAGCGACAGAGAAATCGAATCACTGTTAGATATCGCTGAACAGCAGGGGATCAATTTGATCGATACTGCACCCGCTTATGGAAGTAGTGAACAACGAATTGGCCGGTTGCTTAAGAACAGGAAAAATTGGGTCATTTCTACCAAAGTAGGCGAACAATTTATCACAGGAAAATCGGTGTTTGATTTTTCAATGGCGAAAACGATTGAGAGCGTAGAGAAAAGTTTACGTTATCTAGCAACAGACTATTTAGACATTGTCTTAATCCATTCAGATGGCCGAGACAACAGCATTCTTGACTCTGGCGAATGCCTTCAAGCACTAGAAAAAATGAAAGAAGCCGGAAAAATAAGAGCCATTGGGATGTCAACGAAAACAGTTGAAGGCGCTATTAAAGCAGTCGATTTGTGCGATGTGCTGATGCTAACGTTGAATCCTTCAGCGACTCAAGATGAGATTGCAATAGAGTTAGCGCTGGAGAAGAACAAAGGGGTTTTGATAAAGAAAGCCTTTGAAAGTGGGCACGCTTGTAGTGCTGGGGCATCCACAAGCCCAGAGGGAAACCTAAAATTCGCGCTGGGTAAAACGGGTGTCTCTAGTGTTATCGTTGGCACTATAAACCCGAATCATCTTATGGCTAATGCGCTAACAGCATCTCAATGCTAAAAAATCCATAAGATTAGTTCTGCTTACTAGTCGGAGATTTTTTGCATTTTTTCAACAATGGCCGACGTTGAACAATTATCCAAAAACTCTAAGGCCTTGACTTCGCCTCCGTAGGATTCGACGTAGCTTCCACCCACCACTTGATCTATCGTATAGTCTCCGCCTTTCACCAAAATGTCGGGCTGTATGCTTTCAAGCAGCTTCTCTGGTGTATCCTCTGAATAACTTACCACCCAATCAACAGCTTCTAAACCCGCTAATACCGCCGCTCTCCGATCTACTGGGTTAATAGGGCGGCCTGGCCCTTTAAGTCTTTTTACCGAACCATCATCGTTAATCGCTACAATCAATCGATTGCCCAGCTTTCGAGCTTCGGCTAAGTAACCCACATGGCCCGCGTGAATAATGTCAAAGCAACCATTAGTGAAAACTATTTTTTCACCGTGCGCTTTAGCATCTTCGACGGCAATTTTTAGCTGCTCCGACGTCATAACACCACGGCCAGAACCTTGCTCCGCCAGTATTGCTCTGCGCAGTTCTGGACCACTGATAGCTGCAGTTCCAAGTTTACCCACAACTAGACCAGCAGCCACATTTGCGAGCGCCGTCGCATCGGCCAAATTGTCACCTGCGGCCAGCGCTGAGGCCAGCACTGATATAACTGTATCGCCAGCCCCGGTCACATCAAATACTTCCTGCGCTCGTGCGGGAAGATGAAGTTCCGGAGAATCTGGTCTTATTAGCGTCATGCCGTGCTCGCCGCGAGTAATCAGCATTGCATCGAGCCCTAAATCTTTTACTAATAGCAATCCCTTATCCACCAGTTCTTGCTCGTGCTCGCAGTGACCTACAACTGCTTCGAATTCTGACAAATTCGGGGTTATAAGAGTTGCGCCCCGATACTTGGAAAAGTCGCTTCCTTTGGGATCGGCTATGACTGGAATATTTTTACTTCGTGCCAGTTGAATCAGGTCGGGAATATCCTGTAGCGCACCTTTCGCGTAATCTGACAGGACCATGACCTGCGCCTTATCAATCAGAGCATTCACTTTAGCTTTCAGATCAACTACGTCTGCTGGCTGAAACGCCTCTTCGAAATCAATTCGAATAAGCTGCTGATGCTGACTGACCACTCGCAGCTTAGTTATGGTGGGTTTATCCTCCGAGCACAAAAAATCACAGTAGACTCCGGCAGCTTCCAATCGCGAGCGCAGTTCATTCCCAGTCTCATCATTCCCAATAATACCCACTAGGGTAGCGGCACTACCAAGGGCAGCGATATTCAGCGCAACGTTTCCCGCCCCTCCCGGCCTATCTTCTTGGTTTTCAACTTTAACCACAGGCACAGGCGCTTCAGGAGAAACCCTTGACGCATCACCATGCCAGTAGCGATCAAGCATGATGTCGCCCACAACCAGTAACTTTGCATTTTGAAAAAGAGGCATTTCCAACTTCATACTATTTTCCCGAAGTTAAGACCAATATGATGATTATTCGCCGCATCATACCATAGAGGCTTGGATTAGTAGATTAAGACCGGGACTGAGTTTCCTAGGTGCATCTGCTACAATCATGCACAAATTCTAAGGCTTAAATTGAAACCATTGTCAGATTCGAAACAACAGTTAAAATCACTTCGAGGCTATACCTCTCCTCGCTACTGGCCAACTTGGTTGTTGTATGCTTTTCTAAAAATTCTCGCGATACTCCCTTTCTCTATCCAAATAACGGTCGGTAAGGCACTGGGAAAGCTAAGCCTGCTGATCGCCCGCGATCGGCGCGAAGCCTGTGAGATCAATATAAGACTCTGCTTCCCTGAACTTAGTGCTGATGAACAAGAGGAATTGATAAGGAAAATTTTCATTTCAAATGGCATTGGCTTAGTCGAAATCGCCATGGCATGGTTTAGTGACCCTAAGCGTTATGAAGACAAAATTAGCGTTCATGGAGCAGAACACCTAAAAGCAGCCAAATCTCAGGGTCGGGGGGTTTTATTGGTAGGTGCTCATTTTAGCACCTTGGAATTAGGCGGGCTGCTATTCAACAAAGTCGGGCGCTTTGATGCCACCTTTAGACCCAACAAAAACCCCCTTTTTAATGCAATGATGTTCAATGGCAGAAAACGAAGCGTTGATGGTGTAATTGACCGCAAAGATATCCGCGGAGCCATGCGTAGCCTAAAGTCCGGGCGCGTGCTGTGGTATGCCCCTGACCAAGACTATGGTCCAAAAAATTCTATTTTCGCCCCATTTTTTGGGGTCCCGGCAGCAACCATCACTGCAACCAGCAGATTTGCACGATTCAATGATTCTGCAATCGTCTTTTACAGCCATTATCGGAATGAAGATAACTCAGGTTATCATATTCACTTCAGTGAGCCGCTAAAAGGATACCCGACCGGTGACGATGTCCAGGATGCGACAATTATAAATCGTTACATAGAAACAGCTATTCGCAAGCAACCAGATCAGTACCTGTGGTTACACAAGCGGTTTAAAACTCAGGCAGCTGGGAAAAGTGCAAGACCTTATAATGATAAAAAGCACAAACAAAATTCATGAGTAATTTCGACTGGCGCAGCACTGATATGAGAATCGCTGTTGTATTGGCAAGTTTCATTAGCTCTGCTCTATTGCGAGTCTCTCCTGCCTCATTAAACGATGATGCCTATCTTTATATTCATACTGCGGACATATTTTTAGAACAAGGCCTACAAGCCGCAGCCGCACATTATAGCTGGCCACTGTTTTCGATTCTTATCGCATTTGTAAGTAAGCTTGGTATTTCACTGGTCTCATCCGCCTTTCTATTAAACAGTTTGTTCTTTGCACTCCTTTCTTTTTCGTTCGTAAGTATCGTCCAGACCATAGACTCAAGGAAACAGACTCTTATAGTCTCTGCGATAGCAATCCTAATTTTCCCAGAACTGAACGACTATAGAAGTATGATTATCCGTGACATGGGGTTTTGGTCGCTGAGCTGTTTTTCCATTTGGCAGCTAATCATTTTTTCAAAAAGTCATCAGCTACGTGCGGGTATTTCTTTTAGCGTTGCACTAATTCTAGCGGCGGGATTTAGAATGGAGGCGTTGCTTTATTTATTGTTGCTGCCGGCTTTGCTTTTAGCGGCGCAAACTAAGCAGGAGATCATGGCAACGTTCCCCAAACTTGCCGTCGTGATCGCTTCATTGCTGTTCATAGTATTTCTACTTCTGCTGAGTAATGGCGTCAATCCGATCGTTCAAATTTCAGAGTTTGCATCTACTTACAAACCGTTTCTAGATCATTTCCTCGGATTGGATTCTGACCAATCTTCAGCAATAGCAACAGCCGTCTTCGGAGAGTTTGCTGCTACTTACTCTCAAGAGTATTTGTGGTTATTTATGACGGCGGGTTTATTAAGTTTGCTGATAGCAAGTTTGATTTCAGGTATTGGTACACCCCTTTTTGTGTTTATAGCCGCCTGGAAATTGAAAGTACATCCCTCAATAGAGAGACAGAGCCTTCGAATTCTAATTGGGTATATGGGAATTAACCTTCTAATTGTTGCTAGTTTCGTCTTGCTAACGAGGTTCCTGCCAAGTCGCTATACGATGGTTTTCGCTTTAGTCGCACTCATTTTCGTAGTGTTGGTAATTGGTGTAATGCTCGGGTCAGAACAGCTGAGAAAACGAGGCTTTGTGCGCTATGGATTAGCGTTTTTAGTGGTCTATTGCACAATAGGGTCTTACTACAGTTTCGGCGCACAAAAACCTTATATACAAGATTCTATTTCCTGGTTAAGTGAACAGGAACTAGGCAGTTCTGCCTTTCTCACCAATAATCATGCGATCGCATACCACAGTGGTCGAGTTCAACAATATGACAAAATCGTCCGGAACTTGAGTGAGAGTGAAATACTCGCGATAGGAGACAATGGGTGGCTGGTAGTAGAATTGAACAGCAAGATGGAATTGCTGATGGAGAAATTGATTTCTAACAACCAGGTTAAATTAGAACGAGTTTTTCCAGAAACCATGCATCCTAAAATAGCTGTTTATAGGCTCTATGAAAAATAGAACCGTTACTCACCAACGACTACTCTCTTCCTTTTTCGTCACCAAGATATCTTCCATTATCAAATAGTCCAGGTCTGTGCCCATAAACAAGTTCAAGGCATCATCGGGAGAACATACCAATGCTTCACCTGGCCGACTAAGAGCAGTGTTCATTAGAATTCCGTGTCCGCTTTTTTGTTGAAATGCCATCAACAGCTTGTGTAAATCAGGATTATTTTTTTCCACCACACACTGAGACCTGCCAGTGCCATCTTTAGACGCAATGAAAGGGTATTTATCTCTCCAAGGGGACTTTATAAGTTGACTGACACACATGAACTCATCTCCTTGAGGCGTTTCAAAGAACTCATCCTTCATTGACTCTAAAACGCTGGTGGAAAACGGTCGCCAGTGTTCCCGGAATTTAACACGCTTGTTTACGCTTTCCACGATGTTAGGTTCGGTGGGGTTGGCCAAGATACACCTATTTCCAAGGGCGCGCGGTCCAAATTCCATTGGCCCTCTCAACCATGCGACAACATTGCCATCTGCTAACAGTTCAGCCGCTTTTTCAAAAGGATTAGCAAGCTGTTCCCATACCGGTTTATCACGATGGTTTTCGCACGCGTCGCTACATTGTTTGTTTGTATACTTTGCACCGAGAGAGACATTCCGCAGCGCCTTAATCGGACCTTCACTCATTCTTGCCACATAAGCAGCAGCGCCGATGGCTGTACCTGCATCACCACAGGCAGGATGGACAATTAATTCTTTCACCAAAGGATGCTCAGCGAGCCTTTTGTTTAGGCGTATATTCATTGAACCTGTGCCAGCAAACGCGAGACGTCCTGATTCTTTCAGAATATCTGAAAGATAACTCTCCATAATCTCAATTGTCATATCTTCATAAAGCTTTTGAATCGCAGCTGCATAGTGTACATAGGGGTCATCCTTAAGATTTCCCTCACGCCTCGGTCCAAGCATATCAACGAGCTTTTTACTAAAATAATGCCCCTTCAGCTTCGCTTTATAACGCCTTAGCCCTACAGTACCAATTAGCTGGTTATTTACTTTGAACTTTTTACCATCAAAACTCGCCAAACTAGAAAGGTCGTATTTTTCTGGGTCTCCATATGGCGCCATTCCCATGACTTTAAATTCACCATCTAAAATCTCAAAACCCAGATAGTCGGTAAGTGCTGCATACATCCCACAAAGTGAATCAGGATTATAAAACTCCTTGAGGCGAACTATTTGTCCTTTATGTCCATAGCCAATGAATACATTGGAGTATTCACCTTTTGAATCCAGGCATAGAATTGCCGTTTTACCGTCACCTTCTCGAAGGTGATAGGCACTGCTTGCGTGTGCTAATTGATGCTTAACGGAAACTACTTTGGTAGTGGTCGCTGAAATGTGCAACTTATCAAGCAGATTATGCAGTTCTTTCATGTATCGCCGATATCGCCTATTGCCATTAACGAGACTATCGACACTCCGGTCAGGAGCGTACCAATGGCGATAGGCATAGTGCCAACGGGCCTTACTAAAAAGAGATATGGGCGCGTAGGGAATTGCGATCTGATCAACGTCTTGGGCTTTAATGCCGGCGCCTTGCATCACTTGACGGGCGGCTAGAAACGGCCACTCTTCTTTTGCATGCTTTTTTCGTATGAGTCTTTCTTCTTCTGCCGCCGCGACTAATTCATTACCGACAAATAAGGCAGCAGCAGGGTCGTGCCCAACCGCTCCCGAAAGCCCTAAAGTAATTTTAGTCATGACGCGGTACCTGTCTCTCTTGATAAAGTTTATCAATGAGTGGCGCAAATAATGCTTCATGGGGACTATCGCGCCAGTTTTTTTCAAAGCGACGAACGTCGTTCATGCCTTTACGTCTTGCGACCCACTTAAACTTATGACGTTTCATTCCATCCAAGTCCAAAATGTAAAGGCTACTGTTATAAAAAACAAAGTTAGTGGCTTTCATATCACCATGGCTGATCTGATAGTCTTTCATTGCTTGAAAAAATGTCTCAAAAGCAGTGACCAACTCTGGTTTATTGATAAATTCATTTTCGTCATTCAATTGATCCAGCAAATTAGAAGCAGGAAGTTTTTCATTTAGGAAATAGGCACGGTACCTAAACAACCAAAATTTTCTTTCTTCATAGAACATGAGAGGCCGTGGTGTCCGCAGCCCTAACAACAGCAGCATATGGGCATTCTTCCAACATTTTTGTGCTCTACTTGGAACCGGTAGATGACTGAGCCATTTTCCAAAACTAATCACATTATAACGCTTGACGACAGTGGATAGATTCGCGAAAACTGCCTGCCCCACAGTCGTAGTATCACCGTTTTTCAACAATGGACTCTTATCAAAAGAGCTGCTTGGACTTTGCGTGAATTCTTCTACCTGACTAACGCTTAGTCGACGGTCATGGACATAAAGACAGTCGATGCGCTGAATTTTGCGATTCGCTGATGTGGTTTTGAATACCTTTTTTTCAATATGAGCCAGCCTTTTTCGTCTAATCTGATTGACCAGACATCTTATCGTTGCAAGTTCATCCTGGCTAAGAGCACGGTAGTGCTCGCCATAGCTATTCAACATAGTTTCCAGTTTTCTATCCCAATAAACAGGAAATTGAGAAGCAAATTCGGCAATACTTTCGAGTCTTTCTGTCTTATTTGCAGCTTCAGAATGAAGTTGTATATCTGCGCCATCTATTAAGTATAGCCGTTCTTCGCATAACAAATAATTACCGAGATGCATATCTCTCTGCCAGAGACCACAGTTATGGCAGAGACAGAGGAGCTCAAACGCCGAGCTCAGTACCTTATCTAAATTTGCCTTAGACGGATCATTTGTATCATCTTGGTTCTCAATCAAGAAATGCTCAGCTAAGCTATTTGCGGCTTCCAGATACTCCAACAATATTACAGCGCCTACTTGCTCTAATTGGTACTCGGCGACAATTTCCGGAGCCAAAAGCTTATGCTTTTTTATAACTTTAATACCTTGACGTTCCTTGTCACGGTGACGTTGCCAAGACTGTGGATGAAAAAACAGCTTGGCAACTACAGTTGATCCCTGATATTGCGCCACAGCGGTAAGGCGCTTGCCAGGTAACAGCCTAAGTATCTTGGTTACTACTAGATTTTTCACGCCTTCGTCAGTGGCCATCCCAATCTTAAAAGGTGCCTTAGCTTCTCTGCCCAACTGGGCTAATTCTTTGCTTGAAAGGCCTCTCATAGCGCCGCCTTTACCGCACGCTTGTTTTTGGCATAAAGTTTCAATGCTCTACTCGAAACGTTTCCCCAAAAGCCATTTTCATCTCTCAAATTCTTCCGCAGTGGCTGCCCAGAATATAAGCGCATGAACCTCAACTTATCTCGGGCTGACAAGCCTATGTCCATACTCGAAAAATGCAGGCCGGCAATATCTTTTATTAGCCATCTTTGCGACAAGTTTTTCTTAATCAGAGCTCGATGCAAGTCTATAAGTGAAAGCTGAACATTTGACTGATTGAGGCTAGCTCTTTCTAAATGAAAATGGCAAAGATAATAGTCTCGATGACACATACCAGCACCATGCATAGTACGACTTATGTAAGCGATTTTTCTGATCAGAGCCAATTTAACTGGGAATGATGGAGGCTGGGTTTTCCAATCCCGACAAAAGTCTTCCAAATTGATAGTATTACTGAGTTCTTCTGTGATTATGAACGAATTAACTCGAGCAGGGTTTATACCTATCGAACCAAAACCAACTGGGTTCATGGTTTCTAGATTTAGTTGCTTAAGTTTAGCAATTGCTTCCCATTCATTTTTCGCACTGACTATGGGTAACCGTAGCTGAAAGATATCTTTGAAAATTTCTTGCCAGCCTATTCCGAAATGCAGTTTCGCGAAATAAAATTTTCCTTTGAATTCAAATCGAAACGTTTTTCTTGATTTTACTTCTCTGTAAATCTCTCCTTCAAGTTTACACAATTCTTGTAAGGGCTTTTTGCTTAGCCAATGGGTCCTAAATGGTTCAGCCAAGAAAGTCATTTAGAGGCCACCGCGGCCGTATTATCCCTTAACAGAGAAGCTGCTTTTTCTTCGATAAAATCTGCAGCAACGCTAGCCATTTCATAGAGGTTTTCAGTGTGGCCGTATTCGATACCTTTTTGTGACCAAGTTGAAGTCGGCAAGTCATCAAGCATTTCCGCTAACAATGCATTAAGTTCTGATTGCTGGAACGGCGACGGGCACACTTTTCCAGACTCTGCTTGCAGAATATGAAAGGCATACCCGCACGAAGCTGTACAGAGTATAGGCAATCCGGAAATAGTTGATTCCAATAGTACATAACCTGCGCTTTCACTATAGGCTGGATGAAGCATCAAGTCCGCCGCCTGTAACAAATCCGGCACATCGTCTCTGCCTGGTAATACTGTCACTTGTTTTTCAAGCTCGAGCTTCTGGGCGAGCTTCGTAAATCGCCGGGAATTATCTTGACCAATGAGCAAATAGTGCACCCTCTTTTTTAAAGCCAAAGGCAAGGAGGCGATCGCCTGTAGTGATCTGTCCACACCCTTGACTTTAAAACCAGACCCTATTTGTAAAAGTAAAAGTGTAGACTCAGGAATTTTGAGCTCTGCTCGTATGGAGCTGCGTTTTTCAGGCTGCCTTTTTTTAACCCGACGATTTCTTTCAATGCCAGGCGGGAGATCGTGAAGACGAGATTTACTGTTTGGATAGTAGTTGAGAAATGCAGTCCTCTGCTGAGGAGAAATTAGCAAGACTTCTACCTGACTCCCTTCTCCTACGACGGCCTGTTCGTAATGTTTGAAATGGCGATACCTAGCAGTGAATTTGTAATACCAGCCGCGAAGGAGGTCTGCCTTTTCAAGAAAGCAGGGATCCGCCGCAAAATACACATCCAACCCAGGCATCTTGCTAAAACCCACTACACAGGTTTTCTCCTTGCCGGCGAGTGCTGCTAGTACCCATTCAGAGTAGCGCTGATAGAGTTTAATTCTATTAAAGGCTTTGACTGGAACAATAGTGACATTCATTCCATCCGGCGTCTGTCCTTGCCAGCGTAACGCGTAAACATCAATACTATGGCCACGCTCAAGCAGCTGTTTCGCGATTTTAAGAAAATCTCTTTGTTGTCCACCATACGGAAAATAGGAATAGATGAGAAAAGTAAATTTCATAGACCTTAGGCTTCTGCAAGCAATGCTTCAAATTTTTGCCATACTTGCTCTGGACGATGAGACGAAAAACAAGCAGGAGTAACCGCAAAGGGCTGATCCTCAAATTCGTCTGTGACTCCCGGTCCGCTATAAGTGCACACTTTTTTGACACATGGCGCACAGTTTAAGTTTGAGTTTAAGTGCAGTTGCTGATGCCCAAAGGTGCCGGAGAGTCCGGGGTTAGTTGGGCCATACAACGATACTGTTGGTTTCGCTAACGCCGCTGCCAAGTGTCCAAGCCCGGTATCCACGGCAACCACACCCGAGGATCGATTAATTTGAGCCGCTAGCTCTGACAAAGACTGTTTGTCTAGCACTTTTGCTTTAGGGTTATCTCTGGCGATAAATTCTGCCCTTTGCTTTTCCTTTTCATTTCCCCAAGGCAGTAGAACCTCAAACCCAGCCTCCCTAGCAATGAACGCGAGATGCCTCCAATAATGTTCGGGCCAATGCTTTGTTGTCCAGGTAGTTCCATGAAGGAAAACCACCCTTTTCGCAGAATCTGTAGCGATTGATGGAACTATCCGATTAACATCTAATCCATAATCCACTAATTCTGGATCATAGCTGTATTTTAGCGCGCGAGAAAACAATTGCCTTACACGGTCAACCGCGTGCTCTGTCCAGGGAACCGAATAGACCTTATTGTAAAACATGGTAGCCATTGGTTCTCGGATAGTGCGGTCGCTCAGACCAATGGTTAGCCCTTTCGATAGACGGCTAATGATTCCACTTTTTATGAGTCCCTGTGCATCAATTACTAAATCATAGTGTGTGCTTTGCAACGACTTTTTGAAATCGCCAAATTCTTTATTGAAGTACGTTTTTACTAAGTTTTTCCGCCATCTTCGAATAGCGATAGGAATAACTTTATCCACTGCCGGGTGCCAGCTAGGAACTTCGGTAAAGTTTTCCTCTACCACCCAGTCGAAAGCAATGTCCTTTCGAGCACGCTGCGCATCTGTGACGGCAGGTAAAGTATGAATTATGTCTCCGAGCGAAGACACTTTTACGATTAATACACGCAACGACTCAATTCCCTGTTATGTTTGCTGTAAAAGTTTGTCAGACGCTTCTAAAACCTGACTCGGTTCTATTTCTTTCAAACACTTTAAATGCCCCAATGGACATTTACGTTGAAAGCAAGGCCGGCACTCAATATCGGTAGTCAGTATTTCCGCCTTGCCGCCTAGTGGTGGAGTAAAGTCTGGCGATGTAGATCCATATATAGCGACCACAGGCACATTCAAAGCGGCTGCAACGTGCATTAATCCTGAGTCGTTGCTAATACAAATTTGGGCAAAGGACAGTAAGTCGATAGCCTCTGCTAACGCGGTTAGGCCTGCTAGGTTTCTAAAACTTGCTTTGAATCTTGGCTCAATTTTCGATTCGATTTCTTGTGCTACTTGCTGGTCATTGCTTGAACCGAAAAGCCATACCTGTTGCCCCTGAGCCAGCCTTTCATTGCAATATTCTATAAAATGCTCTGTGGGCCATTGTTTGGCTGCACCAAATTCAGCGCCCGGACAGATTGCCACCACAGTTTGCTCAAGGCTCAATGAAAACTTGTCTAGGCAAGCCTGCCGGATATTTTCGTCAACAGTAAAATGGGGTGGTTGAATATTTAGAGGCGGCAGATCTGCCACCGGTTCCGCAAGGCTCGCAAACCTTTGTATCATCAATGGATAGTTTTCTTTTGCCAATCTTCGGCAGTCTGTCAGCAACGGAGTTCGCCACTCCCCTCGCCACCCTATTCTTCTTGGAATACTCGCATGAAAAGGAATGAGAGCGGACTTGAAGGAATTAGGCAGTACGATTGCCTGTGTATACCCCTCGTTTTTAAGGCTCCGACCAATACGCTTTCTTTTTGAAAGACCTAATTCTCCGTGGGCCAATGGTAGATCAATGCTGTTGTCCACTTCAGGCATTCGTTCTAGCACGGGCTTCGCCCATCCCGGTGCTAACACAGTTATCTTGCAACTTGGGTCGTTTGATTTAAGACGAGTAAATAGCGTTTGCGCCATCACCATATCCCCAATCCAAGCAGGGCCTACGATGAGAATTTTTTCTCTAGCAGCTTCTATCATTAGAAATAACGAAACATTGGATGCTTATTTTCAGTAGAGTAAACGCCCAATTTAGGTCTAGAATGAATAGTCATTTTTCTCAGCATCTATTTGTTGTTATCCGGCGAGACTCTCAGAATTTCGTTGACTGTTGTTGTGCCGGCGGCGACTTTTTGTGCACCGCTTAGCCGCAAGCTCAACATACCTTCTTTATAGGCCTGTTTTCTAAGCGCGGGTAGGTCGGCTTTGTTTTCGGAATATTTTTGTAGAGTTTCAGAGAACGGCATAACCTCATATATACCTTCACGCCCGCGATAACCGGTTTGACGACACTCCAAGCAACCGTTTGCTTCAAATGCATTCTTCGGTAATTTAACTTTCCAAGGCAGAGTTGCTGAATCCCACACATCCTGCTTAATTTCACTTTTTTGCTTGCAACTAGGGCAAAGAACTCGAACCAAGCGTTGCGCCATAATTCCTACTACGGTCGCTTTTATCAGATAGGAAGGAACACCAAGCTCAAGTAATCGTGTAATCGCGGAAGGCGCGTCGTTGGTATGCAACGTCGTAAACACCAAGTGTCCAGTTAGGGCCGCTTGGATTGCCATTTCAGCAGTCGCTAAATCCCTAACTTCGCCAATCATGATAATATCTGGGTCTTGCCGCAACAAAGCTTTTACACCATCGGCAAAGTTTAGATCGATATTTTCCTGAACCTGCATTTGATTGAAGCTGTCTTCCACCATCTCAATTGGATCTTCAATCGTGCATACGTTTACTTCTTCTGTAGCCAGTGCTTTTAACGTGGAATACAAAGTGGTTGTTTTGCCGCTGCCAGTGGGACCCGTGATAATCACTATCCCATGATTGTTGCTTATTATTTTGTTCCAGCGACTAAGGTCATCATGAGCAAGCCCGAGTGCCTCAAAAGGCTTCAGTAAAACCTCAGGATCAAAAATTCGCATAACGAGTTTTTCACCAAAAGCAGTGGGCAATGTGGAAAGCCTTAGTTCGACCTCGTTACCATGAGGACTCTTGGTTTTAATCCGCCCATCTTGAGGCTTTCTCTTTTCAGCAACATTCATTCGTCCTAAAATTTTAAGGCGGCTGGTTACCGCGCTCAGAACTTGCATTGGGAGAGCGTAAACGGTGTAGAGCACACCATCAATTCTGAATCGAATGTTGCCTTGTTCCCGACGAGGCTCGATGTGAATATCGCTGGCCCTTTGTTCGAATGCGTATTGAAGCAGCCAGTCCACAACGTTCACAATATGCTGGTCATTCGCTTCCGGGTCTTTCAGTTTTCCCAGCTCGAGCATTTGTTCTAGGTTACCAATGCCCTTTTTTTGCATACCGGATGCAGACGCTCCTCTTATGGAGCTAGAAAGACTATAAAACTCTGTTGTGAGTCGCTCTATGTCAACTGGGTTTGCAACAACTCGCTTAATCGCTTTCTGAGAGGTATGTGCTAGGTCTGATTCCCAAGAATCTATAAAGGGCTCGGCACATGCGACAGTAACCTGAAAGGCTGTATCTTCAACTGCTAAGATTTTATGCCGTTTGGCAAAAGCGAAAGACATCACTTCAGTGACAGCCGCAACATCAATTTTCAGCGGGTCAATTCGAAAATAATCTTGACCACATTGCTTGCTCAGCTCCATGGTCAAGGTTTCAATATCGAGTATTTTATCGACAGACAGCCTGTCGCGAATTTTTAGATCAGCTAGGTAATGCAGAACATGATGGTCCCGCTCTTCAGCTTTGCGCCGTTTAGCGGATATGAAGTCACAATCTTCTTGATTGATTTTACCGGACTCAACAAGGCCCTGAAGAAAATTCTTGAGGTCTAGGGCAGCATGGTTTCTGTGAAGCCCTTTATTCGCACCCTCTACCGCTGTCATCAACTCATTCCTAATTGAAGCGCACACGAAAGCGCAAGCCTATTTAGTCAGTTAAGCTAGTGTAACCGCGCCAATGATAAAAACAAACAGCTAGCGCAAATCCGAGCTTTCAGAGTGCTTTACTACAGGGGATAGGAGTCAAACCCCTATCTATTCGATGAGTTTGATCCATTCGCCCTCTTCTGGCTTGCCTGAGGGATAGTAGCCATTGAGTAAACGGAGGGTTTCTTCTGGGTAATTAGCGATTTTGCTATTTTGGGACACAATAGAAAAATCAAAATATTCACTGGCCTGAACATACTTCAATCTTAGCTCGTTACCCGCAACCACCTCTCCATTTTGGATAGACCGAAATGTGCGAATGCTGGCAAGCAAGAGATCGTCTATTTCATCAACTGCCGAGCCATCACGAATCTCTCCTCGAAAAGTGTAGGCGCGAGGGCCTAAATAAATCACGGCAACCCTCTCAGTGTTTCCGTTTTCTAACACGTGGGTACCAGTATGACCGATGAGCCGATATTGATTTAGGGCTTCCGATTTTTGCAAACCATCAACCCCCATGTTGTCTCGTAAAAACACCCGCGGTTCCATATTCTGCTGCAAGCGCTGAGTTTCGATTCGAACTGTGCCAATGTCAGGAGAATTTGCCGTCACGGTGGTCGTAGTTTCTGAAATTTCCCATTCCTCAGGAAATAGCAGTGTATAGCCCAGTAGCGCTTGGTAGTAACGATTCCTAGTTTCTTGGCTCTGAGAACCCTGACTTGCACCGATGATCAAGCCATCGATGTTTTTACGAAACTCTGTGTTGTCAGTTTCAGTAACATCGCTTTCATTTAAAGTAGAAACTGATGCAATTGCTTCTTGCAATCGAGTGTCGTTGCGAGGGTGAGTCGCGAAAAGCCCGTGGTAACCACCGCCACCATTATTCACACGCCGACTAAAATCTTCTTGGTTTTTCAAGACCGTCACAACGTTAATCATGGCCGAGGGGTCGTATCCCGCCTCCTGGATATATTGAGCACCTAGACTGTCTGCCTCGAGCTCGTGGTCACGGCCAAAACCACTCAAGCCTGTCTGTGCCCAAATAGATGCGACCTCACTAATCTGGGAACCAACATATCCACTACCGGTTGCCACCGCGGTGACAATTCCACCTACTTGTGCTGCAGTTCTTGCCAAGGTGCCTCTAGCTTGTTGCTGTACTGCATGACGAGCGGTAATGTGCCCAATTTCATGTGCCAGAACCGCCGCTAAGTCAGCCTCTGAATTCATGAAAGTCAGCAAACCGCGATTCACATAAACATAACCACCAGGTAAAGCAAAGGCATTTATTTCTGGGCTGTCTATAATATTGAACGTATATTCTAAGTCGGGTCTATGACTAACCTGTGCAACTTTATTCCCTACTTTTCTTACATAGGCTAACAAAGCCTCATCGTTAAATAGGGTCATACTAGCAAGAACTTTCTCATGTTCTTCTAGCCCTATTTCCTTCTCCCTATTTTCCGTCATTAGGACTAAATTCGCGCCACCAGTCGCTGGATTAACGGAGCAGGAGATGAGAGTTAGCAGGGTCACTACAAGCAAAAGGGACTGACGCCAATAGCGAAAAAAAATCGAAGAATTAGTCATTGAAACGACGTTCGTTTTGATAAGTTTAGTCATGGTAGCACCTAAGACAATTCGGTAGGTGGTGGCCGCTAACTTCCGTTAACGAAGCCTTTTAATTGATCAGCAAGCCGTGAGCATGCGTTCGCTTCGACTCGAGCTATGAGCGGAATTGGGATTATCAACGCTGGAACATAAGATTGGCCAGTTGCATCCGTATTGATTGTTCCTACGTTCTCAAACGAGCCCACATCCCAGACTCTCGCATCGAAATTTGAATCATCTTCCCAGGTGCCAAAACCAAAACACCCAGCACCGCCCGGACCTACGGTACATGAAATAGAACCAGACCTGCCAGAAGTTTCAGTAAACCCATCAACCCAGACAATATATCGAACTCCGAATTCATCCATCGTTTCTGAGACCGCGGGTTCAGCCATCAGTTTTGCTAGATCTTGGGTTCGCAGTGGCGCAGTGCGGGGCTCGAACCAAGGAAACATAGCATCAATAAATTCCTGCTCCGGTACAATATTTAGCGCGTCCTGACCTCTTGCCATTTTCTCGCCGACGCATTCCACGAATTCCGACCGGGTTTCATAATCACTTGCTTGGCGTCGCCCCAATACAACGACAGTTTCTTCGCTAGTGATGCCGGTCTCGCCTTGCCGAAATTCATCGACGGTGGTGCTTGTACACGAAGCAAAAAGAGCCAGGCCAAGCATGGAAAATGCGAGACGCCAAATAGATAACTTGTCACTAATTTTCTTCATCTACACTCTCTTACTAGTTGCAGAACTTCAACGTTGGTTCAGCCAATCGCGAACTTCTGGTACGTCTGCAAAGCTCAATGAAAAACTTGATGCCAAGTCTCGCAGAGCAACTACCGCAGCATCATTAATAGCGCCTTCCACCGACCTAAAGGTTTCCGTTGGGGTTTTGCCATAGGACGTAAGCACCCAATCAGCTATGTAGTCGCCTTCAGCAGTCAAGAGCCTCATGTTGTATTTAATCCATACTTCGTACACATCTAGCTTCGTTTTAGCGGGCAACGCTAGCTGAAATTCTTCTATGGCAGGGGCAAATATTGCGTCTACGCCCGAACTTTTTGCCTCTTCCAAGCTCTCTACGAAAACCACTTGCTCAAACATAGCGGGGGTTACCGCATTAAATAATTCGATATGGGAGGCGCCACTTTCGATATTGAATTCTTCAGACCCGGTCTCTGTATATTCCAAGTAAGAAAAGTCCTTCAGCGCATCGTCATAATACACGGCAATTGATACCGGCATTTTACTAATATTGGGGGTTGGGAAGTCTCCTTCAATAACTACGTTATTGACCCCGCAATTGGCCAAAAAAACACTAAGTCCTATCACCAGACCTAATTTGCTAGTTAATTTGTTCATTTTAATTAACTCTCTTCCACTTACTGAAACCCAAACTCTATGAAAGAAACGAGAAAACACCCGTTTCCACTATCTAAAATCATTTAGCCCCACAAATGTACCACCATTTCGCGAAGTCATCTCCCGCATTAGTGTCGCATACCTGTACACACTTCTATGAAATCGTCTTGGTTGAGCGAAAATAACCGGAAACCCTATCCCGTGAATGCGGACCAGTCTATCCCCATTTTGATCTTCAACGTTGATTCTATCAATAGTTTGCAACACATTGCGGATAGAGCCTCCCGGTTGGAAATCGTCTCCAATCACATAAATACTGATTTTCTTGTCTGGCGCATAAAACGTATTAATTGCTCTTGTCACTCCCTCAACGGGGCTACTGTTGCTGTAGGGCTGCCAATTTCGAAGAGTTGAGATGATTCTTCTTCTCGTTGAAGGAGTATCGGGCATCCATTTTCCAGCATAAGAATTAAACATGTAGTCACCCATGTCATTCATGATCTGAATACCCTTTACTTCGGGATAAACATCTAAGGTATTGTCTATCACCCCCAACATCTTGTTCCAACTTGGGTTATTAAACATACTGCCGGAGGTATCAATGACAAATATGATGTACTCACTATCTACAGGAACCCCTCCAATCGCATTGTTCTCAGGTGCCGAGCTATTTGCCATCAAACGCTGCATTTCTTCTGTCAAAGTTTGCTGAGCCAGCGCCAGCTTACCCATTTCATCGGTGGTTTCATCGGACAGCTCGGTGGTGGTGTTGTAACGGCCTTCAATGTCATTTAGGTCACGACGAAGCCTAGCAATTCTCTCATCTAAAGAGGAAAGCTGTTCATGTTTAGCATTGAGCTCACGATTCAGTATTGTGGTTTCACCGCGAATCTCAAACAACGCTTCTTGCAGTTCCATCACCCGACCTTCCGGCGGTACATCAACAATTTCTAATGTAACTGGTTCATTGACCTTTGTAATGATCAGTAAAATGATCATCGCGCCGAAGCCGCAGGAGGCAACGTCCAAAAATGACACGGTAAATGAATCAGTTTCACGATTTTTACGAGCCATGTTTCCTCCTGTGCTTCCGTTCGACCCCAGCCCACAAAACTAAGCGAATGGCGACTTTGCCGTGGCAAAGACGATTGTTAAGATTCGATGAATGCACTTTAAGGCCAATCCGTCGATGGGGTTAAGTAGGCGCCGCGAGAATTCTGTGCCAATAACCAAAAAGCGGCGGAGGCTGAGGGGTCTCCCTCCAGAGGCATTAACAACACATTCACCGGTATTCCCTGTGGCAGCTCGGCCACGGCCTCTTCAAATAGTTCGACTCGCTCATCTGGCGTAACCAGTCCGTTGGGGTCGCTCCGATCGTCAAGTGTAGGTAAGCCATCAGTGATGAGAAAAATATTGTCTGGCAGTGGATCCATATTAGCCACAGCCCGAAATACTTGCTCCATGTTAGTGCCATTATTTGGCACGGTATCACCTATGTTAATGATGGCCTGATTCAATTGATCACGGTCTGCAACCTCTAGCCATCGATTTTCAGTTCCGGGGATGGCACTGGTATAGGAATCACTAAAATTCCAAATTTGGTAACGGCTCGTAATTGGGAGCTGAGTGCTCACCCAGTCCACCGTTCTTACCACGCGAGTCCATTTAGGTGCCTGCTTTTTTCGGGCATCGGACAAATTGCGCGTTCTGATAATGTTGATGAGAGTGCTATCGAGCATACTGGTTGAACTATCGACCAGAATCAATATACGCTGGCCTCCAAGAAAAAAACCGGACAGATACTGTCGATTACCATCACCAACGAATTGACGAACGTTATTACCTTCTTGTTCAAATGCGCTCGCTTGAAGCCTGAGCAATTCCTCTTCCAAGGATTCGATGTCTGATCTCAATTTTTCGATACTGTCTTCGCTAGCCATACTTGAATTTTCAAGTGCCGCGAGTTCTTGCAAAAACGTATCGATCTTGTTTTGGATTTCTCTGGCCAAACCTTGAGCTTCCACCATTTCGTAGTCAACATCAGACAAGGTGTTGCGGACTCGAACAAGGCCTAATTGACCTTCTTTGACTTCTTCTTCTAACAAATCTATTTCAGCGGCCAAGGTAGGATTAGACTGATTTTGCGCCACTGTGCTGGAATGATCCATAATCAAGAAGATAAGAATCACCGCTCCAAAGCCACAGAACATTACATCCAGGAATGCGAGACTTAAAGGGGTTACTGCTCTGCGTTTCAATTTAGCCATGCTGTACCTGAATTGCTTTCAACACTGGGCTGTTTTCCCCAAACTGAATTTCATCACCAAGACTAATTTGATGAGATCCCTTGGCACGTTTTGAGTTCAGATAAAACTCGATATCACCGCTTTCCAACTGTACTCCGGATCCGTTCACAGACACTTGCGCTAACACATAAGGTAAGTCAACTGCTTCCACCTCGATTGAATACTTGCTCGGGAGCCCGCTTGAACTTTTTGCACTTTTATTGCAAATCGTTGTTTCATCAATTGGCACAGCTCGGTTGCCGCTCAAAAGATGGGTCGGAATAACATCTGTTTCTAAAGCTGCACTCTCTTTGCCTGCATTTCTTATATTGCTGGCGTTACCGCTCGATAACGGAAGCGATCTTACCCGATGTACTTCATTCGCATCTTTTACAATGGAGTCGGCGCAATCCAAACAAGCCGCTATAACAGCGCCGTCCTCTAATACATGAACAGCACTGGCGTCTGGCATACTGGCTTTATAACCTGGTAAAGCCGCTAGCCTTTGTCCAAGAATAAGATTGCCATAACCGCTGTTTAGCAAAGGTTCTAGTTCTTGGTTGATTTTTTTGTAGTGCCCTTGAAGACTTGCGATCAAGCCTTCTTTCGGCATCTTAGCGACATGAAGTGCATCACTCGTTTTCAGTTCTAGTACTAAATTGGTTTGGGATTCCTCGTATTGGCTAAGCCAAACTGGCAGCTGGTTATACAACAGCTGTTCGTATTCCGCATTATGTTGAGGGTTAAAGCGACACTGTTCTATAAAAAGGTCAGTGGCTTGCTGCATCATTAAATTAATAAAATTTTGAATGCCGACACCAGGAATTTGAATTACAGAATCTGCCCTTACGCTTCCCTGTTCATGAACCAACGTTGTTACGGCTATCTGATGAAGTTGCAAATCTAGGTAAAGGGAAGGCCCATTGATATTTACTGCAGCAGCGGCGGCAACGGCAGAGTCAACTATTCCTACGGCTTTTATCGGGCTTTGATTTGTGAGCCCAAGCAGGATCGCTAACTGCTGATTATCAAAGCTCCCCGGCACCGCTAATACTGTATCAGACTCAATCTCTCCGATGTCTGCCAAATGCACAAGATGCGCGTAAGCGATATCTGCAGAATGCCTTAAATGATTACCATGATTAAGAGGTTCTACACTGAGCTCGTGCCAGTATTTGTTGTAGCTTTTTGTTGGTTGAAGCCGAGCCTGTTCTTCAGCACGATCTCCTATAATAAGCTCGTTACCCTCGACCATCGCAAAACCAGGGCTGACCGCATGTATGCCGCGATGGTCTCCCACTTTTATTTCGCTGTCATTGAGTTCGAGAATTTTTAGACTCATGGCTAAACTCGCTCAGGCACCTGGAGATTACGAATTAACTTTTCGTCGCAATAGTGCTGGCAATCAAGGACTAGACGATCCTGCAAAAGCTGCAGCTGATGAAGTACAAACATCAGCAAAATACTCACTACTAGCGCCACAAACGTTGAATTAAATGCCACACCGAGGCTAACAGTTACACCAACGATATCACCACTCACGGCCTGGTAAGCTTGACCTAAGGCAGTACCAATACCACGCACTGTACCCAAGAACCCAATAGACGGAATAGCCCAAGCGATATAGCGGACAATAGACAGTTCCGTTTCCATTCTTTCAGCTTCGGTTTCACAGGTTTCTTTTACAATAGTAGAAACATCTTGGATGCTGCGTGTGCTTTGAAAACGCTGCAAACCTGCCAACAGTGCGCGAGGAAGAAGATAGTCGCGTTCCTTATCACCAAGCGCCTGTACTGGCCTGGCGTAGTTACGAGCGTCTTCGGGCAATATGCTCATACCGTCTGATAATTGAATAAGTGTTTGATCTAGGAGTGCTCTCTGTTTTATTGCCTGTTGTGTTTTCATACCAATAATGGCAAATGCCCATAAGAACAGTATGATGCATGTTTCCTGTTCTAAATCTTTGAGCACTATATAGATTGAGCGTTCGGGAACGAAATCCGGATTAGATTCCTGCAAAAAACTCTGCTGTTCCTGAACCGCATCTGCAGTAGGGCGTATTACGGTAACGTAAGCTGCATGCACAAAAATTAGAGCCAAAATTAATGGCACTAGCTGCCAAAGAGCTTCTGATAACAAACCTTGTTTCATACTTTTTCCTATTTGAATCTCGACTTCTAAACTGAGAAGCCAAACTTTTCTACTGCTTAAATATTAGCTGGAAACGATACCCCAAGGTCTTGCGATATCTCCTCACTGGGTATGAAGCGACCCTCGCGGCCCTCTTCCTCTTCCGTGTTTTCTTCAACGTTTATTGGGTCTTCTTCGAAGACTAGCTCCGGAATTTCATCAGCTTCAGTAAGCTGCTCGACCCCGTTTTGCTCAGCAGTAGGCTCTTCTTCAACACGAGTATCTTGAGCGTGAGCAGCCCCTTGAACCAACAACGCTAATACAGATACAACAGCGATTGGATTTATCATCATTATTACTCCAAATATCGAGCTACGCGGAATCCCACGTCGTCTCGCGGCTCTTCACCGAAGTCCCTAAATGAGAGCCTCAACTCGGAAACGGTTCCGTGTGACCAGCTAGAACCTCGGATAGTATGAAACTGCCCGTTTTCCGCACCTAGAGGGTCGACCTCAATGTTCCCCGCGGAACCCACCGAACCATAAATATCATGAACCCACTCCGACACATTGCCTGCCATGTCAAAAATATCGTTTTGATTTGGGGTGAATGATCCGACCGGTGCTGTCGCAAAATGTCCGTCGTCGTAATCAAACATTACTTCACCTAGATAGTTTCGCACGGTGACATCAGCGAAATTTCCCGCATTTTCAGGTGGAGGTAATTGATCACCCCATGAATATTTGAGTTGATTTCCACTTCCATCGGTTCGTGCTACCCATGCCCACTCTGCTTCGGATGGTAATCGATAGCCTGTAGATTCCGAATCAAAACCTACGACCTCACCCTCTAACACATCGTAAAATGGAGTTATCGATTCCTGCTCGCTCAGCCAGTTACAGTACAATGCAGCTTGGGTCCAACTAATTCTAACAACGGGCTGCGCTTCGTTGTTCAAACTTAAACCTTGCAATATTCCGGACGTGTGTTCTGCGTCAAATTGGCGGAATTCAGAATTGCTAACTTCGTTATAACTCAGATAGAACGGCCGCTGTAGATTGATCTCTCGAAGCGTTTCATTAGATCTACGACCAGCCTCTCGCCTCGATGCGCCCATAGTGAAATTGGAAGGATAAAACAGTTTAAGCGACTGGCCTGCCACATTTTGAATAACTGGTTTAATTTGTTCAAGTCGCAACTGCTCGAGAGACTTAAGATTGACCCTGATTATCTGATCCAAGCCAGGCCTAGATGTGAAATCTGTCGTGAAGGGCTCATAGCCTGCTTTTCGAACTTCAATGAGCTGACTAGCCGCCATTAACTCAATCGTTTGGTTTGCGGCACCTCGTAGCTCCCCGTTCACATAAAGCTCTGCATCATTTGGCTCACTTATGATTTGAACATTTGCCAGCACAGGGTCGAGACTTAAAGTGATACCACTTTCCTCATTTGGCTTTGTGCGGATACTCCGTTTCTCAGAGTTATAGCCGTTTTTAAAGAAAGTCAGTTCATGATCGACTCCGGGAGGAAGGGCTACCTCCAATGGAGTTAGACCTTTGAACTCCCCTCCAATTGTGACCGAAGCTGAGGAAGGAGTAGTTTGAATAAAGACAAGTCCGTCGGCTGGCTCTAACAGAACTTCTGGAACGACGAAGTCTTCACCCGCGAAAATATCGAAATCTTCCTGCCATGCTTTATGACCAGATAGCTTAAGAGTAACGTCCCGTTGACCTTGAATGATTTCCGCATTAAGTGGAGTAACTCCAACTAACTCCCCATCTACTAATACATCCGCACCAACAGGATCAGTCGTCAAACTAACAGTAGCCCAAGCTGGTTCTAAGGCAGCTTCAAATGACTGTTCAACGGAACGCCCCTCAACGTCGATGGTCTGACCAAAGTCTAAGTAGCGTTCATTTGAAACTGTTAGTTGCCGCTCACCCGCCTCCACCAACACGTTAGAAAGGGGGGTTACGCCGAGATCGATGCCATCGATTTGAACTCTTGCGCCCACTAAGTTCCCCGAAGAGAAACTAATGACTCCAGGTAATTTATCCATTTCGAAACTGTGCGTCTGTGCTTGTTCTTCATTCACAGAGAGGATTAGCTGGCTGTCATGATAGCCTTCGTTTACTAAGCTGAGATCATAATCTCCTGTTCGAATAAGGTACCTAGGCCCAAGTTTGAAATGCAGTCCACCACTTATTTCAACTTGAGCTGTAATAGGCGTGACTTCGAGAGAGACTGAGCGAGCAGTAAGAACAAACCATCCCGCACTACCCGACACTAAGAAGAACGCTGCTAGCACAATGTGGATGGGCTTTACTTTAAAAGAAAACCCCTGAGCTTTATTTTCATTGGGTGTGAAATCTATAGGTATTATAGGTTCAACTGACCCCTTCGCTTCTTTATTGGAATCTGAGCTTGTCATAATCAGCGCCTGCTCGAGCTAGAGACCAACTCATCGCATTTGACGATGACTAAACTAGGGGTCTGATTAAATCCAACCACAAACTCTTCCCTAACTTCCCGATATCCAGATCGTTTTCCCACCGCAACATATTTACCAGGCTTTAAGGATACAGTTTCCCGCTCAAACAAGCCTAAACTACTGACTCTGAGTAAAGTCACATCAGTCAAGTTATCAGAGATGAGCTGAATCTCGATGGGCACTTGTGAGCTTTCTAAAAATTGCTCTAGACTATCAAGCTGTTGGACCAATAGTTCTCCGGGTTGCTCTATTGCCCTTCCGGTGTAATACACATCTAAGGTTTGTTGAAAAACATCGTCCTCTGCAAGACGCTCTGGATTTGCAATGGCGTCTATCAGTAGAGCATTGAGCCTCTCTCTTTTTACAGCGTAGTCTCGGCCTTCTATGGCAAACGAAAGGTTCGCATCTATGGTTAAGACTTCATCATAGTTGTCCACCGCAGATTGCCATTTTTCCTCTGCTTCCGCTGCGACAATAAGTTGACGCAGGTCATTTATTTCAGCGTTAGCGATTTCATTTTCAGTCTGAGTGATTGCCGCTAGCGCCTGCTCTGAATTGATACCCATGGCTGCCGCTCGCTCAAACTCAGCAATGGCTTTATTAGGGCTGCCTGACTCCAAAAAAACATAACCCGCGGACATAATGGATGAAAATTCTCTTTCCTGAATTAGGTCGGTGACTTCTTTTTTGCGGGCTGGGGCTGCTTCATTGTAGCTATCCAGCGCGATAACTTGGTCGAGAACATCCCTCGCTTGCTCCAACATGCCATCTTCTATCTGATCCTCTGCCTGATCTAATAATGTAGTCACCTCTTCCAAGGTACGAGACCGATCAAGGCCCACTAAAGCGTCATCGCTAAATGGCTCTAATACTAACGCCAAAGAATATTTTTCTTCTGCTAATTGACCATCGCCTGCATTAAACGCCGTTTCAGCATCGATTAAAGTCTGATTAAAAACTGTAGTGACTGATCCAAGAAGTTCCGCGAGCTGCTCTCTACCCGCTTGATAAGCGTCAATTGCCAGCAAAAATTCCTGAGTCCGATAGTATTCATCACCAGCGCTGGCTAGCGTAAGCGCTTCTTCAAATTCTGATTGGGCCCATTGAACTACTTCTAAATCGGTAAGTTCTTCTTGTATCTCTAACAATTGAGCAAGAACGTCTTGGGCATCTTTCCTTTGGATAGATCGTTGCGCTTCCTCGAACGGAGACACATCGAGAGTTTGGTCAACCGGTGGAGCAGGAACAAGTTCAGATACGTCCACTCTTCGCTCAAGAGGGAGTTCATATTCGGTCACAATGGTGGGGAGTACAAAAACCACCAATAACGCGACGACTAGAAGACCTCCAAGCCCCAGCCAGAGAATAACCGGTGGCTTGGATTCAGGGACTTCTTTTCTAGGTGTGTTAAAAGCGGCGTTCTCGTTTAAGCCCGCGGGTGTATTTTCTTCGCTGTTCGTATCTGACATGGTTAATGCTGCACAGATGAATCTTAAGTTTTAGAGATCGCCGACTTCAGCCGCATAAAGATCTGCCAACACTTCTTTCCATTGAGCATACTGCTCCTCTACTGAACCTGTTAGCGTAATGCTACGGTTGTCTAAATCCAAAACCCTTGGCGCAACCACGTTTTCCAACGATTCGCCTAATTCTCTCAGCGCATCCGAATGAATCTGTGCCTCTGCCCTTTTATCAAAACCACTTTTAATTAACACCGCACCTGCACCGACCCCTACTGCGCCTCCAGTTTGAGTTGCATAATTCCCTCCGCTAGACGCCGCGGCAAGCCCACCTAATACCACTGCCGTGCCGGCAATAAATCGCCTGCGCGCTGAGTTTTTTAGCTCCCGTACTTCAATTGTTTCCTCGTAACTCTGCTCTCTCCATGAGTCATAAGGAAGCCGCATTTGTCTTACGTAAGTCGCGTAGTAATCCTGGACTGTGTCAATAAACATAAAGTCACGATCTCGGATCCCTCGCACCCGGTCAAGCACAGGATCAGAATCTGCTGGTAGGCTTACGATAATCAGATTTCCATTGCGGTCAGTGCTTAAATATTGGTCGAAAACATCCGGAGAAAATCTCTGGGCAAATAGCATTTCTGAGATAGTTCTAATTTCCGTGATCTCATCGTCTTCGATGTTGCGCTGTCTATAGTCCAACAGGTCATTGGCAATAGTATTGTAAATCACTTGGAATGGATCATTCTTTTGTCGCTCGCTAGGTTCGTAACTAAACTGACTAACGACTTCTTGGTATTCTTTGGTATACCAATGTCGACCCGTTGAATCTGACACTTCCACTCTAATTTCCATCTGCTCGCCATCGGAACTCAGAATTGTGCCATTAAGATAGACATCCATTGGGCTCTCGCCATTGGGCATCACTCTAACAATGCCCCAATTACCCGAACGTTGAAGAGTTTCTGAAAGCAGGAAAGGAGCGTATCTAGACTCGGCAACACGGATGTCAGGGTTAACGGTATCTTCCTCGCTTTTCTTAATCTCGTCGATACCAGGATCAAAAATGGCAACACCAATGTCTAACAACATTTCTTCAGAGATATTTTGAGAATCTTGAACAATCGGTTTATAGCTTGTGGTCTTAACAGTATGGGTTGCACACGAAACTGAAAAAACGGCGATCAAAACGAAAACCATTAGCTTTCTAATTTTAAAGTTCATTGCTCTTCACCACTTATACCTGTGTATTTCCTATATTCCTCCCAGATTGCTTCACGCAATTCTGGGTCTGGTTCACTCATTGCCAATTCACGAATCTGCCTAGCCACAACGTCATCATCTCTGCCGCTGGGAATGTCATCTGGCGCTGGAAAAGTCTCTTGTGACGTAGGACTAGGAGTAGATCTCTCAGAAGTAGCCACAGAACTGGGCTGAGCGCCTTCCGGTGGTAAGGTCTGTGATTGACCAGATACCCCGCCGGCAGCGCCACCGCCGCCTGAGCCACCTGGTGCAGCGCTTCCAGCAGCATTGCTTTCATTCTGTGCCTTTTCTCTTTCACTGAGAATAAAGCCATCAAAAGTCTCGTAGCCCTGTCTTAGACGGTCATCTAGCACTTGTATTCGTTCAGCATTGGTCATAGCACCGGTAGCGGAAGAGCCAGAACTTCCACCTGCCACCCCGTCGGGAAGGTTATCTAGGCTATAATCTCCACTTGGAGAGCCCAAAATGCTTGAATTTCCAGGAATTCCCCCACTCTGCGAGCCTTGGCCTAGATCACCGGTAGAATTGTCTCTGCCTTGCCCTGACTGCCCTTGATCACTCGGAAATCGCGAATCGCTACCTGAGGCTTGGCTTGGGTCAGACCCAGAACCGGAAGCAGAACTCCCTGACTGACCTTGGCTTGCTTGCTGAGAGTCTTGATCTTGGCCGTTTTCACCTTGACCGCTCTCACCCTGACCTCTCTCGCTTTCAGGCCCTGCGGGAAATGAGACGGTTCTTTGTTGGCCAGCAGAACCGCTACCTGAACTGCCAGTCTGTGCACTACTGGCAGTGACAGATTCATTCTGCTCTCCTGATTGCCCAGAATTCGTGCTTCCCTGAGATGCCCCAGCCTGGCCCTGAGATTGGGGACTACTTGCCCCTCCGTCACCTTGGCTTTCCGAATTAGGCATTCCTGTACCTGCCAGCGTTCCCTGGCCTTGCTGCTGCCCTTGGTCTTGGTTTTGAGACTGACTCTGCGACTGACTCGGGGAGCTCGATGGTGAGGACGGTGTGCTTGGGTTTGAAGAACTAGAGCTCGGACTCGGAGGCATCGGCATTGACGACGAGCTAGAGCTTTGGCTGGACTGGCAAGCAGCCACTGCGGCACTTAACGTCACCAACAAAACAGGTCGAATAAGTCTATTTTTTAGTATTTGCATAATTATATTGCCGAACCCTCGTCTGCCATAGTTTGCTGACTTCTTCGAATTTGATTTAAACCAACTAACCCGCCGTTGATGAGGTGATTGTAGTGGGCGGATTTACACCCTTAACAGTATCTCGAACTACGCTGAACAGGGCATTAATGGATGAATAACTAAACTACTTGTTTTAGCGTCAATTTAATATCATCGCTAATACCAATAACGGTACCTAAATTGATTACCACTGGTTCTGATAGGTTCGCCGCCTTCAATGACTGGCCTGAAGAGGGAGCGCCTAACTTCTCTGCGAAGCCGCCCTAAAATAGCTTCAGTCTCTTCAGTTTCTTCGCTGACCACTTCTAGCTTCCGCACTACACCATTGGCTGTCACGTCAAACACTAAATCCACAAACCCAACTTTGAGCTCACTCGTATCCCGTGTATCTCTCGACGAAAAGACTAAACTCGTGGGCTCTTCCAAAAACGTAGGTAGCGGTATTACATGACCGAAGAACTCGGCTAAAAGTTCCTCTGAGTTGTCTAATTCACTTAATACTTTCCAAGCATGTGCGTATCTGGCAGCAGCTGCTTTCTTGCGCTCAAA
Organism: Pseudohongiellaceae bacterium; assembly: GCA_045106275.1. GTDB lineage: Bacteria > Pseudomonadota > Gammaproteobacteria > Pseudomonadales > Pseudohongiellaceae > UBA9145. The sequence goes on along the minus strand of JBGCEK010000020.1, from coordinate 129,172 downwards.
CATCAAATACCAATCACCTAAGTTAGCGCTCGCTTTTGCCACAGCTATGGCATCTACTGGCTCAATATTGTTTTGATTCACAATATTCAGCAACGCTTCCTCACCCGCCTGAAAACCCCGCGCCAGAACTCGATCTGTATTCATTAGCTTTTGCTGCAATGCATCTTGATCAAGTCGAAACTGTGCCTTATCAGCGTCATTCATAATCTCAGGGTGTCTGCTGACTAAATACGCTGCATTAGCGATATTTTGTTGATAATCCAAGTACCGTTGATCAGAGCGCCCGAAATGCATATCTACCAACTGCGCCGCAGCATCAAATAGGAGCTGAGCCGAATTGAGCCGCACACCGAGGCTCTCGCCAAAACCGATATTAAAAGCCCGTAAATTCCAATTCGCTAATCGGCCCAGAATTGGTATTAGCCTGGGGTCGGAGCTGCCGTAAGTTTTCTGCTGTACGTAAAACATATAGTTATAATAAAGATCAGCCTGCTCCCAATTCCCAGTCGCTAAATAACTCTCTATTTTCTGTTCGACAGCCGGCAGCTGTTCCATTGTATGCAAACCATTGTTTATGCGACTCACATGAACGGCGCGATCAAATGTTGCTATTGCCGACACATGATCTCCCTGCTGCTGCTGGAGCTCGCCGAGCGTGTGGAGTTGTTCAATTAAGCTGGCATCCCATACCCCACCCTCTGCTTCAATCTCTCTAACAGATTCGTCATATTGGCGAATACTCTCCATCCGCGCAGAAAATTGCGGGTCCTCTTCGGACGGTGGCGTTGGAATTGCTAGTGGCCAATCAATGTCTTGTTCAACACCAGACTCCAGCTCAACCGGTGTATCAATAAAATAGATTCGCGATCGCCTAGCCTGACTCTCTGTTCCTGAGTCCGGGTTCGATTGCGCTGGATCCTGCTCTTCAGCCTGCCCAAAAGCAGGGCTACACAATGCAGCAATCAAAATACTACTCATCAAAAGATGCACAGATTTGGGGATATTTGTCATAGCTAAACACTAGTATCTCTGGATGGCACACCGACTTATGCCAAATTATTCACAGTAGCAACAAAACCCCTCTGTATTGCTATGTCAGTTTTTGACAACACACTTAACGAGTCAATGCACAAAGGGTTTACCGTAATGTTATAACACCGCTGAAATTGGCATGTAAACCTGTCTTAAGGGGTTTTGCGCTCCCTAAGATCCTCTTCATTTCCGTTCCTGCTTACGATCTAAACAGATATTTCCGAACTCATCGAGCTCAGCACCCCATTTCTCACTTATATAGGTAGTCGCGGAGTATTCCCGAACGATGCACGGCCCACTCAACCATTGACCTGTTCCCAGTTGACTCCGTTCATATACCGGAACCCCGTTCTCCCCTTCCAAGACCTTTCCTTTAGCAGAAACATTTCCCTCGTTTGAATTTTCATACTGTGGCAGGTCGAACTTTACCGCAGCGAGCCTGGGTATCACTTGAACATTTACTATTTCTCGCAGCACGTCCAACTTATACCCATAGCGTTGCTGATGGAGTTGAGAAAACTGGGTAAAAGACTGTTCACAGCCATGCCAGGGGACACTCAGAGTAAATGACTGGCCCACGTAACGGATATCGGCACGCCGCTCCAATCGAAGCTCTTGTTCCAACTGCTCCTGGGTATGTTCAGCTTCCAATTCGGTTTTGGCTTTGCCCTCTAGCTGTTTATAGAGCGCCTCAATTACGGAATCGTCAGCACTGTGCTCAACCCAGTTCACTGTCTTTGACAACTGCCGTCCTTTGTCAGCTACAACCATTCCAAGGGCCGAAAGCACCCCACCATGAACTGGGACGATTGCTCTCTTCATCTGCATTGCATCAGCTAACTCACAGACGTGCAATCCACCAGCACCACCAAAGCAGACCAACATAAAGTCTTTCGGGTCATGCCCTCTATTTACCGAAATCAAACGTAGTGCGCGCGCCATATGCTGATTGGCAATTTGAAGTATTCCCTTTGCTGTTGCCTCTAACGACAGCTCCAGTTGATCGGCCAACACTTTTACTGCTGCTTTCGCTAAATCCAGTCTCATTGCCAAATCGCCGGCGAGTTTAGAATCGGCAGCAAGATGCCCAGCAATCAGATTGGCATCAGTAACCGTAGGTTTACGCCCACCTTTACCGTAGCAAGCTGGGCCCGGGTCTGCTCCAGCGGATGCTGGACCAACCTGCAGCATGCCACCTTCACCAATGCTGGCGATTGATCCGCCTCCCGCACCAATCGTGTGCATATCAACCATTGGCACAGCAACTGGATAAGGGCCAATGAACCCCTCCTGAGTTGTAGAAATTCGACTTTCAAGCAAGGCAACATCAGTAGAAGTTCCACCCATATCAAAACTAATGAAACTAGATTCGCCTATCTGTTCGCCTAAATATCGGATCGCATTCAGTCCGCCGGCGGGGCCCGATAGCAATAAATTTACAGCGGAATTTGCTGCTTGCTCTGCCGCGATTGTCTCTCCACTTGATTGCATTATCTGAATTGGAGTTGGGCTCAAATGAGAATTCAGCTTATTAACATAGCGTGATACCACTGGTCCAAGCGCCGCATTTAACCATGTGGCAATTCCTCGCTCGTACTCTTTGTAAACTGGGAGCACCTCCGATGATCGAACCACAAATAAATCCGGTATGGCTTTCGATATTGCACTTTCAATCTGCTTCTCAAATTTGTCATCCACAAATGAAAACAAAAGGTTCACGGCCACAGCGTCCGGACCGAGAGCGGAGAGATCTTTAATCAACTCCTCTAAATCATCATTGGACAGGTCCTCTACTATTTCACCACCCGCCCCCAACCTGCCGCCTGTTTCCAAGCAAAGCTCGCTTGGCACAGGTTCCCGCTGCGGTGGAAATTCCAAACTATAGAGATCAGGCCGTGTCTGTCGCCCCAAGCTCAGCACATCCTTGAATCCTCGATTAGTTAGGTATGCTGTTTTTGCAAAATTCCCTTCTAATGCAGCATTGGTTGCGACTGTGCTGCCATGCACGATAGTCAAACCGCAACGTGAAGCAGGGTCTGAAAAACCCAATGAGTGGAGGCCTGCAATAATCGCTTGTTCCGGCGCATCCGGAGTGGACAAAGTCTTATGTAATTTAATGCAAACCTGAGGTTCAAGGGTCACCAATACGAAATCGGTAAAAGTACCACCAGCATCGATTCCTAACAGATATTTACTCGACAAAAGTCACTCTCTGATTTATTTAGCAGTTAAACTAGCGGCTAGTGTAACCTTCTCTCAAACGGTCACCTAACGACAGTTTAGTCACTCATAGCTATAGAAGAGCGTATTTTGCCAGAACTCCCCGAGGTAGAAACAACAAGACGAGGAATTGAGCCTCACATCAAAGGTTTTACCGTAACTGAGGTCATTGTTCGGCAACCAAAACTTCGATGGGCAGTGCCTTCTGACTTGCAAAACCATTTGCCAGGCTATCAATTCCAAAAGGTTTTGCGTCGAGGCAAATACCTCTTATTAGAAACCCTAGCGGGTACAGTGCTCATTCACTTGGGCATGTCTGGGAGCTTGCGCATTCTTAAAACGCCCACTGCTCCGCGCAAACATGACCATGTAGACTTCGTCCTGAATAGTGGAGACATTCTCCGCTACACCGATCCGCGGCGTTTTGGCTGCATCCTTTGGGAAGAATCCGATCCTGCGCAACACCCCCTGCTCGCAAAATTAGGCCCAGAGCCTTTAACTGATGAGTTCGATGCTGACTACTTATATACCTTAAGCAGAAAACGAAAAGCGCCTATCAAAACGTTTGTCATGGATAGCGCTGTAGTCGTGGGTGTTGGCAATATTTACGCCAATGAGGCGCTTTTTATGGCTGGCATAAGCCCAAAACGGGCTGCTGGTGCTGTTTCCAAAGCCCGTTATCAGGAGTTGGTTATAGCGATAAAAGCAGTCTTAGGAAAAGCGATTAAAGTAGGTGGAACAACATTGAGAGACTTCACAGGCGGTAACGGAGACCCTGGATACTTTAAACAATCGCTGCAAGTCTATGGCCGAGGGGGGCTGCCTTGTGGAAACTGCCAAACTCCTTTAACCGAGATCCGTCTTGGGCAAAGAACAACGGTTTACTGTCGAAATTGCCAAAAATGATGACTTAGGGCTGCCGTTAGTATTCCTGCATTGCTAGCGCTACCGAGGGATGAACAAATTTAGAAATGTCACCACCATATGACGCTATTTCTCGAACCAAGGTTGATGAAATGTAGGATAAATGCTCAGCTGGTGCCAAAAATACCGTTTCTATATCTGGCTCTAAAACCCTATTCATCCCTACAAGTTGAAACTCGTATTCAAAGTCTGCAACCGTGCGTAAACCCCTGAGTATTATTTTCGCATCACATTTTTTAACAAACTCTGTGAGCAACGTGTCAAAAGAGCTTACCTGTACATTATCAATATGAGAGAGAACTTCTTCAGCTAAAGCGACTCTTCTCTCAGTGGGAAATGTATTGGATTTTTGTCGATTAGCATCCACTACGGCCACAATGATATTGTCAAAAAGTCCGGCCGCACGCTCAATTAAATCCGTGTGTCCGTTCGTGATTGGGTTAAAAGTCCCGGGATATACTGCTGTCTTCATAATCATTAAATCCTGCAATTATGGCTATTCTAGCCAATTGCCCACCCGCCCACAATCAGCCGATGAGGTATTGAACAATACGTTGTTCTAACCAATTGTTCTTGCCGCCAGAAACAAAGCCTACATGTCCTCCAGACTCAGCAAGTTCAAAGCTGACACTAGCTGATAGCTCTTTATTCTTAGGCAATGCGATCTCCGGAATTAGAGGGTCATTTTTACTCTGAATTAGGAGTGTATTCGCTGAAATGTTTTTTAGGAACTGCCGAGAACTGCATTGATCATAGTAGGCTTGGGCACTCCCGAAACCATGCAAAGGCGCCGTAACTTGATCATCAAACTCCCAAATAGATTTTATGTCTTCCAATTTTCCTAGTTGCAATAGTTTCTGTTGTTCTGCAGCCAGCCCTCTATTTCCAAAGCTCGAAATTTTATTACTGATGTCTTCCCGAAGCTTATTCACGAAATAACTTCCATAGAAACTGCTAGGCCCACGCAACATTGCCTGTGAACATTGATCAAGTTGGAAGGGAGTAGAAACAGCAACCGCTTTACTAACTCGCTCGTCAGTTTCTGATTCTCCTAGCCACTTGAGCAGAACATTGGCACCTAACGAATAACCAATAAACATGAACTGCGTATTTGGATACTCAGACTGTAAAGAGTTAAACACTTCATTCAAGTCTTCGGAAACTCCGGAATGATAAGCGCGAGCAAGATTGTTTTCTTCACCACTGCAGCCACGCAAATTTATAGCTACGCTTGCTATGTCTTCTTGAGCTAGCTGCTTTTGCAAAGCGACCACATAAGGTGACAGCGAACAGCCACAGAGACCATGAATAAGTACGGCTATCGCTGAGTAATGGCGGGAACTGATGCTGTTGGAATTTTCCGGTTCATGCCAATCTAAATCTATAAAATCTCCGTCTTTTAAGTTAACCCTCTGACGACGATGTTTAATTTCGTTACTCGCCGTAAACTTTCGCCATAGAGTTTGTGTGTGGCCTTCAGGAAGCCACCAGGCGGATTTAAAACTTGATTGTAAGGTTCCGGTTGTCATATTAAGGCTTCGAACCCACTTCCAATAACCTATACGATACGTTCCCTGCTTTCTTTTTTTTAGTCTCTTGCCAGTGCGGAGGATAGCTAAGCTCGCTATTATCTGAAGCGACTTCGATATAAATTTTACAATTGGGGTAAAGCATATTTTTTTCTTCAAGCTTTTGGCAAACTGCGGGGATTAATGTTTCACCAAATGGCGGATCCAAATAGACAATGTCAAACTTACCTTGAGCGTTGTCATAGCCCTCTAACCAAGTGAGTGCATCCAAGCAGATTACATCACCGGCTAAGTTTAGTTCCTGCAAATTACTTTGAATTGCTTTGGCAGCGACTTGGTTTTTTTCAACCAGTGTTACTGTGCTTGCACCTCTTGAAAGAGACTCAAGCCCTAACGCACCTGATCCTGAAAAAAGATCCAAACAGTGGCTCCCCGCAATATCGAACTGTAACCAATTAAATAGAGTCTCTCGAATTCTATCGGCAGTAGGTCGAAGACCGAGTAATTCTGGAAAATTTATTTTACGACTACGTAGCTCTCCGCCGATAATGCGAACACTACTAAGATTGCTTTTTTTCATATCACTGTTACAGCTTTGCACCTGATTTTGGGGCTAGTATGGCAACATTTTAAGCGCATAACTACTGCACCTCTGCTTGTGTCGCAGAAGTTAATGTATCACTCACGGCCAATGCGATAGGTTCTTTAGATTATGCTAGAATACGCGGCCTTATAAGCCATTGATGTCCTATTCCTTATGTTTGGATTTGGTAAGAAAAATAAATCAGAAGACGAGCCGAAAGCTGAGCAAAAAATCGCTGAGGCCGGCGAGGCTTCAGAAGCATCGCTGTTCGGCAGGCTTAAAAGCGGGCTGAGTCGAACTAGAGGCAAACTCAGTGACGGTATTTCAGGTGTAGTGCTTGGTAAAAAGGTCATTGATGCAACCTTACTGGAAGATGTAGAAACTCAACTCCTAACAGCTGATGTAGGAATAGAGGCTACCGATCAAGTCGTTGAAAACCTACGCGCAAAACTAAGTCGCAGTCAGTTGTCCGACCCTGAACAGTTTTTGAAAGCCTTAAAGGACGAGCTATTAGCCATCCTCGGCCCCTGTGATGTGCCTTTAGTGACCCAGACCGATAAAAAACCCTTTGTTTTGCTGATGGTGGGAGTCAACGGCGTTGGAAAAACTACGACTATAGGCAAGCTCACCAAAAAATTCCAAGCTCAAGGCAAGACTGTAATGCTCGCCGCTGGAGATACTTTCAGGGCTGCTGCGGTTGAGCAGCTTCAAGTGTGGGGAGAACGAAACGACGTTCCAGTTGTGGCACAAGCCACCGGCTCAGACAGCGCCTCCGTCATTTTCGATGCGTATCAATCGGCCTGCGCTAAGGGGGTTGATATACTCATCGCTGATACCGCCGGTCGATTACATAACAAAGACAATCTGATGAACGAGTTGGAAAAAATTGTCCGCGTATTGAAAAAGCAGGACCCTACTCTACCTCACGAAACTTTATTGGTACTTGATGCGACCACCGGCCAAAATGCTCTCAGCCAAGCCGAGAATTTCAACAAGACCACGGCGCTGTCTGGCATCGCCTTAACTAAACTCGATGGCACCGCCAAAGGCGGCGTAGTTTTCGCGCTGGCGAAGAAGTTGGCTATTCCCATTCGCTACATCGGAGTGGGAGAGCAAGTTGATGATTTAAGACCTTTCTCTGCCTCAGCCTTTATTGAAGCACTATTTACCAAATGATTAAGTTTGAAAAAGTTTTCAAGCGCTATCCGGGCGGCTTTGAAGCACTATCTGATGTGAGCTTCAGTGTTGGCAAAGGTGAACTGGCATTCGTTACAGGTCATTCTGGCGCGGGTAAAAGCACGCTACTTAAACTCATTCTTGCTATGGAATCGGTTAGCAGCGGCAATATCTCTATCGCAGGTACCCATTTACAAAACCTAAGCAGAGGACAAATACCTCTCCTTCGGCAAAAAATTGGCAGCGTGTTTCAAGACCACCAGCTTTTGCTACGACGCAGTGTGGCCGAGAACGTGGCACTGCCTTTGAAAATCAGCCACTTTCCGAAATTTGAAGCTGACCGTCGAGTTCGGGCGGCTTTAGATAAAGTAGGGTTGTTGGATAAAGCGAGCTACTTTCCCACTATGCTATCCACCGGTGAACAGCAGCGTGTGGGTATTGCCCGAGCAGTGGTGAATCGCCCACAAATTATTCTGGCGGATGAGCCGACCGGAAACCTAGACCCTGAGCTGTCCGCGGAGATAATGCAGGTGTTTCAGCAATTCCAAAAAGTAGGGGTTTCACTGCTAATCGCCAGCCACGATATAGGACTTATTGACAGAATGGGATGTCGTAAAATCGTGCTTGAAAAAGGGCGACTGGTGTCATGACTGGAAACAAGCCAATAAAACCTAATCTGGTATCTCAGCATTTAGATGACTTTCAACAGTCCTGGAATGAAATGCGGGCTCGGCCCCTGGCAAGCACAGCTACAGTTCTCGCGATTGCTTCAACCCTGGTTATCCCTATTCTGCTAATTATCATAAGCGCTGGGTTAAACGATGCAATCGGTCAATATTCTAACGGACCAACCCTAACAGCCTATCTGCGCGATTCAGAGAATGGTAACAATATTGAAGAGGTTAGTGAGCGGTTGCTAACTAGGAATGACATTAGTTTCATAGAAGTGATTACCAAATCTCAAGCTATTGCCGAATTAGGACAACTAGGAGGATTACGTAGTTTACTCGACGACTTAGACAATAATCCGCTTCCTGATGCCCTGGTTATAACTCCTCTTGCCACTGACTATTCTCAATTAGAGAGATTAGCAGTAGAGCTAGGAATGTTTGAGGAAATTGAACGTGTCGACTTGGACTTGGAATGGCTGAGAAGCTTGCAAAAGTTTAGCCAATTAATTCGAACGACGGGAATGGTTCTTGGCATTTCCTCCCTACTTGGATTCGTTTTAGTTATTGGCAATTCTGTAAAATTAACCGTTCAACAGTCAGAGGATGAAATCAAAGTTCTCAAACTCATAGGTGCATCAGATGCCTTTATCCTGCGCCCTTTGATGTATACCGGATTGCTTTACGGTCTACTCGCTGCTATTGCAGCATACTTGATTCAACTGGCCATTTTTGTCACTTTTAACCGCCAAATCGAAGAATTTGCTGCATTTTATGATGCTAGCGCTTTAGCAATCGTTTCTTTTAGCCTTCCTTTCTCAGGCTTTTTGCTATGCCTGCTAGGGAGTATGAGTCTTGGCGTATTGGCCTCGGGGATCTCGGCCTTTAGTGCGATCAAAAACCTCGAACCCTAACTGACTCAACACGCTAAATATTCCAGCCCGTCGCTGTCTCTTCAACAGAGCCCTCTTTAGCCTTGTAATTTTTATAAATGACCCAATTGAAGATAGGCAGCGTAGAACTTTTTATGGGTTTACGTGGTCTATACTCTTTCGAGTGAGTCACCAAACTCGTTAAGTAGACTCAAGGTGGCGAATGCTGGGTTTATAGATTGGGCAAAACCTGCAGCATTTCGGCCTTAAATGGTTAAATGAAGCAAAAAATGCTATAATCCGGTCGTTAAGTTAATCGACTACTGTTGGTAAACAAGCGAATTAATTATGAATACATCAAAGAATTTACAGGTTATTGACCCTACCACTCCGGGTCGAGATCTCACGGCATATATTGCATCTGTGAACAGTATTGCTGTGTTAACTCCAGAACATGAGAAAGAGTTAGCAAACCAGTACTACTATGATGACAATGTTGATGCTGCACGCCAATTGGTTATGGCCCATTTGCGATTTGTGGTGCACATGGCGAAAACCTACTCAGGTTATGGCTTATCTCAGGCCGACTTGATTCAAGAAGGCAACGTAGGGCTCATGAAGGCGGTAAAACGATTCAATCCTGAAGTCGGCGTTAGGCTAGTATCTTTCGCGGTACATTGGATCAAAGCTGAAATGCACGAGTTCATCCTGCGTAACTGGCGCATCGTTAAGGTGGCTACTACCAAGTCTCAGCGTAAACTGTTTTTTAACCTGCGCAGTTCTAAAAAACGCCTTGGCTGGTTGAATAATGCTGAAGCGGAAGCGGTTGCCAGCGATCTTGGTGTTGACGCAAAAGTTGTAAGGCAAATGGAAGGTCGCATGAGCGGCTATGACACTTCATTTGATGCGGAGGCGGACAGTGATGATGAAGTTGCTTATCGCGCTCCAGCTTATTATTTGGAAGATAAAAGCTCAGACTTGGCCGCGAGCGTTGAACACGACCAATGGCAAGAACAAACCAATAGCAGTCTTCACACGGCGCTGGCAGGCCTCGATGAGCGGAGTAAAGATATTCTGCAAAGCCGCTGGCTTACTGACGACAAAGCGACTCTACACGAGCTAGCTGATCGCTATGATGTGTCTGCCGAGCGCATTAGACAGCTTGAGAAAAATGCGATGAATAAAATCAAAGCGCAAATGCAAGCTTAATAGGAACGATGAAAAAGCCGCGATTAAGTCGCGGCTTTTTTTTGTCAGAAATTCGTAGACCCATTCATTATTCACTTGCTTAGTATGCACTGCAGTTTCAAAATGAAGCCCTTATGACTAATCTCTTTTTATTTCTCGCTGGCGTGAATGGTTTTCTTTCTGTAACCCTAGGGGCCTTTGCGGCTCATGGGCTCAAAAACACTATTGAAGCTGATTTATTGGCTACCTTTCAAACAGCTGTTCAATATCATATAAGCCATACTCTCGCTCTCTTTGGGGTCGCTATTCTTAGTCTCTATGCTCCGAACAGCGGCCTTCTCAAAATAAGCGGCTATTTATTCTTAATTGGAATTGTCTTTTTTTCCGGCAGTCTTTACGTCTTAAGCATTAGTGGTATTCGATGGCTAGGGGCAATTACCCCAATTGGCGGAGTGTGTTTTTTGGCAGCATGGGCATGCCTATGTTGGTTCGCACTGAATACTCGCCTATGAAAGATTCCAACCAGACCGACAAAAATAGGCCGTTAAAAAGCTTTGTTATACGAGCTAGCAGGCTGACTACTTCTCAAAAGAACGCCCTGGAATCGTTGTGGGACAACTACGTTATTCCCTTCAATAATGAGCCAATTGATTTAGAAGCGATGTTTGCTGTACCCCAACCTTTGGTGATTGAGATAGGTTTTGGAATGGGCGATTCTTTGCTCGAAATGGCAAAAGCCGAGCCGAGCCGCAACTATATAGGTATTGAGGTTCATCGACCCGGTGTAGGTAAGCTTCTTCATGGTATTGAGTCCTCTAGCCTTTCAAACCTAAAAATCATTAGCCACGATGCAGTCGAAGTTTTAAAAATTGGACTTGCGCCAGAATCAGTCGATGAAGTATTAATATTTTTCCCAGACCCATGGCATAAAAAAAGGCACAACAAAAGACGCTTGATTCAACAGGGGTTTGTGGCAATGCTTAAGTCACGACTAAAGCGAGGCTCTAAAGTTCACATGGCTACTGACTGGAAACCTTATGCTGAGCACATGATGGAAGTGATGACTCACGCTGAAGGTTTCAAAAATAGCAATGGAATAAACAATTATTGGGAATCGCCTAATCGCCCAGAGACAAAATTCGAAAGAAGGGGTTTAAAGTTGGGGCACGGGGTTTGGGATTTACTGTTTGAGAGAAGCGATTAAAACCAAAACCGATGTTCATGTTCTTTTAGCCATTCAACGTAAGTTTTATGATTCGGGCAAAAAGATTCCACCAAATTCCAAAACCTCCTCGAATGATCCATGTGTACCAAGTGGCAAATTTCATGAGTAATCATGTAGTCAATAATGCTGTATGGCGCCAACATGATCATCCAGTTATATTGCACGACCCCTGTTGACGTACAGTGCCCCCACTTTGTTTTAGTTTTTCTAAGTTTGATTTTGCTTATTTTTTTATCTACACCTAAGTGCTCAGCTAAACCCATTGCCCGCGGAAAAATATAGGCTTCTGCCTTTTTTATTAAGAATTCTTGTAGCTGCTTCTCTGCCTTTTCTGGCGTTAGTTTATGGCCTTGGATAATAAAGTTACTTCCGGATACTAGAATTCGTTGATGCCTGCTGTGTTTAAAGACAATAGTAAGCTCTCTGGCACGATAAAATATTGTCTTTCCATCTTCGATTCGCAGTATCTCTCGGTCGCGTATTGCTTCCTCAGAGAGCCGATCTTCGATCCAGCTTTGGTTGGACTCAATAAATTCTGTGACTTCTGCCTTACTCGCGACAGTAGGGCAACGAACTAAGACTTTTCCATGAGAAATATAGATTCCGAGAGTTTTTCTCTTGCAACGATGAATCTCGAGCTCAAACGGTATTTGTGCACGATTCTTTCCTGTTCCTATTTTCAGCGGCGCTGTTTTTGACAAAGTCATAAAGAATTACGGTTTCCTGGCAATTATATTTGCGATAGCTCTATCAGGGTTTTTCAACTCACCTTCGAAATAGTGTAAGACATCCCAGCCCTCAAACTCTCTTGCAAGTTCACCCGGTTGAAGTAAGAAATCGGTATTTGATGGCCTGCCATATTTTCTATTCTCAAGGGTAAACGTCTCGTAATATACAAGCCCTCCTGAAACAATACTTCGCTTGAGGCTATTTAGGCCTGGCCGGTAGAGGTAGTTAAAAACAAGGCAAGCGTTAAAACACTTCTCCTCTAGCGGACTATTGCCGTCCAGCTCCAAATCTATCCACCAACCACGTCCAGGCAAATTTTCTTGTGCCAGAGTCTTCTCAATGTTTTCTATCTTAGTCTGATCTGAGTCCGCAAAAGTGACAGGAACCCCTTCCCTTGCCAACAAAAGCCCATTCCTGCCATTCCCACAGGCGAGATCCAACACACCAAACTGGTGCGGTAAATTAAGCAACAAGTCTATGTTTTCGACCAGAACACCAGCAGCATGAGTCATTGATTGTCCAAGAAATTAACGGATAATACCCACCTGTTATCTTTAATCGTTTTTTCCAGCAATTTCGTGGAACGTTTCATCATGAGTAACGCTAACCTCAATAAAGATCAAATATTCGCAGAGCAAATTGCCCCAAGTGATTTTGCATTCGATGACAAAGTAGCAGGCGTCTTTGACGACATGATAAACCGCTCTGTTCCCGGATACAGCACAATTATCAATATGATTGGGATCTTGGCTCAACGCTATAGCCAAGAAGGTAGTAACTTATATGATCTTGGTTGTAGCCTAGGCGGCGCTTCTTTCGCCATGGCAAACACTCTCGACAAAAAAGATTGTTCTATTTATGCGATTGATAACTCCCAGGCGATGATTTCTCGCTTAAGCGAAAGAGTAGTCAAAGACACCAAACTAGACCAGCTTATTCACTGCAAACACGATGATATTCTGCTTGCGCCGCTGGATCGGGCATCAGTGGTGGTACTTAATTTTACCCTACAATTCATTCCTCTCGCTGACAGAGTGTCTTTACTTGAAAAAATCTACGCAGGCATGACTCCGGGTGCTTTATTAATAATTTCAGAAAAGATCGTATTTCCAGATGAAAAACTCAATGAGTTATTCATTGAGATGTACCATTCATTTAAAGAAAGTATGGGCTACAGCAAACTTGAGATTAGTCAGAAAAGAACAGCTCTCGAGAATGTCTTACTACCTGAAAGCCTGAATGTACATCGAGAACGCCTCCAGTCAATTGGATTCCATTCTTTCGATGCGTGGTTTCAATGCTTTAATTTCGCGTCCATGGTTGCCTTCAAATAGCCTATGAAAGACCTAAAAAAACTACGTGACCAAGTCTCTCTGTCTCCGTTGGCACCTTTACTGCCTTTTGCTCAAGATGACTACATAAGATCGATTAATCATGGCGATCTTGGCCAATGGCTAGCGTCAATAGACCGCGCTCCTGAGTTGAAAGCCAGTGTGGTAAATTTTGACGATGTTATCCGAATCGGCACCTCAAACGATGCCAACTCAGATGAATTGACATCGCTTGAATCACTTTTGCTGGATTTTATTCCGTGGCGAAAAGGTCCGTTTAGCATTTTTGGCATTGAAATAGATACGGAGTGGAAATCCAATATTAAGTGGGCGCGTCTGCAAAACAAAATTGAGCCTCTGCAAGGCCGAAAAGTGTTAGACGTTGGCTCCGGCAACGGCTACTACAGCCTTCGAATGATGCAAGCTGGTGCCCAGCAAGTCATTGGTATTGACCCTCATCTAGCCTATGTAATTCAATTCTGGTTGCTTAAAAAGTATATTCCGGATGTATCCGCTTTTGTTCTTCCACTCACGTTAGAACAACTGCCGAGCCCACTGCCTTATTTTGATACTGTGTTCTCTATGGGTGTAATTTATCATCGGCGTTCACCGATTGATCACATAATGCAGCTAAAATCCTGCTTAAGACAAAATGGACAGCTGGTTATTGAATCGATTGTTGTAGATGGTAATGAGGGTTATAGCCTCACACCGGGTAAACGCTATGCTCGCATGTCCAATGTTTGGTTCCTACCTAGCGTACCAACATTAGTAAATTGGCTATCTAAATGTGGATTCACTGATATTCAAATAGCCGATGAAAGCACTACTGACTTGAATGAACAGCGAAAAACTAAATGGATGCCCTTCGGCTCACTAGATGATGCTCTTTCACTCGAGAACCCAGCTATGACCAGAGAAGGATATCCAGCACCAAAGAGAGCAGTCATTACTGCAATAAAACCCTAAGCAACGAGTCTACGCCACACTCATCGCCAAGTGCTCGAATAGTTTTATCTCAAAACGATGCTTTGAATAGAATACATGAACCATTGGTCAAGCAGTGACACAAAAATGATTGGTCACTATCGATTCACATCAATTTGAGCTACATCAAACTTATTATATTTGACCTTCAATTATAATTAGGCTATCTAGTAGTTACCTTTTATAGGGTCAGCTCTAATTCTATCTCAGATTCGTCCACAACTATAAAAAGAGAACCATAAAATGGCCAGACCTCTACGAATAGAATATCCAGATGCAATGTATCATGTCTCAAATTTTGGGATCGACAAGCAGCGAGTTTTTCCTTCTGCAAAATACTATCAAGCATTTTTAGATGGCTTGGCTGAGACCTGTGCCAGATTGAACGTCCAGGTTTATGCATATTGCCTACTGCGGGACCAATACCATTTAGTTGTTAAAACTCCAGAAGGCAATTTAAGCCGGTTTATGCGCCAAGTGGATGGGCTGTATACCCAACAGTATCAAAAAATGAAGAAAACTGAAGGGTCCCTTTTTAAAGGGAGATACAAGGCAGTCCTGGTACAAGCAGATAAGTACTTGCTACCCCTTAGTCGATTTGTTCATTCGAAAGTAAAAAAATCGGAACTCAGCTCATATGCTTGGAGCAGTTATACCCACTTTATACACAAAGCAAAGCCACCTGTTTGGTTCAATCGTGATGATACACTCAAACTTATTAGGTCATCTGCCGCAAATCGCCCCGCGGCCTATAAGAGCTATGTCGAAGAAGGGGTCGATGAAGAGCTTGCCCATTTTTACGGCAAGAAAAATTTAGCATCTGTTATGGGCGATGAAAAATTTAAGAAGGCGGCTGCGAAGAAGAGATCTTCTACCTCTGCGAGGGGAGTATCACGAGGAGCTAAGGCGAAATGGCGTCCGTCTTGCAAACAGATTGTTACAGCCGTAGCCAAGCAATTTAAGGTCACAGAAGAAAGCATTTATAAAGCTGCCCGCGGCCCAGGCTCTAAAAACATACCTCGTTGGGTAGCCATGTATCTGTGTCAGGAATTATCTGCGGTGACCCTGCAGTCAATTGCAAAGCTATTTAAACTGAAGCGGTATGGAACCGTTTCAACCACGGTTGGAAAACTTAAAAAGGAATTTGCGGCGGACCCTAAGTTAGACTCTATTGCTCAAAAACTCAGCAAACAGCTTAGTAAAGGGAAATAGTACTTAGCAGCACTGGAAAGCAATGCTCAGGCAATAAAAAAGCCGGTCTTGTAAGAACAAAGACCGGCTTTTATTGGCGCTAGCGCCAGTAAAGTAACTAGACTTACTTGATTTTAGCTTCTTTATAAATAACGTGCTTACGAACAACTGGATCAAATTTTTTGATTTCCATCTTATCTGGCATGGTTCGCTTGTTCTTATCTGTCGTGTAGTAATGGCCAGTCTTTGCACTGGATACTAGCTTGATTTTGTCTCTCATCGTAAATCTCCCAATTTCCGCGAGTTCAGGTTAAACCCGAATTCCGTTGTTGCGGATGTCTGTCAACACAGCGTCAATACCCACTTTGTCGATGATGCGCATGCCCTTAGTGGACAAACGTAGTTTTACAAACCGCTTCTCTGATTCAACCCAAAAACGATGAGTGTGAATATTTGGCGAGAATCGACGCCTAGTTCGGTTGTTCGCGTGGGACACATTGTTTCCGGTAACTGGCTTCTTGCCTGTAACCATACATACCCTGGACATGTCGCTGCCTCATGTTAAATACTGCAAAAAATGGCTGACCAAGGGGAATATTTCTGCCTAGGCCAAAAAAGAGCTGCGTTTTATACCAGAACACTTATTTAATAGCAATACAATGCTGCTACTTATTATAGCGATTCTTTTAATATCAATAGCTTACATCAAGCCCCTTTCAGCCAGTGAGGTCACATTTGGGTCTCCGATGATAAGGTGATCTAGTACTCGAACATCGATAGTAGAAAGCGCCGCTTTTAACTTCGCAGTTATGGCGATATCGGCTTGGCTTGGTTCTGCTACCCCTGACGGGTGGTTATGAGCAAAAATCACAGCTGCACTGCCCACCTCTAAGCACTTTTTAACCACTTCTCTAGGATACACCGCAGCCCCATCAATAGTGCCAGTAAAAAGCTCTTCCAATCGGATCAACTGATGCTGTGAATCTAAAAACAGACAGCAGAACACTTCAGAATCTCGATCCTGGTACTTTGCTTTTAGATATTCTTTTGTGCGGCTCGCACCATTGAGCACATCTTTCTCTTTAAGGGATTCCAAACGGCAGCGGTTACCAAGCTCCTTCACCACCGCCAAGCGAGCATACTTTGAAGGCCCTAAACCAGAGACACTGAGTAGGTCCTGCGGTGGTGCCACCAACAAGCGGCGTAAGCCATTGAACTCCACAAGAAGCTGTCTGGCTAAATCAATTGCGTTCAACCCCTTTTTGCCCGAGTGCAATACAATCGCTAGTAACTCTGCATCCGACAAGCTTTGAGGCCCCTGTGAAAGCAATTTCTCTTGGGGGCGTTCTTGTTGGGGCCAACTGGCAATATTCATAGATTATCCTTTATTAAGGGCTTTTAGCTTAGACCCTAAAGAAACTAGCGCCAAGGAAGGTGCCGAAATTGCTTAACAATAACCTAGCTGCTAGTCTAACAGCCCCAATCTACGCAGCTTCAACCAAGAAACCCTTTATGCTAAGTCTTTCTAATAAACGCATTTTATTAGGCATCACCGGTGGCATTGCTGCCTATAAATGTGCCGAACTTTGTCGAATTTTTTCCAAAGCTGGAGCAGATGTTCGGATAGCAATGACTAAGGCTGCCTCTGAATTTGTCACGCCATTAACCATGCAAGCCCTGTCAGGAAATAAGGTTCATCTTGATTTGCTCGATGTTGATGCAGAAGCCGGTATGGGACATATTGAGTTAGCCCGCTGGGCGGACATCATCTTAATTGCCCCAGCCACAGCGGACTCGATTGCTCGCCTCGCCTCGGGGCAGGCTGACGATTTACTAACTACTTTAGTTCTGGCCGCATCTGCACCTGTCGCTGTCGCACCGGCAATGAATCAAGGAATGTGGGCGGACCCCAGCACTCAGGCAAACCTAGCAACACTGGCTGAACGAAATTTTCATATTTTTGGCCCCGCTTCGGGAGAGCAAGCCTGCGGGGATGTGGGTCTAGGCCGAATGCTAGAGCCACAGGAAATTGCTGAAGCCTGTGCAGGATTGTTCGAAACAGGGTATTTAGCAGGCAAACACGTGGTTTTAACAGGCGGACCAACCCGAGAGCCACTAGACCCTGTCAGGTTTCTTAGCAATCACAGCTCTGGGAAAATGGCCTACGCGCTAGCCAATGAAGCGGTACAAGCAGGTGCCAAAGTCACTCTTGTAAGCGGGCCGGTAAATATTGCGACACCGGAAGGAGTTGAAAGAGTCAATGTGACGACTGCCGCTGAAATGTTAGAAGCTAGTCTTAAAGCGGTCACCAGCGCCGACATCTTTATCGGTGTAGCCGCTGTTGCTGATTATCGCCCTAACACCATAGCTAGTCATAAGATCAAAAAGTCCGATAACTCGATGCAACTTAATTTGGTAAAGAACCCCGATATTATTAGCGAAATTTCTAAGCTTGCAGATCGACCTTTTATGGTTGGGTTTGCCGCAGAAACTGAGAATATTGCCGTTAATGGGAGGGCCAAGCTTGAGAAAAAGAATCTTGATTTGCTGTTCGCAAATAATGCCACCGAAACTTTTCATAGTGATAATATTGCAGTGACTGCAATTTCAAAAAATGAGAACGTAGAACTACCGTTGTCGAGTAAAAGCGTTGCCGCTCGAAATATGCTCTCAATAATTTCGGAACGATTGAGCTAAAAATATTGCAGCACAAATGAAAGAGACTTCCGTCACCACAGAAAAATCTTTAACCGCTCGGATTCCCTCCACAATCTTCAGAGCCTATGACATTCGCGGCATTGTAGACAAGGAGCTAACCACTGCCGGTATGTACACTATTGGCAAAGCAATTGCCTCCGAAGCGTTAGAGTTAAATATAAACTCTCTTCTTGTAGGTTATGATGGCCGGATTTCTAGCCCTTCGTTTTCAAAAACGTTGATTGATGGAATATTAAGTACCGGTTGTAACGTAGTCGATCTTGGTTTAGTCCCCACGCCCTTGCTGTATTTCGCAACCCACACGAGTGCTTATTCATCAGGGGTAATGCTAACTGCCAGTCATAACCCTGCCAACTATAACGGCTTAAAAATAGTCTTTAACCAAACTTGTCTCGCAGACAATAAAATTCAAGAAGTTAGAACCCGCATTGAAAACGGAGAGCTTAATGAGGGGAAGGGCAGGTATTCAAAACTTGATTTGCTTCAACTCTATATTGCCGACATCAGGTCAAAAATCACTCTGTCCAAGCCTCTAAAAGTGGTCATCGACTGTGGTAATGCGGTTCCTAGCGTAATCGCTCCAGCCGTTTTTGAGGCCATCGGCTGTGAAGTGATTCAGCTTTTTTGCACGGTTGATGGTTCCTTTCCTAATCATCACCCAGATCCCACTGTAGCGGAGAACTTATCCTGCTTAAGCGATGAAGTTTTAAAACAAAATGCAGATCTAGGCGTCGCTTTCGATGGAGACGGCGATAGAGTAGGCATCGTCTGCAACAAGGGTAAGATTATCCCAACCGACAAAATTCTAATGTTGCTTGTGAAAGCAATCGCACCTCGATACCCAGGAGAGCCCATTATTTATGACGTGAAAACCAGCGCGGCTTTATCCAAGCTAATCGCAGAGCTTGGCGCAGTTCCAGTAATGCACCGCAGCGGCCATTCGTTTATGAAGCAAAAAATGCTGGAAACGAACTCTCCTCTTGGTGGCGAGTTTGCTGCTCATATATTTATCAAAGATGGCTGGTATGGCTTTGACGACGGCATTTATGCCGCGGCAAGAGTGATCGAGTTCCTTAGTCACGAAAATCATACCAGCGCCGTCGAGTTTGCGTCTTATCGAACTCCCACAAGCACGCCAGAAATAGCGATTCCTGTTCCTGACAGTCGTAAATTCCAACTAATTCGAGCAATTCAAGAAGGGGCAGTTTTTCCGGGTGGAGAGATAATCCTTCTTGATGGCCTGCGCGTGGAATTCGATTTTGGCTGGGGCCTTGTTAGAGCCTCAAACACCAGTCCAGCACTGCTGCTTCGGTTTGAGGCTGACAATGAAGAAAATATTGCCAGTCTCCAAACTCAGTTTAAGAAACTCATCCTAAAAATTGATAGCTCCTTAGAAATTAATTTCTAGGTTTTTCGCTAAATCGGCCGACAATATTGGCTTAGCTAGTTACCAATTGCTAACCTGCACTCGATTTAGTTTTAGGACTTCCAATGTCTCTTTCCCTCGACAGCGCTAAAAATATTGCCAATGTCTTAACAATGGCATTGCCCTACATCCAGAAATTTACCGGTAGGACCGTGGTCATAAAATATGGCGGTAACGCCATGGTGGATGCGGAGTTAAAGCAGAGCTTCGCCCGAGACATCGTGTTGATGAAACTGGTTGGAATCAATCCTATTATCGTTCATGGCGGCGGACCACAAATAGGAAGCCTGTTAAAGAAACTCAATATTGAATCAAACTTCGTTGACGGTCTTCGGGTGACAGATAGCCAGACTATGGACGTTGTTGAAATGGTACTTGGCGGTTTAGTAAACAAAGAAATTGTCAATTTACTCAATCGCAATCAGGGCAAAGCAGTAGGAGTTACTGGTAAAGACGGTAATCTCATTAAAGCCAAAAAACTCAAACTAACTAATCCGGACAACAGCCCGGGGGCTGACATTGGGCAAGTTGGTGAAGTCGTGAAAATCAATACAGAAGTTCTAGATATTATGAAAGACAGTGATTTTATTCCTGTCATAGCTCCCATTGGAACCGATGATATGGGGGAAAGTTACAACATCAACGCCGATTCAGTCGCGGGGGAATTGGCTAGAGTGCTTAAAGCTGAAAAGCTTATCCTGTTGACCAATATTGCCGGAGTGAAAGATAAAGACGATAAGGTGCTATCAGGGCTCAGTATAAAACAAGTTGATGAGCTTATTGACCAGGGCACCATCCATGGCGGTATGCTGCCAAAGATTGACTGTGCACTGAATGCCGTAAAAGGCGGAGTCAACAGCGCCCATATTATTGACGGACGAGTCGAACATGCCGTCTTGCTAGAAATATTTACCGATGAAGGGGTGGGAACATTGATTACCGAAGACGGGCTGCACAAATAATACAGTTAACATGGTTTTAGCAAAGCAATAGCCGTAAACACAGGTTGAAGTAGGTACAAACTATTATGGAAAATACCACAAAGATTTCTCGCAAAGACCAAATACTTCAAGCACTTGCTCGTATGTTAGAAGCCGCTCCTGGAGAAAGAATCACCACCTCTGCCTTAGCGAAGGAAGTGGGCGTGTCCGAGGCTGCTCTTTATAGACACTTTCCCAGCAAAGCGAGAATGTTTGAAGGGCTTATAAAATTCATAGAAGACACGCTGTTTTTAAGAATCTCAAGAATCCTAACTGAAGAAGCTAGTGCCGAACTTCGTTGCCAAAAAATACTCACTTTGCTACTGACTTTTTCTGCAAAAAATCCTGGTATGACCAGACTACTCACTGGAGATGCCTTGGCTGGTGAAACAGAAAGGCTGCGAACGCGTATTGCACAATTTTTTGGTCGGCTGGAGTCACAACTTAAGCAAGTATTGCGAGAAGCACAGATCAGAGAAAACCTCAAACCAACTATCTCGCCGAACGCTTTAGCTAATCTTTTACTAGCATCCTGCGAAGGAAGACTCGCTCAGTTTGTCCGTAGCGAGTTCAAGCAATCGCCATTAGAAAACTGGGACATACAATGGGAGTTTTTGAACCAGAACTTGCTAATACCCTATTCACAAGAATCTCAATCGCAATAGCCAGAAGTTAATCTTCAAAAACCTGAATTGCTCAGGGTTTAGCTGACACCATACTCACGACGATAAGCATCTACCGCATCGCGATATTTATCGAGCTCAGGGTTATCGGTCTCTGCCAAATAATCAATTATATTCTGCAAGTTAATAATGTTGATTATCGGCACTCCATAAACTTCTTCTATTTCTTGGATTGCCGATTGGGTCCCTGTTCCTCTTTCTTGCCGATCCATTGCTACAGCAATTCCGCTTAGCACCGCACCATTATCAGTCAGTAATTTAACAGCTTCTCGTATTGCCGTACCGGCTGTTATTACATCATCAATAACAAGCGCCTTGCCTTTTAACTCAGCCCCGACGATCGAACCGCCTTCGCCATGATCTTTTGCCTCTTTGCGATTGAAACAAAAAGGGGTGTCAATACTATGAAAGTTTGCCAGCGCCATGGCAGTCGTTGCAGCTAAAGGTATGCCTTTGTAAGCCGGCCCAAACAAGACATCAAATTCTTGTTTCGATGAGGCAATTGCAGCAGCATAAGAATTTGCTAGAAACCCGATTTTTTCTCCTGTGTTAAACAGGCCTGCATTAAAGAAATAGGGACTCACCCTTCCCGACTTTAAGGTAAACTCGCCAAACTTTAATATTTCATTTTCAATTACAAAATTTAGGAAATCAGATTGAAATTTCTGCATGATTCTCGCTGCCTCTCTGCTTAATCTGCTAGCGCTTGTTTTTGTTTTGCAAATAATTCCTTAATGCCATTTTCCGCCAATACCACCATGGCATCTAATTCGCTGCGAGTGAAATCTCCGTCTTCTCCAGTTCCCTGAAGTTCAATGAAACCACCGGATTCGGTCATGACGATGTTCATATCCGTTTCAGCACTAGAATCTTCTGCGTAGTCTAAATCTAAAACCGGCTCTCCCTTCCAAATGCCAACTGACACAGACGCAATCATCTGCTTAATTGGATTTTCCTTAATTTTTTTGGACGTTATCAAATAATCCACAGCATCAATGAGTGCAACACAGCCACCAGTAATAGAGGCCGTCCGAGTACCACCATCAGCCTGAATAACGTCGCAATCAATTTTGATTGTATTTTCACCTAGCTTTTTCATGTCAATTGCCGCTCGCAGAGATCGCCCAATGAGGCGCTGGATTTCCTGAGTGCGACCTGATTGCTTTCCTCTTGCCGCTTCCCTATCCATACGTGATCCGGTTGATCTAGGCAACATGCCATATTCCGCGGTTACCCAGCCCTGGCCGGTGCCCTTGAGAAACCTAGGGACTGATGTTTCAACCGATGCTGTGCAGAGCACTTTTGTATCACCAAACTCCACCAGCACCGACCCCTCTGCGTGTTTTGTGTAGCGACGAGTTAATTTCACATCCCGCAGCTGTGAAGATTCTCTGCCACTCGGGCGGCCGTTAAAAGGTGATGATTCAGACATAGAGGGTTCCAAATAATAGTAGGGTGAAAGGAGCATAAACAACTTGAGCGGATTATCCTTTAAAATGGGTTCCATGGCGAGCAGCCAAAATGGCGCTGTGTTTAACGCTACAGTGCGCTAAAATGACATTTCAACGTCCAGAGATTAGACCATGACTCACAGTATGACCGCTTTTTCGCGGCAACAAACAACTGCCGACTGGGGATCACTCACTTGGGAGATTCGCTCGGTGAATCATCGCTATCTTGAAACCAGTGTCCGACTACCGGACATTTTTAAGGGGTTAGAAAACTCTGTCAGAGAATCTTTGCGCAAGCAGTTAACCCGGGGCAAGGTAGAATGCCAGTTACGCTATCAATTTCTTGAACAGCAGCAAACGGCAATCCGCCTTGATACAGCCCTCGTTGAGCGTCTTATAAACGCGAATTCAGAACTTGAACAAATTACCGGCAAGCCTAAAGGTCTCAGCAGCACTGACCTACTTAAGTGGCCCGGTGTTATTAAAGAAGAGGAGTTCGATACCGCTGATATAGAAAAGCAGGCACTTGCACTTTTTAATAGGACTTTACTAGAACATATTGAAGGCCGAGCCAGAGAGGGCGAGGCCATGAAAGGCTTCATTCAACAGCGTCTCGAGTCTATTCGCGAGATTGTCGCGTCCATACGAGTTAAGTTGCCGGAAATACTATCAGCTCAGCGAAGCACCCTTGTTGCAAAAATTATCGAGCTCAAAGCCGACATCGAGCCAACACGATTCGAACAAGAGGTTGCGCTACTTGCGCAGAAAGCCGATGTTGACGAAGAGCTAGACCGTCTCAATTCCCATTTAGATGAAGTACAGAGAGTGTTAAACAGCCGTGGACAAAAAGGGCGGCGTTTAGACTTTCTAATGCAAGAACTGAATCGCGAAGCAAACACCCTTTCGTCAAAATCAATCGTGGTGGAAACTACACTTAACGCGGTTGAGCTAAAAGTGTTAATTGAGCAAATGCGCGAGCAGATTCAAAATATTGAATAACTTAACGTCAACTGACGCTGCGCGTTAGTGAAGGAAATTGACACATGGCTAAAGGTAACTTATTCATCATCACAGCACCTTCCGGTGCCGGTAAGACCTCTTTGGTCAAAGAGGTAGTGGACGCGGATTCAAATATCTGTGTATCGGTTTCCCATACAACGCGAACTCCAAGGCCCGGCGAAGAAGACGGAGTCAACTACAACTTTGTCAATAAAGAAGCCTTCATGGAGATGTTATCAGCGGGCTCTTTTCTGGAAAGTGCGGAGGTTTATGGGCATCACTACGGCACTTCTCAAATATGGGTGAACCAACAATTAGAAGCTGGCCTCAATGTAATCTTGGAAATAGACTGGCAAGGTGCTCAGCAGGTCCGCAACCTAATACCTAGCGCCTGCAGTCTTTTTATTCTGCCACCTTCACTAGACAGTCTCCGCCAGAGATTAGAAAACCGCGGCCAGGATGATAGCGATACCATTGACAAACGGATGCGCCAAGCGGTGAGCGTTATTACCCATGTGGCGGAAGCGGACTATATAGTCGTCAACGACAGCTTTGAATCTGCGGCAAACGACATACAGGCTATTATTAGATCTTGGGGCCTGACTGTGGCAGCTCAACAATCCAATAATGCAGTATTACTCAGCAACTTAGGCCGAGCGTAAAGCAATCCGGCAAATAGCCCTATAAATGCTGCTTTTTGCTTAAGAATTCAGTAAAATCCCCGGTCCGTTGAAAAGACGCTTAGATATTCAGGCCTGAATCGGCCAGTATTGCTCCTCTCAAATCTGAAAAAGCAGGTTTTAGAGCCACTTTAAGGAAACACCATGGCACGAATTACAGTAGAAGATTGTTTGGAAAACGTTGATAACCGCTTTGAGTTGGTAATGGTTTCAAGCAAACGCGCAAGACAAATCCAAACTGGCGGCAAAGACGCTTTGGTTTCTCTGGACAACGACAAGCCCACAGTGCTGGCGCTTCGAGAAATTGCCGATGGCCTAGTTGATGCTAAAATTCTCATCGAGAAGCCAAGTGTTGAACTACAGGATGTAGCCCAAGAATTAGAAGGTGTTGAGTCAGAAGCAGCTGAATCAGAATCAGCCAGTGCTGATGCTAGCCCTGAAAATGCAGCTCCACCTGCTGAGGACGTGTAGGACAAGGGAGCCAACATTTGCAAATTGCCTCTGAGGACACAATCGACTCGCTAGCCGCAGATTTAACGGGCTATCTTGGCAATGATCAAATTAACAATGTGCGGCGTGCCTATTACTACGCCGAACAAGCTCACGAAGGTCAATTTCGCCGTAGCGGCGAAGCGTACGTTACCCACCCACTCGCTGTCGCTTCAATACTCAGCGAGATGCACATGGACCCTCAAAGCCTTATGGCTGCGATGCTCCACGATGTAATCGAAGACACCGGCATCACCAAGACCGCTATTAAGACCCAGTTTGGCAACACTGTTGCTGACTTGGTCGACGGCGTTTCAAAACTCAACAAAATCAAATTTAGTAGCCGAGCAGAAGCACAAGCCGAAAATTTTCAAAAAATGGCCATGGCCATGGCGAAAGACCTGCGTGTGGTTTTGGTTAAAATCGCCGATCGGCTGCACAACATGCGCACCCTCAACGTTTTAACGCCCGACAAGCGGCGCCGGATAGCTCGGGAAACATTAGATATCTATGCACCAATTGCCAACCGATTGGGCATGAACAACGTGCGTATAGAATTCGAGGAATTATGCTTTGAAGCTCTCTTTCCCATGCGCGCCCGAAGAATCAGCGCTGCGGTTAAAAGTATTCGTGGTAATCGCCGTGAGATAGTTTCACAAATTCAAACATCTCTTGAGGCTTGTTTGGAACGAGAGGAATTGCCAGGAAGAACGATTGGTCGTGAAAAGCACTTGTTCAGCATTTATGAAAAAATGCGCAGTAAACGTAAATCCTTTTCGGAAATCATGGACGTCTATGCATTTCGCATAATCGTTGACAAAGTTGACACCTGTTATCGGGTACTAGGGGCAGTACATAGCTTATATAAACCAGTCCCGGGGCGGTTTAAAGATTACATTGCAATTCCTAAAGCCAACGGCTATCAATCCTTGCATACGACTCTATTTGGCATGCACGGCGTGCCCATAGAAATCCAGATACGAACTGAAGAAATGGAAGCGATGGCCAACAACGGTATCGCGGCCCACTGGCTTTATAAGTCCAGCGACGATTTACCAAGCAATGCCCATATTCGCGCTCGAGAATGGGTGCACGGTCTATTAGAAATGCAAGCACGGGCAGGTAATTCGCTAGAATTTATTGAAAATGTAAAGATCGATTTATTCCCTGATGAAATTTATGTCTTCACCCCCAAAGGGACAATTTTCGAATTACCAGCTGGCTCAACTGCAGTTGATTTTGCCTATGCCATTCATACAGATGTAGGTAATTCCTGTGTGGCTTGCCGAATTAGCCGACGCTTAGCACCTTTAAGCGAACCCTTACAAAGCGGCCAAACCGTTGAAATCATCACAGCCCCTGGAACCCAGCCTAACCCAGCTTGGTTAAGCTTTGTGGTGACCGGTAAAGCACGCAGCAATATACGTCACTATCTAAAGAACCAAAAACATTCGGAGTCTGTGGCATTGGGCAGGAGGCTGCTGAACAAAGCGTTAGCGGGTTTTGGTAGCGAAATTGATGATGTAAAAAGAGAAAATATCGTTGCCGTGCTAGCGCAGACCAACCTTCAATCAATGGATGATTTGCTCGAAGAAATTGGCCTAGGCAACAGAATGTCCTACATGGTTGCTCAGCGACTCACTGGAAATTCTAACCCCACCGAATCGGCTCATATTCCAGAACCCGAGCAAGAGGGAACTCTGGATATTCGAGGCTCTGAAGGCATGGTTATGAACTTTGCTAAATGCTGCCATCCAATTCCTGGCGACCCCATAGTTGGCCATATCAGCTCTGGTCGAGGAATGGTAATTCATACAGAGGATTGCAATAACATTGCTGATATTCGCGATAATGCCGAAAAGTGCGTTGCTGTAAGTTGGGACCCAGATGTTCAAGGTGAATTTACCGTTGAACTAAGAGTAGAACTGGAAAACGAAAGAGGCATTGTGGCAAATTTAGCCACGACCATAACCAGAGCAGAAGCAAATATTGAAAAAATAAGTACCGTTGAGAGAGACGCAAGATTCAGCATTGTGAATCTCCTCATTAATGTGAAGAATAGAATACACCTGGCGCGTGTCATGAAAAGAGTGCGCCAAATAAAACCCGTGTCAAGAGTGACTAGAGTGAAAAGCCGTAAGGTAAAGAAGGTAATTAAACACACTATCGGAAGTCACTAATAGAGAATCTAACTATGTCTACGTTTGAAAAAATTTTTACTGAAAGTGCACCTGCGGCGATTGGCCCTTATTCTCAAGCAACTAAAGTGGGAAACACGGTTTTTCTTTCCGGCCAAATACCCTTGGTTCCTGAAACCATGGAAGTGGTTGAAGGTGGTATTGAAGCACAGACCCATCAGGTGTTTACAAACCTTATAGCGGTGACTAAAGCAGCGGGAGGCAGTTTAGAAAACTTAGCAAAGCTGACGATTTTCCTTACCGACTTAAATGATTTCGCGGTGGTCAATGGCATAATGGCAGAGTATTTCTCAGAGCCTTATCCTGCTAGGGCGACTATTGAGGTAAGCGCTCTTCCAAAAGGTGTCATAGTTGAAATTGAAGCGATTATGGCCTTGTAAGTTTCAAGTATTTAATGGGAATAACACCAGAGCAAAGTAATATCCTTGGCAGTTTGATAAACTCCAACAGTGGCTAATCCAACACCAAAATCTCTCGACCAAGTAGAGCTTACATCTCTCAAAGGAGTGGGGCCTGCTATAGCCGTCAAGCTAAATGAGCTTGGTATCTTTAGCGTTCAAGACCTTCTTTTCCATCTCCCGTCGCGGTACGAAGATCGCACTAAAATCCTAACCATCGCTTCACTTAGGCTAGGGCAGCTGGTCCAAATTCAAGGCGAAGTGGTTAAGTCTTCTATTCAGTTCGGCAAACGGCGTAGTCTGCAATGCACTATTACCGATAAAACTGGATTTGTGGGGCTGCGGTTTTTCCATTTTTCCAGCGCCCAGAAAAACTCCCTTAGCCCCGGTACGATAATCAGATGTTTTGGAGAGGTTAGGTTTGGGCGCAACGGGTTTGAACTATACCATCCTGAATATAAAGTCCTGCAAGATCCCGCCCGAGAACCCCTCGAAGATACGTTAACGCCGGTCTATCCAGCCACCGAAGGCTTACAACAAAACCGCCTGAGAAAGATAATTGGCCAAGCGAGAGAGCTGTTAAAGACTTCAACTATAGTTGATTTTCTCCCTCCAGACCTTTGTGAACGCTATGGCTTTTCTACGTTGACTGAAGTTCTGCTTCTAATTCATCAACCGTCGGTAGCTGCATCTACAGACTGGTTGTTTCAAGAATCGAACCCTGGGCATAAACGCTTAGCGTTTGAAGAGCTACTTTCACACCGACTAGCCATGCGAAAAAGTCGGATCGATGACCACCAAATACTCGCCCCGAAATTAGTTTCAAACCCTAAGCTGACTGACCAGTTTTTATCTCAGCTACCCTTTAAACTAACGAACAGTCAAAACCAGGTCTGCGGTGAAATTGACTCTGATCTAAGATCATCCTCACCGATGCTGAGGCTATTACAAGGTGATGTGGGCTCCGGAAAAACCGTAGTGGCCGCTATCAGTGCAATCAATGCCATCGGCAACGGGTATCAGGTTGCTATAATGGCACCCACTGAAATTTTAGCCGAACAGCATTTCAATAATTTTAAACTCTGGTTAAACCCTTTGGGCCTAAATGTGGGTTGGCTGAGTGGAAAAACCAAAGTGGTTGCTAGACGTAAACAACTAGCCGAAGTTGAAAGTGGTGTTACTCAATTGCTGGTTGGCACTCACGCGTTGTTTCAAGAGGGAGTAATCTATAAGCAACTGGGCTTAATTGTTATTGATGAACAGCATCGATTTGGTGTGCATCAACGCCTAGCGCTGAGAGAAAAAGCCAGCAAAGACAACATCACGCCTCATCAACTGATAATGACAGCGACCCCCATTCCTAGAACTCTAGCCATGAGCGCCTATGCTGATCTCGACTGTTCTGTAATTAGCGAGCTGCCACCCGGCCGAATTCCCATAAATACAGCACTGATTGCCAACGACCGGCGAGAGCAAGTGGTCGAACGAATAGAAAAAGCCTGCCGTGAGGGGAATCAAGCATACTGGGTCTGCACACTAATCGAAGAATCTGAGGAACTGGAATGCCAAGCGGCGGAAGTGAGCTGGCAGCAGTTAAAAGAGCAATTACCTCATTTAAGTGTTGGTCTGATTCATGGCCGTTTAAAGCCGGCTGAAAAAGCCTCAATCATGGAATCCTTCAAACAGGGGGATATTCAGCTACTAGTTGCAACCACCGTAATAGAAGTCGGTGTTGATGTTCCCAATGCGAATTTAATGGTAATCGAGAACCCAGAACGACTTGGCTTAGCGCAGCTTCATCAACTGCGCGGACGGGTAGGCCGAGGGCAAGCGGCTAGTCATTGCATCATGCTTTACCAAACCCCGCTTTCCGAGCACAGCAAAAAGCGCTTGCTTGTCATGAGGGAGAGTACTGATGGGTTTTATATTGCCGAGAAAGATCTGGAACTTAGAGGTCCAGGCCAAGTTCTGGGAACCCAACAAACCGGCCTTATGACGTTCAAAATAGCGGATTTGACCCGTGATGCAGATCTCTTAGATAGCGTACAGTCCGCCTCTGAGACCATAACTAAAGACTATCCAGAGATAATAGAACCGCTAATTCAACGCTGGCTGGGGGGCAGTGAAAACTACATCAACGTTTAATGCTCTGGCAATAACTCCCCAGCTTAAAATAGTTCCAAATTCCCTCTTAGATATCCTGAAGAAACAAAATTCTTATCTATACTTAAAAGATACAAAAACAAACGCTATACGGATTAGCGAGATTGTCCCATCAAGTGCCATAGCTACCCAAAAAGGAATTTGAATAACAATGGAAGTTGCAGCCACTATCCCGATGTCAGACCCCAGAGAAATCACAGTGCGAATGGTTTTATTAGGAGATAAAACAGGTCGGGTTCAAGCCATTCTAGGCCAGGACGACCTTTTGGACCTGAAGAGCATCAAGGAGCAAACTGGGCGAGATTTAGTCGCACTTAACGCCATTGAACTGGAAGAACTGCAATCATCTAACCGGTTGCCCAGCCTAGAGTGCGCACCCGAGCTTTATTGCCTAACGACACTGTTGGACAGCAATATTTCTGAAGATTTATTATCTATTATGCCCTCCGGCGATGAAGGTGAAGTCTCACTCAAGCCGTTGAACGTTGAGGATGTGAAAAATGCTCTCTTGGTATCAAATCATGACCTCCTGTCATTGGATTTTGGTATTGATCAGGCTTCACTGGTGAGTACTGCGCCAAACCCTGAGCAAGATGCCGATCGCATCGTTCACTCTTTGAAAACCTTTACTTCAATAAGAATTAAACAACGTCTTGAAGACACCCTAGAAATTCCAACTTTACCTGCTACGGCACAGCGCATAATCCAACTTCGTGTCGACCCCGATGCGGTAGTCAGTGATTTAGCAGAAATAGTAGAGTCCGATCCTAGTTTAGCCGCTCAAGTTGTTAGCTGGGCCGCTTCTCCCTATTATGCCGTCCCAGGCAAAATAAGGTCAGTACAAGATGCCATCGTTCGCGTGCTTGGTTTTGACTTAGTCGGCAACCTAGCTTTGGGACTTGCATTGGGTAAAACGCTGGAACTACCCAAGGACAAAGTGGATGGTGTAACTCCTTACTGGATGCAATCCATCTACTGCTCCACAACAGTCGAAGCAATTGTGAATCTTATTCCGGCTGATATGAAGCCGAGCAAAGGGCTCACTTATCTTTCTGGGTTGCTCCACAATTTCGGCTATTTGGTCTTGGCGCATATTTTTCCTCCCCATTTTTCTCAAATTTGTCGATACATGGAAGCAAACCCACATATAAGCCATATGTCCGTAGAAAATCATCTCCTACAAATTACGCGAGAGCAGATTTGCCTCTGGCTAATGGAATTGTGGAATATGCCAGATGAAGTTAAAGCCACCATTCGATACCAACACGATCCCGAATACAGTGGAAAGCATTGTGCCTACCCCAACATTATCTTTATGGCTCTTAGGTTACTCAGGCAAGAAGATATTGGCGACGCACCCTTGGAGGAAGTTCCAGATGAGTTGTTTGCTCGGTATCAATTAGATCGGGAAGAAGTTGTAGCTAAAGTTAAGGAAATCATTGAGGCATCAGACGAAGTCGCTGCAATTGCTCAAAATTTCTCGTAACCCTTGTACCAACTGCGCTGTTTGGAAAGAGAAGCTTTTTACTCTGGTCCACGAATCTTTTATGCTGTGGACTCTGCCCCTTATTGGGCGAATTGCGATAAGCTTCAATGGATTTCCTACAAAAAATAGTTAAGCCTGCCAGCGCATGGCTTAGTGTGAATTTCCCAAGGTTCCACGCTAAGCTGCCCGCCTTCGTTGAACTAACAAGGCTTAACAAACCCATCGGAATTACTCTACTGCTGTGGCCAACCATCGGAGCCTTGTGGATTGCTTCGAGTGGATTTCCATCTATCGATTTACTCCTAATTTTCTTGCTAGGAACGTTGGTAATGCGTTCCGCCGGCTGCTGCGTAAATGACTACGCCGACTATAATATTGACGGCAAAGTCGACCGCACGCAGTCTAGACCTCTTGCAGTGGGTAAGCTAACCCGCAATGACGCGCTTTATTGTTTTCTGTTTCTATCCGTTATTGGTTTTCTATTAGTTCTGCTTACAAATATAGAAACCATTTTATTATCAGTAGGCGCTGTCGCATTAGTTGCGATCTACCCATTTATGAAAAGATTCAGCAACCTCCCACAGGTTGTTCTGGGAATTGCTTTTTCTTGGGGAATTTTAATGGCGTTTATGGCTGAAAGTAGACAAATTCCCCAAGCAGCCTATCTACTGTTTTTAGCTAACGTATTATGGACAGTTGCCTATGACACTGAATATGCGATGGTGGATCGAGAATTTGATTTGAAGATAGGCGTCAAGTCTACTGCTATATTATTTGGTGAAGCAGACAAAATGATTATCGGTAGTTTGCAGGCAATGTTCATTGTTTCAATGTGGTTGGCGGGAGGACAATTTGAACTTACGTGGCCCTATTTTCTGTCGCTGATTATTGCCAGTGGTTTCTTAATCTATCAGCAGATGCTAATCAAGGACCGGCTACCCGGCCCTTGTTTTAAAGCGTTTTTAAATAATAACTGGGTTGGTGCAGTTATTTTCGCAGGCGTATTTTTAAGCCTTCTATAAGCGCCTATCTTGCTTAAGCGCCTGTGAATGCCTGTATGCCAGTTTGAGTTCTACCCAATATCAACGCATGAATATCTTGAGTACCTTCATAGGTATTTACCACTTCAAGGTTTTGCATGTGTCGCATTACCGGATACTCATCAGAAATTCCATTACCGCCCAGCATGTCACGGGATTCCCGTGCGGCTTCCAGTGCTTTTAAGCAGGAGTTGCGTTTCAGCAGTGAAATAAGTGGCGGAGCTAACTTACCTTCGTCTTTCAATCGGCAAGCCTGCAGACAGCCTTGCAACGCTAAACTCAAATCAGTTTGCATAATCGCCAACTTCTTTTGAATCAATTGATTAGCAGCCAGAGGCCGTCCAAACTGCTTTCTGTCTAAGGTATATTGTAAAGCAGCATGCCAGCAGCTTTCGCCTGCACCGATGGCGCCCCATGCTATACCAAGACGAGCCGAATTGAGGCAGCTAAAGGGCCCATTTAATCCGGATGCCAAGGGCAATTTGTTTTCCTCAGGGACAAACACTTCATCCATTACAATCATTCCTGTTGGAGATGCTCGCAATGCCAATTTGCCCTCAATCTTCGGCGCGCTTAATCCTTTCATGCCTTTATCTAGGATAAAGCCTTTGATGACACCATCATCGTCTTTCGCCCAAACAATAAAAACGTCAGCAAAAGGAGAGTTGCTGATCCAGTTTTTAGAGCCACTTAGGCTGTATCCACCATGCACCGAGCGGGCACGTGTAATCATGCTGCCTGGATCAGAGCCATGATCAGGTTCAGTGAGCCCGAAACAGCCGATGTACTCACCGGTAGCCAACTTAGGAAGATACTTTTGCTTTTGCTCTTCGCTGCCAAAAACATTGATTGGGTGCATCACCAATGAGGACTGTACGCTCATCATCGATCTGTAACCGGAATCAACCGCTTCTACCTCTCTGGCGGCGAGGCCGTAACAAACATAGTTAACGCCTGCGCAGCCATAGCCTTCGATGGTTGAGCCCAGCAAACCCATAGCGCCCATTTCACGGAAAATTTCTGGCTCAGAGGTCTCATTACGATAAGCATCCAGCACTCGGGGAGCCAATTTCTCTTGGGCATACTGCTTGGCAGTATCCCGAACCAGTCTTTCTTCCTCTGAAAGCTGCTCATCCAACGAAAATGGGTCTTGCCAATTAAATGCTATGTTGTCTGATCTTACCGACATACGAATCTCCTAAAATTACACTGGTCTGAGAAAAGAGCAGACCTTCTCTAAATTCTGTGGGCTATGTAAACACCCAATGTCCAAGAATCTTGATCTCATGAGACAAAGCCTCTCGAACAGCTGGCCATAATAGCAAATTGTAGAGGTTTTCTCTAAACCACATTGCCAGATGGAACCGCAACCAACCACTCGCAGCAGTAATTGGGATATCAGCCATATAAAGCCGAGATTATCCGCCATGATTTGTTAGAATACGCTCCCATGGATGTCTCTCATATACTCGACTCATTAAACGACGAACAGCGCAATGCGGTTGCCAGCCCCACTAAAAATTTATTGGTGCTAGCCGGGGCAGGTAGTGGCAAAACCCGCGTATTGGTTCACCGAATCGCTTGGCTTCTGCAAGCCGAACAGGTCTCGCCTTTTGCGATCTTAGCGGTCACATTCACCAACAAGGCTGCACGTGAGATGCGTGGAAGAATTGAATCCTTGTTAGGTCATTCCGCCGGAGGGATGTGGGTCGGCACTTTTCACGGGCTTGCCCATCGCTTGCTTCGCTCTCATTGGCATGAAGCAGGCCTCAAAGAAGATTTTCATATCTTAGATGCAGACGATCAGTTAAGGCTGATTAAGCGTATCAACCGAACACTCAATATTGATGAAGAGCGCTGGCCGGCCAAGCAATGCCAATGGTACATCAATGGTCAAAAAGACGAGGGGCTCAGAGCTAATAACATCGATCATGAAAATGACGATTACGTAAAGACCATGCTCGATATCTATCGGGCCTATGAAGATGCCTGCCAGCGTGGCGGTATGATTGATTTTGGAGAAATCCTACTCCGTGCGCATGAGCTATGGTTACGCAGCCCGCAAATTCTTGACCACTATCGAGGCCGCTTTAAACACATACTGGTTGATGAGTTTCAGGATACCAACTCTATTCAATATGCTTGGCTACGAGTGCTTGCAGGAGAAAACAACAACCTTATGGTAGTTGGCGATGACGATCAATCCATTTATGGGTGGCGCGGCGCGAAGATCGAAAATATCCAGAACTTCAATACCGATTTTTCTGATTCTGAAATCGTTCGCCTAGAAAGAAACTATCGTTCCACATCTACAATACTCAAAGCAGCAAATAGCCTTATTTCACACAACCAAGGCCGTTTAGGAAAAAACCTATGGACTGATGACGGTGACGGTGAGCCCATTAGTTTGTATGAAGCGTTCAATGAACAAGACGAAGCACGCTTTATAGTAGATAGAGTCCATGATTGGTTTAACGCCGGTAATCGGCGCAGTGATGCAGCAATTCTTTACCGCTCTAACGCCCAGTCGAGAGAACTAGAAGAAGCGCTCCTTCGAGTTGGCATGCCATATCGCATTTACGGCGGCCATCGTTTCTATGAGCGTTTAGAGATTAAGAATGCACTAAGTTATTTACGCCTTCTGGTAAATCGTGACGACGATACCGCCATGGAGCGTATTATCAATGTGCCTACTCGCGGCATCGGCGGCAGGACTATCGACCTAATCAGAGATCTTGCAAGACGAGAAAACATCTCTCTTTGGCAAGCCTGTGTTGATAGTGTCAATAATAAATTACTCAGCGGCCGGGCGTCGAATGCAGTACTCGCTTTTCTAGAATTAATTGATGGCATGGCGAAAGAATGCGAGAGCTTACAGCTTCACGAGAAAGCAGAACATATCGTAGTCAATAGCGGCCTAATTCAGCATCACGAAAAAGAAGGTGGCGAGAAAGCAAGGGGCAGAATCGAAAACCTGGAAGAGCTTGTTAATGCTGCCAGCAATTTTGATGAAGTGGATAGTGAAGAAGAAGTAGATATTACATCAAACTCTATGCTCGCTGCATTTCTCGACAAAGCGTCACTAGACGCAGGCGACACTCAAGCCGAAGAAAGCGAAGATGCTGTGCAACTAATGACCTTGCACACAGCAAAAGGATTAGAGTTTCAATTAGTCTTTCTTTGCGGTTTGGAAGAAGGGCTTTTTCCTCACAAGATGTCTATGGATAATCTGTCGGGATTAGAGGAAGAACGCCGTCTTTGCTATGTTGGAATCACTCGCGCGAGAAACAAGCTTTTCCTTAGCCATGCAGAATCCAGACGCTTACATGGAGATATTAATCTCTGCCGACCCTCAAGATTTATCAAAGAAGTGCCCGCTGAGTTAGTTGATGCGGTTAGGTTAAAAACAGCAATCAGCAGACCTTCGGTAGGGGGAATTAGGCTTGGTACTGGTTCCATTGCTACCATGAGCAGTGAAATAGAAGTT
This sequence comes from Pseudohongiellaceae bacterium, assembly GCA_045106275.1. Taxonomy (GTDB): domain Bacteria; phylum Pseudomonadota; class Gammaproteobacteria; order Pseudomonadales; family Pseudohongiellaceae; genus UBA9145. The sequence continues at coordinate 93,319 of JBGCEK010000020.1, read as the reverse complement.
CCCGATACCGAAATCGCGCTCGGCCAACGAGTTGCCCATGGCCGGTTCGGCGAGGGCGTTGTGCTCAACTACGAGGGCCAAGGCCCCAATGCGAGAGTGCAGGTTAGCTTCGATGATGTAGGTAGCAAATGGCTCGTCCTTTCCTATGCAAAACTCGACATCATTGGTTAGAAAAACAAAAACTTTACTTATTAAGCGAACCCTATAGGTCAATCCATAATGAAGACAGTCCAGAGACTTAAAACAAGTTTGTTTATTTTCACAGTTTTACTACTTATCGGTTGTAGCCCGGAGCCCTCTTCAACTGTTGACAGTGGTGCAGTCGCCATCCCCGAACAGACCTATAACTGGAAATTGATTACTTCTTGGCCTAAAAACCTTCCTGCCTTGGGGACTAATCCTGAACGATTCGCTCAACTAGTTGAAACCATGAGTGGAGGCAGGCTCACTATTCGTGTTTATGGTGCCAACGAATTGGTAGGCGGCCTTGAAGTGTTTGATGCTGTTTCTCAAGGAGTGGCAGAAATTGGTCATACGGCATCGTATTACTGGCAGGGCAAGGTTCCTGGTTCACCGTTTTTTTCATCTATACCTTTTGGTATGACAGTTGTAGAAATGAATGCTTGGCTTAAGCACGGCGGGGGCAATGAACTGTGGAAAGAAATTTATGAGCCCTTCGATTTGATTCCCGTGCGCGGTGGAAACTCAGGCACCCAAATGTTTGGCTGGTTCAATAAAGAAATTAATTCTCTGGAAGACTTGCAGGGGCTCAAAATGCGCATCCCCGGCCTCGGCGGTGAAGTGCTCAGCCGAGCGGGTGCGACTCCAGTGACCATGCAAGCCAGCGAAGTGTTTACCGCGCTGCAAACAGGTGCCCTTGATGCGGCTGAATTTGTAAGCGCATACAACGACCTCGCCGCGGGTTACCACACCGTCGCCGAATACTACTACTACCCAGGCTGGCACGAGCCGGGCAGCGCGTTGGAGACGTTGTTCAACAAATCTGCATTCGAAGCACTTCCCGAGGATTTACAAGCCATTCTAATGGCTGCCACTGAAGTAATGAACCAAGGCGTGCTAGATGAAATTACCGCAGGTAACAGCGAAGCCATGAAAACTCTGGTAGAGCGAGAGGGCGTTGAACTTCGAAAGTTGCCAGATGAAGTGTTAGTAGAACTGAAACGAATCTCTGCAGAAGTGATGGAAGAACTTGGTAATGAAGATGACACTGCTCGCAGAGTGTATGAGTCCTACAAGGCGTTCCAAGAAACTATTGCCGACTACAAATTAGTAAGCGAAGAAGCTCTTGACGATGCTAGAAGGCTATAGCGCCTCTGCTAATTTTGTTTATCGAATAAATCGACTCAAAAGCTAATACAAGCATTATACTCACATACCACTAGCGATTGACTCATAAGTAAGGCCAACGCTGAAAAATGAGGCGTTGGACTTATTTTAGCCCATCGAGGAACCAGCAGACTTATGCAGACCCCACATCTGAACAGTTAATTTACAAAAGGAAATTTGTAGCTTTCATATTGCATAGCGGATGACGGTTTTATCGAGTAGATCTATGTCAAAGTTTAAATATATCTTCGTATTTGTTACTAGCTCAATGTTTCTAGTAGGTGGGTTTTCTCAAAGACACGCATTGGCTTGTGAGCTTATCCAATATTCAAACTATACAAAACTCTCACCCCGTATTTTTGTAAGCCAAAGTTTTAATGCTGAAAAGCAGCAAAGACTACTTTCTTTGATTGAGTCCGCGACGGCGAGAGTTGATACTACTTTTGGTCAACCAATCTCTGAACCTACTATTGTTGTGGTTGCCAATGAAGACGAAGCCTCTGATTTTGGCACGAACCCTTATGGCAGCACACTATTATCACCATTGGGTGAATGTGTGATTATTGGATACAAAGGGCACAACATTGACGTTATCGCTCATGAATATGTGCACGCAGAAGTTCACCATAGAATTGGCTGGTTGAACTATTTGTTGGGCGTTCCTATTTGGTTTAGCGAAGGTATTGCGTTGCTAGTGGATTTCAGAGAACCGTATACAATTAAAAATATAGATTTAGAATCAGAGTTTATAGGTAGGGTTAGAGCTGGATCATTTGATTTTTCTGTTGCTAGTTATCAAGCGGCCAAAGTGCTGCTGAATAATATCGATACAGCGCAGCTTTATGAGAATTTGGAATTGCTTAAGAACGGGCAAAGTATTGAAAATGTTTTCGCGTTATAAATCGTTCAAACTCTCTAATAAAAAAGACGTGCTTTAGCTTAGAAATTAGCGTCTATATTTTCAGCAGTGGCAAGACTCGCAGATAAGCGAATTAGGGGTAGTTCGACTATTTAGGTAACGGTCTCTTTTTCCCATCCGCATCAATAGCCACAAAGACAAACACGCCTTCTGCCACTTTTTTGCTTTCATCTTCATCCATCATCAGTGACATCCAAACCTCTACTTGTAAATGGATAGAACTGACTCCTTTTTTGATTAGCTTAGTGTAACAGCTCACAGTAGAGCCAACTGCCACTGGGGCAATGAAACTCACATTCTGAATGGCAACTGTGGCACTGCGTCCTTTTGCGACGCTTTTGGTTGCAATACCCGCCGCCAAGTCCATTTGTGATACAAGCCAGCCCCCAAAAATGTCACCATTGGCATTCGTATCTTTGGGCATTGTCAACGTTTGCAATGCAAGTTTTCCCTGCGGCTTTTCCTGCTGGGCTTCGGTGCTCATTATCAATTATCACTCCCTGGGAATTAGTTGTTTATCAGCTCTGGCAACCAGGTAACAATTGCCGGCTGCACTGCCAATACAGCCAGTAATAGAAGCTGAAGCACGACAAACGGAATAGTCCCTCTATAAATATCGCCGGTTGCCACTTCATCCGGTGCCACACTTCGCAGATAAAATAATGAAAAACCGAAAGGCGGCGTCAAAAATGATGTCTGCAAATTTATGGCGATCATAATACCCAGCCAGATAGGGTCAAATCCCATACTGAGGAGAATAGGCCCAACCAAGGGAACGATCATAAAGGTGATTTCGATAAAGTCTAAAATGAAACCCAGCAGAAAGATAAGCAGCATAACCACAAACATCGCTGCAAACGCACCACCCGGCAGGTTTAGCAACACCCCTTCGACTAACTCGTCTCCCCCAAAACCCCTAAACACACTTGAGAAAATGGTCGCGCCCACCAGTATGAGATAGACCATTGATGTAACCCGCATGGTCTCTACCGACACCTGATGTAGCACCTTCAGTGAAATGCCTCCTCTTAGCAGGGTCAGAAACATGGCCCCAAAAGCACCGACTCCAGCCGCCTCAGTAGGGGTTGCTAAGCCACCCAAAATTGAGCCCAACACCGCGACCATCAAAAATACGGGAGGCAATAAACCTTTAATAAGAGCTGGCAACACAGACCGCTGGTCGCCTTCAGCTTCGTCAATTTCATAAGCTGGCGCACTGGAAGGTTTGAGTATCGCTGTGATGAGAATATACAGCGCATAAGAGCCTACCAAAATAAGACCCGGTACTATCGCGCCTGCAAATAAATCACCGATAGAAATAAAGTCTGGTGCGAATATCCCGCTGTCCAATTGAGATTGTTGATAGGCGTTAGACATTACCTCTCCAAGCAAAACCAAACAAATAGAAGGGGGTATTATTTGACCTAGTGTCCCCGTGGCACAAAGAGTTCCAGCGGCCAGAGACGGTTTATAGCCAGCTCTAAGCATAGTAGGTAAAGATAGAATACCCATGGTGACCACAGTGGCACCCACGATTCCAGTACTGGCAGCAAGCAGCATTCCCACTAATACTACCGACAAGCCAAGACCACCCGGGAAACGCCGAAACACGATCGCCATATTTTCTAAAAGGTCTTCAGCTATTCGGCTTTTTTCTAGCATGGCGCCCATGAATACAAACAGCGGAACAGCATAAAGGTTTTGGTTAACCAGAATGCCAAAAATGCGATTAGGGATAAGAGAGATAAAAGCCGAATCAAAGACTCCGACGAGGGTGCCAGAACCCGCAAAAAGCAAAGACACTCCTGCAAGGGTCAAGGCTACGGGATAGCCAGCCATCAACACCAAGCATATAGTCGCGAAAAGAAATAAGGGTGCTAAGGCTTCCACTATTTTGGCTTCACTAGAACACTGATAGATTTAATGAGCTCCGAAATGCCCTGCAAACTCAATAAACCTGCCAACAAGAAGATCGTGGATTTCAAAAGATAGATGAAAGGTAAACCGCTGGTTTCCGGGGAGCCCTCTCGGATACGCCAGCTAACGGCGATGTAATCCCAGCTCGACCAGAAAATAAAGGCGGCTGTCAAAATTAAGAACAAAACCACACCAATAATATCTACGATCGCCTTACCTCGATTGGAAAAATTGCTATAGAAAATGTCGACTCTTACGTGTCCTTGTTCCTTTAGGGTATAGGCAGCTCCCAACGTAAACACCAGCGCATTGACATACATCACAGACTCTTGAAGTGCAATTGAGCCAATTTGAAAGCCATAGCGAAGAACTACAATAATTACTGTTATCAGAACCATCACTAAAGATAGCCATGCGGAGCAGCGTCCAATTGTATGAACAAAGCGATCAATAGTTGCTGATAGCGTCAAAAATGACGAAAAACTCATAGGGTCTAACAAACCTGTGTTCGAAAAATCATTGGAAATGCGTGTGAATACCTAGTTTGGATTATCGCACACTAAGACCTAGGCCTACGATTAACAGCCTAGAGCATCGTCCATGCCCGAATTAGCTGGTAACTAAGAATAACCAGACTCAAACTCAATAGCACCATCAAAGTGCCCAACACTCGATAGCTCGCTCGATGAATTCCACGCTTCCACCGCTGTATCGCGCCCGCGTCCGGTTCGATCGCCGGTGGGACCTGGCTGAACAGGGAAATAAAGCAAAGACAGGTAGACGCCCAGAAAAGCACAACCAGAGAGGGCATCATCAGCTGCTGGCCTTGCAAAATAGAAAGTTCGAAAAGACTCGCGGCAAAACCAAGAGCGCCAACAATTCCCAGCAAAAATAGTAGCCATCTAATTCGAGAAAATACCTTAGCGATGGTTTGAAGTCGTTCAAGCATGAGATAATCTAACCATTCAAACCCAAAGGCAGTCAATGCCTACACTCAACCTAATAATTAAGCTCTGCAACCAGCGACTGTATACACTATGAAAATTGACGTTCCGTTTCTTGCCGGTGCTGATGAAGACGGCCAGCCAGTATTTGAAAGTGTCCAAGTAGAACCCTTCGGCGAAGAAGAAGATGTTTATAGACTTGTGCACTCTCCGCTTTTAACCCGAAATCTCGCAGCCGGTGACCAAGTGAGATTAGAAAACCCAGGCACCGCCCAATATGAGCTTGTTCAGCGCAGCGGTAATCTATGTATTCGGGTTTTTCGTAAACATCAGTTAAACCGACTTTCTGAAAAACTCACCCCAACTATTGAAAAACTAGATGGGACATTAGACTTACAAAACGAAAGGGCTTTGGTCTACAGCATTCACTATACTATTGGCTTTCAGACTATCGAGAACATTCTTAACGAATGCATCGCAGATTATCCCGACACCGTTTGGTATTATGGCAATGTATACGACCCCAAAGATGGCGAAACGCCCCTAAACTGGTGGTTAGAAATAGATTCTCAAGATTGATCAAAGTTAAACAGGCATTTTTATGATTATTGTAGTTTCTCCGGCGAAATCTCTTGATTTCGAAACCCCCGCTAAAACCAAGAAATTTAGCGAGATTGAGTTTCTAAGTGATTCCAAGAAACTAATGAAAGGTCTGAAAAAATATAACCCAGAAGAGTTATCTGAGCTCATGCACATGAGTAATGCATTAGGTGAACTTAACTTTGCCAGAAACGCCAACTGGAAACCACCCTTCACCACTGCCAATGCCAAGCAAGCTGTTTTCGCATTTCAGGGAGATGTGTACCAGGGTATGAAGGCCGAGCAATATTCAGCATCTGAATTAAACTTTGCGCAGAAACATCTTAGAATTTTGTCCGGTCTCTATGGACTCCTAAAACCTTTAGATTTAATTCAACCTTACCGCCTTGAAATGGGCAGCAAATTTGCCAATGAGCGCGGTAAAAATTTGTACGAGTTTTGGGGATCTAAACTGACTGATCAAATAAATGAAGAACTTAGCCCTCAAAAATCAAAGCTGCTCGTTAATCTGGCCTCGAACGAATACTTTTCTGCCATAAAACCTAAACAAATCGAGGCGGACATAGTTACTCCAGTTTTTAAAGACTATTCCAATGGTAAGTTTAAAGTCATTAGCTTTTTTGCCAAAAAGGCGAGAGGTGAGATGGTTACCTATATTGTTGAAAACCGTATCAAAGATGCCGAGCAACTGACAAAATTCGATGTGGATGGCTATCGATATAGCACTGAAGAATCCACGGCAACAAAGCCCGTTTTCTTAAGAAAACCGAGCTAGTGTAGAAACAATGTCTGCTGATCTCCCCTACAGCCAAGCCAGCGAGAACAACAAACTCGCAATTCTTGAAGTACTAAAGCGACACTTAGCGTCTAGGGAATCGCTGTTAGAGATTGGTGGTGGTACCGGTCAGCATGCCGTTTTTTTTGCCAGCAGTTTCCCAAACCTCCACTGGCAGTCATCGGATATTGCTGAGAACATTGACTCTCTTAACCTCCGAATTTCTCAGTCTCAGCTAGTTAACCTGCCTAAAGCAATTGAACTTAATGTTGATGACGTTTCCTGGTCACAACATTCTAACCAATCTAGTGAAAATGAAAGTTCTTCTCACGTTAGTTCACCAGATGTGATTTTTACCGCTAACAGCTTACATATTATGTCTGAGCAATCGGTAGAAAATTTTTTCAAAGGTGTCAAACGTCATCTCAATATCGGGGGTCTTGTTTTGCTCTACGGGCCATTTAAATACCGGAATGAATTTACAACACAAAGCAATGCTCAATTCGATCTGTGGCTGAAAGAAAGGAATCCCGAGAGTGGTATTCGGGATTTTGAGAAGATTAAAGCCCTTGCAGAAGCAGCAGACCTACAATTGATTGAAGACAACACCATGCCGGCGAATAATCAATTGCTGGTCTGGTCAAGAAAAGAGTAACTTGAACCCAAGAGCCGCTTTGTCCTGAAGCGCTCAACCTATAGATTTACCATTCTACTCGGGACGAAAGACGTTATCTGTATTCAGTAATGGCAGCACGTAGCCAGCGCTCTGTGCCAATGCCTGGCTGTGCGTAGCCTTCTGCAGGATTGCTTGCAACAATTTGGTCATCAGATAACCCTCTAGAGATAGCCGATTTCAAGCGATCTCTAATCGTGACCAACATAGTTCTGTATTCTAAAAGGTCATTACGATTAGCAAGCTCTCCATGACCTGGAATGATAATAGTATCGTCATCTATCATTCCGGCAATCTTCCAAGTTGCGTCAATCATACCGTCAGTGCTGCCACCATTTGGTTGGTCGATGAAAGGTAGCCCGTAACGAACAAACATATCGCCAGTGTGAATGACATTAGACTCTTTAAAGAAAACCTGTGCGTCACCGTCAGTATGACCCGGGCCCGTATAGACAATGTTGATAGTATTATTATTAAAGTAAAAATTCATTGCATCCATGAACGTGATTTTTGGAAGTCCATCAGCATTGTAGGGTGCTTGGACACGTCCGTTTAGCGAAACAACCTGTTCCGATTCCATCCGGTGGCGACTATTATCTTGGGCAACTATATAGGCACCAGCTTTGCCAAAGTTCTCGTTACCGTCGCTATGGTCATAGTGCCAGTGGGAATTAACCACAAAATCCACCGGCTTATTTGTAAGTTCGGCAATAGCAGAAACTATTTTGTCTGTTAATGGCGCAAACTGATCATCTACGATAAAAGTGCCGTCGTCTCCAATAGAAACCCCAATGTTTCCTCCGCTACCTTGAAGCATAAATATATTGTCTGTTACTGGCTTCGTAGTAATTTGCACCCGATCAAAATCTTGGGCAAGTACGGATGTATGGGTAAGAAATACCCCTATGACAACGCTTATTATTTTTTTCATGTCAGTTCCTTTTTAATGTTTCGTTACATGACCAAGTTTGACAGCCCTTTCTATCTTACTTATAGCTGGATATTATCTGAATCCTAGCAGCTCTAGAGATAGAGTCACACCGTCGAAACAACACTGCATGAGGATCTACAATGACGTCACCCATTGTCATCACCGGAATGGGCATGCTCAGCCCACTAGGATGTGGAGTTCAGGCCAATTGGCAACGTTTACTGGCTGGCCAATCAGGCATTCACACTATTAATCGGTTCGATCTTACTGATGTGCCAATTAAAATAGCTGGGCTTGTGCCTGATCTAAATTCCGATGAAGAAGCAGGTTTCGATGCAACGCAATTCGTTGCTCCAAAAGAATTAAAGAAGTTAGATCTTTTCACAGTGTATGGGTTTGCGGCCGCTCACGAAGCGCTCACTCAAGCCAACTGGTTCCCTGACTCGGACAGCGACAAAATGGCCACAGCAACCGTAGTAGCCACCGGTGTGGGTGGCTTATCGACTATTTCGAATGCTCAGCAGACACTGGACAATAGGGGCCCCAAGCGGCTTTCACCTTTTACGGCACCGGCATTCTTAGCCAATATGGCGGCAGGAAATTTATCAATTAAATACGGCTTTCGTGGACCCCTAGGCTGCCCAGTTACAGCTTGCGCCGCCAGCCTACAAGCCATTGGCGACGGCATGCGGCTTATTAAAAGCGGTGAAGCTGAGGTGGCTCTCGTCGGAGGTGCCGAAGCTTGTGTAAACCCACTGTCTTTAGCGAGCTTTAATGCGCTTAAAGCGCTATCTCCAGAACAAGACTCACCAGAATGCGCATCTCGACCCTTTGATCAGGCTAGAAATGGGTTTGTCATGGGAGAAGGAGCCGGAATCATGGTCATCGAGACCCTAGATCATGCTATCGCTAGAGGAGCAACACCTTTAGCCATAATAAGCGGCTATGGCACAAGTTCCGATGCCCACCATATAACTGCAGGCAGGCCAGATGGACTGGGAGCAGCGGCAGCGGTAGAAAGCGCCCTGAAGATGGCTAACCTTGGTGCAGGGGATATCGATTACATTAATGCCCATGCCACATCAACTCCGGTGGGAGACGCGGCTGAAATTGCATCACTAAGACACGTTTTCGGTGATAATCTTAAAGACACCCCTATCTCTTCGACAAAATCTGCGACAGGCCATCTACTCGGTGCCGCCGGCGGCATCGAAGCTGTAATTTCTGCAATGAGCGTAATACACAACATATTGCCCGCCACGCTCAATCTCGAAAGCCCTGATGAGGCTATGGCAGATCTAGATCTAGTCCCAACAACTGCCAGGGATGCCAGTGTCAATCACACTTTGTGCAATGGCTTTGGGTTTGGTGGAGTGAATGCTGCTTTGATTGTTAGCAAGGTCTAAGGATGACGAATACAACAAAACCCGCCAAATTCCACTTTAGCCACCGCATTGCCACTGATAAAGACATTCCGGCAATCACCGGTTTAATGCAGGCATCGATTGCGGAAAATATGAAAGCCTATTTGTCTCCCGCTGAAATTGAAGCAGCGAAAGAAACGATGGGTGTAGATAAAACCCTAGTCGAAGACGGCACTTATTTTGTTATCGAGACTACTGTGGATCAACAGACCATTTTAGTGGGCTGTGGTGGCTGGGGTAAGCGTAAAACACTCTACGGCGGAGATCATACCAAAGGGAGAGACGACAGCTTAAGCGATCCTACAACAGAGGCCGCACGAATTCGAGCGATGTACACTCACCCTGATTGGACGAGACTAGGTATCGGTTCAATGTTGCTAGACATAGGAGAAGCCGCGGCCAAAGCCTATGGCTTCAAGCGAATCCAGCTGGGCTCCACTCTTCCTGGAGAGCCACTCTATTTAGCCAAAGGCTATGTAGAGATCAGTCGTTCCAATGAAGAAAGTGAGAATGGGTCTGAAAACTGGGTAATAACTATGGAGAAACAACTCTAGCTGCAAGCTCTTTCGTCTCTAGTTATTATTGCCACTTCAGCCAACTCCGCTTCATGATCTACGTCTCGCGCCGTTTCAGCTATCGCTTCTTCTTCCCACCGTTTCATGGAGTCTAGGCTAAGTATTCTATTGCAATATTCCGCAGACTCTCCCTCAAGCTTTAGATTAAATGTGCGAATTCGAAAGACAACCGGTGCATAAAATGCATCTACAGCCGTAAAGTTCTCTCCCGCTAGAAAAGGTCCTCCGAATTTTTCTAATCCTTCATTCCAAATCTCATTGATTCTACTCATGTCCTGCAATAACTCGACTGGGCTTTCTTTTAGTGTGGCCCTAACACCCACACTCATTCCACAGATACTACGAAGAGCAGAAAACCCAGAATGCATTTCTGAAGCCACGCAGCGCGCCCACGCTTTGGCGTGTTGATTTGATGGCCAAACATTGCCATGAGATTCAGCTATATACTCGCAAATAGCGAGGGAATCCCAAACCACCAACTCTCCATCATACAAACAAGGAACTTTTGCATTAGGTGCGAATTTTTTAAACGCATCAAAGTTTAAGTTTCCTTCAAAACACACTAATTCCTCTTCAAAAGGGATGCCAAGTTCAGACAAAAGAAGCCAAGGCCTTAAAGACCATGATGAATAGTTTTTATTAGCAATATAGAGTTTTAGCATATGTATTCCTGCGCTTTTATCAATAAACAGTATAAGCCGCCAGCCATTCATAGTGCTTAGCGGCTCATATACTCTTGCTTAACTAAGCCTGTGTAGTGCGCAAATTTTGTTACCTGATGGGTCACGAAGATACGCAAGATAAAGTGAACCTGTGGTGCCTTCTCTTGGCCCAGGAGGTTCTTCACAAGTGGTGCCACCTGCGGCTAAACCGGCCTCATGCCATTTGTCTGCCGTTTCTGCATCTTTCGCAGCAAAACCAATGGTGCTTCCATTTCCGTTACAAGCCGGCTCGCCGTCAATAGGTTTAGATATAGAAAAAATACCGCTTTTATCCATCCAAAATACTCGACCCTTATCGTCCATCACACCGGGTTTGTAACCTAGAGCACCTAATACTGCATCATAGAACGTCTTTGATTCTTCAATGTCGTTTGCACCGACCATAATATGACTATACATTTCTTCTCCTTTTCACAATCAACAAAAGGTTGATTAATTGAATTTTAACTCCCAATGGAGTCCTAGATTTCGCCGGTATTCTAACCTATAAAACGAAGTAATTGCTGCTTCAACATCCGCAAAATCCAAACCCATAACTCGCCTTACTCAGCTGCTCTGATTATTTTCAGGTTCACAACTGAGGTTTTTAAATGGCAAAAGTGTTTCCGCTGATGCCTTATATTGATCAACATGCAAACTCTCTTCTTTCAAGAAATTTTCTACAGCTTCTGCGAATCCGGGATGGGCCAACCAATGGGTAGAGTGGGTCACTACCGGCTCAAATCCTCGTTGTATTTTGTGTTCACCCTGTGCTCCAGAATCAAACAAGCCAATAGAATGTTCTATTGCATAGTCCTGCCCTTGGTAATAGCAGGTTTCAAAATGTAAGAATTGATAATCTGCGTCGCTGCCCCAGTAGCGACCAAAAAGTGCCTCGTTGTTTTTAAAGAATAGAGCCGCTGCTATATCTCTTCCTTCTTTGCTCGCATTGATAAGTAAAAGTTGTTCAGGCATTACCTCAGCCAACCGTTTAAAGAAGTCTGATGATAAATAACCTTGCTGTCCTCTCATAAGATAAGTGCTTTGGTAAAAACCATAGAATTCTTCCCACTGTGCTTCACTTATGTCTAAGCCCTCAGTTCGCCTGAATGTAATCCCCACATCCTGAACTCTTTTGCGTTCTTTTCTAATAGATTTCCTTTTTCTAGAATTGAGTGTCGAAAGAAATTCATCAAAACTACGGTAGTGACGATTGCGCCATTGGAATTGAGTCCCACGCCTACTCAGCATTCCGGCAGAGTGAAGACCCTCAGCTTCAGTTTTTACAGGAAAAAGTACATGCCAAGAGGATGCCTCAAGCGTTAGGGCTTTCTCTTTTATTTTTTTCACAATAAAGGCAAGCAACGTTTCTTCTTTAAGTTCTTCGGTGCTAGAAATAAATAGCCGTTTTCCCACTGAAGGGGTAAACGGGACTGCTGTGACAAGTTTTGGGTAATAATTCAGGTTGTGGTTTTGATAGGCGTTGGCCCAAGACCAATCGAATACATACTCACCCCAACTGTTGTCTTTTACGTACAGTGGCAAGACTGCGAGCGGTGCCGGGTTTTCTGTCGGTTGCTCACCCGAATGCTGTCTCTTTTTATAAACGGCTAAATGTAACGGTGCCCAGCCAGTTTGTGCGGTTGTACAGCCGGTTGTTTCCAGCGCGTGTAAAAACTCGTATCGAGTGAAGGGATTCTCTATTCCAGTCAAAGAGTTCCACTGGACGAGGCCGATGTCTTCAATAGACTCTACAAATTTTACTTCTAGGTTTTCCATAACAAGGGATATTCGGTTTTCAATAATGAAGTGCCAACAACAGACAAATTGAGTAGCATGGAACACTCTTTCTTCTACCCCTAATTTAGCAGGTACTCTTTGGAATCACCTAATCTCATTCGCCGGATCTCAGACAACCTAGGAGTCATGCGTAAATCCGAGGCTAAAGTAGCTAGCTTTGTGCTAGAAAATGCCAACGATGTTATCACCATGCGAATCGTAGATTTAGCCGCTGAAGCTGGAGTCAGCGAACCCACCGTAATTCGATTTTGCAAAGCAATTGGGTTTGATGGTTTCCAATCTCTAAAACTGCAATTGGCTCAACAGCTTGGACTGGGCGGGGTTTACACACAATTTGCCGTAGATGATACCGACACTGTAAAAGACTTGCGGAATAAAGTTTTCGATACCACTGTTGGCTCGTTACTCAATGTTCGCGATGAACTTGACCCCGTCGCGTTAGAGACTGCTATTAACCTTATAAGCAGCGGCCGTCGAATAGAGTTCTACGGGTTTGGGGCCTCGGGTTCCGTTGCCGCCGACGCCCAGCACAAGTTTTTCAGGCTGCAGCTCTCAACAGCAGCTTACACTGATCCGCATATTCAGCACATGTCTGCTATCTCACTAAACAGTAAGGACGTTGTTGTTGCGATTTCTCAATCAGGACGCACTAGGGCTCTGCTAGAGAGCGTTTCTTTAGCAATAGATGCTGGTGCAACAGTAATAGGACTGGCTCCCGAAGGAACCGCATTAAGCGAAAGATGCAGTGTTCCGATACACGTTAATGTCAAAGAGGAGCATCAGGCTTTCGCCCCTGTCTCTTCTCGAATAGCTCACCTAATGGTAATTGACGTGTTGGCAACAGGAGTCGCTTTACATAGAAAACCGCTTCTGAATGAGCATTTAGAAAAACTCAGCGAAAGCCAAAAAGCGCTTCGAACAGCAGATTCAGACTAATAACGTAGCTTCGCAAATACTGTTTATATTTTAGAAAGGTCGAGTTTTTAAAGGATCTCAGACCAACACCGCTTAAAATTACGCAGCTTGATCAGTTAAGAAAACAGCAGCGATAGCTAAGAAACCTATTCCGGTCATGGATGGAGGGAGAATTCCAGCCCTTAACCCTAAAAACACCATTGCTGCGCCCAGCACGATAAGTACAATTCCTGCGATTTTCTTAAGTTTCATCTTCCGGCACCTTTGACTACTTTTTATTATTTTGGCGTACTGGTTTTTTATTGGCTCGAGCCCAAAAATTTGGCGATGATTCCAGGTTGATTCCAAAGAAAGACGATTAGGGTAAGTAAGAGAAAGAAAAACCCCAGCCATAGCTTAATGATAACCTCAAAACCTTTGCCCTTTCCTGTTGCTCCTCTATTACCTTTACAAAACTCTGACATCTCACTTCCCAGTTAGGTTGCGACTAGTCTTACTGCCAGTTTTCGGAACATGAGAAACGAATTATTTTATTCAACGGTTACTGACTTAGCCAAATTTCGAGGATGATCGACATCCGTGCCTTTTAAGATAGCGACGTGATAGGAAAGAAGCTGAAGAGGTAATGTGAAAATAATAGGCGCGAGGATTTCAGGGCATTTTGGGACATGAATCACTTTTATACTTTTGTCTCCCTGAAACTTAATACTTTCATCAGCAAACACATAGAGCTTCCCTCCCCTGGCACTTACTTCTGAAAGGTTAGCCTTTAGTTTTCCCAATAATTCATTATTAGGAGCAACCGCAATGACCGGCATTTTGTTATCTACTAACGCCAACGGCCCATGTTTAAGCTCACCCGCAGGATATGCCTCCGCATGAATATAGGAGATTTCTTTTAGTTTGAGAGCTCCTTCTTTGGCGACAGGATATTGAATACCTCGTCCCAAGAACAGGCTGTGGTGTTTATTGGAAAAGTGCTTAGACACTTTCTTTATTTCTTTGCTAAGTTTAAGAGTTTCCTCAACCAAGCTCGGCAGCTTCACGAGCTGTTTCACCAGTTTCTTTTCTTCAACTTCTGTCAGGCCATTTCGGCGAGCCAGAACAATCGATAAGATAATGAGTGCAGTGAGCTGTGTTGTGAATGCCTTGGTGGACGCCACTCCGATCTCTTGTCCAGCCATCGTAAGCAAGCAAAAATCAGACTCTCTAACTAGTGAGCTGGTGGCAACATTACATATAGCCAAGCTGGCCACATAGCTCAGGCTTTTTGCATAACGCAGCGCCGCAAGGGTATCTGCAGTTTCCCCGGATTGGGAAATCGTTATGAATAACGTATCCGCTTGAACAATAATATTTCGATAACGGTAATCACTAGCGATATCAACTTGGCAGGGGATCTTGGCAATGGATTCGAACCAGTATTTGGCAACTTGTCCCGCGTGAAAGCTAGTCCCGCAGGCAACAATCTGTACTCTCTTTACTTTGTTGAATATTGATTTAGCCTTAACGCCGAAAGCCTCTTCAAGAACGTGCACTTTACTGATTCGGCCGTCTAAAGTGTCTTGAATAACCAGTGCTTGTTCATGAATCTCTTTGAGCATGAAGTGCTGGTAAGCGCCTTTCTCAGCCTCTGCTGTACGATCAGATACCGTTGTTACTTCCCTTTTTACCCGTTTAGAGCCGTGCCAAATATCAATTCGATTGAGAGTAATTTCGGCTATATCTCCCTCTTCCAAATAAATAAATCGATCAGTGACCTGTCCTAAGGCGAGCGGGTCTGAGGCGATAAAGTTCTCTCCAATCCCAACGCCTATAACCAGTGGACTACCACTTCTTGCAGCAACAATTTTCCCCGGCTCAGACTCATCCACCACACAGAGCCCATACGCTCCTTGCAGTTTTTTGGCAATTTTTCGTAGTGTCTCGGCTAGGCTTAATTTTGTGGTCGCTCGCGTATGATGAATAAGGTGAGCGATAGTTTCAGTATCAGTGTCCGTAGAAAACTTGTAACCTAGCTTTTTGAGATCATCTCTGAGGGTTTCATAATTCTCAATAATTCCATTATGAACTATGGCAATCGAACTGTTGGACGTATGTGGGTGAGCATTCGTTAAGGTTGGTTTGCCGTGGGTCGCCCACCTTGTATGAGCAATTCCCAATGTGCCATTTAGTTTAGATTTGGTTGCGGCTGCGACAAGCTTTTCAACTTTTCCGACTGCTTTTACCGTTTTTAGTTTTTGTTTAGAACCGGCAAGCATAGCCAATCCAGCAGAGTCATAGCCCCTATACTCTAGGCGCTTAAGGCCTTCTAGCAATATTTGTGTTACATCTCTTTCAGCGATTGCGCCTACAATACCGCACATGCAATGTTTATCCTTATTCGGTCAAATAGTGTGTGGCTTCGAATATCTAGCTCAAGTAGTAAGACCTTAGCTAGGGTTTCTTCGCTGGGCGTTTCCAGCCATCAATGTTTCGCTGTTTGCCACGACTTATAGACAACTGATTTTCATCCACGTTCCGATTGATAGCCGAACCCGCCGCAATGAAGCTGTTCTTTTCAATATCTACCGGAGCAATTATTACACTGTTAGAGCCGATGAAGCAGTTATCACCAACAGTGCTCGCGTGTTTGTTAACACCATCATAGTTACAGAAAATCGTACCCGCACCGATGTTTACACCGCTGCCGATAGTTGCATCTCCAATATAGGCTAAATGGTTAGCTTTCGAACCTTCTCCAAAGTGCGAGTTCTTGATTTCGACGAAGTTACCAATTTTTACGTTTCTAGCTAGTTTTGTTCCCGGCCGCAATCTCGCTGTTGGTCCTATCTTACAGCCTGCACTAATTTCTGCTCCGTCTATATTGCTTCCTGCTAAAATTTCTACATCGTCATTTATAACTGAATCTTTTATTACTACGTTGGGGCCTATTTTTACGTTATTTCCGATCCTAACCGTTCCTTCTAAAACAACATTTATATCGATCTCAACATCGGTGCCATAGGCGATTTCGCCTCTAATATCCAGCCTGTTGGGGTCTCTAATAGTGACGCCAGAGCTGAGTAAATACCCGGCTATTCTATTTTGATAGTACCGTTCTAAAAGGGCTAGCTGTATCTTATCGTTAACACCTTGGGCTTCAATTTCGTCAAGCAACGGTAGTGACTCTACCGAGCAACCGTCTTCCACTGCCATTTCTACCACGTCAGTGAGATAGTATTCCCCTTGGGAATTGTCATTGCTCAAACACTCAAGCCAACCAGCCAACTTACCGGCAGGCAATGCCATAATACCGGTATTGAATTCTTTAATGGCCTTCTGTGCTTCGGTTGCATCCTTTTCCTCAACGATGGCACTGATATCACCCTGTTCATTTCTTATTATTCTGCCAAGCCCAGTCGGATCCTCACTAAAGGCAGTAAGTATAGCGACGCTGTCTATGCTCGCTTTTGTTAATAAATTTTCTAGAGTTTGAGCTTGAATGAGAGGAACATCACCGTAAAGAACTAAAACTGTGTTTGTGTCATCTACGCTTGTGAGAGAAGGAATTGCTTGTTGGACTGCGTGGCCTGTCCCTAATTGTTCAGACTGAACTACAAAACTGAGAGGTGCGTCCGGCAGATACTCCTCACAGTAATCTTCAATTTTTTTAGCTCCATAACCCACAACAACATGAATTAAGTTTCCCTCAAGTTCTATGGCTGCATCAATAGCATGAGCTAACATCGCTTTGCCGCCAATGCTGTGCAGGACTTTTGGGATACTGGAATTCATTCGAGTACCTTTGCCTGCTGCAAGAATTACAACTTCCATAACTTAACCTTGAAGTATTTTGAGTTTCTAGAATATAAAAAAAAAGGTAGCTAACGCTACCTTTTCGTTTAAATCAGATTGGGCTTACTTTTTGATCTGTCGCAGAGCTCTTAACTGGGCAGCAGCCTCAGCTAGCTGAGCTGCAGCGGTAGAGTAATCGAACTCAGCACCCTGATCCGCTATTGCTTTCTCAGCGTCTTCCATCGCTTTCACTGCAGCTGCTTCATCAACATCATCTGCTCTGGTGGCAGTATCGGTCAGCAAAGTAACAATACCTCGCTGAACCTCTAAATAACCACCACTCACGTAAAACACCTCTTCTTCGCCGTCAGCTAAAAGGAGTTTAACAGGCCCCGGCTTAAGACCAGTAAGCAATGGTGCGTGGCCCGGCTGTATACCTAAGTCTCCGACAGAACCCGCGGCAATTACCATTTCAACAAGGCCTGAGAAAAGACTCTTCTCGGCACTTACTATGTCGCAATGCATTGTCATCGCCATGGTTTATCCCTCGTTATTCTAAAGTCAGCGTTTAGCTTACAGATTCTTAGCTTTCTCAACAGCTTCTTCGATTGATCCAACCATGCTAAAGGCTTGTTCTGGAAGGTGATCATAGTCACCAGCCAAAATGCCTTTAAAACCAGCAATCGTATCTTTCAATGAAACATATTTTCCTGGTGCGTTTGTAAATACTTCCGCAACAGTGAAAGGTTGAGACAAGAATTGTGCAACTCGTCGAGCTCGGTTTACTGTTTGCTTATCTTCGTCGGACAATTCGTCCATACCCAAGATCGCAATAATATCTTTCAATTCTTTATAACGCTGCAATACAGTTTGAACCCCGTTAGCAGTGTCATAGTGTTCTTGGCCAATCACAAGCGGATCAAGCTGTCGTGACGATGAATCTAGAGGATCAACAGCAGGGTAAATACCAAGGGACGCAATTTCTCGTGAAAGTACGACTTTCGCATCCAAGTGGGCAAAAGTGGTTGCCGGTGATGGGTCAGTCAAGTCATCCGCCGGTACATAAACCGCCTGAATTGAAGTGATAGAGCCATCCTTAGTTGAAGTGATTCTCTCTTGAAGTGCACCCATTTCTTCAGCAAGTGTAGGTTGATAACCTACCGCAGATGGCATACGGCCAAGAAGTGCTGATACTTCAGTACCCGCAAGTGTGTATCGATAGATATTATCAACAAAGAACAATACATCACGGCCTTCATCACGGAATTTCTCAGCCATCGTTAGGCCGCTTAAGGCAACACGTAGACGGTTACCAGGAGGCTCATTCATCTGTCCATAAACCATGGATACTTTCGACTCGCCCTCTAAATCAATAACGTTAGATTCCTGCATTTCATGATAGAAATCGTTACCTTCACGAGTACGCTCACCAACACCAGCAAATACTGAAAGGCCGCTGTGTTCTGTCGCAATGTTGTTAATAAGCTCAAGCATGTTTACGGTTTTACCTACACCCGCACCGCCGAACAAACCAACTTTACTACCTTTAGCGAACGGGCAAACCAAGTCGATTACTTTAATGCCGGTTTCAAGAAGTTCGTTAGTCGCAGAAAGCTCTTCATAGCTTGGTGCTTTACGGTGAATAGGCATGCGCTCTTTTTCACCAATCGGACCACGTTCGTCGATAGGTCGACCTAGAACATCCATAATCCGGCCGAGGGTTTCGACACCTACAGGAACAGAAACAGGGTTGCCTGTGTCTTCAACGTTCAAGCCACGACTAAGACCTTCGGTGCTACCTAGGGCAATTGTGCGAACGATTCCATCGCCTAACTGCTGTTGCACTTCTAAGGTAATCTCTTTGCCGTCGACGGTAAGGGCATCATAAACCTTTGGCACGCTGTCACGTGTAAACTCCACGTCTATCACCGCTCCGATAATTTGTACGATTTTACCGCTGCTCATGTTCGGTTCCTCTTAATCCAGCTATACGTTACTAGTTCAAATTCGTTTGTGTGTTGGTGGGTTTAAACTGCTGCCGCACCACCAGCAATTTCAGAGAGTTCCTGAGTAATTGCTGCTTGTCTTGCCTTGTTATAAACAAGACCTAATTCTTCTATAAGGTCGGATGCATTATCAGATGCACTCTTCATCGCGATCATTCTTGCTGCTTGTTCACAGGCGTTGTTTTCAACGACTGCTTGATACACTTGTGATTCGATAAAACGCAACATCAAACCATCTAACAACTCTTTAGCATCTGGTTCATACAAATAGTCCCAGTGTCGTTGTAGATCCTCATCATCTGATGCTAACAAAGGTACAAGCTGATTTACCTGAGGCGTATGAGTCATGGTGTTTACAAAGTCGTTACTAACCAAGTTAATTTGATCGATCTCGCCCGCGTCGAATTTATCGAGAAGCACTTTAACAGCACCGATAACATCAGCTAGCTCAGGTGAATCACCCATGTCTCTAACGGAGGCAACCACATTTCCGCCGTAATTGTTAAAGAACGTAGCGGCGCGTGCTCCTACAGTGCATATATCAATCTCTACACCTTGCTCGTTCCACTGCTTCATAGATGCAACGCAAGCCTTAAACGAGTTGATATTCAGACCGCCACAAAGCCCTCGATCGGTAGAGACAACAATGTATCCAATGCGCTTAATTTCTCGCTTATCAAAATAGGCATGTCTATATTCAGGCTTAGCGTTGGCCACGTGACCAATCACAGCGCGGATTCTATGAGCATAGGGCTTACCCAAACTCATTCGGTCCTGAGCCTTACGCATTTTACTTGCCGAGACCATTTCCATCGCCTTGGTAATCTTCTGAGTGTTTTTAATACTCGAGATTTTAGTGCGTATTTCTTTGCCACCAGCCATTATCGTATTACCTGATTACTTTATTTAACTATTAACTCTAGCGTTACTAATTAGATTAGAAACTACCAGCTCTGAGTTCGCTTAAACGTATCGATAGCTGTTTTAAACTGCTCAGCTATTTCGTCGTTGTACTTACCAGATTCGTTAATCGACGCGATCAATTCACCATGTTCACTATTCATGTAAGAAAGCAGCGCAGCTTCAAAGTCCAAAATCTTATTTAGTTCGATATCTTCTAAGTAGCCGTTGTTTGCTGCGTAGATAGACACAGCCATTTCAGCGATTGAAAGCGGAGAGTATTGTTTCTGCTTCATTAACTCTGTTACTCGCTGACCATGTTCCAGCTGAGCACGAGTTGCATCGTCTAAATCTGATGCGAATGCGGCAAACGCAGCAAGTTCACGATACTGGGCAAGCGCGATACGAATACCACCACCCAACTTCTTAATAATGTTTGTTTGTGCGGCACCACCAACACGAGATACTGACACACCTGGATTCATCGCTGGGCGAATGCCAGAGTTAAACAAATCTGTCTCTAAGAATATTTGACCATCAGTAATTGAAATTACGTTAGTAGGTACGAATGCGGATACGTCACCTGCCTGTGTTTCAATAATTGGAAGAGCCGTCAGGGAACCAGTCTTGCCTTTTACTTCACCATTGGTGAACTTTTCAACATAGTCAGCACTTACTCGAGACGCTCTTTCTAATAGACGTGAGTGTAAGTAAAACACATCACCAGGATAAGCTTCACGGCCTGGTGGTCTTCTAAGAAGTAGAGAGATCTGACGATAAGCCCAAGCCTGCTTTGTTAAGTCATCATAGATGATCAAAGCATCTTCGCCTCTGTCTCTGTAGTACTCGCCCATCGTACAACCTGAGTAAGGTGCGATGAACTGCATAGACGCTGGATCTGAAGCGGACGCTGCCACCACAATGGTGTAATCCATAGCACCGTGTTCTTCCAGCTTGTTCACAACGTTAGCGATTGAAGAAGCTTTTTGTCCAACAGCAACGTAGATACACTTAACGCCTTTGCCTTTTTGATTAATGATCGTATCGATAGCAACCGCTGTTTTACCAACCTCACGGTCACCAATAATCAATTCTCGCTGACCACGACCAACAGGAACCATAGCATCAATAGATTTAAGCCCTGTTTGCACCGGCTCAGAAACCGACTGGCGAGCAATAACGCCAGGGGCAATTTTTTCTACGGCGTCAGTCATTTTCGCTTCAACCGGACCCTTGCCATCAATTGGTTTGCCTAAAGCATCGACAACTCGACCTTCTAGTTCTGGACCAACCGGTACTTCAAGAATGCGTCCTGTACACTTACAAGACTGACCTTCTGCCAAAGACAAGTAATCACCAAGTACTACCGCACCTACAGAGTCTCGTTCTAAGTTAAGCGCCATACCATATAGGCCGCCCTCGAACTCGATCATTTCGCCGTACATGACTTCAGTTAAACCATGAATACGAATAATACCGTCAGATACACTGACAATAGTGCCTTCGTTTTTAGCCTGAACAGACACATCGAGGTTGTCGATACGCTGTTTTATAATTTCACTGATTTCAGATGGATTCAGTTGTTGCATGCTTGTTTCCTTTGTTCCTGAGCCGATCAGGAATTCATTGATTCAGCTAACTTGACCAATTTGCCTCTAACCGAGCTGTCTATAACAGTATCTTCAGTTCTAATGACGGCACCGCCTAAAAGGCTTTGGTCAACATTGGTATTCAGTTTTACTTCTCTTTGCAGCCTGGTTTTTAAGCTATCCGCCAATTTTTCGAGAATTTCTGAACTAAGCTCGTAGGCGGTAGTTACTTCAACATCCAAGGATTTTTCTTGGTTAGCTTTCAACGCTTGAAACTGCTCGGAGATCATGGGCAATAGTAAAAGGCGCTTGTTCTCTGCAAGGAGATGAACAAAGTTTTGCCCCTTAGTATCTAGCTCATCACCACAAACACCGATGAACGAAGTCGCTAATTGCTCTGAAGATAAAGATGGATCTACCAACAAAGCACTAACTGACTTATCGTCGACGACAGCAGCAGACAGAGTAATCATTTTTGACCAGCTGTCTAAACCACTGTCTTGAAGAGCCACTTGAAAAGCAGCTTTCGCGTAAGGTCTTGCTAATGTGCTTAATTCAGCCATCGTTGGTTATAGCTCTGCAGAAAGTTTTTGAAGAATATCTTCGTTAGCAGCTTGGTCGATGGAGCGTTCCAAGATTTTTTCAGCACCAGCTACCGCGATATCGGATACTCTTGCCCGCAGCGCTTCCTTGGCCCTGTTAATCTCTTGCTCAATCTCAGCATTTGCTCCCGCAATAATTCGCTGACCTTCTTCCACCGCCTTGCCTTTAGCTTCATCGATAATTTGAGCAGCTCGCTTATTAGCCTGATCAATTATCCCTGCCGCCTCAACTTTCGCTTCTTTCATTTGGCCAGTAGAAGCTGCTTGCGCTAGCTCTAGATCTTTTTCAGCGCGTGCTGCCGCTTCTAGACCATCAGCAATGCGCTGCTTTCGCTCATCCAAAACGTTAGCAAATAAGGGCCATACTTTAGTGCTACAAAACCACCAGAAGACAAAAAATGCGATTGATTGTCCAAATAGGGTAAGAGTAATGTCCACAGCGATGTCTCCCGCTAGTTAATTTGACCGAAATTTCGGTGCAATTAGCCTAACTGGCCAAGAATTGGGTTCGCAAATGAGAACCACATGCCAATACCGATACCAATCATAGTGATCGCATCAATAAGGCCCGCTACTAGGAACATGCTGCCCTGTAGCTTAGGTGCCATTTCAGGTTGACGAGCAGATCCTTCGAGGAACTTGCCACCTAAAATACCAAAACCGATTGCCGTACCTAGTGCGCCCATGCCGAGCAACCAAAATACGCCTATGACTGTAGAAGCCAATATCATTTCCATCTTTCTTCCTCCGGGGTTTTCTTTAGTTCAGAAAATCGTGCTATTTAAAATTTAATGTTCAGGTGAATCGTGAGCCGCATTCAAATAAACAATGGTTAACATCATGAATACGAACGCTTGCAACGGTACAACCAAAATGTGGAATACCGCCCATACAAAGTGAGCAGGTAACTGATAGGCGCCTAACAAGCCCGCAATTACCAAAAATAGGAGTTCGCCAGCATAAAGGTTGCCGAACAATCGCAGCCCCAAGGAAATGGGCTTTGCGAGAAAAGTAGGAATCTCGATCATGAGATTAAAAGGCATCATCCACTTACCAAATGGGTGGAAAGCCAGTTCGCTAAGGAAACCGCCTAGGCCTTTGTTCTTTATGCTGTAGTAAATAATTAGAAAGAAAACGCTGACCGACATACCCAGGGTAATGTTTGGATCAGTGGTGGGGACGACTTTGAAAGACATATGGTCTTGGCCGACAAAATGCCCGAAATACATGGCCACTTCAGGCAACCAGTCTACCGGCACTAAATCCATAAGATTCATCAATAGAATCCAGACAAACACTGTCAACGCGAGCGGCGCGATATGGGCATTTTTATGATTAAAGCCTTCTGCGACTCTATCACCGACGAATTCAAAAATGATTTCAACGAAGTTTTGAACTCCGTTAGGGATATCTGATGTGGCTTTCTTACCAATGTACCGGAAGAAGAGCAACGCGCCACCGCCGAGTAGAAACGACCAAAACAAAGTATCCACGTGAAAAGCCATAAAACCCATTTCGGTAGCGGCTTCCATAGTGGTTGCAAATTCCCAGTCACCTGTATGAGGGTTCTTCCCGTATGTCAGGTAAGACAAATGGTGAATAATATAGTCTTGGACTGTTTGCTCGACCGCGTGTTCCGCGCCGTGGGCTGCTTCTGCCATTGCTAATCTCTGGTGCTGTTAAAGCAAAATTTGCTTACGTTAGTGGGCTTGCTATGTTTTCTTCATCGTTGGCGAGTAATTCATCTTTGCCGAGGCAATAACACCTACAAGCTGAACTACAACAAACGCGATAATCATGGCGAAGGCGTTAAGCGTTTCTATAAACGCGAAGCTTAATGCAAATAAACCAACCACTATGATAAATTTGCCAACCTCTCCCGCCATAAAGCTTCGAACAATCAACTTCGCGTTGCTGGCACCTCCAAATCGAAATGCTTGCTTTGCGAAAAAGCTATTGGCTATCGCACTAATCAATCCACCTATCAACCCAGAATAAAATGTTACAACTCCTGAAAAAATCAGGAAAATTGCAGCGATAATCACGCTAGCTGCCAGTTGAGCAACTATCACTTTATACACTGGTGGGGGTTTTAAATTAGTCACAAACCTTAGCTTACGCTGCGGTTCGATATCTCGATCAGCGCTAAATACACCCGTTTCAACCGTTTAAGCTGCAACGGCGGTTACCAAAGCAGGCGCATTATAGGGGCTTTATAGCCCCTTATCAACTACGTTTAAGGTCAATTTATATGGGAGAGGATGCCATCCAATTCATCAAGGCTGTTGTATTTGAGCACCAGCTTACCTTTGCCCTTAGCCGTGTGTTGAATAAGCACTTTTGCGCCGAGCTTGTCAGACAAGTTTTCTTCGAGGTTTTTTATATCCGGATCAATTGCTGCCGGTTTATCTTCTTCTTGAGGCCCAGCAACCAAACGACGAACGAGCGCCTCAGTTTGGCGAACAGACAATCCTCGACCCACAACCGACCGAGCGGCTTCCGATTGTTTGTCGTCGTCTAACGCAAGTAGTGCTCTAGCGTGACCCATTTCCAGATCACCATGTTCAAGCATTTTGCGAACATCAACAGAAAGACCTATTAATCTTATTAAATTAGTCACTGTTGCTCTAGACTTTCCTACCGCATCAGCCACTTCCTGTTGGGTGAGCTCAAATTCGTCTTGGAGTCTCTTTAAAGCCATTGCTTCTTCGATCGGGTTGAGATTTTCCCTCTGAATATTTTCGATAAGAGACATGGCGATTGCAGCCTCATCTCCAACCGGCTTAATCAAAGCAGGAATCGTATCCAGACCTGCTATCTGACTGGCTCGCCAACGTCTTTCCCCAGCGATAATTTCATACTTATCAGCAGAAATAGGACGAATTACGATAGGCTGCATCACACCCTGTTTTTTAATGGAGCGTGCCAATTCCTCCAAAGCTTCCTCGTGCATATCAGTTCTAGGCTGATACTTGCCACGCTGAACAAGCTCTATGGGGATATTTCTCAATTCGCTTTCTTTGCTTTCATTGGCAGGTTCTGCAGAGCCGTTTCGATCTTTAGGCTTACCCAATAAGCTAGCCATCGTCTCAGAACCACCGGAGGATAGGAGGGCATCTAGCCCTCTGCCAAGTTTTCTCTTTTCAGTCATTGCGATTCCGGGTTATTGCCAAATGCAGCATCGCTGCGGGTTTTGGTTTTATTATCTATAGATTCGAGCATTTTTCTATTAGTTAAGGTATCTGCCGATCATGGTAAAGCTGCAGCCGCCTCATCATGGCGACGCAGCATCTCGCCAGCCAACGCCAAATAGGCAATGGCACCTCGCGATTGCCGATCATACTTGATCACTGGCTTTCCGTAACTTGGCGCTTCGGCTAAACGAATATTTCTTGGCACTACTGTACGATAAACAGCATCACCAAAGTGACTAAATAACTGTCCGTTTACTTCTGTAGTTAATTTGTTACGAGGGTCATACATTGTCCGTAGGATACCCTCAATTTTAAGATCGGGGTTTAGTCTATCTCGAATCACTGTGATGGTATCCATCAGTGCGGATAAACCTTCAAGTGCGTAATATTCGCATTGCATCGGAATAACTACGCCATCCGCCGCTACCAATGCATTTATCGTGAGCATATTAAGAGAGGGTGGACAATCAATAACAATAAAATCGTACTGATCCCGAATGGTATCGATAATAGAGCGAAGCTTTAATTCTCGATTATCCACGGACATAAGCTGAACTTCCGCTGCCACCAGATCACCATTGGAAGGCAATATATCGTACTCAGCATCACTGAGGGTTTGCAAAACATCCGACATTTCAGCAGTGTCGGTTAGCAGATCGCACACGGTATATTCGAGTTCAGACTTATCAACACCACTGCCCATTGTGGCATTGCCTTGAGGATCCAAATCGATAAGTAACACCTTCTTTCGTGTCACTACAAGCGACGCAGCTAGATTTACCGATGTTGTCGTTTTACCCACACCGCCTTTCTGATTGGCTATAGCTAACACTCTACCCACGTTAATTTTTAAACCTCTTCTCTTTGGACGATCATGTTTAGATTATAGCTGTTAGAAATTTAGTATAGTTGCTCTAGAAAAACTAAGTGACGCTCACCTTCTTCACCAGGGATGATCAGTTTTTCAGTTTTGGTAACAGTAAAACGGTCGTCTAATTCCTCTATTTCTTGCTCAGGAAAGCGACCTTTCAACGCCAACATAAACCCATTTGGTGCCAACAAATGTTGCGTTTTTTCCGCCATATCACTTAAGGAGGCGAAAGCACGACTTAGGACGATATCAATTTGCTCTTTACTTTGATAGTGCTCAATCCGACAATTTTCTATACTGATGTTGTGGAGATTGAGATTTAACTTCGCTTGAAATAAAAACCGAGTCTTCTTGCCATTACTATCGACAAGAATAAATTTTTTATCAGGGTTCGCTATGGCTAAAGGAATTCCCGGTAAACCAGCGCCTGTTCCAATATCTGCAATCATATCTCCCTGCAAGTAAGGTGAGACTGCTAGGCTATCCAAAATGTGTCTGGATACCATGTCTAACGGATTGGAAATACCTGATAAATTAAAACTATTGTTCCATTTAACCAGCAATTCAAGATATTTTTCCAAGGCAATATAAACATCGTCACTAAATGACAAGCCAAGAGAATGTGCGCCATCACTAATTTTTTTGACAACCGCAGACATAAACCCCTATCTAACCTGCCTTTCGTTGAGTAGAGTGATATTTCTTCAAGTAAACTAGCAGCAAAGATATGGCAGCTGGAGTAATACCAGGGATTCGAGAAGCTCTGCCTATATTCTCAGGTCTATAGTCCGAGAGTTTTTGACGCAACTCATTGGATAAACCTTGCATAGACTGGTAATCAAAATCAGCAGGTAGTTTGGTGTTCTCCTGTTTTTTCAGTCTCTCTATTTCTTCACCTTGTCGATCAATATAACCTTGGTATTTGATTTGAATCTCTACTTGTTGAGAGACTTGTTCTTCCATTGCTGCTGGTAATTCTTCTTTTTGTCTTTGATCTGAATCCATGGCACTGATAAGCGAATCATAAGTAACTCTTGGTCTGGCCAGTAGATCAGCTAAGCTGTATTCGCGCGACATAGGTTTTTCGAGAAGAGCGTCAACTGCTTGGCCATTCGCCGTTCCTGGTTGAACCCAGGTCTTATTCAAACGAGCAAGCTCAACATCAACAGCCTCCATTTTTTTGTTGAAGAACTCCCAGCGTTCGTCGTTAACAAGCTTAAGTTTTCGGCCTTGCTCAGTTAGTCTCCTGTCAGCATTATCTTCACGCAACGTTAACCGATACTCTGCCCGGCTGGTAAACATACGATAAGGTTCGTTGGTCCCAAGAGTGATTAGATCGTCTACTAAAACGCCAAGATAAGCTTGATCTCTGCGAGGACACCAAGCTTCTTCTTCCCTCGCGCGCAAGCCTGCATTGAGTCCTGCTAATAGACCTTGAGCTGCCGCTTCTTCGTAGCCAGTAGTGCCGTTAATTTGACCTGCAAAGTAAAGCCCTTCGACAAATTTTGTTTCCAAGGAAAATTTCAGATCCCTTGGGTCGAAAAAATCATATTCGATTGCATAGCCAGGCCGGGTAATATGAGCATTCTCAAAGCCAGCTATTTGTTTAACCATAGCTACCTGAACATCAAAGGGTAGGCTAGTTGATATGCCGTTTGGATAAAGCTCATTGGTATTAAGTCCTTCTGGTTCAACAAAAATTTGGTGAGAGTTTTTGTCAGCGAAGCGAACTACTTTATCTTCAATCGAAGGACAGTAACGAGGCCCTGTACCTTCTATCACGCCAGTGAACATCGGTGATCGATCCAAACCATGTTTGATAATTTCATGACATTGTTCATTGGTTTTAGTGATGTAGCAGTTAACCTGTTCAGGATGCTCAGATACGTTACCAAGATAGGACATTACAGGCATTGGAGTATCGCCCTGCTGCTCCTGCATCTTTGAGAAATCAACCGACCGAGCGTCAATTCTTGGCGGTGTTCCTGTTTTTAATCGATCTACGCGAAAAGGCATTTCTCTTAAGCGGTCGGCTAACGCAATGGAGGGTTGGTCACCCGCTCTGCCTCCTGAACTATTCTCAAGCCCAATGTGAATTTTCCCACCCAAGAATGTTCCTGTAGTCAACACCACTTGATTAGCCTTGATTGTCATACCCATCTGAGTGACAACGCCTTTGACCTGACCATTTTCAACCAGTAAATCGTCGACACCTTGTTGGAACATCATCAAGTTGGGTTCAGCTTCTAGCAATTCTCGAATAGCTGCTTTGTAAAGGACTCGGTCGGCCTGAGCTCGAGTGGCTCTTACCGCAGGACCTTTAGATGCATTTAGAACTCGAAACTGGATTCCCGCTCTATCAATGGCCTTTGCCATGGCTCCACCAAGCGCATCAATCTCTTTCACAAGGTGGCTTTTACCAATCCCTCCAATAGCAGGATTGCAGGACATCTGACCAATCGTTTCAATGCTATGGGTTATCAGTAGTGTATTTACGCCCTGTCGTGCAGATGCCAGAGCAGCTTCTGTGCCCGCATGACCACCACCGATAACAATGACATCAAATAGAGTTGGGAATTCCATTAGCGTTACCAATCACATTTTTGAAAAGGATAGGGATTATAAATGCTTGAAATCAAAAAAGATTCACAATATTTAATAAATACTTTTTACTAAGTTTTAAATAGATATGGAGATGAAAGTATAGATATAGATATTAATAGCTAAGCTATTTTCTGTTAGTAACCTAATAATAATCAATAAAATCAGAAAGTTAAGCTTATAATAAGGTGTTTAATAAGCTAAGAACTTTAGGTATTTAAGCAGTGATTTGGCTGTGTAGAAGATTTAGTGATTGTTTTCTATTAGCTAGTTAAATTAATTGTTCCCAAGATTACTAAGAAAATAGACCGGTTTATTCACAGGGTAAACGTACATTTCGAGGGAGTTTATTTTCCGACACAGAAATTTGAAAAAATCTCACCAAGAAGGTCGTCGCTGGAGAATTCTCCGGTTATCTTGTTAAGTTCCTGTTGAGAAACTCTTAGATCTTCTCCTAAAAGATCCCACTGGGGCTGACTTTCCAGCTTAGTGATCGCGTTGCTTATGTTTTGATAGGCTTCTTTAAGAGCAATCAAGTGGCGTTCTCTTGCAA
Organism: Pseudohongiellaceae bacterium; assembly: GCA_045106275.1. Classification (GTDB taxonomy): domain Bacteria; phylum Pseudomonadota; class Gammaproteobacteria; order Pseudomonadales; family Pseudohongiellaceae; genus UBA9145. Next base: position 63,705 of record JBGCEK010000020.1, on the reverse strand, counting down.
TGAAACTGTTTTCTCCCACCGAGGAATAGTTTACGGACTCCTTAAGGTGTTCTCTGAGAGCATCCAATCCGCAATGGCTCTTAGCTGATATAGGTATTAGTGGAACGGCTTGATTGTTTATTTTTAGGTTATTGCTAAAAGTAATAGTATTTTTCAACAGGTCTACTTTGTTAACAATCACACAGCAGTTCTTCAGTGAGTGTTCATCACTGTTGCTATTCATTAGTGTGAGGACTTCTGCAGCGGCAGACTCTAAATTTTGGGAGGAGTCAGAGCCGTCTAATACAAGCAATATTTGGTCGGCATTTTCAATAGCGACTCTTGCTCGCTTTATCCCTTCTTGTTCAACAATGTCTTCGCTGTCTCTTAGCCCCGCTGTATCAATAATATTGAGGGGTAAGCCATCGATACTAATTTGTTCTTGTAACACATCACGAGTTGTACCTGGAATGTCTGTCACAATTGCTCTTTCAATGTTAGCTAAGGCATTGAGCAGACTGCTTTTGCCGGCATTTGGTTTTCCTGCTATGGCAATAGAAAGTCCATTTTTTAGAAGTACTCCATTTTTCGCATTTTTAATGATTGAGTTAAGTTGACTAGCAGAAGATTCCAAACCTGTTTTTATTTGTGTGGCAGAATTGAGGTCTAGTTCTTCTTCAGAAAAATCTATATGAGCTTCAACTTGAACTCTAAGCTTAATAAGCTCGATGACAACATCGTTAACACTGTTTGAAAAACCACCCTGAAAGGTTCTCATGGCGGATTTTGCTGCCTGCTCTGATGCTGCTTCAATCAAATCTGCAATTGCTTCAGCCTGAACTAAGTCGATTTTACCGTTAAGAAACGCCCTCTCTGTAAACTCTCCAGGTTCGGCTAAACGAGCTCCGAGCTCTAAGGTTCGCTTCAATACGGATTGAACAATGTGGCTGCCACCGTGACCCTGGAGTTCTAAAATGTCTTCCCCTGTAAATGAATTAGGATTCGGGAAATAGAGAGCGATACCTTGCTCTATAGGTTCACCATCGTGGTCATTGAAGGGACAGTAGTGGGCGTGTCTAGGAGTTGGTTCGAAGCCCAAAATAGTTTTTGCTATAAAAAAACATTGAGGGCCAGATACTCTAACGATACTTATGCCTCCTGAACCTGGTGGAGTTGCTATTGCACTAATAGTATCGTTATCAATAAAAGACATTTATTAGACTAAATGGTCAATTTAAGACTTTTTAGCCTCATATGCAGCTTCTATTTTTCGAGTTATATACCACTGCTGGAGAATGCCTAAAGCACCGTTAGTAAACCAATAAAGAACAAGTCCTGCTGGAAACCATAGAAATAGAACAGTCATCATGATAGGCATTAGCTTCATCACTTGCGCTTGCATTGGGTCCGCTGGTGCAGGACTTAACGTGGTTTGAAGATACATAGTTGCCCCCATCATCAATGGGAGTATAAAAAACGGATCTCTGACAGACAGATCGTTGAGCCAGAATATGAAAGGCGCGTGTCGCAGCTCTACACTTTCTAGGAGAACCCAGTAAAGAGCGATAAAAACAGGCATTTGAACAAGCATTGGTAAGCAGCCACCAAATGGGTTTATCTTTTCCTTTTTGTACAGTTCCATCGAAGCTTGCTGAAGCTTCATTTTATCGTCGCCGTAGGCTTCTTTCAGTTGCTGAACTTTTGGCATTAGCCGGCGCATTCCAGCCATTGATTTATACTGTGTTTCCGATAATTTGTAGAATAAAGATTTCACCACCACCGTAAGCAGGATAATTGAAAAACCATAGTTACCAACAACCGACTCAATCTGCCTTAACAGCCAGTAGATTGGGCCGGCAAGAAACCATAAAAAGCTATAATCAATCGTGAGATCTAAATACTCGGAAACTTCAGCTAAAACGTACTGATCTTTCGGGCCTGCATAGTATTGAATTGTTGAGCTAGCGGTTGTATCGGGTTCAACCGTAATAGCGGCAGATGTGAATTCTCCGTAGTATTGATTGGCAGAATTTTTTCTCGTGCTAAATCTGTTCAGAGTTGTTGAATCTGGAACCCATGCTGTTAGAAAGTAGTGTTGGCTAAAAGCTATCCAACCACCGGTCACATCGATGCTCGAACTGCCGTCATCTATATCATCGAACTCATACTCGATCTGTGGGTCTTCTTCGCCTGCAGTGCCCACGAATCCTAAATAGGTACGACCGAATCCTCCAGCATCACTTGGGTCGTCAAAGTTATCTCTTTTTATTTGACCGAATGGGTTGGCTTGCCATGTTTCGGAAGACTGGTTTTCAATTATGAAGCTAACATCGAAGAGGTAACTATTTCTAGAAAAGGAGTAACGTTTGGTGACTTGAACACCTTCTTCTGTAGTGGTAACTAGATCTACGTTTAATGTGTTTTCGCTGTCTGCCATTTCATAAGATGATTCAGCAGAGCTGTAGATCGCGCGTCCATTTGAGTCTATACCGTTAGTTCCAATTAATCCGCTTTGGGCGACATATTCGCGGCCGGGTGATGATTCGAGCAAAACGAATGGATCGTCTGGTGTATCTATTTGTTTCAGATATTTTGGTAGCGCTAAGTAAACAATATCGCCACCGGTGGTATCAATTGTAATCTTGAAGGTATCTGTTAGTACGTTTATTAATCGCCCTTCTTGGCTAGCTAGAGTTGAAGTCGATTGAGAAGTTGTTGTCCCAGAATTATCTGCAGGTGCAGAGGTCGGTACTGAGCTAGGCGCAGTAGTAGGCGTAGAGTTTGGTAAATCACTACTGGTCTCCCCTATGCTTGGAGTTGAAAACTCTGCAAGAGGTGATTGAGACCCACTATCTACGACCGGGGGATAATCTTCCTGCCAAGCCAACAACATAAGATAGGTGATGACTGCGAGGGCGGTGTATAAAACAAACTTTGGTAGATCCATAGTGGCTGGTTACTTATTTATCTTGAGAGTTTTTTAAAGCAGGAACCGGATCAATACCGCCTTCATGCCATGGATGACAGCTGCAAATTCTGCGAATGCCGAGATAAGACCCTGTAAAAGATCCGTGTAATTGAATAGCTTCTTTCGTATATTGTGAGCAGCTCGGATAAAAACGGCATTGATGCCCAATAAGCAAGCTTAGAGTCGCTTGGTAGATACTTATAAGTTTTATGAGTAACGCTTTAAACATGAGTTATTCGTTGATTCGTGTTTTGCTGGGGATGTTAAGGCGAGTGAGCTTTCGAGCTAAATCTTTCCATAGTTGATCTAGCTGAATTGCAGCAGCGCATCCGTCCAGTTTATCAGCATCTTTTCTTGCTAGCACAACTAAATCTAAGTTTCTTAATACGTCTTTATTACATCTAAACGATTGTCGTATGTTTCGTTTGATTCGGTTTCGATGTACGGCTTTATTGACATTTTTTTTAGCCACAACCAACCCAAGCCTGGGTTCTTGCTGGTTATTAACGCAAGCAAGCACTAAAAATGACTTATTAGAGACTTTGAGTTGAGATTTGTCGAAGACGTTTTTGTAGTCAGAAGCGTTGAGTAACCGGCACGATCTTTTAAAGCCGTTATCTGCCACAACCAACACTCTATTTCAGGGGGGAATTCGAGATATTTGGTTATTAGGCAGACAAGCGAACGCGACCTTTAGCCCTTCTACGCTTGATGACAAGTCGACCGCCTTTAGTCGCCATTCTAGCTCTAAAACCGTGAGTTCGTGCTCTCTTGAGTACACTAGGTTGAAATGTTCTTTTCATGGTTATTGTCCGATGCTGCTAGCAAACTCTTATAATCTTGTTTGCAAAAATGAGCGCGAATTCTAGAGGTTTTGCCAGTGTTTTGCAATCATCCTGTTGATTATTCAGCTTCTTTTTTTGGATAGCTAGAGTTTACTCAATTATTCTGGTTTTACATTTTTATTATAGGTTTGTTAACAGTTTATCCACAAACACTTTATCAACAGCTTTTTAGAGCCACGGGTTTTTACTCTGAATAAGGGCCTAGTTTTTCTAGTGAATTTTTTATAAGCTATTGATAAATAAGAACTAAAAACACTATGAAAAAACCAAAATATTTGTCTCTCTGTAGTGGATAACTTTTTTACCTGTGGGTAGAATCTCCGCCTAATTCATAATAAGTAAATAAGCGGGCTGTGTGCAGTGGTTAGTGGTATTTGGAAAGAATGTGTTGAATCTCTTCGCAGCGAGTTGCCATCTCAGCAATTCAATACGTGGATTCGGCCCCTTAAGGCAGAAGAAGATTCTAATAACGTTGTTATTTTAGCCCCTAATAGGTTTATACGAGATTGGGTTAAAGGCAAGTTTCAGGACCGTATAACTGGTTTCTACCAAGACTCTGGTCGCGCCCAACACACTTTTTCGTTTGGAATTGATGATGGTCATACTGGATCTACTGTCATCGAAAATTCAGCTGGTGATCTGATAGGCTCTAGCTCACAAGAACCTCACAAACCTATAACCGCCGACCAGATGCCTCAGAGTGTGGAGGAATCCTTTTCTACGACAAAAGCCGGTCGAATCTCTGCGTCTTTTCCTGAGCAAGAACCCGCTGCGCAGTCCCCTAAAAGTGTAGACACTATTATAGAAGGTAAGCTACGTCACCGTGGTGCCTTAAATACAGATAACACCTTTGATAACTTTGTGGTCGGAAAGTCAAATCAACTGGCCAGAGCGGCGGCACAACAGGTGGCGGAAAACCCAGGCTATGCTTATAACCCCCTTTTTATCTATGGAGGTGTTGGGCTGGGTAAAACTCATCTTATGCATGCTATAGGTAATTATCTCGTTGCAAAGAAACCCGGTGCGAAAGTGGTGTATCTGCACTCAGAAACGTTTGTTGCAACGATGGTTACGGCGCTTCAGCTTAATGCAATTAACGAATTCAAGCGCTTTTATCGATCCGTAGATGCGCTATTAATTGACGATATTCAGTTTTTCGCAGGCAAGGAAAGATCACAGGAAGAGTTTTTCCATACCTTTAACGCCCTGCTGGAGGGCGGTCAGCAAATAATTTTGACGTGTGACCGTTACCATAAAGAGATTAATGGTTTAGAGGAGCGATTAAAGTCTAGATTCGGTTGGGGGCTTACAGTTGCTGTAGAGCCACCGGAATTAGAGACTAGAGCTGCTATTTTGATGAATAAGGCCGAGCTTTATAATGTTGCTTTACCTTATGATGCCGCGCTGTTTATTGCTCAGCGACTTCGCTCCAACGTTCGGGAATTGGAAGGAGCGTTAAAGCGTGTAGTAGCTCACGCTAACTTTGTCGGAGAGCCTATTAGTCTCGAGCTCATTAAAGAAGCTTTAAGAGATTTGTTTGCTCTTCAAGATAAGCTGGTAACGATTGATAATATTCAAAGGTCGGTTGCCGAATATTACAAAATCAAAATGGCCGATATGCTTTCTAAAAGGCGGAACCGTTCAATCGCTCGGCCTCGACAAGTGGCGATGGCGTTGTCTAAAGAGCTAACTAACCATAGCCTTCCAGAAATTGGGGATGCCTTTGGTGGCCGCGACCACACAACCGTCCTTCACGCGTGTAAGCAAATTAATAAATTAAGGCACAGTTCTTTGGATATACAAGAGGATTACGACAATCTTCTTAGGTCCCTTTCGAGCTAAGGCTCAGTTCTTCGTTAAAGAGTTTAATAATGCAATTTACAATATCTAGAGATTCCTTTCTCAAACCACTGCAATTGGTAAGCGGTGTTGTTGAGCGCCGGCAAACCTTACCGGTCCTATCTAATGTTTTGTTGGTTTTAGAGGGGGATGATTTGTCCCTCACTGGTACTGATCTTGAAGTAGAGCTGGTGGGTCGAGTTAAGGTTCTCGACTCTAAGCAATCAGGTGCGATTACAGTTCCTGCTCGTAAGTTGCTGGATATCTGTAAATCTCTGTCAGATGACGCGCAAATTGATATCAGTATGCAGGATAGTAATAAGCTCATTGTTAAGTCTGGACGCAGTCGGTTTACGCTTACTACCCTTCCGGCTACCGAATACCCTAGCGTTGAAGAAGAGCCTGATACCTTCTCTGTGACGTTATCCCAGAGTAGATTGAAAGAGTTGCTGGACAGCACTAGTTTTGCAATGGCTCAACAAGACGTTCGATACTACCTAAACGGCATGCTTTTTGAGCTCGGCGGCGACTATTTACGTGTAGTTGCTACCGATGGTCACCGTTTAGCCATGGAGACTATGTCTATGGATGAGGGATCTCATGAGGCTCAACAAATAATCGTGCCGAGAAAAGGGATTATCGAATTGGGTAGGTTGTTGGGAGAAGATGGTGATATTACGCTTACGTTCGGGCAGAACCATGTTCGCGCCAAGGTTACCGAGTACACATTTACTTCTAAATTGGTTGACGGGAAGTTCCCAGATTACAACCGCGTACTTCCAAAAGGCGGGAATAAGGTTTTAGTGTCTGAATGCCAGGGCCTTAAACAGGCTTTTACACGTGCATCCATTCTCTCCAACGAGAAGTATCGGGGTGTTCGAGTAATGCTTTCCAATGGTGAGTTAAAAATTCTTGCGAACAATCCAGAACAAGAAGAAGCGGAAGAAGTCATCGCCGTTGATTACGAAGGTGAATCATTGGAAATAGGGTTCAATGTTAGCTATTTGATCGATGTGCTCTCCACGCTCCCCGGTGCTAAAGCTAAGATTACCCTGTCTGATGCCAACAGTAGTGCCCTTATTGAAGCTGAGTCTGGCAGCGATGCGGTTTACGTTGTTATGCCTATGCGACTTTAGCCGGTCTTTTGATGCGTTGGGTTTAGGTTGTGGCTGGTATAAAGACACTTAATATCGGCTCTGTTAGGAATATTTCCGAATCTTCCGTGGTTCTAGAGTCGGGCCTTAACTTATTTCATGGTAATAATGGTAGCGGTAAAACCAGCGTATTGGAGTCTGTTCATGCGCTGGCTACAGGTCGCTCTTTTCGTAGCCGTAGATTAGACCTTCTAGTTCAGCACGGTAGTCGCGAATCTGTAGTATTTGCCGAGTTGGTGAGTGGCCACAAAGTTGGGTTTTCTAAGCCACTGAGATCAAACCCAGTTTTAAAGCTCAATGCGGAAAAGGAAAAGAATTGGGAGTCGGTTTCGTTATTGCTTCCCACCTTAATACTGGACTCCAATACTTTTTTGTTGATTGACGGTGGTCCTAAGGAGCGCAGATCCTTTTTGGATTGGGGTGTGTTCCACGTGGAACCAACCTTTCTTTCATCGTGGCGCGATGTCAGGAAATGTATTGCCCACCGTAACCAGTTGCTAAAGTCCAATCAATCTTCACTATCTCATATAGCAGCATGGGATGAAGAGTTGAGCGGTTGCTCAGAGAAAACTGACAAATATCGTCGAGACTATCTATCCTCCTTTAGCCCTGTTTTCAAAGAAGTCTATTCTGACCTAACTGGAAGTTCAGAGAATGAGCTGAGTATCACCTATTCTAGAGGCTGGGATGATTCGAAGTCCTTGCGTGAAGTGCTTCTAGACAATTTGGATTTAGATAGGCGTTATGGTTCTACTCAATATGGCCCGCACCGTGCTGAACTGGTTGTGCGCGACGGTAAACACAAAGCTATTGATACACTTTCACGTGGCCAGCTCAAGCTTCTTGTTGTTTCTTTAAAGCTTGCTCAGGCTAAGCTGTTAGAAAATACTTATAGAGAGAATACTTGCACATTTTTGATTGATGATCTGGCTTCAGAGTTGGATTCTCGCAATAGAGCGGCTGTTTTATCGTATCTCTCGCGCTCTAGAAGCCAGTCACTGATAACATCTGTGAGTGACACAGATATAGTCAAATGCCTTCCAAACGCTGTAACAATCGGCACGTTCCACGTGGAACGTGGTACAATAAGGGCTTGATTTTATGCAAAATTATCCGATACCTATAGTAGTAAAGCATAATTAGTCAGAATAAAAACGGAGCTAGATAATGACGGAAGAAAACCAGTCAGAATACAACTCGGAGAGCATCAAAGTCCTTAAGGGATTAGACGCTGTCAGAAAAAGGCCTGGGATGTACATTGGTGATACTGATGATGGTACAGGCTTACATCACATGGTATTCGAACTGGTAGATAACTCGATTGACGAAGCTCTCGCTGGGCATTGTGATGAAGTAAAAGTAACTATTCACATCGGTGAAACAGTAACCGTATCCGACAACGGTCGTGGTATCCCGACGGAAATGCATAAAGAGGGAGTCTCGGCTGCAGAAGTTATTATGACCGTTCTTCATGCCGGCGGAAAGTTTGATGATAATAGTTATAAGGTATCTGGAGGTCTTCATGGCGTTGGAGTTTCGGTGGTCAATGCCCTCTCTGAAGAACTAAAGCTGACCATACGCCGAGATAACAAAGTCCATGAACAAACCTATGTCCATGGAGTTCCCCAATCCCCACTTGCTGTAATAGGTGAAACAAACAGCACGGGAACAGAGTGCCACTTTAAACCATCAGTAGACACATTTTCCAATGTGGAATTTCACTACGATATTTTGGCCAAAAAACTTCGGGAGCTCGCGTTTCTTAATGCTGGCGTGGCAATAAGACTGACTGACGAAAGAAGCGGTAAAGAAGAACTCTATAAGTATGAAGGCGGTGTAAAAGCCTTTGTAGACTACCTAAACACCAACAAAACTACCGTAAATAAAATTTTCTATTTCATGTCGGAAAGAGAAGAAGACGGCATTACCGTTGAGGTTGCTCTTCAGTGGAATGATTCTTATCAGGAAAACATCTTCCCTTATACAAACAATATTCCCCAAAGAGACGGTGGAACACACCTAGCTGGCTTTCGCGGTGCTCTTACGCGTGTGCTCAAAGGGTATCTAGACAAAGAGTTGTCTACCAAAAAAGGCAAAGAAGTTACGACTAGTGGTGACGATGCACGCGAAGGGCTAACCGCTATTATTTCAGTTAAAGTACCAGACCCAAAGTTTTCCTCTCAAACAAAAGACAAGCTTGTATCATCTGAAGTGAAGAGCGTCGTTGAGCAAGAGATGGGCGCCTACTTTAGTGACTACTTACTTGAAAACCCACAGGACGCCAAGCTTATAGTCAATAAAATGGTGGACGCAGCCAGAGCCCGAGAAGCGGCGAGAAAAGCGCGAGAAATGACAAGACGGAAAGGAGCACTGGATATCGCTGGGCTGCCAGGAAAGCTTGCAGACTGCCAGGAGAAAGATCCTGCACTATCTGAAATATATATTGTGGAGGGTGATTCAGCCGGCGGTTCCGCTAAACAAGGCCGTAATCGTAAAAACCAAGCAATCCTGCCTTTAAAAGGCAAGATTCTCAATGTTGAAAAGGCTCGCTTTGACAAGATGCTAAGTTCTGCTGAAATCGGCACCCTGATTAAAGCGTTGGGCTGCGGAATTGGGAATGAAGAGTTCTCCCCGGACAAGCTTCGTTATCACAGCATCATAATAATGACTGATGCGGATGTGGATGGTTCTCATATTCGAACTCTATTATTAACTTTCTTTTTTCGACAAATGAGAGACTTGGTTGAACGGGGCCATATCTTCATTGCTCAGCCACCGCTCTATAAGATTAGAAAAGGCAAGCAGGAACAGTATTTGAAAGATGATTTGGAGCTCGCTGCTTATCAAACACAAATAGCACTAGAGGGAGCTGCTTTATTTGTGAACAAAGAGGCTCCAGCAATAGCTGGCGACTCATTAGAAACGCTGGTCAAACAGTATAACGATGCCTATTCAATAATCAGTCGGCTTGCCCGGGTGTATCCAACAGAAGTTCTCGATTCTATTATATTCACCCCGATGCTTGTTGAAGAAGACTTAAAACATTCAGAGCGCGTGACGAAATGGATTGAACAACTCGCTGAATCGCTCGCAGAGCGACAGCCAGGAGTAAGTGCAAACTATACGTTTGAAGCCAGAGAAGACGAGGAGAGAGGTCTTTTTCTTCCGGAAACAAAGTTGAACTTGCACGGGCTTGAGCGAAGCTACCTATTTTCGAGAGACTTCTTTCATTCAGGGGAATATAAAGCGTTGGCTGAGCTAGGAAACACTCTCAATGGTCTAATTGAAGCTGGGGCCTACATCAAAAGAGGTGAAAAAACCCAGGAGATTAGCAGCTTCGCTGAAGCAATCGAATGGCTGACAAATGATGCGATGAAAGGGCATTATCTCCAGCGCTACAAAGGACTCGGTGAGATGAATCCAGATCAGCTTTGGGATACTACTATGAACCCTGATACCCGTCGTATGTTACAGGTAACTATCGATGATGCTATCTCTGCAGATCAGCTCTTCAATACACTGATGGGCGATCAAGTTGAGCCAAGGCGTGAGTTTATTGAAGATAACGCTCTTGCTGCTGAAAACTTAGATATATAACTAACGACCTGTTGCTACAGTTTGAGTGACTGATCTAGAATCCACTGTCTTATTTCAGCGGTGAATTCTTCATCGCCTCTACCCAAGCTGGGCACAGGTTTTCCTATCGTAACGGTAATCATGCCCGCGTGTTTAATAAACGAACCCGGCGGCCAGCAATTACCTGCATTGTGATGAATAGGCAGAATCGGCGATTCAGACTCTATTGCTAGTTTTGCAGCACTCCTACTAAACTTTCCCAACTCCCCTGGGGGCGATCTTCGCCCTTCTGGAAATAATATAACGGAAAACCCTTCACTGAGTCTTTTTGAGCCTTGTAGCAATAAAGACCGACCAGCTTGTCTAGGTTTAGATCTGTCTATGGCAATAGGATTGAATAGCCCCATCGCCCAACCCCAAAACGGTATCTTCAGTAACTCTTTTTTTAGAATGGGAGACACCGGAAACACCAAACTATAAAACAAAACGGTTTCCCAGCTACTTTGATGATTGGCGACAATGACACAGGGTGTGGTGGGTATATTCTCCAAACCACTAATTTTATAGTTCACACCGCAGCACAATTTTAACCACTGTAATACCGAGTTACACCAAAGAGAAGATAGGGAGTGCCTTCGAGTATCACTTAAGAAAGGAAAAGACAGAATCAACACACTCGAGAGGAACACGGTGACGATTACGTAGCCGAGATAAAAAATAATAGTACGAATAGCTGCAAACATAAGCTTAAGGGTTTTCATTCTTCAAGAGCGCATCCACAGCAGAAGCTAAATCAGCGTAATAATCAAAGTCTTGGTTACCATTGCCGAGTAATTCCGTCCGAGATAGATGTCCATTTCCAGTCCCAACCAACAAGGGTTTACAACCGTGGTGCTGGGCCGCCTGAATATCTTTTACACTATCGCCAATAAAGGGAGCCCCTTTTAGATTACAACTGAAAAAAGATTCTATTTGATCTAGCATTCCAGTTCGGGGCTTCCTGCAATTACAATTCGCATTAGGGCTATGAGGACAGAAAAATATACCCCCTAAAGAAACCTCAATTTTCTTAAGCTCTGACTTAAGTTTTCCATGTATCTCATCTAGGTCTGATTGAGTGAAAAGCCCGCGAGCTAGCCCAGACTGATTTGTAGCTACAACCACAGTATATCCAGCATTACTAAGTCTCGCGATCGCGTCTAGACTACCTTCGATGGGGACCCACTCTGCAGGGCACTTAATGTAGTGTTTTGAATCGACATTTATTACCCCATCTCTATCGAGAATCACATACTTCTGGTTTGAATTCATGACCAAGGGAGAAACGGCGCTTAACCGGTGTGTAGCAAAGAAACGTCGGCTACTTTCAAAAATAGGCTTCTTAGCTTAGACAATAACAACAGTCTGTTATTTTTAACTGATTGGTTATCACTCATTACCAATACATCTTCAAAGAAGATATCAATAGGCTCTCGTAAGCTGACAAGAGATGATAGGCAGGCTTCGTAATCGGCGCTTTCTATCAAGGGAGCTACTTCTACTTCTTTGCTAGAAAGTGCTTGGTAAAGAGTGCTCTCTGCCTCACAATCGAAAAGAGAAGGATCGATTTTGCTTTGCTTCATATCACCCTCCCCCTTAGACAAAAGGTTCCCTACTCTTTTATTGGCAGCGGCCAGTGACTTTGACTGATCGAGGCCAAAAAATTTATTGACGGCAGAAACTCGTAAATCGAAATCTAATGGACTACTTGGCCGCAGCGCCCGCACTGCCTGAAATACTTCGGCGGATATACCTTGATCCCCATACCAAGCACGAAGTCTATCTAGGAAAAATTCAAATACTAACGATGAAGTTTCTCCATCAACTTCTATAGAATCAAAGCCGGCCAATGAATATTCTATAGTGGCCCTAAGATCTAAATCATGCTGCTTCTCTATCAATATACGCAACACACCTAATGCGGCTCTTCGTATAGCAAAAGGATCTTTTGAGCCCGTCGGCGGTTGCTTGATAGCGAACAGACCGGTAATCGTGTCGAGCTTTTCGGCCAGAGATAAAATGTTACCGGTTAGTGTCGTAGGCAAGCTATCTCCTGCATAGCGAGGTAAATATTGCTCGACAATCGCAGCCGCGACTTCAGTATTTTCTCCGTCTTTCAAGGCATAGTAATAGCCCATTAGGCCTTGCAGATCAGCGAATTCTCCAACCATATTTGTTAATAAGTCGCACTTAGCTAAAGCCGCCGCGCGCTTACAATCGGATTCATTGCCTCCTAACTGTTGAGCTATATAGGATGCTAAGCGAATAACTCGTTCTGATTTCTCATAGACTGTGCCAAGCTGCTCTTGGAACACAATTGTTTTTAGTCGCTCTATTTGACTCTCAAGTGGGAGTTTGAGGTCAGTATCGTAAAAGAAACGAGCGTCTGCTAATCGCGGCCGAATTACTTTTTCATTACCCGCCACTACCTGTGCTGGGTCGGTGCTTTGGATATTACTGACTGAGATGAAACTTGGAAGCAGCTTCCCATTGCTATCTAGCATATGAAAATACTTTTGGTGGGACTTCATCGCTAGAATGAGAGCCTCAGGTGGAACTTCCAAAAATTCTTCATCAAAATTCCCAGAAAGAGCTACCGGGTATTCAACCAACGCTGTGACTTCATCCAGTAGTGAGTCGTCAATTACCGCCGTGGCCGATTTTTCCTTTGCAATGTTGAGAACCTGATTTCTAATAAGCTCTTTACGTTTATTAAGATCTGCAATTACAAAGCCTTTGGTTTCTAAAACAGTTTCGTAGTCTAAGGGTGAGGTGAGTGCGATCGGTTGATTAAAATGAAAGCGATGTCCTACTGTGGTGTTTCCACTCTGCACACCCAATATTTCGGCATCGATAAATTTGCTGCCGAATAACAGTACACACCAATGTACAGGTCTTACGAACTCAGTACGGGATGCGCCCCACCTCATACGCTTTGGTATGGGAAGTTTGTCTAATGAGTTCGATACCAGGGTTGGTAGCAGCTGTTCAGTGGCAGCACCGGTCTTGTTCACCGAAAAAAACAATTTTTCGATGCCATCTTTAGTAGTCGTGCTTAGATCGGAGACTTCAACACCGCAAGAACGAGCAAACCCGGCTGCCGCTTTTGTGGGAGACCCTTCAGAATCATAAGCTGCTTTCACAGCAGGTCCGATTTTTTCAGTAGTGCTATCGGGCTGAGTTTCAGCGAGACTCTCTATCACTATGGCAAGTCGCCGAGGTGACGCAAAACTACTCACTTTCCCATAATCGAGATTAGAATCTTTTAACCCTTGTTCCACGCCTGCGGTGAACGCGCTACTTAATTTACTGAGTGCTTTAGGAGGAAGTTCTTCAGTTCCTAGTTCTACCAAAAAATCACGTTTGTTCATTGTCTCTAGGAATCCAAAAATTGTTTTTTAAGTTCATCTGATGCCAACGGAAAGCCAAGGCTTTTTCGGCTTTCAAAATAGGTTTCGGCAACAGCTCTTGCAAGTGTCCGTACTCTCAAAATGAATCTCTGTCTTTCTGTGACTGAAATCGCTTTGCGAGCATCGAGCAAATTGAAATAATGCGATGCCTTCAACACTTGCTCATAAGCTGGTAGAGGCAACTTGGCATCTATCAACCTAATGCTATTTTGCTCACAGTCATCAAAATAAGAAAAAAGTTTCTCAGTATCGGCATGTTCAAAATTAAACGCCGACATCTCTATTTCGTTTTGTTTGAAAACATCACCGTAGGTCACCACTCCATTGGGGCCATCAGTCCATACAATGTCGTAAATACTGTCGACGCCTTGCAAGTACATTGCGATTCGTTCGATGCCGTATGTTATTTCCCCACTTACCGGGTGACATTCCAATCCCCCTACTTGCTGAAAATAAGTAAACTGCGTGACTTCCATCCCGTTTAACCACACTTCCCATCCTAAACCCCACGCACCTAGCGTTGGCGACTCCCAGTTATCTTCAACAAACCGGACGTCATGAATACTCATGTCGATGCCTAAGCTTTCAAGAGATTCAAGATAAAGGGCTTGAATGTCTTTTGGTGAGGGTTTGAGAATAACTTGAAACTGATAGTAGTGTTGTAGCCTATTGGGGTTCTCTCCATAACGGCCATCGGTTGGCCTTCTGCATGGTTGAACATAGGCGGTGTTCCAGCTTTCAGGTCCAATTGCTTTTAGGAAGGTTGCGGGATGAAACGTACCTGCACCCACCTCCATATCCAGAGGTTGCATCACAACACAGCCTTTAGCTGCCCAAAACTGTTGAAGGGAAAAAATGAGATCTTGAAAGGTTTTGATAGACGTAGTCACAGGATTAAGGTGGCTCAGTAAAACAACGGGCTTCAATTATCCTTGATTACAGGCAAGTAATCCATACTACCCACTGGGACTGCGCAAGAAGGGGATGTTGCGTTATGATTAGCACACGTCAGTCCTCACTCTAATCAACGAGCTTCTCATCCAAAATTTACTCTACTACCTTCTTAAGTCCTGCCTTTATGTTTGTAGGATAGTCCCGTTGAGGCTGTTGCATGTCATTGGCTATATTTGGGGGTCTCTTCTCTTTGTTTTTCCAAATCGCGCCCGCTCTACCACGTTGGCTAACTTGGCGTTGTGTTTTCCAAGCCTTAGTGAGCAGCAGCTAAACACTTTGGCCAAGAAAAGCCTTAAGAATACCGCCTGCACTGGATTGGAGATGGGCAAAGCTTGGATGGCACCTATACCCAAAACCATTGCACTTGTTACTGAATATGAAGGCTATGCTGAATTTAAAGAGGCAACACAATCAGGCAGCGGCGTGGTTCTATTGGCACCCCATCTTAGTAATTGGGAGATATTTGGCTTCGCTGCCTGTGAAGATGTGAAAGCCAATTTTATGTACAAGCCTCCCAAAATACCTGCAATGGATCGACTGCTCAAAGAAACAAGATCTAGAAACAACGTTAATTTGGCACCGGCCAATAGAGCAGGAGTCGCACAATTGTTGAAAGCCTTAAAAGCAGGAGAAATGGTTGGCATACTGCCGGATCAGGTACCAGAACTAGAGGGTGGTGAATATGCCCAATTTTTTGGTCAGACAGCTCTTACCATGTCATTGGCAAGCAGGCTTATTCAGCGCACAGATGCAAAAGTGTTTTGTGGTTTTGCTCAGAGACTGCCAAAAGGTTCCGGTTTTAGATTAATCATTAAACCAGCGGAAGATTCTGTGTATTCTAGTGATTTGAAAGAATCGATACAGGGAGTGAATGACAGCGTCCAACGTTGCGTTGAATTGGCTCCTAATCAATATCAATGGGAATACAAAAGGTTTCGACGTCAGCCAGATGGGAAAGAGTATTACCGGCAGCGCTAAAATTGCAGTTAACGCTTCCAAAACATAGGCGTGAATAGAACTAGCAAGGTGAAGACTTCTAGTCGGCCTAGCAGCATGGCTAAGCAAAGAATCCACTTAGCCGTAGCAGGCAATGCACCGTAGGTTTGAGCCACACTTTCGAGTCCTGGCCCCAAATTGTTGATGCAAGCGCCTACGGCGCTGAACGCGGTAATAATATCAAGGCCAGTGGCAAGTAAAGCCAGTAGCATTGCCATAAATGCCATGACATAGACTGCAAAAAATCCCCACACAGAATCCACCACCCTATCAGGAACTGTGTTTTTACCAAGTTTGATAGGTATTACTGCCTTCGGGTGAATAAGCCGCTGTACCTCTCGAAACCCCTGCTTAAAAATCAATAAAATCCTAATCACTTTCATGCCTCCACCGGTGGACCCGGCGCAGGCTCCAATGATGGCTGCGTACAACAACATATACGGCAAAAAAAGCGGCCAAGAATTAAAATCAGCAGTGGCGAAACCGGTAGTTGTGGCAATAGAGACGACCTGAAAAACTCCTTTGATAAGAGAATCACCGAAATTTCCGTAAACATCTGAGTAATACAACACGGAAACGGTCACTACTGATACGGAAACAAGAATGAAGGTATAAAAAATAAACTCTGGGTCACCTAAATAGTGTTTTGCAGTTCGCCTTTGCCAGGCCGTGAAGTGTAGGGCAAAGTTTATGCCTGCGATAAACATAAAAATGATTGCTACTGTTTCAACTGCAGCACTATCAAAATAACCTAGACTGGCATCGTGGGTTGAAAACCCGCCGATGGCTACTGTTGCTAAGCTATGGGAGACCGCATCAAACGCATCCATACCAACGGCCCAATAGGAAAACGCACAGGCGGCGGTTAGCGACAGGTAGATATACCAAAGCGCTTTCGCTGTTTCGGCTAGGCGTGGTACAAGTTTGTTGTCTTTTACAGGCCCAGGGCTTTCGGCGCGATACAGTTGCATGCCCCCAATTCCAAGCATTGGTAGCAAGGCCATTGCCAAGACGATAATGCCCATTCCGCCTAGCCATTGTAAAAGTTGTCGGTAAAATAACAGGGATTTTGGTAATTCATCTAACCCGGATATTACGGTAGCACCGGTGGTAGTTAACCCAGAAAGGGACTCAAACACAGCATCAGTTATAGATAATTCAAGTGCAGGCGAGAGAACAAAAGGGAGACTGCCGGCACTGCCTAGCACGGCCCAAAACAGGGTGACAATAAGAAAGCCGTCGCGGGTCCCTAGTTCTTTCCTCGATCCTGAGGAAATGATCCAAAGCACTAACCCAGCAAAAAAAATAACAAGAAAGGAATTTAAAAACGTGTCTCTCATACCATCGTCGTACAATGATGAAACAAGTAACGGAGGTATGTTACCCAATGCACTAAAGAGCATGAGTAATAGACCGAGTATTCTTAGTATAAGAGTTGCGTGCATAGTTAAGCGCTAAAAAAAGCTAAAACCTACTTGGAATAAACGTTCTACTTCAGGTATACGTTTACGGTCTACAAGGAAAAGTATAACGTGATCATCGGGTTCAACCACCGTGTCATCATGGGCAATTAATACTTCACTTCCTCTAACTATAGCGCCAATGGTTGTGCCTTCTGGAAGGTCAATATCTTCAATGGCCTTTCCTACAACTCTTGAAGATGTTTTATCGCCATGTGCGATGGCTTCCATAGCCTCTGCTGCACCTCTGCGAAGTGAATGGACGTTGACTACGTCTCCTCTTCTGACGTGGGTAAGCAAGCTCCCTATCGTTGCTTGTTGAGGAGAAATGGCAACGTCAATTTCACCACCTTGTACTAAGTCAACATAAGCCGGGTTGTTGATTAGTGTCATCACTTTTTTCGCACCTAGGCGCTTGGCCAGAAGCGATGACATTATGTTTGCTTCATCGGAGTTAGTAAGGGCTAGAAATACATCTGTCTCTTCTATACTTTCTTCGATAAGCAAGTCTTGTTGGGAGGCTTCTCCGTTCAGAATGATGGCGCTGTCCAAATTTTGGGACAAGTATTTGCAGCGCTCAGGGTCTCTTTCTATTAACTTAACTTGATAGCGCCCTTCTAAACTTTCCGCTAAGCGCATACCGATATTTCCCCCACCAGCAATGATTAATCGCTTATAGGGTTTGTCCAATCGGCGCAACTCTCCCATGCAGGCCTTAATGTTATTTTGAGCAGCGACAAAAAACACCTCGTCGTCGGCTTCGATTACTGTAGAGCCTTCAGGAATAATTGGTCGGTCTTTTCGAAAGATTGCAGCAACTCGAGTGTCGATGGAAGGCATATGCTGTCGGAGCAAACGTATTTCTTGGCCGACTAAAGGCCCTCCATAAAAGGCCTTCACCGCCACTAATTGCACGCGACCATCAGCAAAATCTAGGACTTGGAGGGAGCCGGGCAAATCGATAAGTCTAGCAATATAGCTCGATACTATTTTTTCAGGGCTGATAACGACGTCGACGGCAACTCCGTCTTTACCAAATAATCGGTTACGGACGAGATAGTTCGAGGATCGAATTCTGCAAATCTTTTTTGGGGTTTGAAACAGTGAATAAGCAACACGGCAAGCTACCATATTGATCTCATCACTTTCGGTTACCGCGATTATCATGTCCGCATCTTCACCGCCTGCTCTATCCAATACATCTGGATGAGAGGCCTGGCCGGCAATAGTACCGATATCTATGTGATCTTTTAGTTCTCTTAGTCTTTCTTCATCGCTATCGACTACGGTAATGTCGTTCGCTTCATTAGCCAAGGTCTCAGCGAGGGTACTACCCACTTGATTGGCGCCTAAGATTATTATTTTCATGGAGGTCCGTCTTTTCGAGATTAGCTGCGGCTGATCAATTCGACTTTCTTAACAAAGAGAAAAAGAAGCCATCTGTTCCACTCGGGCCCGACGGCAGTAATTGTCTTCCATAGCGACATTCTACTCCCCAATCGGCTGTGATGCCTTCATATTTAGCGTTATCTGTGGATTCGATAAATATCTTTAAGGTCTCGTCATTTTCTTTTCTCAGGATAGAACAGCTGGTGTATAACAATAGCCCATCTGGTTTCAATGTGGGCCAAATAGATTCCAGCATTTCTAGCTGTAGCTGATGTAACTCTTCAATATCCTTAGGCCGGCGAAGCAGTTTAATGTCAGGGTGCCTGCGGATAACCCCTGTTGCAGAGCAAGGAGCATCCAAGAGAATTCTGTCGAATTGATCCCCGTCCCACCAAGCTGTCGTATCGCGGGCATCGGCAGCAATGACGTTGGCCGTTAAGCTGAGTCTTTCTAGATTCTCATTGACCCTTTCTAACCGCGACTCGGAAACGTCTATGCAGCTCATGGCGCTGAGATTGAGTTCAGTTTCAAGGATATGGCAGGCTTTCCCGCCAGGTGCTGAGCATGCATCTAGGACTCGTTGTTTCGGAAGTAGTTGAAGTATCGATGGGATCAGCTGGGATGCCTCGTCTTGGATACTCATTGATCCATCGCCAAATCCGGGCAAGGCATTTACCCCAATCGGAGATTGTAAATAGACTGAGCTATTGGCGAGCTTGCCGGAAACGGCGGAGATATCATGCCGATGTAATTCATCCAATGCAGCGTCTCGGCTTGTCTTGGAGAGATTAACTCGCAGGGTCATGGGCGGTCTTTGGTTTGAATTCTCAGCGATGGTCTGCCAATGGTCCGGCCAATCCTTCTTAAATTCTTCAAGAAGCCATTGTGGTTGATCAAACTTTGCCGATGCTGGGCTTTGAGCAAGTGTGATAGCGAGCCCTTCTTTATCTCTTAGATAGTTCCTTAATACTCCGTTTATTAATCCTCGGCTCCAAGGCTTTTTAAAGCTGCCAACGGCTGATACCGTTTCATTAATCACAGCGTATTCAGGCAAAGACATATGCTTAAGCTGGTAAAGGCCAACCAGTAGAAGGCATTTAACATCTTTGTCTTTCTTTCTAAGTGGCTTGCTTAGCAATTCTTCTAGAATAAACTCCAAAGAAAAAAAGTGTCTGCAGGTGCCAAAGCAAATTTCCTGTAACAATGGAAAATCGTCACGTTCTCTAAAGGGGTGTAGAGCACCGGTTAAAGAACCTGAGTTGTTCAGCATTTTTACTAAAACGGAAACAGCTGCGGCGCGAACATTGGTTAATTTAGACGTTTTTGTCGTGGTTTTAGTCACTAGGCATCGGCCATAGTAAAGACGGAGCCTACTTTGAAAAAATCCGGTTTTGAGTTTAGAAGAGCAGAAACTTGAACAGGGTTTTTACCGGGTAGTTGAATGCTATCGACGACTAAAGAAGAATTATTGCAGGCAATAGTAAAGTTTTTATTAGTGGTCTCTGTAATACTGCCAAACTCGGCGCTAAAAGCGTGAGAGCTTGGGGTTGCTGACAGTAGTCTCACTCTTTCATTGTTAAGAAAAGCGAAGGCAGGATTCCTTCCGATGCCTGCCCGTATCGTTCTGTTAAGGCTGGAAGCGTCGAGACTGAAATCTAATAACGCTTCACTTTTTTCTAGCTTCGAGGCATACGTAGCGTCGGCATCCACTTGTTTTTCAGCTTGCTTCAATACAGAATCGAAATTTTTGAGTGTGTAAACAAGGCCTTGTGTACCGGCAGAAATCAGATTGTGTTCTAGGTCTTGTCGACTGTGTGTATCCAAAATCGGTACGGTAACCTTGTGCAGCATATCGCCTGTATCAAGCCCAGCATCCATTTGCATAATGGTGACCCCTGATTCTGAATCCCCCGCCAAGATAGCGCGTTCAATTGGGGCGGCTCCTCGCCACTTGGGAAGTAATGACGCATGGACATTTATGCAACCGAACGTGGGAGCATCAAGAACCCCTGTTGGCAAAATGAGTCCGTAAGCAACCACAACAAGAAGATCTAAATTCAGACTTTCAAAAACTGCTTGAGCAGATTCATCTTTTAGACTGCTCGGTTGATATACCGAAAGCTGATGTTTCTCAGCGAGGACCTTAACTGGGCTGGGGCTCAGTTTCTTCCCACGGCCTGCTTTACGATCTGGTTGAGTAAATACGGCGGTCGGTACATAGCCCGCTTCAAGCAATGCGCTTAAATGGGAGGCAGCGAAGTCCGGAGTGCCGGCAAAACCTATTTTTAATTTAGTCACTGCTTATGCGGATTTCCTATGTTCTTTTTCCAGTTTGCTTCGAATCCGTTGTCGCTTGAGGTTGCTCAGATAGTCTACAAATAGCTTGCCGTCTAAATGATCGATCTCATGCTGTATACAAACTGCCAAAATACCCTCTGCCTCAAGTTCAAAAGCCTCTCCCTTACCGTCTTGGGCTTTGATTAATACTCGCTGCGGTCGGGAAACAGTCTCATAGAAGCCCGGCACCGACAGACACCCTTCATCATAATCAGAGAGCTCTTGCTCAATTATCTCGAAACTTGGATTTATAAAGACCTGAGGGCTATCCTTTGACTCTGAGACGTCAATGACTAAGATTCGCTGATGGACGTCAACTTGAGTAGCAGCAAGCCCAATACCTTGGGCTTCGTACATAGTTTCCGTCATGTCATCGATCAAGTCTTCAAGCTTGGAGTCGAAAACAGTTACTGGAGTTGCGATTTTTCGCAATCGGGGATCTGGAAATTCCAAAATTTCTAGTTTTGCCATGGCCTGTCGTAACCTAGGTTGGTGAAAGTTCAGCCTTGATCACAGTATATTTACTGCGAGTAGTGATAATGGGTGTGTATTGCTACTATATCAATGCCTTGTAGGGTAGGGATTTTAAAGATGAAGAACTGGGTAATAAAGCAAATACTGCTTTCAATTGCGTTACTTGCGGCGGTTTCGGCATTTATGCCGGTCTGGGCGCAAAGCAGCTTACTGCTGGCAGAATACCCAGACGAGTATATAGTGAAAGATAGCGACACTTTATGGGATATTGCCGGCCAGTTTTTGCAAGATCCCGAGAGATGGTCTGAGATTTGGTTACCAGACCCCTATATAGATAATTCAGATCTGATTTATCCAAACGACATTTTGAGTGTGAGCGCTGTAGGTGGTTCACCAAGAATTCTACTTAGGCGTGGCGGTCGTGAAACGGTTAATCTGGAACCACAAATTAGAGAAGTCTCTCTGTCCAGCGCGATCCCGGCTATCCCGCTAGAGTCTATAGAAAACAGCTTTACTAATAATCGTATAGTTTCCCTGCAGTTGTTCGATGAAGCACCTTATATAGTGTCTAATCTGGGAGATAATTTGGCCATTGGCACAGGCGATGAAGTGTATGCTCGGGGGGTGTGGCCAAGTGGGACAGCTTCTTTTGAGATTTATCGCCAGGGTAGAGGGTTTACGGACGAGACGGGTGAAGTGAGTTTGGGTTTGGAAGTTGAATATCTAGGCTTTGCCACAATCTCGGATGACTCGACTTCAGAATTGAAAAAATTACTTATCAACAACGGAACCCGAGAAATTCGAGTGGGTGATCGATTACTTGTTCGAGAAGAATCCCGCATAGACGCTACAATTTTCCCTACTGAGCCCGCTGAAAATTTAGAGGGCAGCATTATCTCTTTTCAAGGTGTAGAGACGATGGCGTCTCAGCTGGATACCGTCATTATCGATCTCGGTAAAAGTGATAATTTGGTGATCGGAGATATCCTAACAATTCAACAAGCAAGTCAATCTATGGTTGATGAGGTTGAGCGAGACCGCATGTCTCTTAGAGAGCGGATGCGCACAGCATTCAAACGAGATCGTCTTGAGCTGCCAGGAAAAGAAATTGGAACCTTGCTCGTTTATCGAACCTTCGATGATCTAAGCTATGCACTTATTTTGAGTAGTACAGAGCCGGCCCAGCTGTATAACCGGGTTGTATCTCCGTAAAAGACTAAGCCTGCACAAATCTCCATAATTCAAGGATGATATATGGACTCTTCTATTCTTCGGGAATATTTGTTCCTGAGTCATTTCTCCACCTTTCCAGAATTAAAACTGTCCTCGCTGCTTCAAACATTTGGGAGTTTAAATTCAATCCTTGAGGCGCCAAAGAAGAAGTTGGCAACATTGGGAGTGAGTGGTTCACTTCTGAGGCAGCTTTTAGATGCTCAGCGCTTAGCCGTCAACTATTCGGATATTGATAAGACGCTGCAGTGGAATACAGAAACTAACCATGCACTTATCTGTTACGAGGATTCTCGCTATCCTCGACTGCTTAAGGAGATTGATCATGCGCCCCCTCTACTTTATGTGGCTGGAGACACGGCTTTACTAAATTCAAATCAACTGGCAATAGTAGGAAGTAGGAAAGCGAGCCGTTACGGTCTAGATAATGCCTATCGCTTTGCGCGCGATTCCTCTGATGCGAAGCTAACCATTACAAGCGGGATGGCAAGTGGTATAGATAGCCAAGCTCATAAAGGTGCGATTGCGGGGTTTTCTAATACAGTGGCTGTGCTCGGCACCGGAATCGATCAATGTTATCCCAAACAGAATGCAGGTCTTAAAGCCGAGATAGAAAAATCCGGTGCCGTTGTTAGTGAATTGCCGTTGGGCTCGCCCCCTAGAGCACATCATTTTCCCCGCCGAAATAGAATTATCACTGGCTTGAGCTTAGGGGTACTTGTTGTGGAGGCGGCCTCTCAAAGTGGCTCACTCATTTCAGCCAGAACAGCTATGGAACAAAATAGAGAAGTTTTTTCAGTGCCTGGATTGATATCCAACCCACTCTCTGAAGGTTGTCATCGCTTGATAAAAGACGGTGCAAAACTCGTTTCAAATATAGGTGACGTGATCGACGAGCTGCCATGCTTAACATCAGAAATTAGTGTTTCCCAGAAGAATCAGGCGACTTATCGTAATCCTCAAAAGAGAGAATCCCACCCTGGTCAGTTTTTGGCCAATACCAATCATGAAAAGATTATTGATGTTTTAAAAACCCAGCCATGTTTGTTTGAGCCCTTGCAGGAAGCGACTAGTTTACCTCCAAGTCTCTTGATTGAATGTTTATTAGAATTGGAAGGGGCTGGGAACATAAGTTTAGAGGCGGGGCGTTATACTTATCGGCACAGATAAGCGACCGTAAAGTATGTAATACTTTACTAAGAGCTGAGTATTTATAGATATAGATTAAGAACTAAGCAAAAAAACCGGTTAAAGTGAGTGCCTAGAATTACAATTTGGCTCACAGAAAGTGAGAGAGGAAACAGCATTGGAAAAAGTGGACACACAAGCCGTAAAACAGTTTTTACTAGAGTTACAGGACTCTATATGCGCGGGCCTAGAAGACAGCGATGGTGAGGCGAAATTCCAAACTGACAGTTGGGACAGAGATAGCGGAGGCATGGGTATCACCCGCGTAATAAGCGATGGCCGCGTGATTGAAAAAGGGGGTGTTAATTTTTCCCATGTATTCGGAAGTTCAATGCCTGCCTCGGCAACGGCATCGCGGCCCGAGTTGGCTGGAAGAGCTTTTCAAGCCATGGGAGTATCTTTGGTCATCCACCCTCGAAACCCTTTTGTTCCCACGTCACATGCAAACTTTCGTTTGTTCGTCGCAGAAAAAGAAGGTGAAGAACCTGTGTGGTGGTTTGGTGGTGGTTATGACTTAACGCCTTATTATGGTTATGAAGAAGATTGTGTGCATTGGCACAGTACTGCCCAACAAGCTTGCGATCCGTTTGGACCTCATTACTATAAAAAATTCAAAAAGAATTGTGATGACTATTTTTTCATCAACCATCGCAATGAGCCTCGCGGTATAGGCGGTCTATTTTTTGATGATTTCAATGAACTGGGATTTGAAAAGACATTTGAATTTGTAAAAGCAATGGCCAACAGCTATTTGGCTGCGTATCAACCGATTGTGGAGAAGCGACTGAGTTTAGCTTATGAGAAAAAGCACAGAGACTTTCAAGAATATCGACGTGGTCGCTATGTTGAATTTAACTTAGTTTACGATAGAGGGACTCTATTCGGCCTGCAGTCTGGAGTCGGAAGAATAGAATCAATTTTGATGTCATTGCCGCCAGCAGTTCAGTTTACCTATGATTGGAAACCAGAGTCTGGGTCTGAGGAAGAAAGGCTTTATACCGATTTTCTGAAGTTCCGAGATTGGGTTAATTAGGCTTTAACAAGAGATGAAAAAGTGAAAAAACTAGGTGTAGTTGGGCACCCAATCGCCCATAGTAAATCCCCTGCTATTCAGCTTAATTTCGCTGCACAATGCAATGTGGCAATAGAGTACGAGAAGTACAACGTTGCGCCGTTGGAGTTTCGCCAGTTTATAAAAACTTTTTTCGACGAAGGTGGGCATGGACTAAACATTACCGTTCCCTTTAAAGAAATAGCTTTTGAGTTATCGACTCCTGCCAACCAGAGAGTTAGCCAAGCGAAGGCTGTTAACACATTGTATTTAGACTCTCAGGGAAAGTTAGTGGGTAACAATACTGATGGACCAGGATTTGTTAAAGATTTGGAGAACAATTCAATAGCCCTCAAAGATAAATCAGTTCTCCTATTGGGAGCGGGTGGGGCCGTACGTGGAATCCTGCCTTCGCTTATTGATAAGCAGTGCGGCCCTATTACCGTTGCGAATAGAACCTTAGAAAATGCGAGTAAGTTAAGACAAGAATTTTTGGATTATTACCCTATTGAAGTTTGCAGCTTTGAAAACGTGCCAGTTCGGCCTTTTGATTTAATAATCAATGGAACATCTATGGGGCTCACGGGTGAAACCCCTCTTATCTCGCCTGCTGTTATTGGCGAAAATACCGCCTGCTATGATTTGATGTATTCATCTTCACCGACAGCTTTCATAAAATGGTGTTTGGAGAATAATGCAAAGAAAGCAGTCGATGGCTTAGGTATGTTGGTGGAGCAAGCGGCGGAATCTTTCAATATTTGGATGGCAGAAACGCCAGAGACTCAAAAGGTTATTGCTGAGATGAAGTCTCAATAGAAATCCAAAAGCGGCCTGCTCCCAAAAAGCCTACTTTTTATTCGCGAGACTCAAATCCACCTCTAAGCTTTTCGTCATATCAGACCATTGCTTCCAAACTTGGTCCCAGCCCTTTCCTTTTCGAGTTTCCACATATTTCTTAAACTTCTCAGAACTATAAACAATATCTTGGCTAGACATTTGACGAGCAGTTTCCTCGACCACATCATCCAAATTTAAAGCTCGAGTCTCACCTAACAAATGGTGAATGATGATATTTGCTTTTGTTAGGTCCATTGGAATGAGTGGGATACCCGCTCTAACAATATACTGGTCATTAACTTCTTCAATTAGCCTGTGAGCCAAGTAAGATTGCTCCATAAGGTCAAGAAAACCTAGCTCACTACTGTTATTGCCTTTAGGAGAGAGAATAAACCCTGTAGCCACATCCAGAAAGGGAACAACATAAGTATCTATGCCAGCGTCCTTAGCGGCGAAAGATACGGCTCCTATAAAGGAAGGAACATGGTCTATGTATTCAAGGACGAAAGTTTTCAGTGCAGAAACGGGGTTGTCTTTTGGTAAGTGAATAGAAGTAGGTAGGTGTTGTTGCTGAAGTTTTAGCTGTTTAGCCAGCGCGCCGGTTTGCTCCTCATGTATTTTTGCATCGGCGATCAGCTTTTCTATTTTTGATTGCATGTTGTATCAGGTTTTTGTGACTAAATTTTTATAAGCAGCCCACTAAACTGTAGGCGAAAAAAAAGGCTATAGAATGAACTATAGCCTTTTTCCTACACAATAGATAAGAATTAGTGCTCTTCCGCTTCCCCGTGCTCTCCTCCGTGGCCATCGCCATGAAGATCAGAGGGAGTTAACGCGACTGCATCTCTATCGTGCCCCATGTAATTAAACCGAGCATTTTCTGTATAGTTTCCTTCAATAGCCATAAACGCTATAAATAGAAGCAATACGATTGGCGGTCCAAGAATGGTAAATACTAACGCCAATCTTTCCCATACCACGTGCATAAAGATTGCTGTGATAAACCCTGCCTTCGCTACCATGAAGAAAAGCACAAGAGTCCAACGCATTGCACCCTGTACTTCAAAATAATCCACGGCATATGAGAATCCACTTAATACAAATAGGAGGATCCAGATTTTGTAGTAAATCCCAAGAGGATGTTGTTGACCTGCTTCAGCTGACATCTTTGTCTCCTCTTACAGTAAGTAGAAAAATGCGAAAATGAATACCCACACTAAATCGACAAAGTGCCAGTACAAACCAGCGATCTCAACGATCTCGTAACCTTTATCATCGTAGTAACCACGTCTGACCCGTAAAGCGACCCACATCAGATAGATAACACCACCCGATACGTGCAGTCCGTGAAATCCGGTAACCATAAAGAAGACTGAGCCAAATTGAGCCGCTCCGAAAGGATTGCCCCAGGGCCTTATGCCTTCATCAAAAATCAGCTTTGACCACTCAAACATTTGCATGCCGACGAAGCAAAGACCGAAGAACGCTGTTGCACAAATCAGCCAGAATGCCTTCTCTTTGTCTTTTCGATAGCCCATATTGACCGCAAGCGCCATGGTGCCGGAACTCGTAATCAAGATGAACGTCATCAAGGCGATCAAAATCAAAGGGATTGGGTCACTACCAAATAACGAAAGGGCGAAGATCGCACCCTGAACCGGCCATGGTTCCGTAGTCGTTAGCCGCACATTTAAGTAGGCAGTGAGAAAGCAAGTGAAGATAAAAGTATCACTTACTAGAAATATCCACATCATGGCCTTTCCCCAAGGCACATGATAGGTCTGTTTATCGGAAGTCCAGTCATCGACTAGGCCGTCTACCCCCTCTTGAGGGCCTGCTTGTGTTAGCGCAGCTTCACTCATCCTTTTTTCCTGTTTTTTACTTTTGTATTAGTCTTACTTAGTTTAGGTGTTTGCCATAAGTGCGAACATGATTAACCAGATAATCAGGAGAAAATGCCAATAAAAAGCACATAGCTCGATACTTAGCTTAAGCTCCTTTGGCTCAACGCCGGATATGATGCGAATCAAGCCTGTGCTCCAAACCCAAAGTCCGCCCAATAAATGGACTGCATGGACACCAGTCAGCAAGTAATAAAATGCTGTGGCTGGATCCGATGACATGTAAAAGCCTTCAGCCAGAAGAGCTTCCCAAGTCATGTACTGCCCAATGATAAAGAAGATTGCAAAAAGCCCCGCTCCCATAAATGCGGTCTTAACATTCTTGTCGCTTTCAGTTTTGCTGATATTCCTAGCCCACTGAAAAAAGACACTACTGAGAACTAGCAATCCAGTATTGAACCAAAGCTGGGTTGGCTCAGACATTGGTGCCCAATCAGGTAGCTCCATGCGAATGATGTAGCTCACTGTAAATAGCGAAAACACCACCGAGGCAACTACAACAAAAAACACCAACGCTACTTTCTGGGGAGAGGTATCGAAGGTGCCCTCAGCAGTGAGGCCACCTATGATTCCTTTTCGTTCCCAAGGTTTTACACTGAGTTCTTTAAATAAACTCATAGATCGGCCTTTGACTGATCGTGGTCTGGATCGAAATGTTGCTCATCTGCAGTTGGTTCCTCGCTTTCAGGTACGTTTTGAGGGATAAAATCCTCGTGAGCACCTGGGACGCTGTAGTCATAAGCCCAACGATAAACAGTCGGTAGTTCATCACCCCAGTTGCCATGAACCGGCGGCGTGTCTGGAGTTTGCCATTCCAATGAAGCCGAGCCCCAAGGGTTTGGTCCAGCGTCTTTGCCATTGCGTAGGCTCCAAAACACGTTGATGAAGAATAGGATCTGAGCAGCACCTACGATCAAAGCGGCGATTGTTATTGCGGCGTTCAAATCTTGAGCTGACTCCGGAATGAAATCTGTTTCACCCAGAGCGTAGTAGCGACGCGGAACTCCAAGGAAACCAAGGTAGTGCATTGGTAAGTAAATCGCATAAGTACCAAGGAAGGTAATCCAGAAATGTGCTTTAGCCATGCCTTCATGGAACATTTTTCCAGTGACCTTTGGGTACCAGTGATACAAGGCAGCAAAGATAACTAATACCGGAGATACACCCATCACCATGTGGAAGTGAGCAACTACAAAGTAAGTATCAGAAAGTGGCAAATCGATAACCACGTTGCCGAGGAACAAACCGGTAAGTCCGCCGTGGATAAACGTGAAGATAAATCCAATGGCAAAATACATGGGTGCATTCAATCGAATGTCACCTTCCCAAAGCGTTAGCACCCAGTTGTACACTTTCAATGCAGTGGGTACCGCGATGATCAGTGTGGTGGTTGCAAAGAAAAAGCCGAAGTAAGGGTGCATACCACTCACATACATGTGGTGAGCCCAAACGATGAAGCTTAATCCGCCAATCGCGATAAGCGCCCATACCATCATGCGATATCCGAAGATATTCTTGCGAGCATGTGTGCTCAAAACATCTGATACTAGACCGAAAGCCGGAAGCGCAACGATATAAACTTCTGGATGCCCGAAGAACCAGAACAAGTGTTGGAACAACAGCGGGCTGCCGCCGTTATGATCTAGAGGCGTGCCCGTTTCGATTACCGCTGGCATGAAGAAGCTGGTGCCAAGCAAGGAATCAAATAGCATCATAATTGCTGAAACCAACAACGCTGGGAAAGCGAACAAACCTAGAATTGTTGCTATGAAGATACCCCAAACAGTGAGGGGGAGTCTCATCATAGTTAGGCCACGGCATCGATACTGCAGGATAGTGGTTACATAATTTAAACCGCCCATCGTAAATGCAACAACGAATACACCCAAAGACCCGAGCATAAGAATAATGCCCATGTCATGTCCCGGAGTTCCTGCCATGGCCGTCTGCGGTGGGTAGAGTGTCCAGCCTGCGCCGGTTGGGCCACCGCTCACAAAAAAGCTAGCCATCAAGATCAGTACTGATACAAAATAAACCCAGACACTGAGCATGTTAAGAAAAGGAAACACCATATCTCTCGCGCCGCACATCAGTGGCACCATGTAGTTACCAAACCCACCCAGCAATAAAGCCGTGAGCATGTAAACCACCATGATCATTCCATGCATGGTGACAGACTGGTAGTAAGCACTTGGATCGATTAGATCAAATGTTTCTGGGAAACCCAGCTGCATACGCATAAGCAAAGATAAAACCAACGCTACAACCCCAACTAAAATGGCGATACCACCGTATTGGATTGCAATAACCTTGTGATCTTGGCTAAAAACGTATTGTGTTACCCAGCTATGCGGATGATGAAGCTCTTGTTCACTGTCCTGATCAGCTAATGGTACGTAAGCCATTAAAACCTCCTAACTCTCTAAATGTGATACTTGTCACTAGGACAAACAATTTAAACGAAATTCTTTAACTAGTTCTATCTGAGCGTGTTGATATACGCTGCCACATCTTCGATCTCTTCGAGTCCTGACATTGCAGTTGCCATCGAAACCATTTGCTCTCCGTAGTCATCTTCACGATGTAAGCCACGAATACCCGCTCGGAAATTGCTAATTTGAGTTACAAAATACCAATCACTCATACCAGCTAACTTCGGCGCGTCTGTATACCAAGTACCACTGCCGTCATCCAAATGACAAGCGGCGCAGTTTCGGTCATAAATACTGAACCCATTGTCAATGTCGCCAGTGATTGTTGGTGTCGCTGGAACATCTTCAAATGTTGCTATGTACGCTGCCATGTTGCGAACTGCATCGTCGTCAGCAAGCATATTTGCCATGCCGACCATCGCTGCACCGTTAGTGTCGCCTTCACCGCCGCGGATGCCCTGCTTAAAGTAGTTCAGCTGGCGTTCAACGTACCAAGCCTGTTGGCCGGCTAGTTTAGGGCTGTTTAACGCTTGGTTGCCTTCGCCTTGCGCTCCATGACAAGCAGCACATACCGCATATTGCGCTTGGCCGGCTGCAATGTTCGGCGGTGACATGTTTTGAGTCTCACCGAAAGTAGGTTGGTCAGCTAGCCAAGTGTCAAAGCTATCTTGAGATTCGATCACTACAGCGCCGCGCATGATGAAGTGGCCTATGCCACATAGTTCTTCACACATAATGTCGTAGCGGCCTTCTTTTTGAGGATCAAACCACAGATAAGAAATTAGTCCTGGAACCAAATCCATTTTCACTCGGAACTGAGGAACCGTGTAGTTGTGCAGCACATCGTTCGAGCGAAGCAATGCTTTAACTGGCTTACCAACAGGTAAATGCATTTCCGGACCGTTGATCACAACATCGTCTTGGCCGCGAGGATCCTCTGGGTTGATTCCGAATGGATTCTCTTCGGTGACAAGTTGAGTGTCGGCGAAGCCCAGTTGACCATCGGCGCCCGGATATCGGAATGCCCATTGCCACTGCTGACCCATCACTTCAAATTCAGTTGCTTCTTCTGGCACGGTAACAAACGATGCCCAAACAAACAGACCCGGAGCAAGCATAGCCACAACACCAAGAGTGGTGATAGCAGATAAGCCAACTTCCAATTTGTGGTTTTCAGGCTCGTACACGGCCTTATGTCCATCTTTCTGGCGGAATTTATAAACGCAATACGCCAAGAAGAGGTTACAGGCAATGAATACAAATCCTGTGACCCAAAAAGTGATGTTGATGGTGAAGTCAATGGAACCCCAATCTGTTGCGATATCGGTGAACCACCACGGGCTGGCAAAATGGAAAATGATAGATCCAATAACCAGCAAAAAAATAACGACCGCTAAAGCCATAAACCAGTAATCCTTCTAAGTTAAAAACGAGTTCCATGCGCTATCACTTTGCAAAAAAGCGATTGAACATGTGAATTTGTTTAGTTTTTGTCAAACATCGTAAAAACCGTTTCAAGAAGCGTTCTTATTGCGTAAAACTTTAGCTCAATATTCAAAAAACTGAGTTTTTGATTACTGGCAGAAAAAGTTTGCTAAACGTCCCTTTAATCTCTTTGAATTATTATAATAGAGATTAGGATTTTACTTTTCTTCAAAGGCCTAATTTTGAAGAAGAAACGCACACCTCATGCGCACCGGAATGCTATAGAAAATTGCGGTTTCAAGCAACAATTATAGTGAAGATTCAGGATAAAACTTAAGTAAAATCAAGCATTTTTGACAGTTTCCTGTCAGTATGGATTTTGCTTCAATAAATTCAATAACAATCGGTTAGAAAAAGCGCAAAGTCTTGCCATAATTGATCTACACTACCTTGAGATTGCGGCCGATTCATGGTTGAATTCGCGCCCTAAATTTTATTCAGATCCGTCCATGTAATTGAGACGTATCCTCATTCGCAAACAGCGATTATTTTCACTATTTTAGAGCCTTTACTGTGACAGAACTTACGAGTAATTCGTCAGCAAGCTGGCGCGATTTTTACGAAATGTGCAAGCCACGTGTCGTCATGCTGATGATACTTACGTCAATGGTCGGAATGTTTCTAGCAGTACCAGGAATGGTGCCGGTAGACATATTGATTTTCGGTAATCTCGGCATCGCCCTAGTAGCAGGCTCCGGAGCAGTCGTTAATCACTTAATCGACCGTAAAATCGACATTATTATGAAGCGAACCCATAATCGGCCGCTTCCTCAAGGGCGTGTTGATACCACTCAAACCATCGCATTTGCGTTGACGATAGGCATCGCTGGAATGTTGGTCCTGTGGTTCGGTGTCAATCCACTCTGCGCATGGCTGACACTCGCATCGTTTATCGGCTATGCGTTCATCTACACCGGTTATTTAAAGCACGCAACACCACAAAATATAGTCATCGGCGGCCTTTCTGGCGCAATGCCACCCCTTTTGGGTTGGTCTGCCGTCAGCGGAACAATTGATTCAGATGCTTTAATACTAGTATTTATTATTTTCGCATGGACTCCCCCTCATTTCTGGGCATTGGCCATACACCGTAAAGAAGAATACGCAAAATCAGGTGTGCCAATGCTACCAGTGACACACGGAGAGCATGTCACCAAGATTCACATTATCGTTTACACGATAATTCTCATCGCCTCGAGCATCTTCCCTTACCTATCCGGTATGAGCGGATTACTCTACTTGGGTTCAGCCATAGCACTTGGAGCTGGCTTCCTTGGATGGTCTTTGGTTCTTATGTATAAGCCAAAACCTTCCACCGCTATGGATACGTTTCGATTTTCAATACTCTACCTTGCGTTACTCTTCCTCGCCCTATTGGTCGATCACTATATTTTTTGATCACTGAGTAAGACGTAAGATCAGACAGAAGGATTCCCCAATGGCTCTTAGTGTCAAAGCAAAACGAGGTCTTATCGCGTTTGCTATTTTCGATGCTGCAGTAATTGCCGCGCTTATCTTCCTTTTCATTCTGAGAGCTCAGATAAACACCAAAGACGAACTACGAGAGCTTGGCGTCACTGTCTATCCCGACGTCCGACCGGTTCAGGAATTTCAACTCGTGGATGAAAATCTCTCGGCTTACACTGAAGCGAATTTAAAAAACCAGTGGACGTTGTTGTTTTTTGGTTTCACCTCTTGCCCTGATATCTGCCCCTTAACGATGGCCGAATTGAAGAAATTCTATGAGCAGATGTCAGATGAAAAGATGAAAAACGAGCTCAATATAGTGATGATTTCAGTTGATCCCGAGCGCGATTCTCCGGAACAAATGGGTGAATATGTGAACCGATTTAACGAAGATTTTTTAGGTGTCACAGGATCAGTTGACTCGATAGCGGCAGTGGCTGCTCAGTTTTTTGTTGCCTACTCGGAACCAGAGCCGGAAGCCCACGCTGAGCACGGCGACCATATGAATACGGATACGGCGAGTGCTGAAGACAATTATCTTATCTCTCACAGTGGTCATATCGCGGTGGTCAACCCAGACGGGAACTATCATGGCGTAATGCGCCCACCTCACCGTGCTCGTGATCTCGCCAAAGCGTACCAAATGCTGATTGATAGTTCAGGTTTTTAGCTTTAGAACTCGTAGTAAAAAATAGCCAGCGAAATAAGCACTTCCAATAATTAGGAAAAACGCTCCAAAGAGCGTTTAAAAATAAGCCCTGCTGTTTTCCTGAAAGAGGCAGACGTTTCCGATATTCTTGGCATTTAACGCTGTTTTTAAAGGGGTTTTTGGCGATCTCTTTGTGATAGAGCGGAAGCGCGTTTAGATGTAAAGGTGCCGATGAAGCGCTAATTACATTCAAGAATTTAAATCGTTATCGAATCTAGAACAATAAGTATAAATACCACTTACTGGAAGCCTTTCTTTCAAATTCAGCGAATTTTTTCTTAAGATCTATCGACAATTATTCATTCTAAAACCCTTTAAAAACTACGAGCGTTACTGAATCACGCCTACCCACTAAATCAATTCTGATGGGCTGCTAAATTCAAACAGTACTGATCAAAGTAAGAACCATATTAGTGAGAGCAAGGCCGATTCTAGCGATCATTGTCATTAACAATAAAACTGTTTCAACACCTCTAGCCTATTAGGAAGCACTTTTAAGATTATAACCTGGCTGATTACATTTTGTTCATGACTCTTTTTGCAAAGGGAAAAAGCCTGGTCTTCGGAAGTTTTAGCTCCAAATCCGTAAAACAACTGTAGGCCGACCTATCAAATAGCTGGTTGTAACAAATTGTTGGTGTGCCAATCATCGAAATTCCAGTGAGAGATTAGACTATGGGCTTAGATCGATGGATGACAATGTTATATGATAGGACCGATGTCAGAGCGATGAGCTTGCTGCTACGTAAGGAACTTATTCAAATCATAGTCGGTGGCTGCAAGCACAGCTATCAGGTACGGGAATCACAGCAGGATTATTGAGGTCGGCTATCGATCGTTACCAAAAGCCTACATTGACCCTAATTCAGTTATCGCTAATGCTTTACCAACTGCATAGACCTAGAAAAATAGACACCAATGACAGGAAAAAAAATTGTCTGATTCAAAACAACTAATTTTAGTAGATGGCTCCTCCTATTTGTTTAGGGCTTTCCACGCCTTGCCCCCGCTTATAAACAGCAAACAGCAGCCGACGGGCGCCGTTAAAGGGGTTATCAATATGATACGCGCCCTTATCAAATCAAACCCTGACAGCAATATTGCCATTGTTTTTGATGCTAAAGGTAAAACGTTTCGTAGTGATATGTATGCAGAGTACAAAGCTCATCGGCCTCCCATGCCAGATGAACTGCGATCACAGATTCAACCTATTCATGAAATTGTAGAAGCCATGGGACTTCCAATGTTGATTGTTAGTGGAGTAGAAGCAGATGACGTTATCGGCACACTTTCAGGCCATGCAAGTGAACGCGGCATCGACACACTAATTTCTACCGGTGACAAAGATTTAGCACAGCTTGTGAATTCTCACGTGACATTGATGAACACAATGACTAATGAACTTCTGGATCACGAAGGAGTGGTAAATAAGTTTGGAGTTAAGCCAGATCAAATCGTGGACTACCTGGCGCTAGTGGGTGATAAGGTTGATAACATTCCTGGGGTTCCCAGCGTTGGGCCTAAAACCGCGGTCAAGTGGCTAAGCGATTATCAATCAATGGAAGGGATTATCGATAATGCAGGTGCAGTGGGTGGCAAAGTAGGTGAAAAACTTCGAGACAACATAGAACAACTAAGATTGTCTTATGAACTCGCTACCATAAAAATGGATGTTGAGTTAGATATCGACCTTGATCAGCTTGTCCCTAGCCCTGATGACAAACAGAAGCTTTATGAAATATTTAGCGATCTGGAATTCAAAAGCTGGGTTAAAGAGCTGGAAGCTGAGGGGGTAGTTTCTGTATTAAAAGATGCTTCGGAGAGTGACTCATTAGAACCGGACAATGAAATAAACGTTGTTCCAGAGAAAACCACTTATGCCGTTATTACAGATGAAAAGGAATTGGAGAAATTTGTCGTTGGCATTGCTACTACTAAAACGCTTTGCATAAGCCTTGAAACCCAGGCCAGCCATTTTTTGGATTCATCCATATTTGGATTAGCAATTAGCGTAGAGCTGGGCCAGGCAGCCTACATTCCGGTTGCACATCTAGAAGATAGTCAACCGCAGCTCAGCATTGATGTTGTGTTACAGCACCTAAAACCGTTCATAGAAAATCCAGAAATAAGAAAAATCGGATTTGATTTAAAGCATGTGAAGCACGTCTTTGGAAACTATGACTTAGTTTTCGACCCAATTAATTCGGATGTGCTTCTGCAGTCTTATGTACTAAATTCCGTTGCGACAAAACATCAGCTAGAGGAAATATGCTCCTACTATCTGAGTGTGAGTATCACCGACTTAACCGAAAAGCTTGGCAAAGGAAAAGCTAAGCGAACGCACAGTCAACTTTCAATCGCTGATTTTTCTTTGTATGCGTCGGAAAAAGCGGATTTCATTCACAGGTTGTCCCAATTGTTGTCTCACTCTTTGAAAAGCGAGGGTCAACTTCACGGGGTTTATCATTACTATGAGAGACCTCTAGTGGAAGTTCTTCAACAAATGGAGAGGAACGGAATCAAAGTTGATAGTGCAGTTTTGAACAAGCAAAGCGCTGAGATCGGAACACAATTAGACAAACTGCAAGCAGAAGTTTACGCATTGGCGGGCGAGGAATTTAACTTAGGTTCACCGAAGCAGTTGCAGACTATTTTTTATGAAAAACTTAAATTACCTATTCTGAAAAAGACTAAAACTGGGCAGCCATCTACGGCGGAGCCAGTTTTACAAGAGCTGGCTCAAGACTATGAGTTGCCGCGATTTATTTTGGAGCACCGATCTTTAAGTAAACTTAAATCAACGTACACTGATAAACTGCCACTGCAGGTTAATGAAAAGAGCGGGCGCATACATTCTAGTTTTCAGCAGGCAGTGGCTGCGACCGGTAGACTTTCATCTACTGACCCTAACTTACAGAACATTCCGATCCGCACTGCAGAAGGGCGCCGAGTGCGACAGGCGTTTGTTGCAAATTCCGGCTATAAATTGATCGCGGCTGACTACTCACAAGTAGAACTACGGATCATGGCGCATTTGTCTCAAGATCCTGGATTGCTGCGCGCCTTTTCTGGTGCGGAAGATGTGCACCGGGCGACAGCGGCAGATGTTTTCGGGGTAGCTTTGGAAGAGGTAAGTGCTGAGCAGCGACGAGGTGCAAAGGCGATTAACTTTGGATTGATCTATGGAATGTCGGCGTTTGGTTTAGCGAATCAGCTAAATATTAGCCGCGCGGACGCACAGAGCTATGTAGACAAGTATTTCGACAAATATCCTGGGGTTAGAACCTACATGGAACAAACGCAGGCGTTGGCTGATGAGAAAGGCTACGTGGAAACTTTGTTCGGAAGGCGACTCTATTTGCCGGGTATTCATGCGGGTAACGGCATGATTCGGAAGGCTGCCCAGCGTACGGCCATTAATGCGCCCATGCAGGGTACAGCGGCAGATATTATTAAGCAGGCTATGATCGATATTGGTCATTGGTTAAGAGCAGATCGCTTGGATGCGAAAATGGTCTTACAGGTTCACGATGAGCTGGTTTTTGAAGTGGCCGAACGGGATGTGGAATTACTGATTGAAGGGGTGAAATTTAGAATGACCACAGCAGCATCACTCGACGTGCCTCTTGTAGTTGACGTAGGTATAGGTGATAACTGGGACGAAGCTCACTAACCCTATTCTTGGATGGCAGGCGGAAGCTGTGAGTCTTCTACTGCCAGCCATTCACTGAGTTTGTTGCGAGCTTCTTTCATTCCACTTTCATTGACTGAGGAAAATAGCTGAGCAGTAACCCCTGAATGTTCTTTGAACTCTTTTTGAACAGCTAATAAAGTGCTTTGAGCGGGGCCTCGTTTGAGCTTGTCTGCTTTGGTGAGCATGACATGTATTGGCAGTTCGGACTGAATAGACCAATCAATCATCATGCGATCAAATTCTTTCAATGGGTGGCGAACATCACTGAGCAAAATTAGTCCTTTCAGAGGCTCCCTTCCCCGTAAATATTTTTCCAGCTCAATTTGCCATTTGTCTTTCACCGCCAGTGGCACTTTGGCATAGCCATAACCCGGTAAATCTACCAAATAGCGCCCTTGGTTTAAGGAAAAAAAGTTGATTAATTGGGTGCGGCCTGGCGTTTTACTGGTTCGAGCGAGCCTAGCCTGCTGGGTAATAGCGTTTATCGCGCTAGACTTACCCGCATTAGAGCGGCCGGCAAATGCCACCTCAGCTATACTAGAAGAAGGGCAAGCACTTAGCTTAGCGGCTGAGGTCTCAAATTTTGTCTCGGTGAAATTCATAGCTGGGCTATCGTCAGTTTGTTGAGAAAAAAGAGGGGCTAGTGGCTTTAAAAGTCTAGATTCCGAGACTTTAACAAGAAACCAGCTCTAAAATCGCTGCTCAAAGAGAATTGACAGTATCGGTATACCAGAGTGGGCCCACTTTACGGTATACTTCGCCACCGCAAAGTATGCGGAATGATGTATTTTGGGTGGTGTGGGCTCAAATTGGGAGCGATCGCCGCTATTTTCAAAGGCTAGCAAAATGTGCTTTCTTTGAAATTTAGCGATTTTCGAAACATTTTAGCTATTTTAAGGCCAAAGTAGTCATTCATTTAATCTGATTTTATCCAGGTGTATTCATGAAGAAACTCGTATTCGTTCTTGCGTCAGCCCTTTTCAGCACAATTGCGCCAAACCTATTGTTTGCTCAAGGCGATGCAGCAGCAGGACAAGCTAAATCTGCTCTGTGTGCAACATGCCACGGTGCTGATGGAAACAGTGCTTTATCCATAAATCCAAAGCTGGCGGGCCAAAGTGCCAAGTATATTGTAAAGCAGCTTAACGATTATAAATCCGGAGCAAGGGTTAACCCAACAATGTCAGCCATGGTTGGGAATCTTTCAGATCAAGACATGGAAGATATCGCGGCTTGGTATTCCTCTCAATCGGTAACCCTTCTGGGCGCGGATGCAGACGCCTTGGAGCTCGGTGAGCGTCTATATAGGGGCGGAAATAAAGAGCTTGGAGTAGCAGCCTGTGCGGCTTGCCACTCTCCTACTGGCAGCGGGAACAGCCCTGCTGGATTCCCGTCGCTTAGTGGACAACATGTTGACTATACTCTTAATCAGCTGAAAAGTTTTAGAGCTGGTGAACGGGCAAATGACAATAGTGAGATGATGCGGTCTGTCGTAGAACGGCTCACTGACAAGGAGCTAGAAGCCCTTGCGAGCTATGTGTCAGGTCTAAACTAGAAAAACATTACGTTAATCGTCAGGGACCGCAGGGTTGTCGCATTCGCGGCCGATGAATATGGTGGAACTAAAAACCCTGTGATACGGTCTTAATGATTGAAAACAACACAAGAAATTTAGGATTTACGGAGCAAACATGATTAAACGATCTATTCAGTTAATTGCTATTTTGGCATTACTGCCCCTCACTAGCACTGGCTTTGCTCAAATAGAGCGTTATGTGGCTGGCACTCACTATGTGGAGCTGGAAGCCCCTGTTAATACCAGGGACTCTGAGAAAATCGAAGTCATTGAGGCTTTTTGGTACGGCTGCTCACATTGTTTCAGATTTGAGCCATTGGTAGAAAACTTTGAAGAAAACGCAGCGGCAGATGTTGATTTCACACGTTTCCCTGCCATGTGGAACGGTCTAATGAAGATTCATGCTCAGGTTTATTACACGGCTGAAGCGTTGGATGCTCTAGATATTCTTCACGAGCCGGTTTTCAATGCCATCAATATCCAAGGAAATAGATTGCAAAACGAAGGTCAGATTGCTGAATTGTTTGCAGAGCATGGTATCGCGGCAGACAAATTTGAATCTGCTTTTAACTCTTTTTCTGTGCGCACTAAGGTGAATCAAGCAGAAAAGCGTATGCAGGATTACCAAATCCGCAGCACACCTAATATGATTGTTAATGGCAAATACGTTGTGACAACTGGAGAAAATGTACGTACTCAAGAAGAAATGCTTGAGGTTGTAGATTTTCTTGTTGAAAAAGAAAGACAAGCCATGGGCTCCGCTGGCGAATAAACTCTTGAGCGAGCCCTTAACATTAAGGGCTCGCTCAAAATTCAATTCTAGATACGCTTTGCTTCTTTTTCTTAGACAGACCCTAATCCCCATATCTCTAACCGGTAAATATCCAGAGCATGACTTTGGCGAGCAACACTTGCTCATCTCTAATAAATCCCTAGATATACCTGCTCTCTAGCTGTTAGCTAAAACTATTTGGCCGATATCTAAGTCTTAGCATTAACAAAAATTAAAAATAATGGGCTAAACCAACAATTAGCCACCAAATCATTGACCTTAGCTTTACCTATGTCTTTACTCAGTTCGGCTTCAGCCACTTTCAAAACGCGCCTACTGCCTGTTTTGCCTCAACCAGTCAAAGTACTTTTTGAGCAGGGATCAGCTAAGCAC
Organism: Pseudohongiellaceae bacterium; assembly: GCA_045106275.1. Classification (GTDB taxonomy): domain Bacteria; phylum Pseudomonadota; class Gammaproteobacteria; order Pseudomonadales; family Pseudohongiellaceae; genus UBA9145. The sequence continues at coordinate 23,550 of JBGCEK010000020.1, read as the reverse complement.
TTGTTGACTGGAATTAATCGGCAACTTGTATTGGTTAACGATGAATTACTGGACATTAGCAGTGGGCGATCTAACACTGTTCTATTCAAGAAATCCGATGGCACTCCTGAGCAAACTATTGCACAACGTTCGGCGGCAATTGCGGCCTGCGCTAGGTCTTTAGCTGAACAATCCAATGAGGGGGGAATTCTTCTTTACCTCCCGCCCAACGAATTTGTATCAACATCCATTTCTATGCCTGGAGTGAGTAAGGACAATTTGATCGCGGCTTTAAAGCTTCAGGCCGAAAACCTGTTTCCGAGTATTGAAAAATCACTTTCTCTCACTTTGGGAAATGAGTCCGGCGACGGATCAGGCAGCATAGCGCTTTGGTTCGCAGAGGAGTTTACGACGGAGCTCTTTAAAGCTTTCGAAAAAGAGAATCTGTTTTTGATTGCTGTGGCTCCAAGAAATCTCATTCATTCAGAATCAAGTTCCGTAGTAGATTACGATTCTGAAGGCGCAACGTTGGTTGAGCTAGAGGGCGGTGCGATAACATCTTGGTTACACATAAATCAACTTGACCTCCAAGATGAAAAATTAAATCAGCAATGGAGAGAAGCTTTATCGCTACACCTGGACGATCAATTGCTAACTCTGGATTGTGCCGAGTCGTTCAAGGCGTTAACGCCTTCTGGCCCCCCTACTGAACACTGCTATATAACGGATGGTGCACTAAGCCTACAAAGGCGAGTGCAGCAGAAACGCAATATTGCGTTTACTTTCGCCGGAGTCATGGTGTTCCTGCTATTGGGTGCTGTTCCTTTTATGGTTCAATCATTCCAATTTAGGACGATGGAAGCCCAGCTTAGAGAACAACGAGAAAGTTCTGCTACGGCGAGAGAGAATCGTGGAGTCGTTGTAAATTTTGAAAGTGATTGGGGCGCAATTACAGACTTTCCCGTGCAGGACGTGCAAGAAGCAATGTTTACGTTGCAAGAAATTTTGCAGCCAGATCAATTGGCTTCGTTTGAGCTTTCTGAAGGCGTCATAAAAATCCAAGGTACAAGCTCAGAGCCTCAAGCAATACTCCAACGTCTTGAGCAAGACCCAATATTCACCGAAGTCGTATTCTCTAGGGCAACCAATAATAGTCGGTACTATATTGATCTTCGCCTGAGTACAGTTAATTTTGAAGGGTATATGGTGAGGCACTTTCCAGATGCCTAAATTAAGAAGCGACAATTTTACTCGAGTGGTGTCATGGCTATAAGCACCCGGGAGAGAAACATACTCGTTCTTGCGAGCATAGTTGCCTTGGTATTCATTGCGACTAGCATTGCTCCAGGCATAAGTTCAATGTACGCGCAGCGTCAAGAGAATATCGAAACATTAAGGCTAGATATTTCAAGAGAGCAGCGCCTGATCCAAGAGGCGGAGCTTTGGAGAGCTCGGCGAGAAGATGTTGAATTAACTGAAAGCCAGTTAGAAAAACAAATCTTTGTGGGCGACACAATTCCAGTAGTTGAAGCCAGTATTCAACGGGAACTTTCTGGACGAGCCAGAGATGCGGGCATTAACGTTAACGCGACCCGGCTGGCTGAACGATTGGAGACAGAAGACTGGTTGCTGATAAGCCAAGAAATGTCGTTCACCACCACCGATGCTAGTAACACCGTAAAATTTTTAGAGCAGTTAAAAGAAACAGAACCTCGGCTCCGAGTGGTGGATTTCAGCCTTAATAGAAGTCGCAATCGCTACAATGGTTCGATAACGGTAGTTGGGTTTGCTCGCAGTGCAAGCTTGGGCACTCAACTCTCTAGTTCTCGCTAAGGCAAAAGATGGCAACCGACACTACCAATTCCGATTCCCCGACAGTCAATTTTGAAAACATAACGTTGCCTGTGTTTAACCAACTTCTTGAACCACACGGTGTCGTCCCTGCTCAAGACTTCGTCGACAGTGGCTTTTTCTGTTGCAGCGAGCTACCGAACTTAGAAATTAGAGCAAGAATTCGGTTTATTCTAAACGACGCTATTCAGTTCACTTTGATTGGAGAAGACGAACTTAAACGGCTAATGAAGCATTGGCGAGCTAAGCTTTCTCCGACGATTGAAAGCACAGATGAGGATCTATTTGTTTCGGGTTTTGAAGATGACGATGAGCTTAAAGATTTAGCCTCTGAAGCGCCAATTATTAGGTTGGTAAACCATCTGTTCGCACGTGCCTTAGATTTGAGTTCAAGTGACATTCATTTCGAACCTAATGAAGCCCATCTCGACGTCCGCTGCAGAGTGGATGGCATCATGACCCGAATCGAACGCCTGCCAATTAAAATTCATACAGCCGTCTCCTCTCGCTTGAAACTTATGGCTAAGTTAGATATCGGCGAAAAGCGATTGCCCCAAGATGGCCGCATTGACTATCAGATAGGAAGCAAGCAACTAGACATGCGAGTGTCTACCTTGCCTGGTGTGCATGGTGAATCAATTGTGCTGCGAATTTTGGACCGTAGCGATACCTCCGTCGACCTCCTCGAGCTAGGGATGCCACAAGATATTTTGGGCGGCTACCAAAATATAATCACTCAACCTCACGGTATGATTCTGATTACAGGCCCTACCGGCAGTGGGAAAACGACCACCCTTTACGCGACTCTCGAAAAAATAAACAGTGAAAAACAAAAAATAATTACGGTAGAAGACCCAGTGGAATATCAACTGGAAGGGATTACTCAGATTCAAGCAAATGCCAGCATCGGGTTAAATTTCGCTGAAGGATTACGGTCCATCGTGCGCCAAGACCCAGATATATTAATGGTCGGTGAAATTCGAGACCATGAAACGGCAGAAATTGCCATTGAGTCCGCGCTTACTGGGCACCTAGTTTTCTCAACGCTGCATACAAATGATGCTGCAGGTGCAGTGACCCGACTACAGGATATGGGTGTGGAAGGTTATTTGATTAGTTCCAGTCTGCTTGCGATTCAGGCTCAGCGATTAGTGCGCCGCATTTGCTCGGATTGTTCGGAATCACAGCGCTTAAGTGAAGACGAGGCGAATGTGCTTGAGCTTGAAGAAGACAGAGGCTTCGAAATATTCAGAGGCTCCGGTTGTGATCGATGCGCCAACACAGGTTATCGGGGACGAATCGGCCTCTATGAATTGTTAGTCATGAGTGATGCCATTCGCCATCACATTGCCAGCGGTGCTGATGCAAACGTTATTCGAGATCAGGCTGTTAGCGAGGGTATGCGTACACTCCGACAGGACGCCCTAGAGAAGCTGCGCCAAGGGCTAACTACGCCTGAGGAAGTGGTGCGGGTAACTAGAGCCATATGAGCAGCTTCTTTTTCAAATACCAAGCATTCGATGCCAATGGTCAGGCTAAAAGTGGAGAAATCAGCGCTGAATCTGAAAAAGAAGCCGTGCGATTGCTGCAGCGAAAAAATCTCACACCCGTAGACATTCAAAAAGCGTCAGGTAGTGCAAGAAGGCGCCGAGGCAAAAAAATATCGAATACAGACGTGTTGGACTTTACCAATGGTCTTTGCACGCTAGTTGAAGCAAGAGTTCCGTTGGATAAGGCATTAAGACTATTGGAAGGTATTACCGAATCTGCCGCTATGAAAGAGTTAGTTGTTACCATGCTGCGTGAGGTGAAAGAAGGCAAAAGCCTCGCGGAGGCTATGGAGATGCGCCCTGATGTGTTTTCAAAAATGTACATCAATATTGTCCGGGCCGGAGAAGAAGGTGGTATTTTGGATCAGCTGCTGCCCGATTTGGCTGAATTTTTGGAAAGTAGTGCAAAGACAAGGCAAGCCGTAATTTCGGCAATGATTTATCCAATGGTGCTTTTAGCGACAGGTATCATCTCGGTGTTCTTGTTACTCGTGTTTGTGGTACCTCAATTTGCGGCAATGTTTGAAGATGCTGGTACGGGGATACCGCCGTCAGCCGCCTTTTTACTTGCCCTCAGCGAAGCCATTCAAAACTATGGCTACTTATTGATCGTCTTAGTGGTATTGCTGATATTTGGCTGGCAGCGACTCGATCAAGACCCAGTGTCGAAACTGCAGAAAGACAGTTTCTTATTGCGGCTACCGTTGATAGGGAATCTTATTCTCTATCGGGAATGTGCCGTTTTTTCGCGCACGTTGGGCGCGTTGTTAGGTGCTGGTATTCCACTAATTAGATCGCTCCGAGTATCTCGCGAAGTGGTAGGAAACACCTTGCTCACGAAGCACCTGGGGCAAGTAGAAGAAGATGTCAGAGGTGGCGCGGGATTAGGAATTTCGCTAGAAAAAACCGCACAATTTCCTACCCTCTTGCACCAATTAGTGACGGTGGGCGAGGAATCAGGCAGAACAGGCAGTATTTTGTTAAAAACAGCGGTTACTTTCGATACCTATGTGCGGAACCAAATGTCCAGTATCGTTTCAGCCTTGCAGCCTGCGCTAATTATATTTTTAGCGATCGCAGTGGGTGGTATTACGATCACGATGCTTTCTGCTGTTTTCAGCATGAATGCAGTTGAGTTTTAGACTTCGGAGAATTTTGTGAGCTACAACAATAACAATCAATCAATACTGAAGTCGCTGTTATTTCTAGCAGTCGTGCCGGTGTTAAGTTCTTGCACTACATTGAGCAGCCAATCAACGTCGCCAGGCAATCCTAACTCTGGGTCTGCCGCTGCAATGCCACGGCAAAATTCCACCGCAAATGTGGTGAATCAAGCTGAAACGCTGCCAGTTGTGGAATCGCCTGTTAATTCTGAACAGCAACGACTCATCAATGAGATTAATCGAAATGGGCAAAGAGTTTCTAATTTAGGCTTGAGGGACGCGGCACCAACCCCGGTGAATTTCGAAGGCGAAAACGTTGTTGAACTAAACTACGAACAGGCAGAGTTACGAATCGTTATAGAAGAACTCGCAGAAGCCCTCGATATCACGATAACCATCGATCCGACGATCAATGACAAGGTTAGCATTCGCACCGCCGCTGATCGCCCCTTAGGGATTGAGGATGTGTGGCCTTTGCTGCGAATGCTGTCACGTGATGCGGGCGTGTTGATAGAGCGTATCGGTAACGTATATAACGCCCGCAAAGTTCAAGCGAACTTACCCTCCGAAATAGTTACACCTGATACCCTTTCAGGCTCTACTGCTGCGTTATTGATGCAGGTCACTCCACTGACCTATATATCAGCAGAAGCGGCAAAAGAAGTTGTAGGGCCAATTTTAGGGTCGGCTGACAATGTAAGGCAGTTAACCACTAATAACACTCTGCTAATTACAGCGAATGAATTTGAGCTTGATCGCATTAATCAACTGTTAACGTTGGTTGATGCGGACCCATTTAGCAGTCAAGGCATTCAGTTGTTTCAGTTAGGAAATGCGAATGCTGAAGAAGTTGCCACTGAGCTAACCGAGATATTATTGCTTATCGAAGGCACTGTGCCTTCTTATCAAGTGCGGGGCATAGAACGCATTAACGGAATCTTGGTCACTGCTCCTGCAGGGCGCGGCTTCGACGAGATAGAGCGCTGGGTTAAAATTCTTGACGCCGAAAGCCAAGAGCAAGTTGAGCAGCTGTTTTACTACAAAGTTAGAAATCTGAACGCGGTAGAACTTGCAGAGACTCTGAGTCAGGTATTTGAAGAAGACGATGACGACACGCCTCCAGTAGTTAACACTTTTACACCACCCCGTTTATTGGCGCTGGGTCAGGTAGGCCCGCAGGTCGAAGAAACCACTACTTCATCTAATGACAATGGCGGCTTAGTGGCTGCAGATTTAAGAGTCAAAATTGTTTCCGATGAGGCAACTAATAGTTTATTGATTCGTAGCACGGCCAGAGACTATCGGCAGCTGCTTACAACGATTAACCGCTTGGACACGGTGCCGCTTCAAGTAATGATCAATGCGGTAATCGCACAGGTAACATTGACTGACGGAAATGAATTTGGCGTCGACTGGTCGCGGATTGCAGAAAATAGTGCTGTCGATGATATCTCTACTGAAACCACAACGAATTTTGTACCCGGTGACGTGGGCGGTTTATTGTTTAGTAAATCTTTCATCGATGGAGCCGCAAGAATTGATGCGACTCTCGCCGCTATCGCTAGCAATAATGACGTGCGACTACTTGCCCGACCCACTCTAACTGTTGCGAATAATCAAGAAGGCGAGATTCGCATTGGTTCCGAGGTCCCTGTGGAACAAGGACAAAACGTAGGTGCTAATGGGACGGTCACTAGTAATATTCAGTATCGGGATACTGGTATCGAATTGACTATAACGCCACAAATTAATAACGATGGAATCGTTAATCTGGAAATTCGGCAAGAACTCTCTTCGGTAGATAGCGGCGCTGTTGGCGTAAATGACAACCCCATTTTCAACAATCAAGACATTACGACCTCGGTGGTGGTTAGAGATGGAGAAAATGTAGTGCTCGGCGGTCTCATCCAGAGCGATGATGAAGATTTGAATACCGGCGTGCCTGGCCTGAACCGTATTCCTTTGTTAGGAGGGCTTTTTTCCTATCAACAGCGGCAGACTCGAAAACAGGAATTGTTTATTGTGCTGCGGCCAGAGGTGATTGATTTAAATTCTCAAACTAGTCTGCAGTATTCTGAAATAGTAGAGAGATTTGAAATAATTTCACGCATACTTAGTGAAGACGAATCACAAATGTAGAAGTCAGCAATCTATATGGCAAACAGAAATGGCAGGTTTAACCATGAAAAAAATAGCACCACATCAAGCCTTTAGAGGTTTTACACTGATAGAAATACTCGTGGTGATGGCGATTATCGGCATGCTCGCGGTTATGGTCGCTCCCAATATTTTTAATCAGCAAGCAGGTGCTCAGCGAGACGCCGCTATGTCACAAATATCCAGTCTGGAAACAGCGTTGGATACCTATCGCTTAGATGTGGGCTCTTATCCAGATTCCCTAGATGGTTTGATTGAAAACGATTCGGGGCGTGCGGCATGGAATGGCCCTTACCTGCGCCGTGATACCTTACCTAAAGATCCTTGGGGTAATGAGTATATTTACGAAGCGGATGGCCGTCAGTTCACTCTACTTTCCTACGGCCCAGACGGTGCTCAAGGCGGCGATGGTGATGACGCCGATATCGGCCTTTAATACTGCCGTTAACTCCGCTAAGCAAGATCAGGCAGGGTTTACCCTGCTTGAAATATTGCTGGTCCTTACGGTTATTGGAATGGCCAGTGTTCTAGTAGTACCAAACCTCTCAAATTTAGATTCTCGCTCCTTTGATGCGCAGCAAAGGCAAGCCATTTCCCTTCTAAACTATGCACGTCGGATTGCCGTGGTTAATAGCCAGCCGGCGGCCGCAGTCTTTGTTATTACCAGCGCCAATGATGAGTTTACTTCTACCTCTGATCAGGAAGACGCAACAGCTGAGCTTGATCAGTTAGGAGCGCTGGAACCTGTTGGGAAATGGCGTAGTGATGGGTTACAAATTCGCTTTCGAGACAGTACTGAGCGCGAAGTCGAAATAGAAGAGCAGGTCACTGTAATATTTTATCCGGAAGGAGGTAGTACGGGGGGCACGTTATTTGTGTCTCTGGACGACAGAGAAGTGGCTATAGAAATCGACCCTTTTACTGGCCGTATTACATCCGAGGCGGTGACAAATTGAAAGCTCTTAAACAGAGTAAGCACATGGGCTTTACTCTGCTTGAAGTGATCGTGGCACTCACGATTACTGGGTTTATATTGGGCGGCCTGTTTACGCTAGTGGCGGGTTCTAAACGTTTGTCTTGGTCTTCTGAGGAAAGCCTGATGCGAGCTGCAAGGCTCAGAGCAGCCACAAATTTTGCGCTTTTAGAAAACGAGTTTCATGAAGTTGAGCCCATCCTCGAAAACTATCAATACGAAGCAATGGCGGGCCAAGAGTTGGAAGCGCCGGAGAGAAAAACCGAAGCAAGTCTGTTTACTCTTCAGTCCTTTGATGTGCGCAATGAAGACCGAGACGAGATTTTCACCGGCGTGCGCTTTGTGCAACTAGAGTTGGCAAAATAGTGGAGTACCAAACTCCCAAATCTGAAACAGGGTTCACTCTGGTGGAGGTAATGCTTGCGTTGGCACTGACTTCACTGATTCTTGGCTTGCTCAGTACTGGCGTCTACATCGTTGCAGAAGACTGGAATCGAAACTCAGCTGTATTGGATGATAGTTTAGATGAAGCTCTTGTCATTCTACAAATAGACCGTGCCTTGCATGGTGCGTTTCCCCATAGCTTCACTAATGTGGAAACACTCTCGCGACAAATTTATTTCATAGGGGATGACGACTATATTAGTTTTGTCTCTTCAGTTTCACCTCAGCGTCAGCCCGGCCTAACAACGTGGGAGCTCTATGCAAATGATGAAGGTGTTTATCTTTCTTTAGTGCCGGCGTTTGCCGATGACCCTACTGAGCGTCTTCAGGAAAGTGAACCGAGGCTTATCCTTCCTGATCACGATATCGAGTTTGCCTATTTGTTCGAAGATTTGGATCAGCGTAAGGTATGGCGAGACGAATGGAGCGGAGAAGAAATGCTTAGTTTGCCGCTAGCGGTTTACGTGAATATCGTGCCCTCAGAAGATAATGCCCGCCCTAAAGAGCCGGTAGAAATACTTGCAAGAATAAAAAATTACCAACATCGAAGCATTCGCGCCAACTCTAATGTGGTGTTTCAGTAAACGACTATGGAAAAACTAACAAGTCATAATCGGCAATCTGGCACCGTAATTATTATTGTACTGTGGACCTCGGTGCTGCTCACAATTTTAGTCACTGCGATGGCAGGGAAAGTCAGGTTATCTGCAAAAGCCGCCTCGTTTAACCAACAGGCATCTGGACAGTGGGCTCAACTAATGGCAGCTGTAAATCAGGCAGAAATGGAACTGATGATTGAGAACATGGCGAGGCCTATTGGCGAGCAGTTAGAAGAATCTGAAGAAGGTGAACTGAGAATTCCTGCCTACCGATTCAACGGTCAGCCACTAACACTGAATTATCCGCAGGACGAAAATTTCGTCGTACGTATTTACAATCATGGCGGCAAGATAAATCTAAATAGAATTCCTCGTCGGAGTATGCAGCAACTCATCGAGAACCGATTAGGAGGGCCATTTGAAGCAGATCCTGAGCAGGTTCAAGACTTATTAACTACTTGGACAGACTGGACAGACTTAAATAGTCTGGAGGGGATTAACGGTGCTGAAAACGAATACTATCAATCCTTAGACCAGCCTTACTTTCCAAGAAATAACCCCGAGCTGGATACGGTCGAAGAAATCTTGCATGTGAAGGGCTTTGCGGAACTATTTGAGGGCGTTAATTTAGAAGCGGCGTTTACCATCTATGGGAACTCAAGAGCCCTGAATTTCAATCTTGCCACTCGTGAAGCGTTGCAGCTATTACCTGGCTTAGATGATGAGCTTATCGAGACAATTATTGCGTACCGTGAAGTAGAAGATATTAGTAATCTGTCTGAGCTGGGAGAAATTATACCTTTCGAAAATTTTCAAGAAGTATCCCCGTGGTTTAGCACCAACGCAGGCGAACCTATTTATAGCGTTTTCGTCTATCCCAAAGCAGAGTTGAATAATAACGCGGTGCAGTCACAGCCGAGTGCAGAACAAAATGAGAACGAATTCGATGCAAGGCTCGACCCGGTTCGACAAGCCTATATGGAAATAGTGGAAGTGAGGAGTTTTAATTCAATGCCGTTGGTGCATCAAGTAAATCCTTATGGAGTTTTGCCCGACACAGCTCCGGCACGAATCGAAGAGTATGGTATTGAACTGCCCCAGTTGGATTAAACCTAGTTTTGTTCTACGGTCCAGGCAGACTTCATAATGATAGGACCAACACCTTTGTTAGCCGCGATGGTCAATAGCTTACTGAATTTTGATTCGTACCACAGCAAGCCACTTTTATCTGCCATTCCACCCAGCACGTAGAACTCTCCAATACGCATAGAAACACTTTCCACTTCTAGGGTGATGGTGAGAATTTCCCCTTTGTGAAAAGGCCCTTGATTAATACCTTCGAAGTTAGGTGTTAGAAACGAGGCAATAGGCTCTTCGGCAGACCGCATAAAGGCAAAACCAAAGTGGCCTTCCATGTTATCCACTAAAACTTCTACTTCCATTTTTAAAACCAAGGTACTCAATGGAACAACTTCGGTAACCTCTTCGCCTTCTGGGGTAAGCACTGAGACAGAAGTAATCCTACAGTCTTGAATTTCTGCTTCTTCAGTTGATGTCGCTCTACCCTCTGGTGTGTCTGGTACATCTTCTCGAATCGTGTTGAAGGTTTTGGAGCTGTTGCAGAAGTCTTCATAGTCGGCAACCACTTTGTCACTATCGCCTATTTCTCTAATATGCCCTTCGTGGATCCAAATAGCGGTGTCACATAGCTCTTGAATATGGAACATAGAATGACTGCAGAAGACCATGGTTTTCTCGTCGGCGCGAAATTGGTTCATGCGCTGCACGCATTTCTTTTGAAAGGCCATATCTCCAACGGAGAGGGCTTCATCAATAACCAAGATATCTGGCCGCACCATTGTGGCAATGGAAAAAGCCAGCCTTACGTACATACCGGATGAATAAGTTTTCACTGGACGATCAATAAAATCCCCCAGCCCTGAAAACTCTATAATATCGTTTTCTAGCTCAACGATATTCTCATCTGAGACTCCCAGTAACGCCGCGTTCAAATAAATGTTACGACGACCGCTAAACTCAGGGTGAAAACCGGCTCCTAATTCTAGTAGCGCTGCAACCTGTCCTTGAGTATGAATTGTGCCGCTGGTAGGTTGCAGGGTGCCTACCAGCATTTTTAACAACGTCGACTTACCTGCGCCGTTGTTGCCAATAATGCCAAAGCTCTTGCCGTCTGCAACAGCGAAAGAAATATCATTCAAAACCTTAAAGACCTGATGGCGAGGTTTTCGAGTCAACAGTTCCAACAGCCGGTCTTGAGGACGGCCATAAATCCGGTATTCTTTGTTCAGGTTTTCAACCGCAATGCGGGGAAGCTTAGACATAGTTTACGACTTCTTATAGCACGTCGCCGAAGGCGTGTTTAATTCGCATGAAAAGCCAGCCACCGGCAAAAAAACTAATTAGGGAAACTGGCACCACGATCATCAGGTAAATGGGAGTGACCTGCCCTACCAAGACGATCTCTCGATATAAGCTGACAAAGCTGTGCATGGGGTTCAAGAGATACAACTGCTGCACAGTTTCGCTATTAATCATGGTGATGGGATAAATGATGGGGGTAAGAAAAAACCAGATAGTCACTAACAACGCGATTAACTGCTGTAAGTCTCGAAGGAAAACGCAGAAAGCGCTTATTACAGCAACAAGGCCTAGGGTAAACAAAAACTGAAGCCCAAAAATAAAAGGCAACAACAACCAGTTCAAGTTTAGATAGCCGTTAAACGCCAAGTAAATGAGAAACAAAGTGAAACCGATAACATGGGTTAGGTAGGGTATCACGGTGCCAGTAATCGGAATAATCTGAACTGGAAACATAACCTTGGTGATTAACGGTGCCTTTTCTATAAGTAAATTGGGTGCTCGGCCAAAGGCGTCTGCGAAGGCGAACCACGGCAAATATCCAAGCATCAAAAAGATGACAAAATTTATCTCGCCGAACTCTGCTGGAGCTCGCATTCTGAAAATGTAGCTGAAGACAAACGAATAAATAATAAGATGCACAATAGGCGTAAGAAAAAGCCACAGCACGCCACCGACTGACGCGGTGAACTGGGAAAAGAAATCCTGTTTAGTAAAATTGTGAAAAAGGCGGTAGTTGTCGAAAGGTGCTCTTAGCCAATCACGAATAAGGTTGATAAACATCAAGTGTCCAGTTTGCGCAGTAGTATTTAGCGGAGCCGGTGTTCTAATTTTGGTCTTCATTTAGCCTTTATCACTGACCGTAAATATGGGTTTCCGCCAAGGCTGGGAATTTAACCATGAATTGTCTAAAAAGACTAAACCTTCAGCCTGTATTTCTCTGCTCAATGCACCGAGCTATTGGCAAGCTTTTCTGACTCTGGTATGTCCGTTAGCGTTTGACCAGTAATCCATTCTGGCCAAACTGTCTCTGGCCATTCCGCTTTGAGCCATTGACCGTGCATGATTATAAGCCACTGCCTAAGCTGCTGCGGTTCAAACCCCAGTGCAACATCTTCACTGTTACCGTCTTTAAAAATAAAGCCAACTACGCCTTCTTCTGAACGATTGATATCCACTTCAGTGACCAACATATTCGCAGAGTCACTGGAACCGATAACCGCTTCTTGGGGAGTGAAACCTTGCTTTGCCGCTTCTTGTGCAGAGCTCTGAAGCAAGTTGTTAGTGTCATTATCGTGGCTAGGGTTTTGAATTGCTTCGGGCGAGCTGGAAGAGATGCTCCCAATGATATGAGTTACTATTCTTAGAGCTAGCCGCTGGGTTAGCCAAAGGCAGAGAGCGTTGCCTTCTTGGTCTTCGCCAGTGAGTCGAAATCGGTCTTCGGTCTCGATATATTCTGAGGTTAGCCTGTTGAGTTCTAGCATGACGTTGTATGACGCAGATTTAGTGGTTTAGGGGTAAACACTTAAGTGATTAGAAATGTCCAGAAAGAATAGCTAGTAAAACAGATAAATGAAACGCGTTCTCGTGGCTACCTTTCCGGTGTTTCTAACCAGCTGCTTACTTCGACCATGTCTTCAGCATTAAGCAGACCTGCTTCCCTTTTCAGAAAGACCAAAAACTTAACGTGGTCATATCTTGCTCGCTGTAAGTCTCGTTCAGCCGCAAATTGGTCTCTTAATGCGTTGAGCACTTCAACGCTGGTCACCGCGCCTAACTCAAAACCCTGCTGCATTGCCTGGGAAGTCAATGTTGTGGAGTCCACCAGTTTTTGGGCAGCGGCGATCAACGTTTCCGCCGCTTGAACTTGCAAATAGGCGGAGCGCACTCTTTCGCTGGCTTGAAGCTCAATGATTCGTAGCTCACTTTGTGCAATGCGATGTTGGCTCGCCGCTTCGCTAACACCTGCCTTGTTGCTGCCACCGGCGTAGAGAGGAATAGTTACATCCAAGCCAAGATAGGAAGTATCGTTTTGGTCAATGAAATTGTTATTGAAACCTAAGTTAGTCTGTTGCACTTGAGCGATAAAATTGACCTGAGGCATATAGGCCCCTCTTCGCTCATCAATGCGCTTATTGGCCGCTTTCACCGCAAACTCTTGAGCAACAATTTGATGGTTGTTTTCTTTGGCCAAGTTTACCCAATAGTTAATACTGTTTTCTAGTTCAGGTACAACCGCATCTTCTCTTAAGTTTGCTAAGTCTCCTGCAGTAAGCCCAGTTGAAGAATACAGCGCTTCTTTGGTGAGAGCGAGTTCGCTTTGCAGTTTTAATTGCTCGGCTTCTACTGCGGCTACGCTGGCTTGCGCTTGGTAAAGATCGGTAACACGAGTCAGTTGCCGATCATAGAGACTTTGGATCTGACTAAGCTGATTGTTCACCGCTTCCAGCTCGGACGCGATGGATTCTAATGCATCTTCTGCCTGCAAAACGCTAAAGTATCTCTCCGCAACTTCTGTGAGCAAAACAGCGAGTGCACCATAGTATTCTGCCTCTCTCTGGTCTTCGATGTACTCTGCTTGCCGCCGTGCTGCAAAAGCTTGCCAATTGAATAATACTTGAGTTAATTGGAGCGAATAGCGTTCACCGTCGAATGTAGAGGAAACGTCTCGGGCATCAGTCTGACGGTTTTCTGAAATACTTCCCCGCGCTACGACTTGGGGTAGTAGCTGGCCATTGGCTTGTCTTTTTCTTGCATTGCCAATGTTCATTCCTTCTTCAGCGATCTTTAGATTAGGACTAAACTCTATAGCAGCGCTGAGAAATTCTTCTAAGGTCAAACCAGTAGCAGGCAAAGCGCTTGGCACAGCAGCAGAAGCTGAATAAATAGAAAACGAGAGCGAAAATAATATAGATACAATAGCACTAAGCTTCATCGGTCTAGTCTTCTATTAAGCTGCGCGCTAACGCAGTTGTAAATGGCTTCATCACATATTGGAGAAAGGTTCTTGATCCAGTATTTATAAATGCATCGGCGGGCATTCCAGGCAAAAGGATTAAATCACCTAGGTCTTTTCTCCCTTCCTCAGTAACAGCAATGCGGGCTAGGTAGTAAGGTATGCCGGTTTGCTCATCGATAATACGATCAGCAGATAAGTTTATAACTTCGCCAAAAATTTTTGGCACGGAGCTTCCAAATGCGGAAAACATAATAGACGCTTCCATTCCAATCGATACTCGGTCTATGTCTGTCACGGAAATCTGGGCATCCACAATGAGCTCTTCACTTTGCGGCACGATATCGGCTATAGGTGTCCCAGGAGGTATGACTCCCCTAACCGTATGAAATTGCATCCCATTCACTACGCCGGTCACAGGAGCTCTAACTACTGTTCTGCTCGCAATATCTTTTAATGCACTAACTCGCTCGGCTGCGTCATTAAGGCTAGTTTGAGTCTCACCCAGCTCTCTAGCCACTTGATTTTGGAATTCACGTTCTGCTTGAATTATTTGAAGACGCGTTTCGCCAATTTCAATTTCTGTAGATGAAATGTTGGTTGCAAGCTCAGATGCTTCACCTGTTAGTGACGCAACATTTCTTTCAAGTTCCCGTAGCCGATTTTTGTCCGCGAACCCTTGTCCTAGTAGTTCTTTTACGTCTTCCAATTCAAGTGCATAGGAGGCGGCTAATTCTTCTTTGGTGCTTTTAAGTGCATTTAGCCCGTCTTGTTTCGCTTCCAACTGGCCTATTCTTTGTTCTAGCACTTCGATACTTCCACGAAGTGCAGCCCTCTGGGAATTGAAAATAGAATTTTGTGCAGCTATTTCTTGGTTTACGTTGGCAGCGGTTTGGTCAAGCGTATCGGGATAGGCAACAGCATCTAAACCGTCCCTTTCAGCGATAAGTCTTGCCTCTCGCGCCTTCAGAGAAATGAACTGTGTATTTGCAATTCCCAGCTGAGCTAGCGATTGGGTTGCATCAATTTCTAAGAGTGGCTGCCCTGCTTTCACTAGATCGCCATTCTTAACTTTTATATCGCTAATGATACCGCCTTCAAGATGTTGCACCACTTGGCTGTAAGACCGAACATTGACTGTGCCTGGCGCAAACGCCGCACTATCTAACGGTGCAAACACCGCCCAAACACCAAAGACGCCAAACACCAACACCATCATGGCCATCCCAAATCTCATGGGCATTTCCATACTGGTGTCTATTTGAATGGCTTCTTCTTCGCCGGGGTTCTCTTTTTCTGTTTCGTTCACATCAAGTCCTTATTTTAACCGGCAGCACTTTGCGCGGGAGGTGCCATGAGGCTTGCGAGCACTTGGTCTCTCGGGCCGAAGTTCAAGGCAGATCCTTCTTTCATCACCAAAATTTTATCTACACATTGCAGAACCATAGTTCGGTGGGTGATTACAATGACAGTGCAACCGCCTGCCTTTATTCGTTTTAGCGCCTCAACTAATTCTCGTTCACCTTGGTCGTCAAGGTTCGAATTAGGCTCATCAAGGACCATAAATCTTGGATTTTTATAAACGGCTCGAGCCAGACCAATACGCTGGCGCTGCCCGCCTGATAAAACACCGCCTGCTCCGCCGATAACAGTGTCGTAGCCGAGAGGTAAATTTAAGATAAGCTCATGGACACCGGAAAGTTTCGCCGCCTCAACAATGGCCGCAGAGTCTTCTTCGCCAAATCGGCTTATATTCTCCGCGATAGTGCCATCGAATAGCTCAATATCTTGAGGTAGATAACCAATGTGAGGGCCTAATTCAACTCTATCCCAAGCGGATATGTCTGCTCCATCAAGGCGCACTTTGCCGCTATAGGTTGGCCAAATTCCGAGTAAAGCTCGTGCAAGGCTTGATTTTCCAGAGGCGCTTGGGCCAACAATTCCGACGGACTCACCGGCAGTCAGTGCAAACGATACGCCACGAACGGAGGGAACTCTCGCACCAGGAGGTATAACCACTGCTTGGTCAACAGATAAATGACCTTCAGGGGCAGGCAAACTCATTGTTTCTCGGCCTGCCGGAATATTTTGAAGAAGCCTTCCTAGGCGATCATATTGCGCTCTGGCAATAGAAAAAGCCTTCCAAGTTCCAACCAGCATATCAATCGGAGCTAATGCACGGCCCAGCAGCAGGGATCCTGCGATTACCATACCAGGTGAAATTTCTTGACGCAGTGCAAGCAGTGCGCCTAAACCAAGCAATAGAGATTGCATAACAGTTCTAAATACTTTAGTTGAGTTACTAATCGTTCCAGCAAGTTTGCTGGCATCGGTTTGTAGCTTCAGAACTTCATCGGATGAGCGTTCAAGGCGATTTCTGATGTCGTCAGTCATGCCCATGGCAGCGATGACCTCAGCATTGCGTAGGCTGCCGTTTAATTGGTTGTTAACTTTCCCAGTCAGATTGTTTGCTTCTTTGAGCCTTTCAGCGGTTGATTTTTCATTGGCATAAGCAAGAATCACCATGACGATGCCGGCAAAAATTGCCGCTACGCCAAACCAGCTGTGGAACATGAACATAATGCCCACGTAAATTGGGAACCACGGAGCATCAAAAAACGCAAACAAGCCGTTGCCGGTGAGAAAATTTCGAAGTCCAGCAAGGTCATTAAGGGCAATTGAGTTTGCGCCACCTCCCAACAAAGCATTCATGAATGATGCGTCATGCACTCGCTTTCTCAGGCTCACTTCAATCTTGTTGCTGGCACTGATAAGAATTCTAGATCTAACCCACTCAAAAGCGCCCATGGCACAGATCAAGGCGACCATTAGCAAAGTAAGCATGACCAACGTTGGAATGCTGCCGCTAGACATGACGCGGTCATAAACCTGCAACATATAAAAAACCGGAACCAGCATAAGAAGGTTGACGGCAGCACTAAATGCCCCTGCGTAGATGAAGTAGCGTTTTAAGCTCTTTAACGCTTCTACCAGTTCTGGGTATTGGCCGGCACTTTGATTGTTGTTCGGGGGAGCCATATGATTATTTCATTTCTCTTTGATTTGACTGCTTATAGTGAGGCGAAGAAGCTGGTTTTCAACCCCCAGCCGACTTTCCGATGTGAGTTAAATCACAATACTTCGCTTCCATTGGCTAGCTTTTCTAGGCTAGCAAGGTCTAAAACTCGTAATGAAGCTGATCCGTCTCGTTTAACTATCTGCCGGTTTTGTAAACTCTGAAATACTCGTGTGACAGTTTCTCGGCTTAAATTTAGCATTATCGCTATTTCCATATGGGTGGGAGGATTGGATATCTTCGCCTCAATCATCGCAGCCTTATCTAGCTTTGGTACCAATTCCCAAAGTTGGCAGCACACCTTTTGCGGAACATTAGGCAGCGCCAATAGTGAGCGCTGGAAAATCATCCTCCTAACTCGCGTGGCCAGTTTCAGGCCGAGCACATTCACCACACTGGGCGCTTTGAGCATTATGTCTTGCATGGCCTGCACTGGCACCGTAACGACCACCGCCGAAGCCAAAGCAATCACAAATTCCGGCTGTGGGCCGTGGTCAAAGATGCTGACTTCGCCACAAAAATCGCCGGGCTCCACAAAGTAAAGCCCTACTTCCCTGCCATCGATAGTGAAATCAACGCCTTGAAGGCGACCTTCAAACAAGAAGCACAAATGTTCAATGTTTTCGCCAGCCCGCAGTACGACGCCACGCCTTGAAAATTTGCTCAGAGTAGCTTGTTGAGCGAGCTCTGATAACACAGGTGCAGGCAGGGGTTTGAAAATCGCGAAAGTGCTTAGTAGCTCGGGGGTTACCGCCATGAACTCATAGCCTTGTCACCGTTAGCGTGATAGCTCACTTTAGATCTCGGGGCGCATTATAAGCAGTTGATAGTTAATAGCAAAAGGTGGTTTCTGCCCTTCATGTGATTGCAGTCACCTCCTCGCTCATTGGACTCAAGTACCTTACAATAACTCTATCAAGAAAGAATTTGTCGGCACCGTTTCGAATTACGAGAGTTATTGATTGATTTAGGTTCAGTTACGGTTGGATCTATTACTAGATAATGGTGCCTAGCTGGCAAACTTCCTTGAGCCTCTACTTTCGACCTATCAGTTAGATTATGGCAATGACACGAATGTTTAACACTTTAGCTCAAGCACTCAAACCACGATTTTGCGGATTGCTGCTCGTTGCACTTTTCTGCTTGCCCGCGGTGGCTACGGAAGCGGCTTCAGATGACGATTCAATCGGACACGTGCAAATTGTCCTCGGCAAAGCTTATATTGAGTCGGTAGAAAAAGGCCGCCAACGAATTGAAGCTGGCTCAAAAATTTACGTAGGCGATGAGATTACAACGCGCAGTAACGGCACTGTTTTCATCAATTTTGTTGACGATGCCTCGGTATCAGTTCGCCAAGATAGCCATCTACAGATTCTAAGCTATCAATATGACAAGGCAAGGCCAGAGGATTCCAAGGTTAAATTCAATTTAGTGCGTGGTGTTACACGTGCTATCTCGGGTGAAGCTGCCACGGCTGCTCGGGAGCAGTTTCGACTGAATACGCCAATTGCAGCTATTGGCGTGAGAGGCACGGATTTTGTTGTCAGAGCGACTGATTCCACCACTGAGGCTCAGGTAAATGAAGGCACTATTGTGCTGGCGCCACTTTCAGCAGAATGTTCGACGGACAGTTTCGGCCCTTGCGTGGCTAATGCCGTTGAGCTTACAGGTGATTCTTTTAATACGATTGCTTTGGACAATAATGAAGCTAGCCCAAGAGTCTTGCCGGCCGCGCAGGACCGCGGATCAGAAGTGTTGCAGCAAGAAGTGCAAACAATGTTGGCAAGCAACACCTCGGCTGTTGAAGAACCTGCGGCGGAGCCATACGTTGAAGAAGTGTTCGTAGAAGAGGCAAATTCTAACCAAGTAGCAGCCGACACAACCGTCGCCGCCTTGGATACAACGGCCACAATACCTGAGCCAGAGCCTGAAATACCAGAGCCCGAAATTCCCGAGCCTGAGATACCAATTCCTGATCCCGTGCTGCCAGACTTCACACCAGCGCTAGCTACCACGGAAGTTGCTCTCAAAGAGAACCAATTAGTGTGGGGCCGCTTTGCTGGCGTTGCCGACGACCTGGAAAGAATTACCCTGCCGAGGGCAGATGCTGCCGTAGGCCGCGAAGTGACCTTAGGTAATTTTGAATACACTCTTTATCGTGATCCTGGCGACAGAGTGCGGGTTGATAGGTCCCTAGGGACCGTTAACTTTGCGTTGGATAGTGCTCAGGCTTTCCACAATTCGGCGGCTGGAACCGTGGCCCTGCGTGTGGTTGACGGCACTTTAGGCATCGACTTTCAGGAAAACACCTTTGCAACACAGCTTAATTTGGATCACGAGACCACCGGTCCTATAGATTTTAGCACCGTTGGCGGTGTTTTTGATGGAGGGTTTTTGCGTTCCAGCGACGAGTCTCTGAGTTTTGGTGGGTCAGGTAGTTTTGGTGGCGCAGTTAGTTTTGACGGCCAAGAAGCAGGATATTTCTTCGAACAGCAGTTAGAAAATGCGTCGATCGAAGGCTTAACCCTTTGGAATGCCCGTTAACATGCTGCCATCTCAACTTCTAATGAGCCTTGGACTAGATAGGCTCTCCGCGATACATAAGCTCAAACCTAGCCATGGCCGTTTTGCTGTGCTGCTTTTTGCAGCACTGCTTAGTTTTTTCCTATTCGCTTTTTTTAAGCCTGCACTCGTTGCCTTCGAAGAGCGCTTAGGGGCATTGGGCTGGGTTTTCGCTCCGGATTTTGTTCCTGAAGATCGTGTGCCACTGGTGGTTATTGACGAACGCAGCCTTGCTGAAGTTGGACCATGGCCGTGGACGCGCGCTCAGATGGCGAGTTTGGTGACAGCTATTGATGAAGCTGGAGCCCAACTGCAACTTCATGACATTGTGTTTCCAGAAGCGAAGGTTGGCGATGAGCAATTACTCGCGGCAATTGAGGCTAGCAGCGGAGTTATTCTGGCACAGATACCAAACTTACAGTCTGGCCAATCAACCAAAGCTGGGCTTCTGAGCCATCCATTAGTCGGAATTTCATGCTCAGGTTCTGCTACTCCTATTTTATCCACTACGTCCAGCTATTTAGCACCTGCTTCCAGTTATTCTGCGGTGCCTAAAGGGCATATTGCTTTGAATATTTCTGGTGATGGCACAGTACGCAAAGCACCAGCGTTAGTGTGTATCGATGGTCAAGTCTATCCTTCTCTTGCGTTGGCCGCGTTTTTTCAATCTACAACCAGCACTTCTTGGCAAGCTACTATCACACCAGGAAGTGGGCTATTTGCTCCGGAATTTATTCTGCAACTAAGAGACTTTCCTGGCTTGGACATCCCTCTAGACAGTGAGGGAAATATGCGGATTTCCTTCGCCAAGGCACCTTCTGCATTTAACGCGATTCCTGCAGTAGACGTTATTAACGGCACCGCTGATCTAAGTTTATTGGAAAACCAATGGGTATTAGTGGGTGGAACTGCCTTTGGAATGGGTGATATTGTCCCCACGCCTTACGCTGGAGCAGCGCCTGGAGTTGAACTGCATGTGCGAATGTTAGGAAGTTTGTTGGATTTTGAGATTCCCTACACGCCTGCATCTGCCGGGCTTTTGCAATGGTTACTTTGCGGGCTGTTTGCGCTAGCGATGTTTTTCTTAGCTTCGGCGAACAAAGACAGGCTGACGGCTTATGGACTTCCGGCTTTTGCGATTGTGTTGCCAGCAGTTGCTCTTCTTCTCCACATCTCGCTTTTGCGTTCGGCGAATCTCTGGCTGGGCTGGGCGCTACCGGGCATATTTAGCTGTGTCGCTGCCAGCTTGCTACTTTTACTTGAGCAAAGCAGAGTCCGCTTAGAGCGAGGTAGAGTCTACGGCAATCTTAATAGCTATTTACCTAATGAGGTTGCCCGGGAGATTGCGTTTAATGCGCCAAACTCCAACATAAGTGCTAAGCGCCGGGAAGTAACCCTCTTGAGTGCCGACCTAAGAAACTTTTCTGCATTTGGTGAGGCCAGAGCACCGGAAGAGTCTGCTGCAGTACTTCACTTCTTTTTCACCAAAGCAACTGAAATTATTGAGCTGAACGGCGGCCGTGTACATGAGTTTAAGGGGGATAGCCTATTAGCTGTGTGGGAAGGTCACCACCAACACGCTGCCACAAAAGCGCTCGATGCGGCAACCGCCTTGCAGCAGCAGCTGGCCGATAGTTTGCTAACCGACTTTGCACCAGAAGGCTTGGAGCCATTAGCTCTAGGGATTGGGATAGAACAAGGCCCCGCTTTGATTGGTTCTATTGGCCCAGCCCATCGCCGAAGTCACACACTTCTGGGTGACACCGTTGTGATTACACTTCGAATTCAAGAGATGACCGCTGATCTGGCGCAGCCGATTTTAGTGGGCGAATGTGCAGCAAGACAGCTGACTGGATTTGGTCTTGAGTCCCAGGGAAGCTACCTACTGGATGGCTTAAAAACGCCCCATGTACTGTTCGCCCCTGAAAATCGTGACAGTCGTGTGACTGATCCTACAGTGACACAAAGCAGTGTAAAATTGAAAGTCATCAATGGTGGGCAGCACTAACCGCTTTAAGAGCCTGCTTTTTGAAATATTCACTCAGTAAATTCGTGGCTTGCAGCATCTGCAGGGATTAAACATAATCGCCCTTCGATTTACTTTTGTGATTCATACTAATCTGCTCTGAATCATATAGTCGGGTCACTTCCAAAACGTCAGGGTCGACAGAATTAGTGCCAAGCAAAACCTCACAGTGTAAGAAAGCCCTCATTTGTCTATTTGCCGCCTTAGCTTTGTCTAACGGTGCCGCTGCACAAAATTCTTGCCCTGACCTTTCTCCCTTTTATGCAGGGGAAGGATTTGTTGATTGGGTTCAGTTGGAGGCGGGACTGGCTGCAATTAAGTTAGACTGCCTTCAAAGCTCGGAGTTTTTCGCGCTTCATGGTGCCGCACAGCTTAACAGTGGCAGAGTAGATGAATCTCTAGAATCACTGGAAAGGGCGTTGTTGCTAGACCCTAGTAATGGTGCGGCACAGATTGACTACGGCCAGGCTTTGTTTCAGCAAGGTCAGGTGTTTATGGCACTTGAAGTCAATGAAAGACTCATAGAAAGGATTGATTTACCCAAGGAATTGCTGCCTCCCCTTGTGGAAAGGCAAAAAGTTTGGAAATCAATGACCAGACAGAAAAGTTTTCAGCTAGATGCGCTGGGCGGCTATGACAACAATTTAAATGGTGCGCCGAGTCCAGACCAGATTGTGCTTACTCTTTCAGGAGAAGCTATACCACTGGCTCTCGACTCAGATTTCCGGCCTGTGAATGGTCCCTATTTGAATCTTAGAGGCAGCGGTCGCTTCAGATCTTTAGCGCCAAATCACCAGAATAACTGGGCTACAGAGCTGCGGGCCCGTACCAGTGAGGATAGCGGTTCTAATATTATTCAGTTCACGGGAAGATATTCCTATGTGAAACCAGGGAATGACAATAGCTGGCAGGTAAACAGCGGTGTGAGCCATTTGAACTTTGGCGGCAGCGGGCTATTCAGCGGATTTGATACCAGTATTCGCTATCAAACCAATAGTAATCTTAAGTGTAAGCCGTTCTACGACTTCGCGATGCAATACCAGTATTATCATCAGCAGGATTTTCTAAACGGCTTAGAAAGTAAAGTGAGTGCTGGGCTTAACTGCCCACTGGGTGAATCCTTCAGCAATCAACGTTTTAGTGTGGAGGCCGGACTGCTCAATAATCAAGCCTTGAGAAGCGCCAGACTCGGAGGTGACCGCCAAGGTTGGCAAATTAGAGCAGACTGGCAAATGCCAATTGGAAGCGGGTTTTTAAGAGCTCAAGCTAATCATATTGAACTTGATGATAGGCAAGGATACAGCGCGTTAATAGACAACGGCGCCGAGAGAGAATTGGAGCGAAGCTTCCTACTTATTCAATATCGTCGCCCTTTAGGGATCTTGGGGCCAAATAGCAGTCTTTTGCTGAATCTTTATCGACAAAATCAGTCAAGCAACATTGAATTCTTTCGTACCGACAACACCTCTGCCGAAATTGGGCTGAGTTGGTCTTTCTAAGCCGGCAGTAAAATACCCTAATCAGAATGAGAAATACTGCTCGAACAGGGTCACATTTAGCCACTGTGGAAAACAAAAAACTCCCATAAAAAGAATTGTTTGCATCAATACTTAAAAAACTTCATGAAAAGTTGTGTTAAGGGCTAAGAGCTTGTAACATTCCGCCGATATCACTGTTGGTTACAAGAATTACTGTAAGCATAAGTTGATGTAACGCAGAATTCTCAGGGCCATCTGCATAGCGTGTGATTCAAATCACGCGCTATACAGATGACCTTGATTATGCTTAACCAACCGATGATGGGTGAGAGCCGTAAAGGCCGGTCACCGTCGGAA
>JBGCEK010000019.1:0-5144 GCA_045106275.1 Pseudohongiellaceae bacterium | reverse complement strand
AGTGACCAGAGGCAGCACACAATCTCTTGTCAACAAAGGCGCAATCAACCCTGTTGGAGCTTTTGCATGAAAGCCCAGAATGAACCCCCCATTTGCTTCATAGCCGACCGTACCATCTGAATGCTCTTGCATGGCAGCAATAACATAAGGTGATCCAATTTTGGTGCGCAGAACTTTTGAGAAGCCTTTTTGCAAGACAGCGCTGTTGGAAGAAATAGGCGTCACAACTGTGTGGGATCCAAGTGCTTTAGCGGTAATTTGTCCGAGTATATCACCTGGCACTAAAGTGCCGGTTTCATCAGCCAGCAGGGGCCTGTCGGAGTCTCCATCCGTTGACACTATTGCGTCGAGTGCGTGCGCTTGCACCCAAGTCTGAATCTGGCGGCGCGTTGTCGCGTCCACAGCCTCAGTATCAACTGCTATGAATGTTTCTGACCTGCCAAATTCGGTAACCTCTGCACCAAGCCCTGACAGAATATCGCCTAGTAAATCGCGCCCCACGGCACTATGTGCGTAAATCCCTATTCGCTTGCCAAACAGTGCTTTTGGGCCAAATGTCTTGATATACCTATCCTTGAAGAGCTGCTGGGCTTCTTCATAACAGTTTTTAGGCATTGATTTTTTGGTATTTTTTGGCGTTTTACGGTGAAGCTGTGCTGTTATTTCGGTCTCGTCATCCTTGGTGATTTCCCCCTGAGGAGTATAAAATTTCAAGCCGTTGCGATCTGAAGGAATGTGACTCCCAGTTACCATAATGGCCCCAGCGTTTTTGGAGTGTGCAAAGAGTGCTAGGGCTGGCGTTGGAAGAGTACCACAATCCAATACGCGTAAGCCTAAGGTGAGTGCTTCGCGTATAATGTCTCCAGCAATGCGTTTTGAAGAGGGTCTGAGGTCGCGTGCAACACAAAGAGTGTGTTCTATATGGCAGGCTTTGAGGAAAGCGTTTGTATACAGCGCGATTATTTCTGCGGGCATCTCTGTTACAAGGCCGCGTAGTCCGCTGGTACCGAATTTTACAGGCATTTCTGGATCCTAACTTAAGGCATCTTGAGAATGTGCTAATTGTTACTGGCGCGCGTAATAGTCGTCATAGCGGGTAATGTCATCTTCACCCAAATAGCTTCCAGTTTGAACTTCGATGAGCACCAAGGGAATTTTACCTGGATTGCGCATTCGGTGCACAGCGCCAAGCGGGATATAAACGGACTGATTTTCTGTCACGAGTTTCACGTCATCATCGAGTGTCACTTCGGCAGTGCCTTCGACAACAACCCAGTGTTCTGAGCGGTGGTTATGACTTTGCAATGAAAGGGCAGCCCCGGGATGTACCACAATACGTTTTACTTGGAAGCGGTCTCCAACGGCCAAGTTTTCAAACCATCCCCAAGGTCGGTGATCTTTAGGGAACTTTTCTGCTTGTTTGACGGAATTTTTTTTGAGAATACCAACAGCTTTTTTAACATCTTGGGCGCGGGACATATCAGCGACGAGGACAGCGTCCGGCATCGCAACGGTTATAATATTCTTGAGCCCAATGCCAACGACTTCCATGTTGGGGTCTTCGGATCTTAAAAGGGTATTTTGGCAATCAAGGGGTGTCACATTCTGAGATATAGAGACGTCTTCTGGTCCGCTTTTCGTTTCCCTCCAGACCTCATCCCAGCCTCCTACATCAGACCATTGTCCTTCATAAGGAATAGCGCAGAGGTTATCTGCTTTTTCCATGATGGCGTAATCAATAGAAATATTTTCTACTTGAGACCAGTAGTCTGGAGCCAGCCGTAAAAATCCTAAATCATGTGTTGCCGCTTCCAGAGCATTTTGTATGGGAGGAATTAAGTCTGGGGCATTTTTTTCAAAAGCTTTGATGATCGCTTTGACAGAAAATAGAAATATTCCAGCATTCCATAAGAATGTACCGGCGCTGAACATTCTCTGGGCGTTTGTAAGATCAGGCTTTTCGACAAAGTTTTTGAGAGGGAGGACGCTGGATGAGACGTCCGTGATGTCTTTGATGACTTCGAGATATCCATATCCGGTTTCTGCACGGGTTGGTTGAATGCCAAAAGTTACAAGTTTCGCATTTTTTGCAGCAGCTACACCGGCTGATACGGCGTCTCTAAATTGTGCAGGCTCATGGATGAGATGATCAGAAGGTGAGACAAGCATTAAAGCCTCGGGGTCGCTTTTTTGCAGCCGCAGCGCTGCGGCAAGTATGGCAGGTGCCGTATTTCGAGAGTCTGGTTCAATCACGACTGCGGTGGGGGTAACGTTAATTTCTGCTAACTGTTCAGTCACCATGAAGCGAAAATCTGAGGTAGTTATAACGAGAGGGGCTTCAAAGTGCGGACCTGAGAGGCGCTCAATGGTCGCTTGAAAGAGGGTGTGTGCCTCCAGAAAATTAGTGAATTGTTTGGGGTATGATTTCCGGGATAAGGGCCAAAGGCGCGTGCCAGACCCTCCACATAAGATAACGGGATATATCATATATTCCTGAACGCCTTTAAGATCACCTCAGAACGTGGGCGTAGCGTAAGTATAATTGCTCTGCAATCAATTCATATGATCTACTGTCTGTTAGTGGTCGAGACTTTGATCAGACTGTATTCAATGCCCCGTTGCACGCATAACAACGCTGAAAGTTTTCAGAATAATCTGTGCATCCATCTTTAGAGACAAAGACTTATAATATTCTTCATCATAGGCAACCCGTCCAACAAAGTTGCAATTATTTCTATCTGATATTTGCCAGAGACCTGTAATGCCTGGGCGCATGCGATAGTAAGCTTTCCCCGGATAATATGCTTCCTGGTCGACCATCATGGGTCGTGGGCCAACTAGCGACATTGTGCCATTTAAGACGTTCCACAGTTGAGGTAATTCATCCAGTGAAGTTTTACGCAGCAATCTGCCTAGTAGTGTAATGCGCGGGTCATTCTTGAGCTTTTGATTTTCATCCCATTCGGCACGAGCTGCTGGATTGTCCTTTAGGTAAGAAGCCAGCCGTTTCTCTGCATCGACAACCATTGTGCGGAGTTTCCAAATGCGAAAGTGACGCCCGCCCTGACCAACCCGGAGTTGAGAATAAAACGGTTTGCCACCATCAATCAGAACGAACATTGCTGCGATTGCAATCAGGGGCAGCACAAGTGGTATGCTGGCAATCGTCAAAGTCACGTCAAGAATGCGCTTTAAAGATCTTTTGTATGGTGTGCTCTCCACTGCCGAGTTAGGTACGGGCGTTGTTGTGAAGCTTGGTTGAATTTCAGGAATATGTAGTGTCATAAAAAAAAACAGGCTGGCAGCCGGACCCTCTAAAAATAAATTACAACGCTGAAAATTAACAAGATTCGTTGTTGCAAACTGATTACGACCATTAATTTTAAAATCTATCATCAGTTCGCAGTTTCTTAAAGTAATGAATCTTTTATTAATTAATTTGCTTTGAATTGCATATATTTTGCGAACAATAACCCTAAAACATCAATCATAGGGTGTTTTTTTAGAATATTAACATCTTCTTAGTGTGCCAGAGCTTCAGGGTAAGTCCATTCTATAAGTGTTTATTTTGATTCGTGCTGCGGATTTTGAGAACTTAACGGCAGTTTTTGGGTCACTTTTTGAGCAAGGCGCATTTAGGCCAAAGATTTGCCATGTAAATAACTGTGTAGCCTTTATATGACAGTATTAGTAGTGCGGCTTCGGTTATGGTTGTAAGCGCGTGTGGTATAGTCAGGGCGTTTTATGAGGCAAGATCTCTATATTAATCACTTCGGATTTACGGAGCGGCCCTTTTCTTTGCTGCCAGACCCGTCTTTTTTATTCTGGTCTAAGGGCCACGCGCGTGCGTTTTCAGTTTTGGAGTACGGTTTGACAACTCGCGCACCCCTAACGGTGCTGACAGGCGAAGTTGGCACAGGTAAAACAACACTTGTCCAAGCGCTTTTGCAGAGTATTGAAAGCGATATGACCGTCGGGTTGATTTCAAACGCTCAAGGGGGGCGAGGGGAACTCCTGAGGTGGGTTTTGAGTGCACTGGAGATCACGCCTGATACGTCAGGAGACTATGTAGAGCTATTTGAACAGTTCCAATCGTTTGTTGTTTCCGAATATGCTGCAGGCCGCCTTGTTGTCTTGATCATTGATGAGGCCCAAAACCTTACCTTTGAGGCTCTTGAAGAATTGCGAATGTTGACAAATATCAACTCCAATAAAGATGAGCTTTTGCAAATCGTGCTGCTTGGGCAGCCTGAGCTTAGACAGAAAATCACACATCCAGACCTGCGCCAGTTTGCACAGCGTGTATCGGCAACGTACCATTTGGAACCAATGAATTTACCGACTGCGCGCGAATATATCCGTCATCGTCTGACCTATGTCGGAGGATCTGGTAAAGAAATCAGCACGCAAGCGATGGCGCTTATTTTTGAGACAGCTCAGGGCATTCCTCGGGTGATCAATAAGATTTGTGATCTTGCTCTTGTATATACGGCAAGTGCTGGACACAAAGCTGTCAGTCTGACCGTTGTCAAAGAGTTATTAAAAGATGGTGTCATATTGCCTGTAACACCTGAGCCTTTTTTGTTGCTAAATAGAATAGACGTTCCTGAAGAGGCGGCCGAATGAATCTGGATATGAAATTCTACCGGGGGCTTTTCCTGCGTCGTCTCCCTGTGATGACAGCCTTGTTCCTGACGTGCGTTGTGGCCTCTGGTCTTGTTGCGGTTAAACTGCCGGCGACATATTCGACCTCAGCGCTTCTACTTGTGCAAGAGCCGCAAATACCCAGTGACATGGCGGCTGTTCTTCGGACAGACCCAGGACAGCAGCTACAGGTTCTGGAGCGACAACTGCTGACGCGCGCAAATATGCTGGATATTGCGCGGAAGTTTGATGTGTTCACAGATATCCGGACTATGAGTCCGGATGACATTGTGGAAACCATGCGAGGGCAGACATCCATCAGACGTACTGGGGGCCGTGGTCAGGCTACTTTGATGACTATTTCTTTTGAAGGCGCCTCAGCTCGGGTCGTTTCAAATGTGGTCAATGAATATGTAACCTTGGTTTTAGCGGAGAATACTGAGAACCGCATGGCCCGGGCAGAAGGCACACTCAGTTTTTTTGAACAAGAAACGAAACGT
>JBGCEK010000018.1:0-104371 GCA_045106275.1 Pseudohongiellaceae bacterium | reverse complement strand
ACTCTCTCTATATACTCTGGGCTCAGCCCGGTGAAGTAGGCAAGTCGATCTCGTACTGATGAAAATTCTTGCTGGCTAATGGTTGAACCTTTAAACAGCGCTGGAAGGTATTCCTCGGTAGCAAACTCTCGTGCTTCTTGTACGAAACTCTCAATATTTTCCGGGGGCGGGGATATCCGATTATGATAAAGCGCGGTTGCAGCCATGGTAGGTACAAAAGTGATATGAGAAATAATATTGTCTCGAACGTAGGGAGTGGAACCTTGATAGTCCAGCGCCTGAGAGATAAAAATAATTCCATTAAGACTAATGGAAAGCCTGCCTTCCAAAATGTTCGCAACTACTGCTGCACGCGTGGTGCCAAAACTCTCACCTAGTAGAAACTTAGGTGAATTCCAGCGCTTATTTTCAGTGATCCAAGTGCGAATGAACTCTGCCATTGAATTGGCATCTTCGCTTAATCCCCAAAATTCTTTACTTTCATGATCTCCCAACGCCCGCGAGTAGCCGGTGCCAACAGGGTCGATAAATACGAGGTCTGAAACATCTAGAATTGTTTCTGGAGCATCTTCAATTGGATAAGGGGGTAAACCCGCATGGGCCGCATCGGAAGGGACTACCACCCGCTTTGGACCATAACCGCCCATGTGCAGCCAAGTAGATGCAGATCCTGGGCCGCCATTCCAAATGAAAGTCACTGGCCTGGACTCGGCAGATTCCACATCTTTCTTGATATAGCTAAAGGTAAATATGCTGGCTTTGGGCTCCCCGGATTTATCGGTAAGGTAAGTTTCTCCGGCGATGGCATCGTATTGAATTCTCTCGCCATTGAATCTTCCGCTGTGCTCGCTCGCGAATCGGCTAGGAGCGGGAATTTTAGAAACCGTGTCTTCGGGCGCAACCGCTACGTCTTGCCCGCTGGAAGTCCACACAGTGATTGCAGCTGACAATAACAACGCATAACGAAATTTAGAAAGATTCATGTAATTGTCTCTGTTGATGGAAAATCGGAAGGAGCAAGCGACAACCTCTAGCCCGGAATTCAGGCTAAAGGTTCTAAGAGCTTATTTTTTACTTCCACTCAGAAGCAGGTTCTTCAGGATCAGATCGCAAAAACCGGATGAGGTCCGTATGAAACTGGTCTGGAATTTCGATTTGCGGCGCGTGCCCGATTCCTGGATACAAATGAATAGCAGAATTTTGCAACTCACTTGCCACGTGACGAGCGAGAGTTGGAAAGTCGTTTACCAAACCGTCTTCTTCACCGGCGATGACTAATGCTTTGCTAGAAATATGCTGCCAATCATAAACTACCGGATCTTCATAAAGCATTTGTCCTTGAAGTCTCCGCACCATAGCTAACCGCGGCCATTCACCACTGAGTGTTTGACCGTATTGACGACGGACAAATTCCAGATGAGCGGGTGGCCAATCCTGGGGAAAATAGCGTCGATGGCCTCGCAGAATCGATTGGTAGGATGATACACCGAGCTCGTTTGCATAGGGGTCTGTCCAGGGTCTGCTTTGCCGCTGATCTGTCAAACCAATTTGGTTCACCATCACCACATGAGTAGTTATCTCAGGGTAAAGCATTGCAAATCGGCTAACTGTCATGCCTCCCATGGAGTGACCAACAATAGCGACCTCATCGATATTCAGTTCATCCAATAGCGCCTTCATATTGGCCGCCACAAAATTGAAGTCGTATGGAATGATTGGTTTCGAAGATTTGCCATAGCCAATTCTATCTACCGCTAAGATTCGAAACCCTGCCTCGCTTAGCGCTTTTAAGGTAGGAGTATACGCTTCAGAATAAAAGTTCATCCCATGCTGCCACAACACAGTTTGTCCATTGCTGCGACCCGTTGGAGCTACATCCATATAGGCCATTCGCATATCTTTGCCGAATCGCTTCAAATTCAAAAATTGTACTGGATAGGGATAGGGTATTTCTTCGAAGTTGGCCGACACAGCCCCCCATTCAGCAGGCGCTTCTGCGGGCGGCTCGTCGGGCCATTGAGCCAAGGCTGACAATTGGACTGCCCCTAATAAGAGGGCTGTTTGCAGGGCCAGAACACGTGAAAGCTTCATTTCAGTTACCTCAATAAATCCAAACTAAACATACTGTTACTCGAATAGTACCTAATCGGCACCGAAAAAAACAATGCCAGCCCATAGCCTTAATCAATTGAGTCGATGTAAACGCCCACTTATCTCAGCGCCAATAAAAAAGCCCCCGCACTTTCACAAGAGCAGGGGCTTTTTTAGTACTCGAGGTGTTAGCGAACTCGGCGCGCGATCTGATCAACTATCGCCGCTAACTCTGTGTAACGCTTACGGGTTATGCCCTCTCTCGCATTACCTTCGTCTTCCAGATTTTCTGCAATTGAGGCCAAGTCACGAGCCGCTCGACGATCGTTGTCATCGCCTTTTAACAGCTCCTCAGCGCGATCCAGTGCTGTGGTTAGCTCCATTATCTGGTCCTGCGCGATAACTTCACTGCGAACCAACTGATCCATGTAGGCTCTGGCAACAACCGGCTCTGCCGGCCACACATGCCTAGCTTGCTGCTGAGCATTAACTACATTGCCAGCCGAGCGCAGCGATGCCGCAGCAATCTCGTTTTCTGTGATGAAATCCGAAGGAGCAAGT
Source organism: Pseudohongiellaceae bacterium (assembly GCA_045106275.1). Lineage (GTDB taxonomy): Bacteria > Pseudomonadota > Gammaproteobacteria > Pseudomonadales > Pseudohongiellaceae > UBA9145. The sequence continues at coordinate 101,719 of JBGCEK010000018.1, read as the reverse complement.
GCGAATACATCCAAGCCGCGAGCAATCTCTGTTCCATAAATGAGGCCATCGAACCAATAGGCCGACCAGTAGCCACCCAGAATCAATTCCTCTTCGTGCAGCGGCCCTCTATCAAAGAATGCGATTTCTGTTGGGTTGGAAGAATCAGTGAAATCGATCACTGAGATGCCACCTTGATACCAAGCTTGGACAAAAATATCTCGACCAGGGACAGGAATCAGCGAGCCGTTGTGTGCGACACAGTTCTCCGTATCCGTTTGAGGTGCAGGCATTTTGAAATGGCTGCGATACTGCATTTTCTTATCAACAATGTCATAGAACGCGTCAGCGCCCCAATCTAATGGATCTGATGCTCTGCAGCGAGGACGTGAACCGCCGCCCCACTCATCTGTAAACAACACTTTCGTGCCGTCATTGTTAAAAGTAGCTGAGTGCCAGTAGGCAAACCCTGCGTCAATCACTTCATCCACTCGTACTGGATTCGCTGGGTCTGAAATATCCAAAAGAATTCCATTGCCCGAGCAAGCACCTGCGGCTAAACCAATTTCTGGATACGCTGTTATATCGTGGCACTGGTTAGTTTGACGAGTATCCTGGGTGCCGGGCCCGTGATCGCCACCTTCCCAAAGCCCTGCTAAAACACCAGATTCTGGGTCAGAGAAAATAAAAGGACGGTTTACTACTCTAGATTCCGCAGGATTATTCAAAGGAATTTGAATAACATCGATTCTAAACAAAGCTGAATCTTGATCTTTAAAGGGCGACTCATCGGAGCAGCCTTCTAGCTCTTCTCCAGGCCGCACTGAACTGGTACCAGAGCCATAGACGTAAATATTGCCGTCATCGTCTGGGTCAGTAACTACTGTGTGAGTGTGGGAACCACGGCAGGTTTGAACGGCACCTACTTGGATTGGCATTCTGAAATCGCTCACGTCAAAAAGCCTTACACCACGAAATCTTTCCTCACTCTCCGGCTCAGCAACCCCTTGTAATCCACAGTCTAGGCGACCACGGGTTTGCTCAACTGACATAATCAATAAATCGCCAACAATTGAAACGTCTCCTTGCCCGCCGGGACAAACCACCGAACTCAACAGCTCTGGCGCGCGAGGATTACTTATATCGTAGGCATTGAAGCCGTGGTAATTGCCTGCCACGAGCACGTCATCAGCAAACAAAAGATCAGTGTTTGCAAAGTTCAATAAGCCTGGTCTCGGTTCACTGGTCTCATCTTCCTCAGCTTCAGCCGCTGGCGTCTCCGCTAGATTGCTATTAGCTTCTTGACCAACGCTTTCTTCATCACCGTCTTCATCTGCTTCCGCATCTGGCTCCAGCGTTTCTGTATTCTCTTCTTCTCTCTCCATTGGCAAACCCGATGGGTTTTCTGGATCAAAGAAACCGTCCGGTTTAGGTAGCGCAGCGACCAATTGCATATTCAAGGCTGCTTCACCTGCGTCTTCAAAACCAGGCTTTAGATTCACCCTAGGGTCGGGGGAAAAACCCGCCAGCATGGAATTCATTCTGTCAATTTCGCTAGACTGATCCGCGGTGACATCGCTGGTGAAGGCAAACAGAACAGAATCTTGGGCAGATCCACGCTGTGCCAGCAGCTCATCGACCATTGTAAGGGCACCTTTATGGTGCTCTATCATCAACTGCAAAAACAGAGTATCGAAAGCTGGTCCACTAAGAGTTCCTAGCTCTTCCATTTCCGCTGCGGTTGCCATACCGGGCATCATCTCACCGTCAGCCATATCGTGAGAGCCCATCATTGGAACCATGAGATCTCTATCCTCTAACCAATCTTGCATCATAGCGATTTCATCTTCTTGCGATAATGCGATCCGCTGCGCAATTAATTCCATGGTGTCACGGTTTGTTCGCCCTACCACCAACGCACTCATTTCCATCGCCTGCCTATGATGGGAAATCATGCCCTGCATGAATTTGACGTCACCCTCAGAGAACTCAAGACTGGCGAGATCTGACGCCTCCTCAACCGAAATTTGGCGGCTAGGCTGGCCAGGGGCACCAGGTTGAATGATTGGCACTTGGGCGCTTACTTGACTAGCGGCTACGATCCAACTGATCGCTACAAATATAGCGCGATTAAGAATCGAAGCGACTCGGACGGTGGGGAAGTTCATAAGACTATCTCCGAAGACAAATTGATTAGGCTAAGTCCCCAAGACTATAAGCTATCCTCGATGAAGTCTATCTTTAGGGGCTAGCCCTGCCCGACCTAGCTGCACTAACGGCGCGTCAACAGTAAGACCTCAGATTATGGCCGCACCCACTTTGCTGCTAGACTCACCACACTTAATAATTGGAAATTTTTGCAATGGAAGCTGATAGCGGACTCGGCCTGATCTCGTTAATACCCCTGGTTTTGGCGTTGATTTCTGCTTTTATAACCCGCAGTGCCATTTTTTCGCTCCTTGCTGGCTGCTTGGCCGGGGTGTTAATGATTGGCTATTCAGCGGGGAATTCCATTGTTTTCAATCCGATCTATGGGTTCAGTGATTTGATACAGCAGTCTCTCGGCGGCGGAGAGTTTATTTGGATCGCTTTAATCGTGGTATCGATTGGCATTCTTTTTGAACTTTTTAAAACCGCTGGGGTTATTTCCAAATTTGCGGATGTGGTTTCAGGCCGTTGCAAGACCCCAGTTCAGGTTAAAACCACTACTTGGCTAATGGGCATAGTAATTGTTGACGACTACTTTAGTCCGTTGATGACAGGCCCAATTATGCGCCCCCTGTCTGACAAAGCCTTGGTGTCCCGAGAAAAGCTCGCCTTTATTTTAGACTCTACTACAGCATCTATCTGCGTATTAGTGCCTTTCATGTCTTGGGGTGCCTATATTGCTGGTTTGATTGTCAAAGAGGGCGGCCCAGTCAACGACATTGATACCGCTATCAGTCTGTTCGCCAACGCGATCCCTTACAACGTCTATCCTATTTTTCTTATCCTATTTGCTCTTTGTATCTGTCTAGAAAAAATACCTGACTTTGGACCAATGAAAAAAGCAGAAACCAGAGCAAGCACCGAAGGTAAAGTACTTCGCGATGGCGCTGTTCCCATGGTTAGTGAAGAAGATGATTTATTTAAGCAGAGCGTGAATGGCGCATCGTTACTTCTTGAACTTATGGTCCCCATAGTCATTATCTTTTCAACCGTGGGTATAAGCTATTTCGTTTTTAGCAACATGAAAATAGCAGAGGCTTTTATGAGCGCGGTATTCTACTTAGCGCTGGTGCTTTTTATCCGAGGAAGAATATCTACCGCAAATGAATTGGTTGATATTGGTCTTCGAGGTCTGCGCAGCGTGATGCCAGCAGTGGTGCTAATGGCATTAGCTTACTGCATGAATACCATTACTAAAGACCTAGGGGCTGCTCAATATATAATGTCCATATCCGACGGCTATATGACCCCTGCACTGTTCGTTGCAGTAACATTTTTTATCACCGCTACCATTTCATTTTCAACAGGGACATCTTGGGGCGCATACGCGCTAATGATCCCCTTTGTGCTGCCAATCGCTTATGGTTTTACCGGAGGCATTGCAGAAGACCCAACAGTTTACAAGGCTATTGCGGCTGTCGTGGGTGGGGGCATCTTCGGAGACCATGCGTCGCCGGTTTCCGATACATCTGTACTGTCGTCTGTAGGCGCCGGTTCAGACCACATGGATCATGTTCTCACTCAAGTACCTTACGCGTTGCTGATGGGCAGCTTCTCTGTTCTGTTTTATCTCTTAGTTTAGAACGACCGGCCACAGATCTAGCGCTGCACATATTCCCCAGTAAATCCGTCTACTAGCTCGTCAATAAACAAACATTCCGTCGAGGAGAAATTTACTCTACTACACTTAGTCAGGCATGACCGTTTAAAGCGATTCTTTCGTAGAAACTAAAGCTGACTGCTATTGATGAGTAACACACCTAATTTAAATGCCCGCTACCTAAGCGTAATACTGTTCAACACAGTGCTTTTATGTGCGGCTTTGGCAACTCCTAAAATCTATGCTTTCGAGTTTACCGGCGAGCGATGGCGGGAGAAAATAAGCTATCACTACATGGATGGATGCCCCTCGTTCGTTCTACCTGCCATAGAAAAAGCATTCAATTCAGTATCTCCGGTGGACTTTGATATCACGGGCCGCAGGGATTCCGTTGGATTCGATTATAAAGTCACGTTCTATTGCGCAGACCAACCTGTGCGTGACTTGCAAGTTATCCCCTCTACTATCGCCTGGCATGAGTCCAAATTTGCCTTAAGTGAAAATACTATTGGAGCTACAACAAGGCGTTACTGGATTATCGATTCACAAAAAATTATTGATTTCGATATTTGGCTCAATTCAAGCGTGATAGATCTGGAGAACATCGACAAAATACTGAATCATGAAATACTTCACGGTCTTGGAATTAGACACAGCGATAATCCTGACGCATTAATGTACTTTCTGCCTAAAACCAAATCTATGCATGCGGACGATCTTGCAGCAATCAACTTGTTGTATGAAATTTGCAAGGATAACGTGGATGAAAAGTACAATTTGTTCATGCATAACGTACCGGTCGATGGTGAAAACTATTATGGAATACTTCCTGTTGGAGGGACATGGCCCGATGATGTTCATACTATCGGGTTTAGCGTCTGTGATTAAGGCCGCTTAAAACCCTTCCAATCCTTGATCAGTTCACTAGGCTATGTGATAGAATTCCTCCTTTCTACCTTTGATTGGAAACCTCAATGCGTTATTTACTCGCCCTGCTCTTACCCCCAGTAGCTGTTTTTCTCTGTGCCAAGCCAATCCAAGGATTGCTTAATATTTTCCTTTGCCTTTTCTTCTGGGTTCCTGGGATCGTCCATGCACTCTTCGTGGTCCATACTCACTTAGCAGAGAAACGAAACAAAGAGTTAATAAGCGCCATTAAAGACACCCATGGAGCGAATTAGGATGAACATTCTTCAATCAGGCGACAAAAAGTCAGTATTGGGAAAATCTCGAACGCAAAGGTCTCTCGTCCGCTCATTGAAAATTATTATTGTTACCTTTTTAGGCATGAGCTTAGTTAATTGCGGCACTGTCTACTATGAAACCATGGAGCAGTTCGGAGTTCATAAAAGGGATATTTTAGTGGACCGAGTGGAGGAAGCCCGTGATTCTCAAGAAGCTGCCAAAGCCCAGTTTAGTTCTGCCCTGGAGCAATTTAGCGCATTACTCAATTTTGATGGTGGTGATTTACAAGCAACCTACGATAGCTTAAACACTGAATTTGAACGCAGCGAAGACCGCGCCAATAGCGTGCGGGATAAAATCCGGTCGGTTGAATCTGTTTCAGCAGATCTCTTTGAAGAATGGGAAGATGAGCTGGAGCTTTACACTAATCAATCTTTGAAGCAAGCAAGTGAAAACTCACTTCGAGAGACGCGTAAACTTTATCAGCAATTAGTTACATCCATGCACACTGCCGAAAACAAAATGACACCTGTGATAAATGCCTTTCGAGATCAAGTTCTGTTTCTGAAACACAATTTAAACTCAAGAGCCATTGCCTCATTACGCACAGAACTCGTTAGTATCGAGGGTGATATTTCTGAATTGATTCGAGATATGGAAGCCTCTATCTCCGAATCCAATAAATTCCTCAGCGAACTGTCTCTGATTTAGGCAAACGATCAAAATTCCCGTTGTTCAGAGTGGGAGTTAGTAGCGAATATTCTAACTCCCAGTCTCCATTCCCACGCTCTTCTCCCTTTCCTCAACTCCTCTCACGCACTGTAAATGCCATTCTGCGACTAGTGCAAAGCTGCTTATAGCTAAAAAGTACCGGAAGCGCTCTTCTTCTGTCTTATACTTTATTCAGGCAATTCTTTTTAATCAAAAACAGATGCGGATTCCATGAATACAACTAGCTCTCTTCGTTCTGATGCACAATCAAAGAAACCAACCGCATACGATCAAGATTCATGGCGAGAGAAATACTTTTCTTCTTTGGAAGATCAAGAAAAAGAAAAAATTGAGGCGGACTCCACCATAGATGTACTACGGAGAGGCTTGCTGAGTGTGAGTTTGGCAGGAGATGGTTTAGATATATCTCTCGACAGTAAGTTAAGCAAACTTAGAGCCTTGCTAAAGACTGCACGAGATTACCCTTCAATATCAGAACTGCTACAGACTATAGAATCAGACTTAATTAGGCTTGATACACAAAAAGCTGAAGAGAGTAGAAAGCAAAAACAGCATACTTCTGACGCTTTAGCCCTCTTGCTAAATTCCTCCATTGACACAGAAATTAAGAAAGAGTTAAAAGACTTTCAAAAAAAACTAAAGAGCAGTCATCAGGGGGCCGACCTTGCAAGGAAATTTGAGTCTGAGCTCATCGATTTACTCTTACCCCTATTGACTGAATTAAGCAGTGACTACGCAGAAAAAAACCCGGCGGAAGGTTTGTGGAATAGATTCAAAAAGTCGGTCGCCACGTCCAAAAACATACCTGCTTCTGGCCATCGAACGGCTTCAGATAACACGAAACTAGCCAGCCCTGAAGGGTTTGAAATACCACAGAATGCCGGGAGCTTTGTTGAAGAAGAGAGCGCGCTATATCAACAAACCAAACCGTTTGTTATCAAGTTGCTCAAACAGCTTTACGACAACGCGACGGTTGCAGATGTGGCTAAGCTACTCTCAAATGAGATTTCAAGGGCTGACTCTGAGGCATTACTATCTCGCTATCCCAAGGTCCTTAACCTTATTGAGCTAGCGCGCACTCAAGACAAGAAAGCCTTTCTAGACTATCTTGGGGAAATTAACTATTCATTGTCGAAAATTGATCAATCAATCGCCAACAGCGGTGCCATCGCGAAGAAATTCAAATCCTCTAAGCGCAACCAAAATCAGCGTCTCAGAGGAGGAGTCGAAAAAATACGGACTATCCTCGATACTGCAAAAGATTTAGAAAGCGCCAAGTTGAAAACCCAAGAAACACTGGATGAAATTGCAGAAAATATCGAGGCCGCTTCTAAGATAGATGAACAGTCACAAGTTCAGTTCCAAAGCTTACTGACGTCACAACAAGCCGATTTGGATCGCTTAGAGAGTAAAACCAAAAACATAACAGAATCCTTTGATCTTGCCAGTGATAATGAATTACAGACCTCAAGGGACCCGCTCACTGGGTTACCCAACCAAAGTGCACTCAACGAGCATTTACATCAGCAACTTGCCTTCCACAAAGAGCAGCAGCAGACGCTTTGCATTTGCGCTGGGGACATAGCCGGATTAACGGCGCTTAATGAAAAATACGGAAACAAAGCTGGTGACAAAGCAATTGAATTGCTGGCACGCGAAATAGAAAAAACTGTCATGGCAAAAGATTTTCTAAGCTACAGTGGCAATGGCCAATTTGTCTTGGTGAAAAATAACATCATCAAAGCTGACGCAATCTCCCAAGCAGAGTCGCTTAAAACTACTATAACGAACTTACCTTTCAAATTTAAAGGCGACCAGGTCAAGGTAGACCTCGTAATTGCCACCGAGGAAAGCACCGAAGCTGACAGCCCTGATACTTTACTTGAAAAGTTGAATAAAAATCTTTCCGATGCAAAATCGAGCTCTTCCTCCCTATAGTGTTGGTGGACCTGGTTCTGAGCGCTTCAACCGCTCTATCAACGACTGTTTACTTAGTTAGGAAGAATGATAATCTTGGGCTTCCATTATCCGGAGATTACTATGCGCACGTTAGCAATAGCCTTGGCCCTTCTTAGTTCAACCCTTCACGCTCAAAATTCGATTTTAGGATTCAGCGATAAAAGCAACAGTCAGCAGCAAATCGAGCAAGCTTTCGATGCCGAAATAAAGAGCGAGGAGCTTGATCAATGGCTAAAATTTCTTTCCTCTGAGCCTCATCATGTTGGCACACGCAAAGGTCGAGAGAATGTAGAGTTCGTCGCAGAAAAATTTCGGGCTTGGGGTTTTGAGACTGAAATCGTTGAATACGAAGTCCTCTTCCCTAGCCCAAAAACCCGAGAGTTAGAACTCGTCGCGCCAACCCGATACACCGCGTCTTTAAGCGAAGATAGCCTGGCAGAAGATCCAAGCACATCTTCCGTAGAAGACCTGTTGCCTCCTTATAATGCCTTCTCCACTGATGGTGACGTTGAAGGCGAGTTGGTTTTTGTAAACTATGGAACCCCTGCTGATTATGAAATTCTGGAGCGATATGGCATCAGCGTTGAAGGCAAAATTGCGATATCCCGTTACGGGGGGTCTTGGAGGGGGATTAAACCTAAGCTCGCGGGTGAAAAAGGGGCTATTGGGACGATCATTTACTCTGACCCCGCTGATGATGGGTATGGTAGAGGAGACACTTACCCTGATGGGCCATTCAAACATGAGAGTGCGGTGCAAAGAGGCTCTGTCATGGATATGCCCACCTATCCCGGAGATGTCCTTACTCCTTTCATCGGAGCCACGGCTGATGCAGAGCGGCTTGAACGTGAAGATGCGCCCACTATCACAAAAATTCCTGTTCTTCCTATTTCTTATCGAGACGCATTGCCCTTGCTCGCGGCGATGGGTGGAGAGGTGGTTCCCGCTGAATGGCGTGGCGGCTTACCCATTACTTATCACTTAGGACCGGGCCCGGCGAGGGTCCGCCTTAAGTTGGAATTCAATTGGGATATGGTGACAGCATACAATGTGATTGCTCGGATGCCAGGAAGTGAGTATCCGGACCAGTGGGTAATTAGAGGCAACCATCATGACGGTTGGAACCACGGCGCCGCTGATCCACTTTCCGGACTGGTTGCGTTAATGTCAGAAGCCCAAGCCCTGGCTAAATTAGCCGAAGCTGGGCATAGACCATCAAGAACTGTCATTTATGCAGCGTGGGATGCCGAAGAACAAGGCCTAATCGGATCCACTGAATGGGTGGAAGAACACGCTCAGGCACTTAGTGAGCATGCTGTGGCCTACATCAACACGGATGGTAACAGCCGCGGCTTCGTCAACATTGGTGGCAGCCATGTTCTTGAGAAAATGGCAAACGAGGTTATGCGTGACGTGATCGATCCTCAAACCGGTGTTTCTGTTGCAGAGCGAAGAAGGGCAAATCTAACAGTTAACGGAGGTACAGCTCGCCTTCGGGATGACGCTGCGAACCGTGCTGATTTACGGATTAGTCCACTGGGTTCAGGCTCTGACTATTCACCATTCTTGCAGCATCTCGGTATAGCTTCGCTGAATATATCCTTTGGAGGAGAAGCGGCAGACGGGAGCTACCATACTCTTTATGATACTTACGAGCACTACACTAAGTGGCGAGACCCAGGCATGATCTACGGGGCCGCATTGGCAAAAGTTGCCGGTCGAGCTACCCTTCGCTTAGCCAATGCGCCTCGTTTGCCTTTTGAGTTTACAGGGCTCAGTGACAATATCTCGATGTACATCGATGAAATTGAATCGTTAGCGAATAACATGCGGGATGACACTGAAAAAACTAACTCTATGGTCGAATCTGGAATTTACGATTTAGTACTAGATCAGACTAAATCCTTAGGCCCTCCCCCTGTGAAAGCGGAAGTACCGTTTTTCAATTTTGCACCCTTAAAAAATGCGATGGCAGAGTTACAAGAGCAAAGCCAACGCTATTCAGATATCGTAGATAGTGAAGCAAGCGAGACTGATAACATGTTGTTGTACACAAGTGAACGGGAATTGACTCGTGAAGCGGGACTCCCTGGACGCCCCTGGTTTGTGCATCACATCTATGCGCCGGGTTTCTACACTGGGTACGGAGTAAAAACCATCCCAGGTGTCCGAGAAGCCATTGAACAGCGTCAATACGAGCTAGTCCCCGCGCAAATTGAGAATGCAGCAGGTGTGATTCAAGGAATGGCTGACCGTGTAAGGGAGCTAAACCGCTAAGCATCTTCAGTAAATTCAGCTAAACGGTGTTGAGGACGTCATGCGGAGGTAAGCTGTCTTTCAATCAGTATTACGGGGAATCTAGCTGCACAGCTTCCAACTGTGACGCGCCGTTAGTCCATCTTTGAAGGCTCGACGCCCGCTCTCCGCGGGCGCCGGTCACAGCAGGAAGATGTCTGGTCTACGCTGCAGATTCCTTTGGCGACTCAGAATTTCAGCGACTAACGCAGCTGTTTGACTCTGAAATTGCGGCCTTTGATTTTCCCTTCTGCCAAAATCGTTGCAGCCAGCGCTGCCCGCGTAGAATTGATTGCCACATAGCTCACTTTATCGAACACATTGATTTTGCCAATGCAATCACCTGACATCTCTGGATTCGAAGTCAGTGCTCCAACAATATCTCCAGGACGCAGTTTGTCTTTGCGCCCTGCGCTGATCAATATTGTAGTCATTACCGGCACGGTATTTTTAGTCTGCGTCTGTTTCACAACCAAATCCGCCGGACTCGCTCTTTCAATTTTTACCTTTTGATAGTCTTGAATATTTTGAACCTTGTGTTCTTCTTCCTCACTAAACAAACTTAAAGCTAATCCTTCGCTTCCCGCTCTGCCGGTGCGGCCAATACGATGCACGTGCACTTCTGCATCTCTCGCCAGCTCAAAGTTCACCACCATATCTAGTTCATCAATATCTAACCCTCTTGCCGCCACATCTGTTGCAATCAACACAGAGGAGCTTCGGTTCGAAAACCGGACCAGTACCTGATCTCGTTTAAACTGCTCCAAATCTCCATGCAATGCCAACGCATGCAGCCCTTTTTTAACTAACTCACCTGCCAACCGTTGGCATTGTTCTATTGTGTTGCAAAAAACCAAAGTAGATTCTGGCTGAAAATGCTGAACAATTTGAATGAATGCTTGCACCCGCTCTGATTTTCTAACCTTGAAAAATTTCTGGGCGATGTGAACACTTGCCTCACTGGCAGTAACTCTTACATCTTTCGGGTTTCGCTGAATATGCCCACTGATAGCTTGAATTTCATCTGGATAAGTCGCTGAAAAAAGAAGGGTTTGGCGGTCTTTAGGGACATAACTAATTATTTCTGTAATGTCTTCGCTAAATCCCATGTCCAACATTCGATCTGCTTCATCCAGCACCAAGGTTTGGGCACTATCCAATGTGAGAGATTTCTTTTGCAACAGCTTCAACAATCTCCCTGGGGTCCCGACAACGATATGGGGTGCGCGCTGCAAGGACGCTAGTTGAGGTCCTAGCGGTTTTCCGCCGCAAAGTGTAAGCACCTTCACGTTCCCGATGGTTCGGGCAAGTCTTCGTATTTCTTCCGAAACCTGATCTGCCAATTCTCGCGTCGGACAAATTATCAGACTCTGAGTTTCGTACAGTTTCTCATCGAGCTTGTTGAGAAGCGCGATAGTAAATGCTGCTGTTTTGCCACTTCCAGTGTTAGCTTGCGCGAGCACATCATGACCCGCCAGCATCACCGGCAGGGCTTGCTCCTGAATAGGAGTCATGATCTTGTAATTTAGAGCAGAAATAGCTTGAGGTAGCTCAGAACGCAGTTGAAGCGACTGAAAATCGGTCGAGGACATGGGGTAAATTCTCTAGAAAGATACCCCATTGTAGCAGAATTCAGGTTGTCACCCGGTGTTTAGAAAAACCTTTTAGGGGCTAATTAAAGCTGCCCGGTTTCCTTTGGCATCCACAACCAACACATGATCTTGGAGGGCGTCTATTCCTAAGCTGCCGTGGCTTAGGTCTGAGTCGCTTGGAGATTCCCCATTAATCTCACTGTAATGGTCATAAGCGATTCCATAGCGGGGAACCTCAGCGAACAAGCCGTTTAATTCAGTATCCCCAATAGCTAAATACCCTATTTCTTCAGAAAAGAAATCTTCTGCACCGACACCGGAGTTATCTGAAAGGAATTCCATTTCAGTGAGGCCAATGTCTTCGCCAACAGTCCTTTCCAATAACAGTTCTCCTTGATACTCGAAGTCGAGCCGAAGGGGGACTTCATAGCTACCATCAAGCATACCCACTACGGCAACTTCATCGATAGCAGAGTTCCAATATAGTGGAGCCCACGCGGCACCCTCAACGGCAGTCTGACTCAGCGGGGTTATGCATAGTTCAGAGCTGGCGAAATTGACAAGCAACACATCCGTCTCTGATAAAGTCTCTAGCAAGTCAGACAAATTGGCTTGGGGTAATCCACCTAATTCAGTTTCCAACACTAGTAAAACACCTTCAGTGCGAAAGCTTCTGCAATCCCCTTCTTGCGCAAACCCAGAACTGACTGCCGTGATAAATAAACTGCTGCACAGGAAAAACTGTCTTATTATGTCGTTCATAGGTCTTTCAGCTCCAAAAGCGTAACATTGCACTATCAATAGCTATCACCCTACAACAAAACCCCATATTCGACTAGTAGCAGCTGTCTGCACTATCTCAGTTGCTACTATTTCACGTAAACTGGGGATCTAAATCACAAACCATGGAATAGGCATATGACAGCTATCGGCACCCCATTTTCATCCACCGCAACCAAAGTGCTAATGCTTGGATCCGGAGAACTGGGCAAGGAGGTCGTTATCGAGCTGCAGCGCCTGGGAGTTGAAGTCATCGCCTGTGACCGCTATCAAAATGCCCCCGCCATGCAGGTTGCTGATCGCTGCTATTCTTTTTCCATGCTGGACTCGGAATCACTGCGCTCAGCCATTGAAAAAGAAAAGCCTGATTTCATCATTCCAGAAATCGAAGCAATCGCAACCGACACGTTAGCTGACCTGGAGGCTGAAGGCTTTACCGTTGTGCCTTCCGCAAAAGCAGTCCAACTCACAATGAATCGTGAAGGCATTCGCAGGCTCGCAGCAGAACAATTATCCCTACCTACATCGTCCTACCAATTTGCCAGCTGTAAAGAAGAGTTTGTTTCGGCTGCTCAAGCCATCGGATTTCCTTGCATTGTAAAACCTGTAATGAGTTCTTCAGGTAAAGGGCAAAGTCTACTCAAAACATCAGAAGACCTAGATGCCGCCTGGACTATTGCTCAGGAGGGTGGCCGCGCCGGTGCCGGCAGAGTAATAATCGAAGGTCTAGTGGAATTCGATTACGAAATTACTTTACTTACCGTGAGACATTGCAATGGGGTGAGTTTCTGCGAACCGGTTGGACATCGCCAAGAACAAGGAGATTATCAGGAGTCCTGGCAGCCTCAGGCAATGTCTTCTAAGGCATTGGAAAAATCTAAAGAGATCGCCAGCAAAGTTACCGACGCATTGGGGGGGCGGGGACTGTTTGGGGTAGAGCTTTTTATAAAAGGTGATGACGTCTATTTTAGCGAAGTATCACCTCGCCCTCATGACACTGGAATGGTTACCTTGATTTCACAAGATCTATCAGAGTTTGCTTTGCACGCTCGCGCAGTCTTAGGGTTACCTATACCAAACATCCACTTCCATGGGCCTTCTGCTTCTGCGGTAATACTCGTTGAGGGAGATTCTCAACAGGTAGAGTTCGGAAATTTGCAGTCTGCGTTAAGTAAAGCCAATACGGATCTTCGCCTATTCGGAAAGCCCGAAGTTTCAGGTAAGAGGCGTATGGGCGTTGTGGTCACGAGAGATCAAAGTGTTGAAGAAGCGCGGCAGAAAGCAAGACAAGCTGCAAACTCCGTCACTATCAGACTTTAGGTGAATAGCTTTTACGCCATTTTCAAAGAACAATTAATGAGGCTTACTATGTTTAAACAATTTTTCCCAAGCATTGCAGGTGCTTTGAGCTTTTTACTGCTTACAAGTTTTGGGCAAGCGCAAGACAACTTAGAATTTTCTGTCAGTTTTAATTCCGATTCAGTGACCCAACCACAAGACGGCAGATTGTTGGTGCTTCTAGCAACCCATGCCGAACAGGAACCTCGGTTTTTGGTAAATACCTCAGCGCAAACCCAATTGATGTTCGGCCTAAACGTTGAAAGTTGGACTGAAGGACAAGAAGTTCAAGTGGACAATTCAGCGGTTGGATTCCCTATTCATGAGCTGTCCGAAGTACCACCTGGCACTTATTATGCTCAAGCCCTTTTAAACCGCTATAAGGACTATAATTTGGCTAGCGGTATCACCGTTAGCCTTCCGCCTGATCGAGGAGAGGGTCAGCGATGGAATCGAAAACCCGGCAATTTGTATTCAAAGCCAATAAAAATAGAAATTAGCGCGACTGGCGAAAATCAGTTTCCGCTCGTCCTTGATCAAGTGATTCCCGAAATCACTCCGCCACAAGACAGTAAGTACATCAAACACATAACAATGCGAAGTGAGCTGCTTTCTGAATTCTGGGGTGAAGACGTGATGCTTGGTGCTCACGTCTTATTGCCTGAAGGATTCGATGAAAACCCCCAAGCACGTTATCCTTTGATGGTGTTTCACGGCCACTTCCCCTCTGATTTTGGTGGCTTCCGAACAATCCCACCGGACCCAGACCTCCCACCAAGCTACAGTTCCCGTTTCGATATAGAGGGCTATAATTTAATTGAACAAGAAGAAGCCTATAACTTCTACCAAGATTGGATAAGCGAGGACTTTCCGCGCTTTATCGCTATTGAAATCCAACATCCAACCCCTTACTACGATGATTCCTATGCTGTGAATTCAGCGAGTCAAGGACCTTATGGAGATGCTCTGACTTATGAGCTTATTCCTTTCATTGAGGAGCAATTCCGAGGCATAGGTGAGGGCTGGGCTAGATTTACCTACGGGGGTTCAACCGGCGGATGGGAAGCGATGGCAGTCCAAACGTTTTATCCAGACGAATACAACGGCGCCTTTATCGCCTGTCCCGACCCAATCGACTTTCGAGCCTACTTAACCGTAAACATCTATGAAGATAGCAACGGCTATTTTTACGACAGCCAGTTTCAAAAACTCCCACGCCCTGGCCACAGAGACTATCTTGGAAACATCCATGCTAGCCAGTATGACTACAATCGCTTTGAAGCCGCACTGGGTGACAAAGGGCGATCTGGACAACAATATGATATCTGGGAAGCCACTTTTTCTCCTATGGGAGATGATGGCTATCCTTTGCGTTTGTGGGATAAAGAAACCGGCGAGATTGACAGAGAAGTGGCTGACTATTGGCGCGAGAACTATGACTTGATGCATATCCTAAAACGGGACTGGGAGACTCTTGGTCCCAAACTTGAAGGTAAACTTCACCTCTACGTTGGTGATATGGACAACTACTATCTCAATAACGCGGTCTATCTTGCGGAAGAGTTTCTAGAGAGCACAACTAATCCGTACTATGGTGGCGTGGTTGAATACGGTGATCGTGCCGAGCATTGCTGGAATGGCGATCACGAAAATGGCAATGGTATTTCTCGCCTGCGCTACAACACCATGTATCTGCCGCGGATACTGGAGCGTATTGAGCAGAGCGCACCGGAAGGAGCGGATTTAACGAGCTGGCGTTATTGAGACTTCTATCGAACTCCCGATCAATGCTTGGAATTCTTTATTGCGACCGATGAGTTTAAAAGTGGCTTAAGCCACTTTTAAGGCTTCATCACTGAGGTGAATTCTCACCCAACAAAATAGGCATGTTCATACTAATACCGTAGTAATTAGCTAAGGCTATTTGATGATTGAGCTCAGCTTGCCAGCGGCGAAGTTGAGCCTCTCCCAGCATTCGTTCTCTTACATTCAGTAAAAAGTAATCACTGGTGCCTGCTTCAAATTGTCTGGCTTCTGCATCAGCCAAGACTTGAGCAACCTGTAATTCTTGCACTGCTACATCTTGTAGCTCACTGGTTGCCTTAAGGTTAACTAAAGATAAGCGCAGGTCTCGCTCAGCCTGATCAATTATCAACCGCAGCTCATAGCCCACCCCTAACAATCTTGCATCAGCAGAGGCGATTTTCCCTCTAGCAGCTCTTGTTTCAAGAGGAATGCTAAATGAGATATCTGCAATAGTATCGGTGCCCATACGAGTAATCGACCCGTCTCCGAAATCCCGTGCCGTATAGAGACGAAAATCCAGCTGGGGCTTAAGCATATTTTCCGCTATTTTTCTTTCTAAGCGGAACTGCTGCTGTAACGTTTTAGCGACCGCTATATCAGGGCGGTTTTCCAGTGCTTGATCTATCAGTAAAGCAACCGGTTGATCTAAGAAGTCTTCGTCACCATCCGGCATACTAAGAGAAATATCGTAGCGGGGATAAACTGGAAGCCCGTCTTCACTTCGAAGGAAAAGCGCTAGCCGTTCTGCTGACAGCTGAACCTGACGTCTTGCTTCTACCACCAGACCTTCGCGCTGCAATATAGCCTGATCATTTTCGATCACCAAAATTTCAGCAACGTCCCCTGCTGCTGATTGGCGTTCCAGCGCCTCGCCCCTGACCTCAGCAACTTCCAATAACTCTTCATAGGCTTCCAGCAGATGAGCGGAAATTAACCATCCGGCGTAGGTGATATAAGCCTGTTGCAAAACTTGAATTTGTTGAGCGAACAAATCGAACTCAGCAATCTCTGTTTCCAATTCAGCTTTTTTCACTGCAAAACGGGCATCATCAATATCTCTGTCTCGTAGCAAAGATAGTGCAAAACCGATTCTAGCCTGTCCTGTATCGGTAGTTACCAACTGATCCTCATAAACGGGAAAAGTACCGCCAGAAACGGAGTAGTCGGCAAACAACTCAGCCCCCATAAAAGGCATAGCTTGATATACCCCAGCACTGCTCGCGGTGCCGTTATAGAATCCACTTAATCGGGAATAAGCTGAACCATCCACACGGGGATCAAACGCTCCATTGGCTGCAAGGAATTCTGCTTCCTGCTCCGCAATGGCTGCCTGAGCAGCTTGGATACTAGGATAAAACTCCGCTGCACTGCGCAACACATCAGCCAGATTCGTAACCTGTTCACTCACTAATCGGGTGTCTTGTGCTAAACACACCGAGGAAAAAAGACTGAGTGCGACGGAGGCGCAAAGAGGGAACTTACAGATCGATGAATACACTACTTATCCGCCCATTTCTTCAGTTGTAGGGGCTGCGTTTAACGGGGGGAAATTGTTAAGTAAGCGCCACATTTCAAAACCTAGAGGCACAGTTTCTAAAAGTATCCAACCCCTCACGTTCGCACCCAAGCGGACAAAGGTCTCTGGGGGCCATCCGCACTCGCCCATGCGTGGAATACCGCCCTCAACTTCAGCTCCCAAACAACCCGCGGTGCGCTCTGGCTCTTTCACAAGCACTCGAAATCGACCATCTGTTCGCGCCGAGGGCTCAACGAAGACTACCTCACCACGAAAAGTACCTACCGCTAAATCCGGGCGGCCACTAAATTGAAACGCAGGCCAACCTTCGAACTGCAATCTTACGCTACGTCCAGGAGCCACCAATCCAATATCTCGTCCATCTATGTACATCTCTACCGCTCGTTCAGAATTTGCCGGCATGAAACTGGCTAACACCTGACCTGCGCTAACAACAGTTGCAGTATCTCCTGCTTCCACATGAAGAATGGTGCCATCACGAGGGGCTCGGACTAATTGACTACCCTGTCGGGAAAGCGCTGTTTCAGCTTGGTTAAGTTCTGTGGTGGCCTCAGCTACCGAAACAGAGAGTTGCTGGACTTTGATTCGTGCTTGCTCGAAAGAAAGACGAGAAGCGAGACCTTCTGCAAGGAGTTGTTCCTGTCTTTGGTAGTCTATTTCTGCTGTGGCTACCGCCTCTCTCGCTGCAGCTATTTTTCGCTGAGCGGCTTGTAGCTGAGATTGTAACCGCGGCAGGAGCTGCTCATCGATATCCTGAATTCGAATGATAGGATCACCCGCTTTTACGAAATCCGCATCTTGCACGTACCATTCTGCGATGCGTCCTGCCACCAAGGCATTAATATTTTGAACTCGATCATTGGGCCGCAAGGTTGTTACTTGGCCTGTACCCGATGTGGTTTGTACCCAAGGAATCCAAAGACTGGCGATACCCAATAAAATGCTAATGCCGATAATCCAGCATGTCACCTTGATCACACTAGGAATTTTAATACCAGCTAGCGTATCTAGTCTTGCAAGCTGATCTTCTTGATAGGGCTTACCGAAGGAGTACTTTTGATTCTTTAATAATGCATTTGAGCTACTCATAGTGTTGTCACCTCATCAGCATTTACAACTGATTGGCCGTTTTCTCCAACAGTCATAGTATGAGTAAACCCTTTCATATCTTCACGCCGCGTAAAATAAAGTACGGTTGTGCCCTGTTCCTCTATTTTTTGAATATAAGGTTCCATAATGTCAGGATCAACAGTATCGACAATATCTCCTAGCACTAAGACAGACGGTTTTGACAGCAGGGCAGTGGCCAATTTCAATCGAATAGCCTGGGGTTGTGTAAGAGGCCATGCGCTACGACTAAGGACAGTTTCCATGCCAGCATGTAAGGAAGCAATGTCATCATCCAAACGCATTGCGACCAGTGCTTGTTGCCGCGAATAATTTGCCTCAGGGGATACATACAGTTCTAGATAGGCTTTGACTGACATAGGTAACAAGGTCACCCGATCCACCATCTTGATCGACTGACGCAACAATTGTCTGTCGATATCAAGGTTGTCTGTATCTCCTATGGTAATCAGCCCCCCGTTGGGCTGGTAATTGCCACGCAGTAATTCTGTTAACCATTTGAGACACACTGGATTTCCAAGCACTCTGACAATACCATTGGCCGGGAGCTGAAAGTCAAATTCCATAGTTTTATCGAATCGCTGTAAGCGCACTCGTGAAAAATCCATCGAGTTCTTCTCTGGCATTTGTTTCCCACCAGATTTCACTGTCAATTGAGTCTGAACTTCTCGAAAGCGAGAAAGCTCCTCGATGGCAGCACACACATCGAAGAAATAGTCCAAATAGCCCGCTAGCTGAGGAAGACCAACGAAAATGGCCGACATGATTAGTTCCGCTGCAACCAATTGACCCAGTGTCAGCTGGCCAATGATAACCAACCATCCGCCCATACCTAGCAGCACAGCACTTGCCAATGCGTACAGGAATAAAAAGCTAAGCAATTGACTGTAAGTATTTCTAAAATGCTTTTTCTGGCATTCTATATGCTCGTTGACGAAACGGTCTGTTTCTTCTATCGCAAAGTTCGGGTCTTGCGATGCCCGATAAGACTCATTGGTTACTGCCAAAGACTGTAGCCAGGCCGCAGTCTTGTATTTAGCTTCAGATAAATTAAATGCTGAATAAATGGCAGACCATCCCCAGATCCTCCAAACCAACCAAATCAGCAGGATCAAAGCGATACAAAAAATCAAAAAGTAGAAGTGATAAAACGAAACAACAGAAAAACCAATGATTAGTTGTAATAGGAGCGTAAATCCGTTGGTTAGTATGTTTGGAATCGATTTCTTAAGCGTAAGAATATCGAAGTATCGATTGAACAAATCCGATTTTTGAAATTCTTCAAAGTAATCGGACTCGGCCAACATTGCCGTCATAGCGATTTCACTGGCAATACGCGAGTAAAGTTTGCGAGTGAAAATTTCCATGGCGTATGCACGCAGCGCGTACATCACCCCAGAAATAAAAAGCAAAGCGAATAGCAAAACGGAGATCAAAATAACAGCCCTGAGAAGGGCTATATTTGCCACCGTATCTACCAGCAGCTGCAAAGAAATAGGGACAGCCAATGTCAGCAGGCTAATGGCAAGGCTATAGATTAAAACAACTTTGTAGAATCCCGCCTCAGGGCGGATCATTGCCCAAAACTGCTCCCTGAATTCTTTTTTACTGGGAAAATGGTGCGCCATTCTTGAGTTTTTCCTTTTCGCTTTAGTCCTAATATCGTTGTGGTTCACGCCAGCCTGCAGCAAACCTCAACTAAAGACGTGCTCTTGGTTCACGTGGGTTTGAAAAAGTTAATAAAAATCAATCCTTTGACTGAACTTAGCACTATTAGAGATAACCATGATTTCGCACCATTGAATCACAATGACATTTCAAGAATAGTTCGATTATTTCGAATAATAATACTGCCCGCTTCGCCAAAGGTTACAAGCCTCTAGATTCTAATCCAGCTGCTATTTGCTCCATTAGCGGCCTATCAAGTGTTTCGTCAAACTGCCTAGCCTCGTCCCAATCGTAAAACCAAACTGGCTTTAACCTGAGATCGTCCGGCTCACTATCGAAACGAGGGAAAATATGGGCATGCAGAGCAGGCTCTATGTTTCCAAGCATTTCATAGTTGATCCGCACAGCGTCGGTAATTTCCAGAATAACATCACCTACCGCAGACATCTCCCAAAGGTAGCTTTTTCGTTGCTGCGCAGTCAGCTCATTCAAGTTGGCAACAACAGGGTCAGGGAGCAACAAACAATATCCGGGTAAAAACTGAACATCACCTAACACTACCCAACCAGAGCTTAGTTTACGAATAAGCTTGGGGTAGGTTCCTGCTCTACATTCCTGGACGCGCTTGTGAATTAGAGTAGACAATTTTACCTCCTTTACTCACGAGCAACTCGCGGTTAGCGGACAGAAGAGAGTAGCGCCATGAAACTTCACAAAGCTAATTTGCCACCAGTCAAAGGGGCAAAAATTAGTAAACCAGTTTAAATAGTCGACTTAGCAGCGAAGGTCGCTGGTGCTGACCCTTGATTCGAGCAGCTTCACTCCAGCTTTCATTGATAACTTTCGCGCAGTCATCCGCCGCCGAAAACTCAGCAATATTATCCGTTAAGCTTTCAATACTAGCGGGTTCTTTCGCGGCGCTATCCTTCAAGCAGCCTCTCTTTCACTTGTGCACTGTGTTTGCTGTACCAGCCGCTAAGGGGAGATTGCTCCAAACAAGACACCAGTTTTGCAGGGTCTTGATGATGAAAATTAATATGACCAAGTTTGCGTCCGGGCCGAACTTCCTTATCGTACCAATGGATACGGGCCCCCTCTACGCTGAACCATTCACTGGCCAACGGCTCACCAATGAGGTTGATCATCATGCTTGTGCCTGACTGAGAAATTTTGGGCAAAGGTAAATCGCAAATTGCGCGAAGGTGCAATTCAAATTGGCTAACCGAGGCACCTGCCTGAGTCCAATGGCCAGAGTTGTGAACTCTGGGGGCTATTTCATTAATTAGCAAACCCTCGCTAGAAAGGAAAAATTCAGCCGCCATAACACCCACATAGTCCAAACTCTCCATGAGCTTTGACAAATAGCCTTCTGCTTCTTTTTGATAGTTAGCAAAAGTATTTTCAGTTTTAACACTAATCTGAAGAATTCCATCCGCATGAAAATTTTCGGTGAGCGCATAAAAGACGCACTCGCCCTTTCTGTTGCGCGCACCGACTAAAGATACTTCGGTATCGAAATCAATAAAACTCTCAGCAATTGCATTGTCTCTCCAATCCGGCAGCTCGGCATTTTCTTGGCCGGTAAATCGCCACTGGCCCTTGCCGTCATATCCATCTCTCGCACTTTTTAGTAAGAACTGACCGCCTAGTTTTTCGCTCAGCTCCTCTAACGTTGTTTCAGATGTGGTTGTACACCATGGGGATGTAGGCAATCGAAGTGAATCTAAAAGCTGTTTTTGTAGACGTCTATCGGGGATTTCTTCAAATGTTCTTTTGTTCAACCAACCTGGGTGCTCAGTTATGTGCGAAATAAAATCGCTCACCTGCCAATGTTCACGCTCGGCCGTTATCATCATGCCTTGAGGCACTTCAAGAGATTCCTCGATGGACAGAAGCCTAGCATCGACTCCAATTCTCCGCCCTGCTTCTAGAAGCATGCCCCCTAATTGGCCATTGCCAAGCACATAAACCGGTAACATGTTTATTCGCTTCCTAATGAGCTATTTTCTAACACTCGGTTTGTTTGATTTTCGCGCCAAGACTCGAGCCTAGCAGCCAAGTCAGCATTATTTAGCGCGAGAATCTGTCCCGCCAATAAACCCGCATTAGCCGCGCCAGATGCCCCAATGGCCAAAGTCCCCACAGCAACTCCTTTTGGCATCTGGGCTATAGATAGAAGGCTGTCGAGCCCATTCAAGGCCTTACTCTGCACAGGTACGCCCAAGACGGGCAATTGAGTAGAAGAGGCTATCATGCCAGGTAGGTGAGCGGCGCCACCGGCGCCGGCAATAATGACTTTAAAGCCATCAGCTGCCGCAGATTTGGCAAACTCCAACATCTTATCTGGTGTACGATGGGCGGACACGACTTCCGCATGCCACTCCACGTCCAGTTCAGTCAGCATTTCGGTTGCGCCACGCATGGTATCCCAATCGCTAGTGGAACCCATCACTACAGCTACTTTTTCTGTCACCTTGGTCTTCTCCAACGTTGTTAACTGGCGTCAATGTAGACGAGTAAATACGAGTCGCGAAGTATAGAAAAAATCACGCCTCGGTGTAAGCCCAAAGCCCCAGTTCTTCAGCAGAAATAAACGAACTTAAACTAGTTAATTGCCAGAGTTTCATCAATCCAGCGTTGAACTCTTTCGTGCATCATAGGAATAGGAACAGCACCCGCACCCAGCACCACATCATGAAATTGCTTGATATCAAACAATCCTTGCAATGATTGCTCCGCATGTGAACGTGCTTGTTGAAAGTTCATCATCCCAATTTTGTAGGCTGTAGCCTGACCAGGATTCGCGAAATAACGTTGCACTTCGGATCGAACTGCACCCTCAGGAATCGGCGAATTTTTCAGAAAGAAATCGACAGCCTGCTGTTCTGACCAACCTTTCGCGTGTATTCCTGTATCTACCACCAAACGCACCGCGCGCCATATTTCGCCAGATAGTCTGCCAAAATCAGAGTAAGGGTCAGCAAATCCTCCCATTTCTTTGGCAAGCCATTCCGCATAAAGACCCCACCCTTCGGTATAGGCCGTGGTGCGATATTGGGTTCTAAATCTAGGAACATCCGTTAATTCCTGCTGGATAGAAATCTGCATATGATGTCCGGGACTGCCTTCATGATAAGCAATATCTTCAATCTGATACTTAGCCAACGTTCCCATATCTGCCATGTGAGAGTAGAAGACCCCGGGACGTGAGCCGTCAGGGGAACCAGCGCGATAATGTTGAGCACCACCTGCTTGCTCACGAAAGGACTCAACCCGTTTGACGATTAAGTCCGCTTTTGGCAGTCGACCAAAGTAATCTGGCAAACGTGTTGCTATAAAATCGAGATGTTCATTGTTGACCGCAAGATATTCTTGACGGCCCTCTTCTGTATTAGGGTAATAAAACTGAGGATCTTCACGCATGAAAACAAAAAATTCTTCCAAGGTTCCGGTATAACCTACTTCTTCCCTGATGGCGTCCATTTCTGCTTTCAATCGTTCAACCTCTGCGAGCCCGATCTCATGAATCTGATCAGCGCTGAGTTCAACTGTAGTCATCTGTTTCAAACGCGCATTGTAATAGGCCTCGCCATCGGGCAGAGCCCATACGCCCTGAGATTCTGCGGCAGCTAACTCCCTGTTGGTTCGTAGCCAGGCCAATACTTCTTGATACGACGCCAACACTTCCCCAGAGAGAATAGCCTCTACTTCGGCAAGGTAGTCCTGCGATTTATTTTGAGTCATGCCACCACTAGCCACCAAATCTGCCAGCTTAGACTGCAGGTCAACCCAAAGAGGCGAGTTGGGAGACTCATCGCTGCTGCTAAACGGAAAACCTTCCGTGACTCGTTCAATTTGTGAAATAGCAGAATCATAGCCAAATCGAGGCTGCCTAATTCCTGCATCCGCAGCCGCTTGTGCTCGCTCCAAAAGCTGATCAAAAACACGATCAATTTCCTGCAACCGGGCTAGATAAGCATCAGCATCGCTTTCGTCTTCTATTTGATGGTAACTGATTAGAAAGCTAGGTATGGACGAATGGGCCCCACCTCTACCGAAAATATATCGATAGTTTGCAAACGGACTCGCAGTCTCCGCTTGTTGCAGGGTGTACTCCCACATATCGAAAGACAATTTCCCATCGGCATTCAACGCCTCATAGTCAAACTCGGACATCATGAATGTCACACTTGCGCGCCGCCAATCCAACAATTGATTTTGACCGGCTAGACTATAATCGTTGAGTTTGTCGTAATCGGTTTTGTCCCCTAAGCGCGATCTAGTCTGAGGACTAAAACTTAGCTGCTCCTCGTATTGTAAATCTAGCCATTTATTTAGCCGTTCAGTTTCACTTACGCGCGGCGTGACCGCCGCTTCCGTTGGCTGATTGTCTAAAGAGGACTCCGTACAAGAAAGCAATAACGAGAAAAAAGCTAGGACAACAAACGATCGCATGAAAGGCCTCTACGGGTGCAGTTAGAATATAAAAAGGGAAAACTAGAAAGGTCAGCTTACCATGTTCAGCAAGCAGAGCTTAACACTAATCCTTCATATCAACAGATTGGTAGAGATAACTTTGTCTGCCTGCAATAGGGCGATACGTAAAACTAAAGAGCGGTAGCGCATGAACATTACGCCTCGGCCAGCCTACGGAATAAATCAAATGCCGCCAGTTGCCCCAAGGCAAGCGCTAATTTTAATCACTCAAAAAATAAAAGGAGAGGATAGCAAGAAGTAGGAGTCAGGGGCCGGAGCAAGCTGAAGTTAGTGTGCCTTACTTACAGTAAAAAGCGCTTTGCGAAGTTGCTCCAAGCTGACCGGTTTCGTGAGAAAATAATCCATCCCAGACTCCTGCATTTGACTTTCTGGGTCTTCGAATTCATTGGCAGTCAGCCCAATGATGGGAACATCCCTGCTCGGCGACCCCAAAAGCCTGATCTTATCGGTTGCTGCCAGCCCATCCATGTTCGGCATTTGGACATCCATGAGAACGACATCTATGCCTCCCCTCTCAACGATTGTGACAGCCTCTAAACCATCTCCAGCCTCTTCAACTGTATGACCTAACTTTCGAAGCAGGTGGCTGGCCACTTCTCTGTTGACAGGATTATCGTCAGTTACCAAGATATTGGCTGGATCAATATCCTCATTATTTTCCGTCAGACTATCTATAGGAGAGTGGACCAGAGCAGCAACCGGCGCTTCTTTTAGCGGAATGTAGACGGTAAAACACGAGCCGCTATTGGCTTCCGACTCAACATCTATTTCTCCACCCAGCAGTTTTACCAAACGATCAACTATGCTTAACCCAAGCCCGCCGCCCTCGTATTGACGCTCTAGCGACGAATCAATTTGAGCAAAAGGATGGAATATCTCTTCTAGCTTGTCTTGCTCAATACCGATACCTGTATCACTGACTGACATGCGGACCCGCCCATCAAATTCATCAATCGTAACTGCCACTTTCCCCTCGTGGGTGAATTTGATGGCGTTTCCAGCAAGGTTCAGCAGCAATTGTTTAATCCGCGCAGGATCAATCATGTAATCTTTGGAGACGGAATCAGCTATTTCTAGCTGAAAATCCAACCCTTTTTTTACACTTTGATTCTTTAGCGTAGCCGCCAGGGATTCTACAAGTAACTTTAAGTTTGTAGGCTCTTTTTTGAGATCTAACTTGCCCTCGTCGAGCTTGGAAATATCCAACACATCATTGATTACACAAAGCAGTTTATTACCGCTTTCGTTAATGATTTTTACTAGCTCTTGAACATCATCAGTAACATTCTGATTTGCTAGTAGATCACTTGCACCCAGCACCCCGTTCAAAGGCGTTCTCAGTTCGTGACTCATGGTAGTGAGAAAGGTCGCCTTTGCGCGTTCTCCAGCTAGCGCTTTTAATTCTGCAGTTCTTCGAGTATCAACCTCGCCTGCGAGAATTGTCATGCTGTTTTTTAGTTTTTGCTGAGATTTTATTTGGGAAGAGCGGTAAAAATATCCGAGCAAACAAGCAAGGACTAGAATCAGTGATCCAGCTATGGCAACGGTAATAGCATGCTCTTCTGCACTAATGTCATAACCAATGATACCTACCATGGACCACCGATAAACGACGATGAGGACTGCCACACTAAACAAAGTGAAAAGAATCGATGCTAGGCGGGACAAAATAAAATTGGCGAGCAAAATGACCGGCAGTGTCCAGGCCCAGTTAGTGCTGCTAAAACCTTCTTCTAACATTAAGGAGACAGGAGCGATCCACAATGCGGCTATTAAAGTTATAGAAGCCACTCTCTGCCAGTTTTTGTAGGCTTGAACAACAACACTAAAAACACCAGCAAACATTGTCGCAGATATAATTGCTGCGCGGTGGTGATTGGTATCAAGCACGATGAAATGAGACACAACCAACAACAATGAACTGGGTACTAAGATGAAAGATACCAAAGCCAATGTACGCCGCTCGGCCAATCGGATGGGGTCTGCAATGGCCGGATTTAAGCCACCATTCCAAAGTCGTTTTATTATTTTGACCATAGCCATAGGGTGCGGTCTAATTTCCGGTAAGGTGAAAGTACTACAAACCAACCGATAATCTTAGAGAAGATAAGATGATTAGGAGGGCGAGACCTTTCACTAAGACTAGTACCACACGGTAGAAATGCAACTGTATTTTGCTGAAATTCAAAGAGTTTTTAATATTCTAAGAACTCCTGTGAGACTATTAGCTGAAACTGTGTAGGATATATTGAACAAAAACAGTTTTTGCAGGCTTATTGCCCCAGCTTTGCAAGTTGCAATTAAGCGTATTGCGCTCGATGACTCTTCATTTCCCACCTATACTTGGTAGAAAAGAACAATACGCCAATCACTTAAGCTCAATCATCATGCTCATCAACATAACTGACAGGCTCATACGAAGCGCAGCACCGGATCTCAATGTCGGCAATCTCTACCAAGCCAGACTACTCATCAATTCTAGTTTTTTATCAGCCCTACTGTTAGCACCATTCCTGCTAACCTGGCTCTATCTTAGCCAAGGTTTCACTGGGCAGGGCGTCTTCCTGTCCATTACTCTCCTTGCACTAATCGCTACACCTCTAGTTCTAAAGCTTAGTCGCTCAGCAAATCTAGCAGGCATTTTCCTAAACTTTATATCAACCCTTACCCTGATAGGGTTTGCCTTTGTCGACGGTGGCTTGAATTCTACTGCTATGCCCTGGTTTCCAGTTCTCCCGTTATTCAGCGCTTTTTTCTCTGGAAAAAAATACGGCCTATTCATATCTTGTGTTTTAAGTATTGCTCTCCTAAGTTTCTTGTACTTACATGGTCTAGACTTAGTCCCAAATAGTACTCTTGACCAAAATACTTTCGGCATAATGTATACTGCGTCTTCACTTTCAGCGGTGTTTATCATTATTTTTGTCGCATTCAGTTATCTCAATTGGCAGCAGGCAGTCCGCGAACAGCTCATCAAAGCGAATAATACCAAGAACGATTTTCTCAGCGGCGTTTCACATGAACTTCGCACTCCCCTTAACTCCATCATCGGTTTCTCTGATGTCTTGACTAAAGGGTATGAAGGAGAACTCAATGAGAAGCAAACAAAATTTGTAGAAAACATAAATTCCAGCGGCGAACACCTACTTCAGCTTGTGAATACTCTGTTAGATATTTCAAAAATTGACGCAGGCGAATCCGCCATCAACAAAAATAAGACTCACATCTACAAGCTGTGCAATGACGCAATTTCAATGGTACAAAATGCCGCATCCACTAAAGATGTCTCGATCGTAACGAACATCAGTGAAACTAAAAATTTATGGCTTTATGTTGATGGAACTAAAATCAAACAGATATTGCTTAATCTTCTCAGCAACGCAATAAAATTTTCACCGACGTCGGGAACGGTTTTCTTGTCCTCATCTGCAGACAAAGACTATCTTCTTTTTACCTTGGAAGATGAAGGTCCAGGGGTTCCAAAACCTTTTTCTGAAAAAATATTTGAGCGATTTTTTCAACTGCATGCCCATGAGAGCGGCAAAACATCTGGCACTGGTTTAGGTTTATCGATAAGCAAACATTTTGTAGAACTCCACGGTGGAAAAATTCACCTTAAAGACAGCGACAAGGGAGCTAAGTTTAGTTTCTCTATTCCACTGAAAAAAGAATACACTACTTCTAAAAAACTCGAGCAGACAGAGACAGCGTGAATTAATGACCAAAATACTCCTAGCTGAAGACAATGAAATGAACCGGGAGCTAATGGTGACCATTTTGGACCATAATAGCTTTCAAACAACGACTGCTGGCAACGGAGAGGAAGCAGTTGAGCTTGCTATGTCAATGAGACCTGACTTAGTTTTGATGGATATTCAGATGCCAGTGGTCGACGGGTTTAGTGCCCTTGAGAAAATTAGGGAACAGACAGAGCTATCACATATTCCAGTAGTGGCTATCACTGGAAATGTGATGCCCCATGATCTCGAGAGGATCAAGACCTGCGGGTTCAACGGAGTAGTGCACAAACCCTTTCGAATTAATGAACTACTCGACACCATTAATGAAGTGTTGAATCACAACTAAGCAACCAGTTCTACTTTACTTGCGTGATCGACCTTATCGGACTGTGCTAAGCCTTCAGGTTTTCTGCCATCAATTCTAGCGAGTCCTTTCTAATACCAAGCTTGTTCTTCGCATAATACTCACTGGGCAGTAGACTCAATTTAGTCGCTACGGCAAGGGCCCTATCAAAAAGCTCCTCAGAACTTGTCAGTTCATCTAAGAAGCCTGCATCCACCGCCAGCTCAGGCGAATAGTTTTCTGACTGCACAGCCGATCGTATGATATGTCTTTTAGATATCCTTGAAGTAGCAACTTCGTTTAACAGCGGAGACAACTGCATACTTATCGCAGTTTCAGGAAGGCTAATTTTCGAATCTCCTTCTTGCCCAATCCTTGAGTCAGAGGCGAGCAAAATAAATGCACCAAGTCCGATACCATGTCCTGTGCACGCTGCGACCACGGGCAAAGGAAATCCATACAATCTATAAAGCAATTCATATCCGCGAGAAACTAGCGCTTTGCTTTCACTAGGCCCTTTTTGTAATTCTTTTAAATCGAAACCTGCAGAAAAAATACCTTTGCGCCCTATAAGGAGCACCGCCTTGGCTTCGTTTTCCGCCCTATCCAATGCGGGGAACAATTCATCAAGCAGTGCGTGGCCAACGACGTTAGCTTTACCATCGTCCAGAGTAATTACAAGAACATTATTTGTCATTTCTGTTTTCATGTCGGTTTCTCGTTTGATAGTTAACACATTTTTAGGTAGAACTTAGGAAGTCAGAATATTGATAGTTAGACACCCGCAGCTCAATTATCTTAATCGGCGACCAAGATTGAGAGTCTATATCAAATAGAAGGAGTTTAGCATAGCCCTCCCTGAATGCCTTAAGTGGAATAGCAACGCCTGCAACAAAGAAAGGCTATGACTCAATATTCGTTTTACTAGCCGATCGACTACTTCTTATTAAAATCGAACCCAGATCATGCAGATGGATTTCATATAAAGATCACGTACGATGATTTATCATACTGCCCAACTAAGTTAGCGGATTTAGCATAAAGGCAAAAGATTGCAAAAATTAAGTTTAGAGGCACGTTCAGAAGAATTGGTTAGAGCTTGGGTGAAGGACTTCATCGTTGGTCTTAACCTTTGCCCTTTTGCGCGCAAGGCATTGGAAACAGGGAACATTCGATTCGCAGCATACCCCCATACCTCTTTCGAACTGCTACTGGAGGTCATAGCATCTGAATTACAACGTTTAAACGCTAACCCAGAGATAGAAACTAGCATCCTCATTCTGTCTGAAGCGGCAAAAGAGTTTGATGAGTATCTCGAATTGCTCGAATTAGCGAATGAATTACTGGTTGCGCTCAACTTGGAAGGTATCTTCCAATTGGCTAGCTTTCACCCCCGCTATATATTCGCTGACACAACAGACGACGAAGCGGAGAACTTTACTAACAGATCCCCTCTACCGCTTATTCACATTCTCAGAGAAAGCAGTGTAGAGTTTGCTGTGGCGAAATTTCCAGATACAGCCAATATTCCCAAGAGGAACATTGCTTTGATGAATCAAAAGGGAATAAACCAGCTACAAACTGTACTTGCCAATTTCAAACCCTGATGAATTTTTTACCCACCCTTATTTGCTTCACCCATAACCACGATCACAGCTTCATTCGCTGGCGCACCTATAAGCACCTCTTGGTAAATTTCATCGACAGTTTTGAATGAATGTTCCTTTATTTTTACCCAATTATCTACTTGCTCTAAAAAGGCAGACGTAGCCTCAGCCAGCCTTGCCTGATATTGAGCCGCTCCCCATTCTTTGTTGCGTTTTACAATCTGGCTCGGCGCAAAAAACATAGTAGGTTTTGCTCCGGGAAGCGCGTCCATTGCCTGCTCTTGACGAGATTCCCAATGGGTAATACCCACCGCACAACTATGCACAAGGTTCTTTGTAAAATGGTGATGAATAGAACTCAAAACCTCGGGATTACCTGACATATCCACGTACGCTGTCGCAACTTCAGCATCCAATTCCGTCACTTTCCCGTAGGTAGTCACTTCATCATAAAGCCCCAAACCCGCCACGAAACTTGCATTCTTTTCGGACGTCAGTCCAATGACTTTCACCCGTCCAGAACGCTTTAGCATGAACGCCATACCGAACGCCGTTTTGCTAGAGGCACTGCCCAGTACAACAGTCTTGGCTCCAAAATCATCATTGTCAGCAAAAAAGTCATCAAGCACGAAAGAGGTAGTGAACAGCGGAGCATAAAGCATTTTGTGATTGTCCATGCCTGGCTCAAAACCATTATCTGAAGAGACTTTGGTGTATTGATTGTAGACAATGGGTAGCTCTGCTCGATGCTCTACTCCATCGGTAAAACCTCTAGAGGACACTTTGGTGGGAGTCACCAGCAATTCATTGGACATGGGAAAGTAGCCATAATAACGATCCCCCACAGCGAGCTCACTGGCGTTTTCAGCGGTCAC
Source organism: Pseudohongiellaceae bacterium (assembly GCA_045106275.1). Classification (GTDB taxonomy): domain Bacteria; phylum Pseudomonadota; class Gammaproteobacteria; order Pseudomonadales; family Pseudohongiellaceae; genus UBA9145. The sequence goes on along the minus strand of JBGCEK010000018.1, from coordinate 70,850 downwards.
GGTGGCGATTCCCCAAACAGGAATTCGGCCTTGACCTTCTGCGACACATGGAAAAAACTGCCAGTAGCCAATCAAATCTCCCGCGACTCCGTAAGTAATATTGTTAGCCGTCAGCGCAAATCGCTCAACAGAAAGAACTGCTTGTCCTTCATTAGGCGTTATGGGTTTCGCTTCAACCAAAGTGGTAGTACTTAGGTCGTCCCGTTTGACGATAAAATCCAAATTACTCATAAGACTCTCTTTTATTGGGCTAGTCATAGCCTTGGTACATGATCGTTGCGAGTTCGATGATGGACTATCGAGCTCGCGTCGCTATACGGCGGTATTCTCTATACTGTGGCGTCCAAAAATGGTGAGCTATAGCGTCGCGAAGTTCCGTATCGCTTATCTCTCTTGCATAGCCCTCAGACATGGCAACCTGAGCAACAGCAAAGGCAATTGTTCGGCTAATATTCGCCAACTCGGTTAAAGGGGGCAGAATGCCATCACCAGACTTAGTGCTTTCCGGCGCCAATTGGGCCAACGTTGTACTAGCTACCATTAACATGGCGTCGCTGACTCGTGTTGATTTGACAGCAACGACTCCTAAACCGATTCCGGGGAAGATATAGCTGTTATTACATTGCGATATTTCAAACAGCGTCCCGTTGTATTCCACCGCCGAAAAAGGACTACCAGTTGCGACAATAGCTTGCCCATCGGTCCACTCAATCACCTGCTGAGGGTGAGCTTCTACGTGTTTTGACGGGTTACTCAAAGGCAGAACAATCGGCCTTGGACAGTGGCTGTGAAGCTCCCGAATGATAGCTTCAGTGAATAATCCGGGTTTACCAGTGACCCCAATTAATATACTTGGCTGGCTATTGCTTATTACATCGATGAGTTCAACCGTGGTGTTGGAGTCACTTAAAGTCCACTCCTTAATAGCCTCTCTAGGCTGCGCCAGACTTTGCTGAAAGTCCATAAGGTCTTCCATGTCTGAGGTCACAAGGCCGTTCCGATCAACCATATAAATTCTAGCCCGAGCCTGCGCTTCAGACAAACCCTGGATGACCATTGCACTCACTACCAATTCCGCGATGCCGCAGCCCGCGGAACCTGCACCGACAAAGGCTATTGTTTGATCCTTTAAGGATTCGCCTTTACGTTTACAAGCTGCAAGAAGTGAACCTAGGGTCACTGCGGCGGTTCCTTGAATATCATCATTAAAGCAACAGACTCGCTCTCGATGGCGCTGAAGAATTGGCATAGCATTGGGCTGGGCGAAATCTTCAAATTGAATCAATGCTTCTGGCCAGCGGGCATACACCGCATCGATAAACCGATCCACAAAGGCTTCATATTCTTGGCCTGTGATACGCGGATGGCGTCGCCCCATGTACATTGGATCGTCCAGCAATTTTTGATTATTGGTACCCACGTCCAAAGCGACCGGTAAGGTGTAAGCTGGGCTAATACCCCCACAAGCGGTATAGAGCGAGAGTTTTCCGATGGTGATACCCATGCCACCGATGCCTTGATCGCCAAGACCAAGCACTCGCTCACCATCGGTGACTACAATGACTTTCACTCGATCCTTAGTGACAGACCGAAGAATGTCATCCATGTAATCTCGCTCTTCATAGGAAACGAAGATGCCTCGGGCACTCCTATAAATATCGGAAAAGAGCTCGCAGGCCTCGCCCACCGTCGGGGTATAAATAATGGGCAACATTTCAACGAGGTGCTCGCTGAGGAGCCGATAAAATAGAGTTTCGTTATTATCTTGCACCACGCGCAAATAAATGTGTTTGTTGATTGGTTCATCGAAACTGCTAAATTGATGGTAAGCTCGCTCAACCTGCTCATCGATGGATTCATAGCGAGGAGGTAAAAGGCCAATCAGGTTAAAAGCACGACGCTCTTTTTCCGTAAACGCAGATCCTTTATTTAACAAAGGTGTTTCCAATAACGAAGGACCAGCGTAGGAAATATATAGGGGTTTTAATTCACTCATCAAAGACTCAATTTAGTTAACTAGTCGGCATTGGCCCAACTGATGGGACCCCGACTCTGCTGCTCTCGGCAGCAAAAATAGTAGAAAGTGAAGGATAGAAGCATAGACGCTGAATGTCCAAATGGTTTGATCGAATTCACTCGTTAAAGCCAAAGTTTAGTCGTTTACGGACGATTCGCTCGAATTCCCAAGGAAGCCCTGTGTCCATTTACACGCTTCAACAAATAATTTGCTAGACTAAATGAACCCGAAATAAGGATACTTCATGACACTTTTTGAGTTCTTGATGGCACTAGCGGCGGTGGTAATCGCCATCGGTCTATCTGAGATTTTTGGCGGCTGGGGCCATATGCTCCGCACTCGCATTGTACCGAAAATCGACTGGCTTCACCTTTGCTGGTCTGTCGTGGTCTCTTTGTATGCCATCCAATACTGGGTCGGAATTTGGCCTTATCGAGTAGTGGAATTCACCACTATTTTCCAAGTTTGGTTTTTAATTTTCCCGACTCTTTTTATTGTATTGGTCTCATTTGCCATAACTCCAGATATCGAGCCGGTGGAGAAGCAAGACCTGCGTGAATATTATATGGCGAGGCGAGCGCCGATATTTCTGGGTCTCACCGTATTTGTTACCATGGCACAGGTCGCCGACTTGGTGATTCTAGGAACAAGCTTTTCTTGGATTGGCATGAGTTTAGTCGCCGTGCTGGCTATTCCTGCTTTCACAACAAATGTTTGGGTGCACTCGATAGTTCTAATTTTCAACAGCTATTTCCTAGTAAATAACGCTATTGCCCCGAGTATCATTGGAACTTAAGCTCGAAAAACGACAAACAGCCATTGCAGCTCAGACATCCAACACAGCATCGTTAAGCTCAACAACCACCGCTATTATCGCTTCTACTGCATCCAACCTTAATCGAAGGTCATGATCCGCATATACGGATATGGAGTTGGGTCGAAAATTGATCATCGCGCTCGATTTACCAGACTCTCCTTTAGTTGAAATACCGTTAGAAGCTGGGCTGGTTCGGCAGTCCTTGAGCGAAGTTAAGGAAGCCTATTCCATGATATTTCATTTACTTCATATTTATCAGTAAGTTATAGATTTTAGCGACGCGAGGATAATCTGAAACCTCATTAAGCTCGCCTCAGTTTGTGCTTTCTAGACCTTACCCACTCATTGTAGGGGCGCGTTTTCTCCAAAGTGCTACACTTAACCTAAACTTAATTAGATGAAATACCCGAGTGTTGCCCTCTGCGCAGGCTAATGATTAAATCAGGCCTCTCTCGACAACAACTCACAATCATCAAACATATCAGTTAGGTATATAGCTATGTACAAAAGCATTTTGGTTATCGCGGATCAAGATTCAGATCAACATGCAGCCATGCAAAAAGCGAGATCTGTGGCCTACAGTGACGATATCAGCATTTTCGTAGTGGCGTTTGTTGAGCCCGCTGTTGGAGACTCTGTTGACTCGGTGGGTGAAAAAAATGCCAAGATGCAAGAGGCGATCGATTCCGAATTCTCTGGCATGGGTAAAGTAAGCTACGACGTGGTGTCTACCCGGGACATTCCCGAATTTTGCAAGGTTTTTGTTCTTCAGAACGACATCGATTTAGTCATCAAAACAGGCCACCGAACCGAAAGTCTATTCCACACGCCCTTAGATTATCAGCTTGTTCGAGAGCTAAAGTGCACTGTGATGATTTCTACTTTGCAAAAGTGGCGAGCTAAATCAAGAGTCATGGTCACTGTCGACATTAATAGCAAGAACGCAAATCAAATCGCTCTCAATGGCAAAGTTTTGGACTGGGCGAAAGACTGGGCTAACTGTCAGGACTGCGAATTACACGTGGCATTCTGTATAGACATTCCCAAAGCGCTGAGTGAGCTCGACATCATTTCTAAAGAAGAAATATTGGTCAAACAAGAAAAAACAGTCACCGATAAAATCGCCAATTTTATGAAGGATCACGGTGTGGAATACGAGAGTATTTCTGTAGATGCAGGGAATCCTAGCCGAGTACTTCCGTCTTTGGCCAACAAACTCAAAGCAGATTTAGTAGTTTTAGGAAGCGTTGGACGCAAAGGTGTCAAGGGAGCATTACTTGGCAACACCGCTGAAAAAGTAATGAGTAAACTCCGAACCGATTTGGCCATAGTCCACCCAGATTAGTCAGCCAGGATTTTTCAGCCAAGTTCAGAATAAACCAACAATAACGAGCAGTAACCATCAAGCAACAGGAAATACTATGACCACGCAAACATTGTATGGCGGATTTATCCGCAACTTTCTTGGGCATGCCCCAGATTGGTATAAGAAAACCATAATAGGTTTCTTGCTGATAAACCCTCTTCTACTGCTTATCAGCCCAACACTTGTGGGCTGGTGCCTTATTGTTGAGTTTATTTTTACGCTGGCTATGGCGCTGCGTTGTTATCCGCTCCAACCCGGCGGTTTGCTTGCGATCCAAGCCATTATTCTTGGTCTGACAGATACTCATCATGTTCTGCAAGAAATTGAACACACTCTTGATGTGATCTTGTTATTGATGTTTATGGTTGCCGGCATTTACTTCATGAAAAGCATGCTGCTTTTTGTGTTTACTAAAGTTTTAATGAAAGTCCGCTCAAAAATATTCCTTTCCTTTTTATTCAGCTTTCTCGCTGCATTTCTTTCAGCTTTTTTAGACGCCTTGACTGTGACCGCTGTGCTAATTGCGGTTTCAGTAGGATTCTACTCGGTCTACCACAAAGTCGCTTCTGGCAAGAATTTTGATAGCGAACATGATCACGGAGAAGATGGCTCTATAAAAACTGATCGGCGTGAAGAGCTGGAACAGTTTCGTGCTTTCCTTCGCAGCTTAATGATGCATGGGGCGGTAGGTACAGCCCTTGGCGGTGTTTGTACGACAGTAGGAGAGCCCCAGAACATTCTGATCTCCACACGCGTGGGCTGGGACTTCATCGAATTCTTTACGATGATGGCACCTGTCACAATGCCGGTTCTCGGCTTCGGGCTCCTCACCTGTGTGATGCTTGAAAAATTTAAAGTGTTTGGTTACGGCGCTGAGCTTCCAGAAACTGTTCGAGAAATCTTGTCTGACTTTGAGAAGAACGAGTCTGCAAAGCGAACAAACACCGAAGTGGCTGCTCTTATTGTGCAGGCTATTGTTGCCGTTCTTTTGGTGATCGGTCTTGCACAGCATTGGGCGACACCTGGCATCATTGGTTTGATGGTAATCATTCTTTGCACCGCATTTAACGGTGTCATTGAAGAACACCAAATTGGCAAGGCATTCGAAGAGGCGCTTCCCTTCACTGCACTGCTTGTTGTTTTCTTTGCCATCGTTGCCGTCATTAAGGATCAGCATTTATTTGAACCTGTCATTAACGCGGTGCTAGCACTGGATGAGCGAATTCAACCCGGTGTGTTCTTCATGGCCAACGGCCTGCTTTCAGCCATAAGTGACAATGTTTTTGTAGCAACGGTTTATATCGATTCGGTTACCGCTCAATTTGAAGCCGGTGCGTTTGACCGTGAACAGTTCAATTTGCTCGCCGTGGCAATTAATGCGGGGACGAATTTGCCCAGTGTAGCAACCCCTAATGGACAAGCTGCGTTCTTATTCTTGTTGACCTCCGCACTCGCTCCACTTATCAGGCTTTCTTATGGAAAGATGGTGCTGATGGCTCTACCTTATACGGTTGTCCTCACCATAGTCGGCTTCTTGGGAGTCTATTTTTACTAAAAAGTGAATGAGGCAAAAACTAGCCTCATATTAAGACGCTAAAAAGGGAGTGCCTATTTAGGCACTCCCTTTTTTATTAGAACAACCGCTATCCAACAGCGTTTACTCTAGATTTAGTCAATCCATTAATTATCCTTTGCTGCACGCACCATACTGGCTACATCTTCCAACAGCTCTTTAGCATCAAAAACAATACCGTCTTTAATGGTATAACTGACTCCCCCCACTCGCTCCAACTGATTGGTGTCACGGTCTAACTTCATATGGCCAGTGCCATACAAGACCTTGAAATTTGCGACTGGGTTTTCCTCAACCAACACAATGTCTGCTTTCTTGCCCGGCAATAGTGAGCCTATTTCAGACTCCATCCCCAACAGCTCGGCGCCATTAAGGGTAGCGGCCTGAATAACTTCTAACGGATGAAAGCCAGCTTCTTGCAGCAATTCAAGCTCTCGTATATACGCGAATCCAAACAACTTAAAAATAAAACCTGCATCAGAGCCAGCTACTACTCTGCCCCCATGATTTTTGTAGTCATTAACAAAATTCATCCATAAGCGAAAATTTTCTCTCCAAGCAACCTCATCAGCTGTTGTCCAATCAAAATGATAGGAACCGTGTAACCTTGGATCAGGCAAGAAAAAGGTCTGCAATGCCGGTAACGTGTAATCACGGTGCCACTCAGCATCCCTAGCTCTCATCACATCTCGATTAGCCTCATAGATAGTGAATGTTGGTGAAAGTGTAAAATCCAGCCCAATCAGTTCATCTCGCACCGAATTCCATTTTTCACTTCCCGGAGGCGCAGCCTGTTGCCATAGCCTTCCCGCTTGGCCAAAACGCCACTGCTCGTCTGAATAATTGTAATCCGAAGGATAGTTCTGGATAGTTCTATCGGTAAACAAAGACTCCGGCAACCCGTACCAATGTTCCATACTGTCGAGCCCCATTCGAGCACTGTCTAGGACGTTAACTGAATAGACCGAAGTCTGATCATGATGATTCGATGTACCAATGCCCAGCTCTTCTGCAGCCCGGTAGATGGCTCGCGTAGCCTCTGGGGTTGCACCTCGAAGTTTGACCCCCTGCGCACCGCGCCTGTGAACTTCACGCACCCAAGCCTCAGCATCTGCCGCAGTCGTGACAGTGCTGCCAGGAAACATTGAATGAACCACGATCCGTGGTGCGGTGATTTCACCCGCTGCACTTCGGTCTCTGTGCGCCACGGTCCAATCCAATCCCATGCCTGAGCCAACTTCTCGCACTGTTGTAATCCCATGGGCCAACCAGAGTTTAAAAACATATTCCGGAGGTGTTATCTCACCAGTTAAGCCCTGGCCAGTGTTGCCAATGTGTGTATGCGAATCAATGAAACCAGGCAATGCGTACATACCCGCTGCATCAATAACCTTGGCATTCTCGATGGCAGGCGCTGAGCCAACTATTGACTGGATTCTGTCGTCATTCACAACGATAGAAACAGGCCCGCGCGGCGGCGCTCCTTCTCCACTAACCAGCATCACATCCTTGATTATTAAAAGCTCAAAAGGGCCTTCTCCCCTTCGCCGATTAGGTGCAGGATCGGGAATCAAAATTCCGCCACTGATAGCACGAGTCGCACCCTCCTCACCGGGTACCGCGGGTACTTGAGCTGCGATTTCCAATGATGCGAATAGGGTGGTCAACGCAGTGAGAATTAGTGTTTTCATTTTTTTATTCCTAGCTATTGTGGTTGCTCTAGAATTCAGAGTTTTCTATTTCTTCTCTTAATTTGTACTTCAATTTAGTTCTTGTTGCTAACTTTCGTTTACATTTGGCCAATGAGATTGCATCGCTTCAAGGGCCGAATATAGTGGCTCAGTATTTGCACCCTCAATAGTTTCTAACGCCAGAGCTGCAGCTTCCAATGTTGACACACCCCCGGTTTCTCGACTTCTGCGAATTCGATAGCTACTCACACCTTGGGTTTCGAGATTGCAGACAGACAAAGACCTTAGCCAAGGGTTGCAGTGCCAGATTTTTTTCGCTTTGCGCCAAGTACCATCCAACAATATAACCGTTTTCACTTTGTCTTTTTCAGGCAAGGAAGCCAGTGGCACGCTCTCAGTCGATGGAAAAATCACAACAGCAGGACCTCTTCCCTTCAATTGGGCTTGCAGAGCACTAAAGTCCTGCGCAGTTTCTCCAACGATGATCTCGACATCACTGGCAACAAGTGAGATTAAGCGTGCGGTATTTTTAGCCTGCAATGTTTCGCTGGGGTGCTGAAGTATGACAAGCTCGGTCTCAAACTCAGCCTGTATAAGCGCGCCGCAAAGGCAAACGACCTGAGGGTAATTGCACACATTGCAAACAGCTCGGCCAGTCATGATAAGCGGATACGGAAACACACGAACAATCTTGACGCTTTTTCAGTGAGTGAGTAGTAGCTCAACTTATCTGAACCTTCATACACTGTCTCATCACTCTTCGAAGTAGTCTGTTATGGTCAAAGATTTAGAGTCGAAACACACCAAACCAGATTTGGCAACGCTAACAAATTTACTCAACACACAGTCCCTATCAATTTCATCTCTAATAGTGGCACTTACTGCATCCAGCAGTTCAGCCTCTCTTCTAAACTGAGTTCTAACCGTACCCGATTCAGAATACAGCGGCAGGTAATTGCTGGCATCCCCAAATAAAGGTTCGCCATTAAGCTGTTTTTCAATTGAGAGAGTCGCAGCTTGGATATCATCCTGAGGCAATTCTATATAGACCGCTTTAGGAGATGGGCCCTGAAAAGTTTTTAAGCTATCAACGCTATTGCCATAGGCGCTGAATTCACGAGCACTTAGGCTGTAAATTGTGTCATATTCCAAAGCAAGAACCACTGGCCGCTCGTTGTAGACGATCCATACGCCCCCAGCAAGACAAATAAACTGGAAAAGCGCGATACTACTGAGATCAAATTTCAAAGAGGGTTTATCCGCCTTGAACACAATCAGGGTTAGAAGCGGCCCTAGGACTAAATCCACGCCGATAACGATTCGCAATCCGTCCCATCCGCCTGTTATATCAAACAGAATGCCTGGATACCAAACCAGCAATATAACCGCCAACAGCCCAACAAAAACCACCAGACTTAAACCAAAATGAATTAAAGATGCCTGCCATCTGTTCACTGCTTACCCTCCTAAATCTGACAATCACAAGGAATAGCTTCAAAGTCTTATCTTCTCGCGGCTAAGGGTCCAAAGACAAGGTTCCCCCTTAGCTTTAGTAGCGCGTTGGCTGCTTAATGGAAAATACTACTGAACCTAGACTACTAATCTTACACCGGCGCTAGTGCTTCAAGGCAATCTCACTTATCCTCTTTCTTACCAGCATCAATTTAGAGAAGCAAAAAATGATTTATAGCTTGGGTGACAAGAAAGTAGAAATCCGTGGTAGCGACTATTTTGTAGCCGAAAACGCTACGGTTTTAGGACAGGTGGCGTTAGAAAATAATGCCAGTGTTTGGTTTAACGCAGTGATTCGTGGCGATAACGAACTCATCACCGTTGGTGAAAATTCCAATGTTCAAGATGGATCAGTATTGCACACAGATCCCGGCGTTCCGCTAACCATCGGGAAAAATGTCACAATAGGGCATATGGTAATGCTCCATGGCTGCACTATCGGAGACAATACCCTGATAGGCATTAACTCAGTAATCTTAAACGGGGCAAAGATTGGGAGAAACTGTTTGATTGGTGCTAATTCATTGATACCCGAAGGCAAAGAAATACCCGATGGTTCACTGGTTATGGGTTCACCAGGTAAGGTCATCAAAGAACTATCAGCTGAGCAGCAAACAGCCCTGCTTTTAAGCGCCCAAGTTTATGTCGAAAATTTCAAACGCTTCAAAGCGGAGTTAAAACCTCAGCAGGTCTAATCAACTTCCAAAGCCATGAGACAGCTGTAAAGCAATGAGTTGGACAGACCAACAAATCTGCTATTGGATAAATTGAGCGGCTAAAGCAGCGCAAAAAAGTCGCGCAAACGCTCGGCGTTTTTTCCAACATCACTAATACCTACCCTGGACAAGGATCTAGCATTCAGGACTGTCTGGCCCTCCTCTCGAAGTAGGGTCACGACAATATCGTCCTTAAATCTGAACCAGAAAGTCGTGTCGGTTGCTTCTATCCGTTGCTCTGAAAGGCTGGCATCTACAATCTCCCAACCCAGCGACTCCATAGCAGAGACCGCACGCCCAAACACATCTTCAACAGACCCTTCAAACAGCTGAGGCACAATATCGGGATAAGCAGTTTGCTGTAATGCCCGCAGCATTTCTGGAGTCATGTCAGGGCTGCGCCCATATTCCATAGTATTCGGCGCATCAGCGCGAAGAGCAGCAATCGAAACAAACATCGGTGGGTTTGTAAGATTGGTAGTGATGTCATGGATCGGAGGTATATCATCCGACGGTCTAAAACTTTCAGGAATATAGTAAGCAAGTCCAGCGGCTATGGCACCCACCAACGCTAACGCGCCAAGTCTTGATCCATTTTCAATAGAAAGAGCAAACGAACTTACAAATATACTTATTGCAAAAAATAGCGACCCGCCTGCTATCCAGGGCGCCCAATTGTTGACAGTTTGCAGAAAACCAAATCCTTGCCTAAAGTCTGAAATGCCCAACCAAATTCCCAAGGGCCCCGCCAGCGCCAGCATTCCTATGCCTAAGCCAGCAATGCAACAGCCGAGAGCATCGATCTTTAACATTAGCCTTAAGGTTTTTAGCTTTTGAGAAGTTTCGAGCGGTGCTTGATCCAATTCTCTTTCCTCGACGGTGCCAGAATAATCTCGTTTTTATACCTCGAAGTCTTAATCACAGGCAAGTGCTATTCAGCTCATCTCTGTTGAGGCAAGGCAAAACAGTCTATTGGTTTGCGAGGAAATACTTGGCTAGTGCAAGTACAACCCGATAGTGACAAAATACGTTCATGGCCAAATTATATTTCTATTATTCTTCGATGAACGCCGGTAAGTCTACCGCGCTCTTGCAATCCAGCTACAACTATCGAGAGCGTGGGCTCACAACCTTAGTAATGGCACCAGAATTGGACAATCGCTACGGTGTTGGACGCGTCACCTCTCGCATCGGATTAGAATCTGAGGCGACAGTTTTCAGACCAGACACCGATCTGCTTCAACTTATTGAAAAGTTGAATCAAGAAGAACCACTTCATTGCATTCTTATTGACGAAGCCCAGTTCTTGACCAAGGATCAAGTCTTTCAATTGGGAGAAGTCACTGATGAGTTGAATATTCCAGTATTAGCCTACGGTCTGAGAACTGATTTCCAAGGAGAACCCTTTGAGGGGAGCAAATACCTTCTTGCCTGGTCAGACAACTTAAAAGAGCTTAAGGCAATTTGTCACTGCGGCAGCAAAGCCACTATGGTTGTGCGGTTAGATGCAAACGGCAACCCGATTCGAGAAGGCTCCCAAGTAGAGATCGGCGGCAATGATCGTTATTTATCCATGTGCCGAAAGCACTTCAAGGAAAATCTTCGCTAATAGATTTGGTGCGGCCCTAATTTTAAACCCGCACCAAGCACTAAAGAGCTAAACGCTTCATAACTGAGTTAAGCAGCGAGCTGTTGCTTTCTAAGCCGCCATCGGAAAAATCGGCGCAGCGCTAATGACAATCCTGTCCATACAAGTATGGCAGCAAAGCTAGAAGCGAGCCCCGCGATAGTTTGACCCGCAATTCCAAGAGCCTCTCCCGTGTGGAGATATCTCACCCAGCGACGCGCTTTGTACCCTGAAGTTCCAGTGGAGAAAGGAGCCCAAACCACCGTTTCGGCTGTCGCTCGATTTAAAGTCAGAGAATGACGCTTATGTGGCTGGCCACCATTACCCTCATCGATCGTGAATACTGCATCCCGGCTGTCAGGGTCAGGCAAATTCAGTGAAAGGGTTTTCCAAGTATCACTGTATTGCGTAGCGGCATCAAAAAGGGTCTGTAAACTAAGTGGTGCGACAGAATCTGACAGCATAGGCGTTTCGACCTCTGATGCTTGTCCTCTTACGGGTGGTTCATCTCCTACCAACTGATAAACAAGATTGTTTGCCCAGGTATAATGGAACACGCTGGCGGTCGGAACGATCACCAGCAAAGGCAGGGCCGCCCAAAAACTGAACACATGATGCCAATTGAAATCCCTAGCAGCGCTGTTGCTATTCAGGGGATTAAACCAGACTCGGGTTTTTAGAGTCGCCCACATGAAAACTTTCGGTAGCCATAAGTACATCCCACTCAGCAATAAGAATAAGAACATCAAATTACTGACGCCAGTGACATCACGTGCGATATCGCGATTATCACCAGTTAAGGTAAACCATCGATGCAAGGTACGAACCCAGCTGAAAAATTGGCTGTAGGTATCCTCATGAGGAGTATAAATCTCAGCAGAATAGGGATTTAGAAATTGAGTCTGAGAGCGCCCCATTCTGACTACCACCGGCGCTGCTGGGTTTGAATTTAGCTGAACTGAAGTCGCTGTAAACCCATCTGTTAAATTGGCCGCCGCTAATATCTCATCGACCCCTAGAGCTACATTGCCAGCGCCTGGTTCTGAATAATAATGACCTTTGTCCTCCCACACTTGCAGCTGTCGCTCATAAGTTAGTACCGTGCCGGTTACTGACATCATTAGGATAACGAGACCTGCACCAACACCTGCGCAAAGATGCATCCAGAAAACACATTTTCTTATCATTGGGAATTACTACTCAACATGAACTAAATGCAGATGATAATAATTCTCAATTAGATTTGCAATTTTCTGAAGAAATCCAGTATCAATCAGCGGATTCTAGCGAACAAGGTGTTGGAGGCATCTGCTTAAGCCAGCAATCTAAAGCGCAGATGTGCCCTGGCGCGCGGACGCGAGTGATAAGGATGGTTTGGCTAGAGCAAAAATAGGGTTCAATTCCGCATCGTAAAAATTGAAACTACCTGCTTCATGCTGTTTTGCACGATAGAGAGCCTTATCAGCCGCCTCAATTATGGCTTCCGCGGCATTTGAATCATTGGGATAGACGGCCACTCCTGCGCTAGCGCTGATTTTCACCGTAACATCGCCTAAAACAAAGGGCTCACTTAGCTTACCGATAACCGCCGCCACTAAAGGTGCAATATTTTTAGGATCAACTAGATGAGAAGCGATTATACAAAATTCATCACCGCCAATTCGGGCAATAAAATCGCTCTGCCTAATCATGCTGCTTATTCGGGCACCCACTTCACGGAGTAATTTATCTCCTATTGGGTGTCCATAGGTATCATTAACTGGTTTGAATTTATCTAGGTCGATAAGTATCAGTCCTACTTTAGTTCCCGTGCGGTTAGCCTGATTTAGACTATTTTCAAGGGTCAGCTCGAACAATTTTCGGTTTGCTACGCCAGTCAAGTGATCATAGTGAGCAACCTGCAGCAGTTCCTCTTCAAAACTCTTCCGATGAGTGGCGAATCGAATTGATCTCTCAAGAGCCGCCGCGGTGAGGTTTTGCTTCACTAGATAATCACATGCACCAGCCGAGGAAGCTCCAAGGTCCACCATCTTATTGTCCACAGAGGTGAGTAAGATCATTGGCGGATGGGTAGGCATGGAGCAGTGGATATCTTGGATCAACTCAATACCGATCTCATCGCCAAGATAATTATCAAAAAGAACCACATCAAACGGAAAAGTGCGCAACACCTCCAATACATCTGAAGCTGACTGTAACCAGGTAAGGCTGTATCCATCTATACCATAAACCTCATTTAAGACTTGTTTTGTCCATTCTCCATCATCAGCGTTATCTTCAATGAGGAGAATTCTTAACAATTCACACGGAGTGTTAGTCTTTTTATCTAAGGCCATAGCGCTTATTCGCCTGCTTATTTTAGTGGGAATTTTTTCTCTTATTCCTAGTATAGGCAACCGCTAAGAAAATAAAGAAGTTTCTTACCCCGCAATTAGATATTTCAAGAGAGAATCGTGCTCCTGTATAGCCTCCTCCATTGCAATATACTGTTTTATAAGACTATTTAATTAACTGTCATGTAATCGACAACCACTCAAAAAGCGTAATAAGAATCAATTCTATCCTTCCACTTCAAACTGGGGGTTGTTAGCATGAGACCAGCTATTTAATGCACGGGCGGGTCGTTTAGTTCGGTTTTTCCGAAGGAAGAGACTTAGTCACTATTGTGCGCTTAAGGAAATTAAAATGAACGACAAAAATTCACTTTCAACCGAAAATTCCATGAGCGGCGATCTCTCTCTATCACCTGAACCACCTCGGCTGGTTGTCGGTATTGGGGCTTCAGCTGGTGGCCTAGAAGCATTACAGAGCTTTTTCAATCGCTGCCCTAGCGATCTGGGTGTTGCCTACGTAGTTGTTCAGCATCTATCACCAGACTTTAAGAGCATGATGGACCAGCTGCTGTCCAGATGTACCGAAATGCCGGTTACCGTTGCCGAAGAAGGAGAACTGGTTAAACGAGATCGGGTATACCTTATACCTCCAAAAAAGAGCATGGCAATCTCCGGAGGCCGCTTACTGCTGTCTAACACGGGTCCACACTCCGCTTTATCCCTCCCCATAGATACCTTTTTTCGCTCTCTAGCGGAAGACCGTCAGCATAACTGCGTAGGCGTAGTCCTATCAGGTACCGGTAGTGATGGCTCACGAGGAATAGCTGTGATTAAAGAAGTCGGCGGCTTAGTTGTAGTCCAAGATCCTAGCGAAGCCAAATTCGATGGCATGCCCAATGCAGCTCTGCAATCAGGCTATGTTGACCACGCTATGCTAGCTGAGCAAATACCCATCAGAATAGCTGGCTATCTAAAAACTTATTCAGTGTTAACTTCAGGTGGCGAGGTTCCAGCGGATGCGCAAAATGTGCTTGGAAAAATCTGCCAATTAGTTCAAGACCACGTGAACATGAACCTCAATGACTACAAGAGCACGACTATTGGACGTCGGGTAGACAAAAGGGCCAGTCTACTTAATCTGGAAAGCTGGCAGGCATACTATGAGTATGTTCTGGAAGATGAAAGTGAGCGGGAAGAACTGGGCAAAGAGATTTTAATTGGCGTTACACGCTTTTTCCGAGACCCTCAAGCGTTCGACTATTTGGCGGAAAAAGTTATTCCCGAGATATTAACCGAAGCGCCAGCTGGCGAAAACATTCGGATATGGTGCACCAGTTGCTCGAGCGGTGAAGAAGCTTATTCACTGGCTATCTCTTTTGTAGAGGTCATGGAGAAGCTGGGGGTCCAGCGCAATGTTAAAATATTTGGTACAGACATTGATGTTAGAGCAATCAACGATGCAAGCATGGGGGTCTATACCAGTAATATTGTGAATGATCTTTCTGCCGAAAGGCTGCAAAAGTATTTCATTGCACGAGATGATGGTAAGTACCAAATCAGTCCGGTCATACGAAGAATGGCCGTGTTTGCCACTCAAAATTTAGTATCAGACCCTCCGTTTTCGAATATGAATTTGGTGACTTGTCGAAACATGATGATTTACCTGCACCCGAGCAGCCAGAAAAAAGTTCAGCACTATCTTCAATTTGCATTGAAGCTCAACGGGGTGCTTTTTATAGGGCCCTCTGAGAATCTATTCACAGAGTTGGAGGCCAGCTTCGAAGTCCTTGATGGCAAAAACAAATTTTTCAAAAAGAAAAAATCCATTCGTCTGCCCATGGATAGGCACATGCCAGCGCCTGATGAAAAAGTGCAACAATCTTTACAGCTTCATTCCTCAGGGGTATCTGGTAGTGACAAAATTCATAGCACTAACTACAAGTCTAACAACGACAGCCTAAGCCCAGTTTTTAAAAAGCTTGTTGAAGAATTTGCCCCAGCGACTGTTATTTTCAATATGCAGCATGAAGTCATGTACAGCATCGGAGACTGCACGCCTTATACCCGAAAAATTCAGCCGGGGAGGAGTTCGCTCAAAGTAGATTCGATTCTTGAAGAAGCTATCTTGGTACCAGTTACCACAGCCATGCAAAAGGCTAAGCGAGATAAACTCCCTATTACCTACACTGGCGTTTCAATGCCAAACCACAGCGCTCTCACCTCTGTGGATATTACTGTCACCTATATTGACTTTGGTGTCAGTCACCACGACTGTCTAGCGGTCAGTTTTGTCGATCCCGACCGAAATGCCGGGCACAAGCAAGACGTAATCCCATTTGACGAAAAGCAAATGATGGAAAACCGTATAAATGACTTGGAATATGAACTCCAAGAAACTAAAGCGAACCTCGTTGCTGCGGTAGAGGAACTGGAGGCTTCCAATGAAGAGCTTCAGAGCACCAATGAAGAACTCATGGCAGCGAATGAAGAACTCCAGAGCACCAACGAAGAGCTTCAATCTGTGAACGAAGAGCTGTATTCAGTCAATGCAGAATATCAACACAAAATGCACCTTTTAGAACAAAGCACGTCGGACCTTGAAAATTTATTGAAGAACACTCAAATTCCGATGCTAGTGTTGGACAGAGATCTTGGGATTCGGCGGTACTCCGCAGAACTTACTGAGTATTTTAGCATCATTGACGCCGATCTAGAACGATCGATAAAACAAATTTCTAACTCACTCGAAGGGGATATCGTCGCCGATTGCCAACATGTGATTAATAGTGCCACCGCATTGCAAACGGAATACACAACCAGCGACAAACGTCTGCTGGTGGCTTATATCTCTCCCTATGTAGATATACACAATATGCTTGATGGTGTGGTGTTATCTCTTATTGACATCACTCAGACGACAATATTGCAGAAAGAAAAAACCGAAATGCAATCAATGCATAGCATGCTACAAGAAAACTATCAGCACTTAGTTGAAGTGTTAAACCCCTTGTCGATGCACATGAATCCAGAACACCTTCGCGTATTAGTCGTGGATGACTCCCTTGATGACCAAAAGCTATTCGAGGAACAACTGAAGAACATTGGTCTATTTGAAGTCCAAATTGAATGCAGAGAATCTGTCGAGAATGCTCTTTATGCAATTAATGAAAAAGAATTCGATATCGTTTTTCTGGATTATTACTTAGCAGACAAGACAGCGGAGGAGTTACTGGAGCATCTTGCTAAGCTTCCAGACTATCCACCCATACTTCTTTTCACCGCCAAAATGGAAACTCAGGCCAAACAGGATCTCGTTAAATACGGAGTTTACGACTTTATCCCCAAAGAAAGAATGGACGCGGAACTTCTCGAGCGCTCTATTCGATTGGCTTTGCACAACAAGCACATTGACAGATTTTTGAAAAAGGTAAAAGTTGTTAGCCTAAACTAAAATGACTTGAATACATTTTGTACCCTTAGGGCTTCTAAAAGCCAACGTAAAATTCGAATTTTCTAATGCTTGCTGGGAGTTGCCCTAGATCATGACTGCCCCTAAAGACAATTCAAATTTGGAGCGCAAATCACCTGTTGAAGTTGAGAGTCTGTTCGATATTTTGGACGCCATGCCCATCGCAGCCATCGCCGCAAATCAAAAAGGCGAAATACTAGAAGCAAACAGTGCTGCAGCCGATTTATTTGGCGTCAAGACAAAGCAACTGCGCGGTCGAAATACCAATGAGTTCTTTTCAAGCGACGGGGAAACCAAAGACTCAGCCACTCTATGTATAGCAGGAAGAAATGCCACTGTTCGACTGAGACGAAGATCTACAGTAATTCGGCAGATGACAATAGACATCATTTCACTTAGTGCCGCTTCAGAATCGAAAGTTCCGCACAATCTCAACGATGCCGAGCGGGAACAATCTCAGAATAAAGAGGACGTTATTTCATTCCTTGCTCTAGCTTCACATGACCTCAAATCCCCGCTCAGAAGAAGCAAAAGTTTCATAGATTTAGTGTCAAAAAATTACGGAGCACTTCTCGACGAACGCGGTGAAGACTGGATGAACCGGTGCTCTAAGAACTTAGACCTAATGCAGTCATTGATTGATGACCTAACACTTTTTTCTAGTATTCAATCAAGACCGCAAAAGATGCTTGATTGCTGCCTTCAAACTGCCGCTGAAATGGCAATCTCTAAGCTTCGGATAAGCCAATTTCCCGACGCTACCATTCACTTTGAAACTCCTCTCCCGTCGATTAAGGGAGATTCAACTCTGCTATGTTTGCTATTTGAAAAACTATTCGATAATAGTCTGAGGTTCAATGAAAACAGTGCGCCTTCAATTCAAATTTATTGTTCATGCGATAAAGAGAATTGGGAAATATCAGTCGAGGACAATGGCATAGGTATAGAAGAAAAATTCAGGGGCGCCGCATTTGAACTTTTCAAGAAACGTCACCCTGATTCTCGCTACTCAGGCACCGGCTTAGGATTAGCAATTAGCAACAGAATTGTAAGCCATCATCACGGCAATCTATCGCTCCCTGTAGAGCAGCCCTCCCAGGGGACACGGTTTTTAATTACACTACCGCTAAACCCATCACGCTAGGCTGTTTCAGCTTCCAGGTTCAAAACATTCACTGGAGTGCTGGACTTTACTTGGATTTTGGCCAATCTCTCCCCGATAACATCCATGCTGGCAGGCTTGTTAAGAATGGAATCTACATTTGAAGGCAGACCTTTAGCATCTAGGTCACTGTCGTTTCCAGTGAGCAAAAGAATAGGCACGTTTATTCCATTGCATTTGCACCAGTTCGCTAATCCTAGCCCATCCATTCTCGGCATTGATAAATCTGAAACAATGAGGTCAATAGGCGAGTTTGTTTTAGCCAAGTAATCACTCGCCGCCACACCATCCTCCTTAACAGTCACAGTCATACCTAGGTTGGTTAATATCATTTCTGTCACTTGAGCAACCACAGCGTCGTCTTCGACCAGCAAAATTCGCCAAGGTGACAGTTTCAATTCTTTAGGGGAATTAACATCTACCAGGTTAGCTTGCAAAGCACGGCAACTTGCAGGCAACCAAATACAAAACTGGACACCATAATTTGAACTAAATACTTCGATGTGTCCGCCGTACTGATGCACCAAGCCGTGAATTACGGATAGCCCCATACCGCTACCTTTCCCCACTTCTTTAGTTGAAAAGAACGGATCGAAAACATGCTTAATCACTTCGCTGTCGATGCCGGCGCCATTATCTGTAACTCGCACTACAATATAGTGGTTTTCTTTACCCTCTTTTCCACGTGCTTGAAGAGTCGAAAAACTGGAACGACATGAAGCGCATTGGCGAATCTCTTCGCTTTTACCTGCGGCATCTACAGCTATAGTAATTTCACCCTCTCTACCAGAAGTAGACTCTATTGCATCACGGGCATTGATACACAAGTTCATCAATATCTGATCCAGATGGGTTGGATCGATATCAACGAGTGCGTTCTCGACTTCTTTTTCAGTGCTTAATTGAATGTCATTTGGAAATGAAGACCGGACCAAGGGTAATAAATTGGAAACGGCCTTACACACATCATGTTGCTGGGCATCGTGATGATCATCACCTCGACTATAGAACAACATCTGTTTGATCAGGTGCTGAGCCCGCTTACCGGCATCTCTGATATGGTTCAGATGTGTATTCTCAGTTTCATTCTTACCGAGACTTTTCAATATCAACAAATCTGTATAGCCAAGAATAATTGCAAGAATATTGTTGAAGTCGTGCGCGATACCTCCTGTCAACAGACCTAAGGACTCCATTTTTTGAGACATCAGTATTTCTTGCTGAGTACGCTGTTGCTCCAAAATATTTTCAAGCAAAAATAAATAGGAATGATCCGGTTTGCTTGGGTGTTGTATGGCCTTAATTCGGCACCATACCAGTCTATTGTCGCTACTCATCAATGCAACTTCATAGTCAGCAAAGCCGATAGTCTTAAGCTCTTGCCATTTAGCCTCGTGCAAAGAGTGATAATCAGGCGCAATAATAGCGTCCAAGTCCCTACCAATTGGGCTCACATCTTGTTTACCTAACCAAGATTGAATCATTGAGTCCACGTTTTCGATTTTACCCAGCCGGTCTATCTCAACTGAAGCCATACTAATTTTGTTGAATAGTGGCTTTAAATCAGTTTTTTCCACCTTAGTTGTTTGCAACTCGAGAATCTCAAGAAGGACATGGCTACCCGAAAGCGCAGAGTCAATCGGTGTCAGGAGTATTTCAACAGTAGAGCCGCTGAGGTTAGTTTGAAAACTCTTCTTTGACTTCTCACTCAGCACAGCACCGAACTCTTTAATCAAAGTTTTATTAGGCAGTTCGCTCTCTAATTTGAATATATTTAGGTTCTCATAGCGAATCGCACTTGTATTCAACTCTAACCGTGAAGCCATTGCATCATTAATAATCTCAAAACCACCTTGCTCGTTAAGCAAAGCTGCAGACTGCTGACTGCTCGTAAACAAATTTGACAGCATTTCGTTCTTGTTATGCGCAATTCGTAGATTCTTATTCAGACTGACGTTACTGTCACTAACCTCAGTGTTCAATAACCTAAAGCGTGCTGTCTCGTTAGAATATTGTTCGTTCTTCTCTGCCAGCTCTAAATTTAAATCTTCCAATTTCCTTATGGATTTTTGACGAGCAAGTTGCCCCTCTGCAATGACATTCGTTAGCATCGCTCTTGTGCTGGCAGCTTCAGAATCCAATTCCAAAATTTTATCGACGCTCAAGTCGAGTTCAATATCTTCAACGCTTTCAATTTCAATTTGCCAAATCTGATCAGATTTAAACTGGGTCAACTTAGCAACTTTGGCGATGGATAAAACCATAACATCAAATTCACCTATAACCATTTTTTTGCAGGTTTTCAGTGGACTTCTGTTATTAAACAGATCATTAGCAGCTCGGCCTAACGTGCTATATAAGACTTCGAAAAGAGAATTGGATACCAGCAGTGAAGAACTGCTGTCCGGCGTGACAATAAATGCCGCCACATTTCCTCTAGACTCTATGATCTGCCCATAGTCATCGACAACAAAAACTGCAGCTCTCTCGCTAGCGGTACTTTCATGTTCCTCGGCTCTCAGCGCAGCGCTAGTAGATATTGGTCCTTGCCAATTTAATTTATTGCTTGAGCCATTAGAACGGAACACACCTTTTATACTGTCGTCAACAAACCCCGAGTCAAGAATAGAAAAAACCACTTCTGGCGCTTCTTTAGCGGCGGTAACAAAAAGATTACTAAAATTATGCGACGCCGCGAAGCCCTGCAGGAATCTAGTTCTAGCTTCCGGCGTTAAACCCCCTAGCAATCCACCACAAACGATAACATCAACATTTCTGTAGAAAGGATCTGAGAAAGGGTTTAGCCGACTGTGCACTACAAGAAGCTGGCGAAGTATGCGCGTTTTAGTTATAAGGTCATTGGCATCTGCAATACCGAGATCTTTGTAATAGCTCCTCATTTTTTCTGGTAATGAATTTCCCCCTATCTCTAAATTATCGCCCTCAAACTTTAATGATGACAATTGCTCATCGGTGGAATCGGTAACATAAATTCTTAGCTGTTTACGTAACTGATTGCTATCTGCGTTAATTGTTAACACTGCAAATATGACTTGCACGAGCTGAAGCTGTCCTGCTCCCACTAACCACAATTTTATTTGCTTATCTGATTCACGAAGTTTCTGAGAGACGAATGTATGTATCGAGTCGAGCTGTTCTACTGATAGATAGTTTTGGCGATTGCTTTCCAATAGCTTCGCGACTAAAGATTGCGACTTGGTGTAGGCATCACAGCAGGAAAGCAGATCCACAGAACCACTCAGTTCATGTGAAAGTTGTTCAAACTGCCAGCCTTTGTGAAACCAGTCTAGGCGCATTCCAGTGACGCTTTCTAGCAAGTTGTTTGCTTTGGACAATACCACGTCATTTAACGAGCGAGCTTTGCCGAACTGCTGGCTTAAATAGACTTTCGGATCTACCAATGACATGATGCGATCGCCGCTGAACACAGGGGTACGATCCACAGAAAAAGCGCTAAAGCCAGTGGCGGTGGAGCAATTCAATATTGTGCCTTGCCCCTCAAGGTAATGGGTATAATCAATCAGACTGGCAGGGCATTCATACGACTTAGAAGCACTTATATTCGAACATTGCGGGGACTTTGTGGCAACCCAGCGTCCAGCTGTGTCCATGAAATACCCCAAATGCAGGGTATCATTTACCAAAAATACTCGCCCACGCTCCAAAATTTTTCTCTCATCTTCAGCTAAATTTGCTTCAACGAGTTTTTCAACCAGATAGCCGTCCGGGTGGGGGATATTTTCAGGGTGTGAAAAGTCTTCGGATACTAGAATAAGCGGAGCATTCGACTCGGCGGGCCAACATTTAAATAGCTTTGCTAATAGTTCCGTACTGGATGCATCTGATGGCTTCCACAGAACTGCTATCGGAAGATTGTTGCGAACAAACATCGCTTATCCTGTGCTGTCAAAAAAGCACTTACGCGTTACTGCCTATCAATATCTTTCCGCCTAATTTCGCGAGATCTTATGATCTAAGCAAAATCGACGAGCATGTCTAACTCACTGGGAGAACGCTGTTTGCTTTGACCTGTTTTCCGGTCATCCATAATCAAGTGGGTAGTCGTAATTAGTTCTAATACATTCAATGGCTTTTCCAGCAAGCAAACTACACCTAACTCAGTCATTTTCTCACTGAGAAAGTCTCTCGCTACAGCCGGATAACCCGTCATCAATATTGCTTTTAGTTCAGGAAAGTCTTGTTGAATTTCTTTAATGACACTGAGCCCGTCTAGTTTGGGCATCACTATATCGGAGATTATCAAATCGGGCTGCGCTTCCTTGTACAAACGCACCGCCTCTAAGCCATCTCTGGCCGTGATGATTTCGTAGCCACTATCGTTCAAGCACTCCACAATAAGCTCAACTATTGCTGACTCATCGTCTGCGACTAAGATAAGACCGTCGCTACTAGACTCAGCACTAGTGTTAGCTAAGCCACTGTTTTTTATACTCTTATTCTCTGCATTCATGTTGTAGCCACCTTAAAATAGGCCAGATTAAATTGAATAACTGACATCTTTAGGTATTTTTATAGACGATAACTGGCAAAATGCCACCCGAATCTGGATTATTTGCATAAAAAAATACTCTTCTATGCAAAAAAGTCATATGAAAAGAAAAAAGGTAAGCTTCATCTCTTCATAAGCCATGTAACTAAAATTACTGAGATCTCTGCCACGACGCCGGCAAACGGACCGACCGATAGCTCGACAGTTAGCTACCGATAACTGTCTTATAACCTACCAGCCCACCGCATAAGCTGCCCTACGAGGGTCTGCGCCAGCAGTAATAGTCTGCATCTGCTGGTGAACAAGTATGCCTTGTATACTTCCTAGGGAAAAAGCAGGTGCCAGTTGAATTTGATGCCCAAGACCACGGAGGTCTTCAAATAAGTGTTCTGGCACACGGTTTTCGATTCTCATCGAGATTTCAGCGCCCGGTTTGTAAAAATTCGGTTGGGCAAAAAGGCTAAACCTTGGAGCTTCGATCGCCGCTTGGATTGGCATACCAAAATCCAACAGATTAACCAGAACTTGAAATTGGGTTTGACCAATAGTCTCGCCTCCCGGCGTGCCTAACGCGGCCACGAATTCCCCTTCTTTCATCACGATGACCGGAGAATTGTTCAGAATCGGCACTTGACCACCTCGGGCGTAATTCACATCTTCTGGATAGGGTGACGTGGAACCTATTCGAGTTCCATTGTTAAATGTGAGCCCCGTATTACCGACCACCACACCAGTCCCAAAGGCTCCTCCATGAGTAGGAGTGGCTGCCATAACATTGCCATCACTATCGCGTATAGAAAAACTTGTGGTGCTGCCGGGGCTTGATCTCTCTTCCTTTAAGGCGAGTGTTGATTGGGCAGGAGTATGGCTGTGTGTAGCGCTACTATTTCTTGAGCCATTGGGCTCGCCTGGTTCAGGAAACGGTGTATGCTTGTCCAGATCAATAAGCTGACGACGGTCAGCCGCATAATCGTTACTCAGCAAACCAGTAATCGGCATGGACACTCGACTAGGGTCTGCCACAAAATGGTAGATATCGGACTTGGCAATTTGGATTGCCTCCGCAAGAATGTGCGTGAGTCGTGCATCATTTTTATCCATAACACTTAAATCAAAGCCTTCAACCAACTTGAGCTGCATTAAAACTTCGAGACCTCCTCTGGAACTTGGAGGGGACGAATAAATATCAAAGCCGCGATAGTTTATATAGAGAGGCTCGGACCATTGAGGTTCATATTGACTGAAGTCTTCTTTTTTAAACAAACCACCTGACTGTTCATAGAAGCGCGCCATTTCATCAGCAATATCACCTTTGTAGAAGCGGTCAAACGCCGCTTGCAAACCTTCTTCTCGGCTACCTCCACGGTTTAGCGCCGCTTCTTCCGCCTGTACTAATTTCCTAAAGGTTGCTGCCAATGCTTCCATTTTAAAAAGCTGTCCAACACCGGGGACTTTATTGTCAGGTAAAAAAACTGCCGTGCTAGTGCCAAATTTTTCAAACACTTCTTTCGACGAATCAATACTCCTTACCACTGAACTTTCAATCGGGTGACCTTGCTCAGCATAGGCGATCGCGGGCGCTAAAACCTGTTCAAGCGAAAGGCTGCCAAAACGCTGTAACATAGCGATCCAGCCACCCAATAAACCCGGCACAACTCCTGCCTTTATTCCTTTGTCTAAATCCGCTGAGCTGAGAGAACTCGCATCCAACGCCAAAGGAGCTGCGCCGGTGGCATTAAGCGAATGCACAGTGCCACTGGCCCGATGATAGTAGGTAAAGAAACCATTGCCTCCTGCACCGGACATCTGGGGCCTCACCACGTTGAGCGTGGCCAAAGTTGCAACCGAGGCATCAATTGCATTTCCTCCAGCCATAAGAATTTGCAATCCCGACATTGCAGCAAGAGGATGTCCTGCAGTGACAAGACCGTTAGGGCCAGGCACCTCTGGACGTAAAGTCTGACCGCTGCTGCTCATCTGGAGTGGGTAGGCATTCTCTTGAGCACTAGAAAAAGAAAAACCAATGACAAAAGTGATGGTAATCAAGATTGGTTTAAGAGAATTGCAATTCACTATCCTAAGGTTAAATCTCAACATATTATTCCTCGCTAGGTTTACGTCTGCTCCGCAAATTCAACTTTGTATTCTGTGCCTTTACAGCTTTTTGGGTAAGGATTCAGCAAACAAAAGATGTAGATAGCATAGCCGCCTAAAGGCTCTGGCTATCCTGTGCGTTTGATAGCCGGTTGTTGATCACCGTCTAGAATTCGAATTTCACGCTGGGGAAAGGGTATGGTAAAACCGTTGTCTCGCATGGCTTCGAATATAATCAGCAAAAGATCTCCGCCAACTCTATTCTTACCATCGTCAATAGCATCGATCCAAAACTCCACAAACATGTTCACGCCTGAGTCGCCAAAGCTATCAATTTCGCAGTCGGGCCGTTCCTCAATGGGATACTTTTCTCCGCTGAGTACTTGAGGGTGAGTCGCTACTGCTTCCTTGATAACTTCGACCAGAGTTCGAATATCAGTGTCGTACGCCACAGAAAAATCGACTCGATAGCGTTGCTTATGATTTTTATGAGTCCAATTTACAAAGGTAGAAGCAATAAACATTTCGTTAGGCACCATAATGTCCTTGCCGTCGAACGTTTCCAGCGTTGTTGAACGCATATTAAGGGCTGTGACAAACCCTGACCTGCCATCTTCTAACTCCACAAAATCACCAATCGATAGTGACCTATCTAGCAAAATGATTAGACCTGAAATAAAATTTGAGGCGATTGTCTGTAAACCAAAACCTAAACCAACCCCGACTGCTCCACCAAAAACAGCTAAAGCAGTCAGATTTATACCCATGATTTGCATCAGTACTAAAAATACTGCAACGAAAATGCTTATTTCAAAGAGTTTGACTGCAACTTCTCTAGTTCTAAAGTCAATTTTATCCTGGTTTCTAATTAGCGCTTTGCCGGTGTCTGTTGAAACTCTACCAAGCCAAAAAACGAACGATCCAAATATCACTACTCGAAGTACGCCTGCTAAAGAGATATCTATATTGCCAACACTCACGGATACTGTCTCGAGTATCCCGTTTAACTGCGAGAGTATTCCCAGCGCTTGTAGTAATAGGATCGGGATACCCACATAGAGCATCGCCGAGGCAACCAAGGGTGATTTAACAAATTCTTTGATAAACAGGGTATAAACAAAAACGAGAGCAAGGGCTATGGCGATTCCAATTAGCCAATTTTCCTGATCAAAAAGAACGATAAGCTCAGATGAAATCTTAAGAAGAAGCAAACCGATCAGTGGGAATATCAGCCGCCCGATTCTAAACAGTAAAAGCTGAGGTAGCCGCGCTGAATCTGGATCGGGTTTATTGAAAAAAACCTTGAAGCGCGCACCAATGAAATTCGCCAGCGTTAAAGCTAATGCAAAAGATATGACTACTGTTAGAAGTTGGATGTAGGTCTGCTGACTGGTGAGTGTTGTACTCACTAATTGCACAAAATTTTCCAAAACATCTCCCTAGTATCAACCGGGCTGCAAATAAACACAGAATGAATGCTCATCATGACACAAAGATCGTTTGAGAAGTAACTGAATCTCCATTCCCAACACCCAGTATAGCTATTTTTAACAAAGGAATCGCCTGCGCTCTCTAGCACCAAACGTAGATAAGAGGTTCTTAAATAGAGCTTACATTTTACGTCTCATAGGGGTATGGTTCGCGATTCATTTCCATACCCTTATCGCTACTTAGTTGCTTACTCATATCTCTACTTATATCCTTGGAAGGCATCGCAATGGTTTGGCTCGGTATTCTTTTTTGTGTCTCGCAATCGGCCATGTTCTCTGGCCTGAACCTGGCTTTCTTCGGTCTATCCAGACTTCAACTGGAAGTGGAAGCAGAGACCAATGTAAAAGCACAAAAAGTGCTAGCAATGCGCGAAGATTCTAATTTTCTGCTCACTACCATTTTGTGGGGAAACGTAGGCATCAACGTACTGCTAACTTTGTTGTCTAATTCCGTTCTTGTCGGTGCTATGGCATTTATTTTTTCCACAGTTGTTATTACCTTCCTGGGAGAAATTATCCCTCAAGCCTATTTTTCTCGGAACGCGTTACGAATGGCATCTCTATTAAGCCCTGTCCTTCGCTTCTATCAATTTGCACTCTATCCGGTCGCAAAACCTGCCGCCCTCTTTTTAGATGCTTGGCTGGGTAAAGAATCACCGGAGTTTTATAAAGAGCAAGTTATTCGAGACATGCTGTTGAAACATGTAGAACATCACACTAGTGATGTGGATGATGTGGAAGGCATAGGCGCATTGAATTTCTTAGAAATCGACGAACTCACTGCAATGACAGAAGGCTCCAAGATCGATGAGAAAAGCATTATTACCTTGCCGACAAATATCGATTTACCCCAGTTTCCACCCTTTGAATCGGCTATCAACGACCCCTTCTTAAAGCAAGTTAATGCATCGGGTAAGAAATGGGTGATTCTTACAGACCAACAAAATGAACCTCAGCTTATTCTTGATGTTGATGGTTTTTTAAGAGAAGTATTTCTCAATTCAAAGACGGTAGATCCCTATAAGTTCTGCCATCGCCCGATTGTCATCAAATCTAACAAGACTAATTTAGGCGCTGTTATGAAAATGATGAAAAGGAGCAAAACTGGTAATCTAGGTGTGATAGATGCTGATGTTGTCTTAGTCTGGACTGAGCAAAAACAAATTCTAACCGGTGCAGACCTTTTTGATCGACTATTGGTGGGCATAAAATAGCCAGCTCACCAGCTACATATCACCTTACCAAGCTTAGCCCAAACGTAACTATGCCTCATAAAAAATTGAATCTCCCACAGAAAATGTGCCCAGCATGTAATCGGCTTTTTAACTGGCGTAAAAAATGGGCCAAAGACTGGGACCAAGTTGTGTACTGCTCTCAACGATGTAGAAAAACACGACCCTCCAAAAATACTTTAGAGGGGAGGGATTGTTGAAAGTCGTGAGCTGAAAATTATTCTGCATAAGCCTCTCTATTTGCCGTTGCCCTAAAGACGCTTATGCTAGAATTACCCTGTCTGTGCGTTTGAGTTTTCGCTTAGTTTCAATGAAGCATCTCCCGCATCAAGATAGCAGGGTTATTTTACTCGGCCTGAAATGTAAAAAGCCCAACTCAAATGGGCCAATAAGACGATTTTTTCATGACTATTTTTGCTCGAAAGCACAGTGTTTAAATTATGAACTCAATCAATATGAACGAAGCATTACAGATGTTAGTAGGACTATTTGCAATTGTGAGCCCGCTTAGCATTGTTCCCCTTTACCTAGCATTTACTTCGAACATTAAAGAAGAACGTCCCATTGTTGCTCGCAACACCGCGTTTGCTGTTGCGGTAATTTTTACTGTTTCGATGTTTCTTGGCCAGTCTATTCTCAACTTCTTCAATATTAGCGTAGACGCCTTTCGAGTCGCCGGTGGCATGCTTTTGATAGTGTTGGCATTCAGTATGCTTAACGCGAGAAAAGGAAGAGTTAAACACACACCGGAAGAAGATGAGGAAGCGGTCGACAGCGAGAATGTAGCTGTTGTTCCTTTAGCCATGCCGTTGTTGGCAGGCCCAGGGGCTATAAGTACAGTGATTCTCTTTAGCAATCAAGCACTGGACTGGATGGATAAAGCTTCATTGTTCGTTGTATGTCAGCTGATAGCACTAATCATTTGGCTAATGTTTCATTTTGCTCCGGAAATCGCCGATCGTATGAGCCAAACGGCCATGAACGTAACAACAAGAGTCATGGGGTTGGTATTAGCCGCTATGGCTATAGAATTTATCGCGGGTGGGCTGCGAAACCTGCTCCCAGGGCTTGCTTAAATTTTAGTCAGATAACCGTCATGACTCGCCAACCCATGAATACAAAGTAAAGGCTAAACAATACAGCACCTTCAATTCTGACCAGTTTGAACTTAAACGACAAACTCAGCGGCAATATTAGAACCGAGAGGAAAACCATCATTAAGAGATCGACGCTGCCGGCAGGCGTGGGCACTTCAATCTCCGTGATAGTAGAGCAAATGCCGCTCACAAGCAGTAAGTTGAAAATGTTTGAACCTATGACACTGCCAATCGCAATATCCGTATGTCCTTTCCAAGTAGCGAGCCCACAGGAAACTAACTCAGGCAAACTTGTCCCGATAGCTATAATTGTTAGTCCAATAATAACGCTAGGAACGCCCAAAAGACTGGCCACTTTCACCGAATAGTCAACGGCCAACTGTCCGCCTCCTATTAGCATCGCCAATCCCAGTAACAGGAAAACCGTATTTAAAAGCCCCTTACCAAACCCCTTCTGGGCGTCTTCCTCTTCAATTTGTTGAAGCAACGGGTCTGACTGCCTACCCTTAATCACATCGACTATTGTGTAATACATGAACACCGCGAAAAGCAGCAACAGAATCAACCCATCTGATCGATCAAAAGAGCTCTTTTCCCCTAACAAAAAATTATCTGATGCCAGAATCAGGGCTGCAAAAGAGGCAAGCAACATCATTGGAATTTCGCGTTCAATAATAGTGCCTTGGATAACCAGCGGCCGAATGAAAGCGCAGATCCCTAATATCAGACCTATGTTCGCGATGTTAGAGCCAACCACATTGCCGAAAGAAACTTGGGTATTACCGTCAATAGCAGCAAGTACATTAACTGATAATTCAGGTGCGCTGGTGCCAAAAGCGACTACCGTAAGTCCGATAACGATCGGTGGCACATTGAGCGCTTTGGCTATGGCACTTGCCCCACGAACCAAGAGATCTCCTCCCGCTAACAAAAGCGCGAGTCCGACCACAATAAGAATAACGTCTAATAACAAAGAAAAATGCCTTAGTTAGCAGTTTGATAATGCTTCTTTCTTCTACAATAGCAGAGTTAGAGCTGTGTCGTGGCAGAAAATGCTGTTGGCTCAACCCGCGAGCATCGAAGGGGAAATTGAATGTCGGTAGAATTATGAACCATTAGAGTTTTGCAAAATAATTACGCACGCTGTCCAAAACAAGCGCCTCTAGTGACGTCGATCGATCTGAGAAGTGAAAGAAACCCTCAGCAGCCTGCCTGTCTAACGGCAAGGTAAAAGTTCTAGCGGTATCCATAGCCTGAGTTAATGCAAGATATTTTGACTGAGTCAACTGAGTCGCATAAAGATCGACTACACTGTATTTTTCAGCCGCCACATCTGTCGTATCAATCAACAGGTTTATTGGTGCTTGAGTGGTAATTTCATAAGAGTATAACTGACCCTTATACTCTGGCATTTCAGCAATGCTTGTCCATACAAGGTCAGCAGTCACCCGGTGATCGGGGTGATACTCAAGCGGGGTCGGAAAAAACACGCTAGCGGCATTGCTAGTTTTAATCAGCGCTTTCACCTTATCTTTAGTTTGCTCCGTGACTCTCAACCCTCTGTCTGGCTCTTCCATAAAATGCAGTTGACTAACCCCCAAGGCTTTGCAGGCCCGACGCCCTTCCTCGGCTCGCGCGGCGATTAAGGTGGCGCGATCTCCCTCTCCTCCCAAGGCTCCATCGGTCACAATCACTACGTGAGTTTCAATTCCTTGCTCCCGTGCCAACAACAAACTACCTCCCATTCCAAAGGTTTCATCGTCAGCGTGAGGAGCAAAAACGATCCACGGGCCTTGGGGTAATGGGCTTGTTATATAGGGAACAACGGTAGTCTCGCCGTGCATATCTGACATCAACTGATCCTTGATCTAATCATTAGTTCTTATGGGCTTACAAAAAATCCGTATCACCTGCGAGAAGAAACCAAGCATTGTGCAGGGAATCTGGAGAAGGTCCTGGCGCGCAGACCGATGTTGGAATTCTAACGCCAATGTCCTTTATCAACACCTCTTCGTTCATAGAGGAATCGCCTGTTTGAAACAAAACCGTGTCCGGTTCAGTGATCCAAGTGCTTACAGCAGTCAGACCTTTTCGAGCGGCCAAATCCTGAGCAAACTCAATCAATAGCGGATAGTTGGCGAGCGGACCAAGTAAATCCAAGATTAGTAATCGATCTATTTCTACTCGACAAACAATGAGCCCTTTAACTTCATTTAGTGAGCCAACCAGATAGACTTGATAGTCATGAGAAGGATTTTCATTGTAGCGGTACAGCAGATAATCTAAGTCTCTTATTATAACAATGCGATCAGCTAAATCTGAGACCATCCGTTGCCAAAGCGAATCAATTAACTGAGTATGTTCTGGAGCGCTTAATCTTATTTCAGAACCAACAAGCTGATCAGCAGCTTTGGGTTTCCACTCTACTTCAACCACCGCTCCGATGTCTGCCTGTACACTCAGTATCTCTCCTAGCTTCATCACACGGGCATTAGGAAAACCAAACCCGAATAAATAGGGTTTGTTATAGCCAATATACTTTTTAAGGAAAGTTGTTGCTGCCAGATAGTAAGGCCCTTTCTTCGATAGCGACCCCCGTTGGCTAGTGTCCACCATTGTATCTACACATTGGAGAGTGTTGGTTGGCTCTCCCCTGCAAACAACCCGACGCTTGACCGCACCGTAGAAAGCAACAACCTCATCGCCACTCTTAACAACTACGCCCTCGCCACGCTGGTGCTCATATTTCCAATTCCAATGACTTATCGACATCTCATGTTTGAAGACTTTCTCGAACAGCGCACGAATAGCGCCACTGTCCTCCGGGGCAGCCTCCATTGCCTGCCACCGACTTACTGAAGATTGATTACTCACGAATAGATTCCAAGGACTGCTGCGACGAGCTAAAACGGATGGATGACTACGGATTATCCCTATTCAGAAATGTTAGATCAAACTTCCTAGTAGGAAAGTGAGACTTTTTTCAGATAGGACCGTCTTTCGAATGATGTTGCTTGAACTTGCCTTAAAGGATTGTCTTCTTTATCTTGGAAATCACACTGATCTTAGCTAATCAATTTGGATAACAGACCACGTGACTATTCTGCATAAACCAACTCTGCATAAACCAACACCGGGAAACCGCGCACACTCATCATTGCAATCCCCAACAGTTTGGACCGTCTCGTCAGTGCTACTAGCTCTGAGTCTTATGCTAACGTCTGGGAGCAATGCTCAACAACCAGAGGCTCTAGCTCCTATGGTTGTGGATTTGGATACAATCGAATGGGGCCCCGCCGGCGGTGGCAATGGGTTCCCAGTGGGAGTTAGAACAGCACGGCAGGGAATCGACCCGTCCACAGGAGGTATAACCTATTTCGCCATGTTCCCCGCCGGATCACATTTCAAGCTGCACCGGCATACTCATGATGAGTTTGTAGTCGTAGTATCCGGTGCTTTGCAAATTCAACTTGGCGATCAGGAGCATTCGCTTGATGTAGGCAGCTATGTTGTGATTCCTGGTTCCCTCAATCACGCTTGGACAGTCCCTTCGTTGGGTAAAGACGCAATAATTCTAGTGCGCCGAGCAGGACCTGCAGATTTTGAATTTATAGAGTAAGGCCAAACCTTGATGTGGCCTAAAGCTCGCTAGTCTTCCTCTTCTTCCTTGGTGGATTTCTCCTTACTGTCTGATCCTTTGCTCCCAGCACCCGCGGCGTAACGCATCAACGGGTTCATTTCCATAAGCCCGCTAATAAAGTTCTGGTGCATTTTTATCATGGTCATCCAGTTTTCTAGAAACAAGGAGCCACCATCGGTAAGGTCGTAGATCCGGCGAGCCGGCCCATCTTTACTGGTATCCCACTTTGAAGAAACCATGCCTGAGTCTTCAAGCTGGCGAAGTAATCTGTAAATCGACCCCTTATTGTAAGTACCTAGGCCCGATTCCTCTAATCGCTGTGCTAACTCATAGCCATAAGCAGACCACCCGTTGAGCATAGCCAGCAAATGGGCAGTCAACATATCGCCTGAAGGCGACACCTTAGGGCCGTCTGTGGCTGCTTTTTCCTTCTTTGGCATTTCATTCTCCATTTGTTTCTATTTATGTTTGACATTTAAGTGCAATTTGCACATACTTGTCAACGTTGAAGTTAACCAGTGCCCGAAAACACTATAGACGCACTGCTTAGATAATCATAACCTATTGAATTAGATAGACTAATTGGAGAAATGACCATGACAAAGAGCACATCAAGCAAAACTGAAAACACTGTTGAGAGCAACACAGAAGCTAAATACTCTCTAGACAGCTACTTTGAAAACATGAACAAAGGCGCTGAAAAGATGGCTGAAGGCTTTGCTGTAGCTCGCGAACGTAATGCCCGCATTATGGATCAGTTTGTTGAGTCTGTAACTTCTGGACAAAAAGATTTTATCGAATTAAGCCGCACAGTGGCTAGTCAGCCTACTGACTACCGCTCAAACATGCAGCTTATGCTCGACACAATGAATCGTCGTCAAGCCTGCGCTTTAGAGTTTGGCAAAGCGGTTTACCGTGAGCAAAGCGACATGAGCAGCACTGTAACAGAAAACATGAACAAGCTTTTTGCACCAATGAGAGACGCTGGTATCGACTGGACAGCGCCTTACAAAAAGATGGCTGAGTACTGGGTTCCTAGCGCTAAGTAATCTTTAAGAATGATGGCTTTTTGAATTGCAGCACCCCTGCAGTTTAAAAAGCCGCAAGCTAAGATCGAGACCAAATGGCTAATCTTTTTCAGCAAAGACTAGAGTTCGATTCACTGGACCAATTCAATGATGCATTCGACCATGATCCGGGAGTTGAGCATGTGCTTACCCCCTTGTGGCGAGAAGTCATTTGGCCCAGCGAATGGGTCAGACTAAGGTTTAGCTCTGTTTATTTTGGGGTAAATCTACCTCGCGGTAAGGGTGAGCCAGTCTTGTTAGTCCCAGGCTTTATGGCTGGCGACTTTTTGATGCTGGAAATGCACAGTTGGCTGCAGCGCATAGGCTACGATGCCTACCTATCGGGCATCGTGTGGAATACCGACTGCCCAGAGGCGACAGCACAACAGCTCATGGACCGCGTTCGAGTAATCCATAAAAAAACCGGGCAAAAGGTTCGCCTTGTAGGTCACAGCTTGGGCGGTATGCTGTCTAAGTATTTGGTTCAGCAAGAACCTCAGCTAATCAATCGAGTTGTCACTTTAGGCTCGCCTTTCCAGTCGCTGGTGAAAGCACATCCTGCGGTTGTGGGAATTTGGGAAAAACTTAAACTGAATCAAAATCATGCCATCGGCAGAAACCTCAAGCCATCTTGCGCCACTGGGTTTTGTACATGCGGGTTTGTTCAGAGTATTCTAAATCCAGCAGAAGTGGAGCCGCCGCAGTTCGCGATCTACTCAAAGCTCGACGGGGTTGCCGATTGGGCATCTTGCATGGAGAATAATCCAGAGATGAACACAGAGGTCAGTTGTACCCACATAGGAATGATTGTAAATCACTCAGTATATAAAGCGGTCTCAAGCCGACTTGCTCAGAACATCGAAATCTAGCGCGGTCAGCGGGCCGTCAATTAACAGAAATAACTTGGGGTATAAAATGGCTAAAAATGACGATTTGGATCCAATGCGAATGATGCGTGAATGGTTTGTGAAATCAGAGCAAATGTACAGCGATGCCATGACTGAAGTGATGGGCGATGAGCGGTTTTCAAAGACTACCGGACGCTACATGCAGGAAGCCTTACACATGCAGCGGATGTTTGGCGAAGCAATGGGACAATACCTTGCAAACCTAAACCTGCCTTCGCGCACTGAGGTCATTGAAATCAAAGAGCGAGTTTCAAATATAGAAGCGACTCTAGACTCAATTTTGGTTGAAATGCGGGCATTACGAGCAGCTCAAGCAGCTGGACCAGCTTCAGCGCCGGCCAAAAAGAAGCCATCTCGCACTAAAAAAGCACCAGCCAAAGACGCCTAAGCCGAGGATATTATTCAAATGAGCGCGAACGCCAAAGCATTTGACCCTGAGAATATCTCCCAAGAAACTATTGATGCTCGGGTTAAAGACTTTATTGGTAAAACTATCCAGCGCAACATACCTGGACTTGCTAGCCTGCCTGAAACTCAAGCAGATCTTGAAGTTGGCACTAGTCCAAAAGAGTTAATTTTCAGCACGCAAACTGCCCGACTTTTTCATTATACCCCTCTGGTCGATGAGGTTTACCGCGTCCCAATCGTTCTTGTTATGTCTCCACTGGCGAAGGGCTACATCTTAGATTTAGCGGAAGGCCAATCCTTGGTGGAGTACTTTTTGAAGGCCGGGCATGATGTCTACATGGTCGATTGGGCTGCGCCCACCAAGAAGCACAAAGATCTAGGATTAAGTTCCTACGCCTGCGATATGCTAGGTGCCTGCATCGATAAGGCTGTGGAAGATTCGGGTGAACCGGATGTCAGTTTAGTCGGTTACTGCATGGGGGGGCTGCTAAGCGCCTGTTATCAGGCAGTCAACCCAGACAGTCCAGTAAAAAACCTCGCTTGCTTCACAACTCCGGTCAATGGCGATGGGATGGTTCTTTTTAAACGGTGGCTAACGTCCGAAAGTTTTGATTTAGACAGGCTAGTAGAAGAATTAGGTGTGATTCCTAGTGAAATTATCAATGTATCTATGCAGGCGTTAAGACCGCTGCAAAGAAATGCCAACCAGTTAAAACTGCTTAACAATGTTGATAATGACGAATTCGTCAAAGCTCATTTGCGCTTCGAAAGATGGGCAGTGGATCAGCTACCTTTTCCAGGTGCGATGGCAAAAGATTTCATGATCGATCTTATTCGCGATAATAAGCTAATGAAAAAAGAGCTCACTTTGAACGGCAAGGTTGTAGATCTAGCCAATATCATAGTGCCTTTTTTACACGTCGCCGCCTCGTTCGATCACATCGTACCAGAGGCTTCTTCGAAAGATTTAATAGACATGGTTGGATCAGAAGACAAAGAAGAAATCGTTGTCCGCGGCGGACACGTAAGCCTTGTCGCCGGCGGAAACGCAATTTATCGGCTTTGGCCGCGGCTTGATCGTTGGGTTAGCGAGCGAGCTGATTAGCATTAGTTTGAACTAACGATCGGACTACAATAACGAAGAGCTGGCTGAGGTTAGATGCATTAACAGGTCGGCTGATCGACAAGCTATCAAGAATTAGGAGATAAGTGTGAACGAGTCAAACGATATTGGCGCTTACGAAAAAGCCATGCAAGTACAGCTGGGAAGCAGCGAATTCACCATTCGTAAAATTGAACAAAGTGATGCAGAGGCCTTGCTTGGCTATGCGAAATCTCTCCCTCGCCATGATATCGTTTACATGCGAAGAAACCTCAGCACTCAAGAAGGCATTGAAAAATGGTTTCGCGCTTTGAGCAACGGCTATATTTTTGCTTTCGTTGCGCTTCAAGGCGACAAAGTAGTTGGCTACTCTTCTTTAAACCTAACGGGCCTAGATTGGTCTAGTCACGTGGCCGATATTCGAGTGTCGGTTTCTCCTGACGTGAGAAAGAGCGGCCTAGGCCGAGTGCTTGTCCGTGAAGCGTTCCGCTTAGCGGTCACGCTTGAGATTGAAATTGTGAGAGCAAGCATGACTCCCGACCAAAAAGGAGCACGGGCCCTTTTTGAGGAATTAGGTTTTCAAAATGAAGCCATTATGAAAGATCACGTTAAGGATTTAGACGGTGCCTATCATGACCTATTGGTGATGGGGGTAAATGTAGATGCGTTTCTAGCCCAGCGCCAAGCCTATGGTCTTCAATAATAATTTGCAGCCTGGGCATTAGTTTAGGCGAACGGGCGAATAGAACCGAAAAGAAGGAAAGTCAACGCGGCAAGATCAGCGCAGTAAA
The DNA here is from genome assembly GCA_045106275.1 of Pseudohongiellaceae bacterium. Lineage (GTDB taxonomy): Bacteria > Pseudomonadota > Gammaproteobacteria > Pseudomonadales > Pseudohongiellaceae > UBA9145. The sequence continues at coordinate 34,207 of JBGCEK010000018.1, read as the reverse complement.
CACCGGCAATAATTCTTCGATTAGGTTTTGACGACTAAAAAAAGCGGCGTGGTCGTGTTAATTGACATTAGGTCAGTCAATTAACCTCTCTGAAAGAGTATTTCTAGGAAGGGTTTTAGCGCAGAATTGAACACGCAACGTGAAAAATTCAACACAAAGTCTTATGCCGACCTCGACTCAAAGAGCTAAAGAACTGTAGAGCTTTGCAATGCGCCGCCCTTTCAATTCTGGTTTTTTAAAAATTGGTTCAGAACTAAAATTTAGAAGTGCGGATACTGTGCATATTCGCGATCCAATAATCTTCATCAAAGACATGACGAGCGCTTGTCGCCAAAATAGTCTCAACCTGAGCTAACACACCCTCTTCTGCGCCAGATGTTAACACCGCTGTATTTCTCCCCGAGACCACTAGCGTCGCTAAAACGCCTAGAGCGGCCACAGTGCCCACTAAGACCAAACGGTTTTGCATCAATAATTGCTTCATTATCGGTATCCTGTTTTATTTTTATTCTTTTACTTTTTGTTATTTTGGACCCCGTGAATTGACCCAAAATCTTTGCTTGGTAATCAATCCACAGAAGCAGTCTGCCATAATTTGTCAAATTGTAACAAGCAATTTTGCGGGTTAATTAATACCGTTTTAAGCCGGTTTCTTTTGGTAACACAAAGAGGTCAAACGGTAACTAAATCATCAAAGAAAACAGTAAAGCGGAGATTTTAACGCTTCTAAAATGGCTCATTTAATATTTTGCTAACAGCCCAGCGGGCGGATTTTTTGCCTTTAAAACCTGCCAAGTTTCAGATAGTGAGCACTCAGCACGGCCACACTAGTGACTAGACTCAGACCCGAAGCCACTTTACACTGGATTCCATAGTAATCAGTGGAGCCGCCCATGCTGCCAAAGCAATTCAAGCCTGTAACCCAAGTAATATTGATAGCGAATCTCCTCTTTTGCCATTCTGTGCTAGGTCAAAACAGTGTGGAGTCCAGCTCATTACTTGAGAACTACAGTTCGGTTACCCCAAGCATGCTTACTGAACCCTCTGCAAACGACTGGCTTATGTGGCGAAGATCCTATGACGTTGGCGGACATACCCCTCTAGACCAAGTTGACATAAGCAATGTGGAAAACCTTGAACTCGCATGGTCATTGCCGCTGGGACAAGGCGGAAACATGACAACGCCATTGGTCCATGACGGAGTTATGTTTATCGCAGACACCGGCAATATGCTGCGAGTACTAGATGCAAAAAGTGGCGCTGAATTATGGAACTATCAGCATGAATCAGACAATTTGGATGGTCGTCGGATAGGTATTTCCTTGCACGGAGATCAGGTTATTGTTCCCCATAATGATTTAACTTTAGTGGCGTTAGAAGTTCGCACAGGTGAGGTCAAATGGATGCATAAGATCCAAACGCCGGTAGACATAATCACCGGTGGCGGCTACTACTCATTGCGCAGCGCCCCCGTCATTGCCGGCAACACTTTAATGCAGGGAGTAGGCGCAACAATGGTCCCGGAGGGTGGCTTTATCGTGGGTATAGATCTAAGCAACGGGCAAGAAAAATGGCGCTTTCATACTGTCGCTCGGCCAGAAGACCCAGTAGGCGGGCACACGTGGAATAACCTATCCCTGGCGGCAAGAAGTGGTGGCTCAGTTTGGATTCCTGGAAGTTATGATGCAGAACTCGATCTTGCTTATTTCGGCACTGCGCCCACTTACGATACGGCTCCGTTGTTGCCCGACCTAGACTCGGAAGGGGTTTCAAACGCCGCGCTTTACACTAACACTACGTTAGCCATACGGCCGGAGTCCGGAGAACTGATCTGGCATTTTCAGCATATGCCAAATGATCAATGGGATTTGGACTGGGTGTATGAGCGTCACATCACGACGTTGGAGATCAATGGTGAACCACGCAAAGTTGTTTTTACTGCTGGGAAAATGGCTCTCTATGACATTCTCGACGCGGCTACCGGAAAATACATAAACTCAATAGATACCGGAGTACAAAATCTCGTTGCTGATATTGACTCTGTCACTGGGGAGAAAATTCTTTTTCCCCATGCAACACCAAATAGAGAGACTAGCCACTTAGTTTGCCCTTATGCACTTGGCGGGCGTAACTGGCAAGCGGCCTCGTTTGATGACAGCAGCAACATGCTCTTTCTGCCATTATCGGAAATGTGCATGATGGCAGACCCGGGTGAAGGAGGATTACTCACCACTGGAGTTCAACTCAGCCCCCAACCCAGACCCGATAGCGATGGAAACTACGGTCGGCTGCAGGCGATTAACATGAACACGTTAGAGCTTGCTTGGACTCATAGAGAGCTTACACCTCCGGCCACTCCAGCCCTATCAACCGCTGGCGGCTTAGTCTTTACTGGATTTTTGGATCAGTCGTTCAAAGCTCTAAATGCAGAGACCGGAGCAGTCCTTTGGCAGGACTCGATTGAGCACATACCCTCATCTTTTCCCATTAGCTATGCTGTGGACGACAAGCAGTACATCGCGATTATTAGAGGCCAGCCGAGTCGTTTTACTGGTAGCCTCTATGGAATTATTTCAGGTTTCTTAGGTGAGAATTCAGCTGCCATCGGCGTGCCAAGCGCTGAAGCCGCAATTTTGGTGTACGCATTGCCGTGATAAGACAAGTCTTTATCGACTGTTTCGACTAAGCAATCGATTTGATATGGGCTGCCAAGCTATTTTTAATAAAGTAATTCCATCCGTCTTGGCAGCTGCTGCGCTCAAACTCTGGAATGTTGCTTGGAAAACCTTCCACTACAACCATACTCACTTCTAGTTCAACTGGATTGCTGCCTTTTAGCGAAAAATGAACCATGGAATCGCCTGGGTATTCCTCATAGCTCCAACGGTAAGACAAAAGACTGTTAGGAATAGCTGAAACAACTTCCCAACGGTGTGTAAAAACCCTGCTTTCATTTTGAATTCTAAACTGAGTTAGAAAACCGGGTTTTGCCTCAAACTCTGGGATAGTGTCAAAGTACCATTTAAGCATTTGATCATGGTTTGATAGTGCTTGCCAAAGTACAGCACTCGAGCATTGAAACACTTCTTTTACCTTAACAGGGGGCTCTGTTGCTTTCATAAAATTCCCTTCCATAACTTCACTCTACTGCGGGCTTCTAGGCAAGAATGGTCAAAGCGCTTCATGCAATCACACCGTCTCGGTACAACTTCTCAATGGCAGCAGACTCAAGGTTCAGCTCGGAACCTAATATCTCCCGCGTATGCTCTCCAAGATTCGCCACCCAAGATGAAGCCGTCGTATCACTATTTTTCAATTTCATAGGCATGTTCTGAATAAGAAACTCTCCGAGAGTGTCATGGGCAACAGAGGTGAAAGACTGCCGCTCAACTACCTGAGGGTGATCGAACAATTCCTCCACTTGTTGATATTTGCTACACGGGACTCCTGCCTGGTTAAGTGCACTTTCGCATTCTTGAGCGGTGAGGGACATGGACCACTTTTCAACTTCGGCTGCAAGCAAACCAAAATTCGCGGTTCTTGGCCCTCTAACAAATCGGGAATCAGTCAGAAGATCAGGTCGACCTATGGCTGTTGCCAGACACTCTAGATTTTTATCAGAAACACCGCATATCATGACAAACCCATCTTTCACCTTCACAGGCTGAAATCGACCGATGGCGGGTTTCTCTGACATTTGTGCGGCTTGAATGTGTGCGGGTATCAACAGCATCATCGACTCCATCATTGAGATATCGATATATTCTCCTATTCCATGACGGGCCTTACCTAGGAGGGCTGTTTGAATCGCCCCAAACGCAGTCGTTCCAGTTAAAATATCTGCAACCATAATCTCCCAATTAGCAGGGCGCGAATCTTCAGTCCCTTGCGACCTTCCGTGAACACTATCAAACCCACTCGCGGCGTGGACAATAGGTGCATAAGCCGCTCTGTTTACCTGCGGCCCCGATTGCCCAAAACCAGAAATTGAGCAATAGACTAGATCTGGTCTCGCCTTACAAAGGCTTTCATAGTCGAGGCCAAATTTGGCCATAATCCCAGGGCGAAAATTTTCAATCACGATATCTGCATCAACAATTAGCTGTTTGACAAGCTGTTGACCTGCGGGATTTTTCAAATCTACAGCGAGGCTCTTTTTCCCCGCATTGAAGTGAGCAAAAGTCTGAGTAATTCCATCAATACCTCGAGTGATATCTCCAACTCTAGGTGCCTCAACCTTAATTACCTGAGCTCCGCAATCTTGCAAAAATCTAGAACAGATTGGGCCTGCAAACACTGCCGAGAAATCGACAACCTTTACGCCCTCTAACGGCTTGTTTTCTGACATAGGAAATATCCAAAAAGTGAAGAATCTAGCTTACCCGCAAAACAATCGAGTAACCAGAAATAGACTGGTCACACGGCTTAGCAGTGCCTAAAGTAAGCCGCAGGGAATCATTTGTCGCTGAGCTTTTTAACCATCGGTTACTGGTCTATTCATTGATTTTTCTCAACAATACCAACGCGAAAATTTCGCGACTCTTTGATGAAACCGGATCCAAATGAATTACCTTCCGGTAGCGCTAAGTTTTTCCGCGTTAAACTTATTGAGACGTCTAAAGAAACAAGATGGTGCCACCAACCAATGGGAATAAACAGAATTTCTCCGGGATTAACAACAAAATCAAACATAGTGGCATTTTCAAACAAAGGGTGGTTTAAAAAATTTGGCTGTGCTGCATCAACATCGCTATAGACGTGGTAGTCGTTGTACACCCAAGGCAAACTCCAGGACGGGACAAGTCGAACTCGCTTTCTTCCACGTATTTGGCAAAACAGATTGTTCACCATATCAAAGTGCAGTGGCGTGACTGTACCTTGAGGGCCAACCCAAAGTGAACCTTCTGGGGCACCCTTCAAATAACCATCTCCGATGTTTACCCCATCGCTGTCGGCAAAGATCTTCGGTAAATGCTCCCTGTGCTGACCCATATTGCCAGCGGTCATATAAAAATCATTGGAGCTTTGGGTTGCCCTCAGTCTCGCAATGAAGTCGCTAAGCCGACAATCAGACCTATAAAATTTTTGGTTTCGCTCATAATAGGGATCGGCTTCTCTACCGTCTTGAATACTGACTACGGCATCACCGTGCATCGCCTCAAAATAATCTAAGTCCCACTTTAAGTAGGCAGGCCAATCTTTCATCGCCCCTTGAATGATTACTGGTCTATTTTGGCTAACGTATCGGCTTACAAACTCGTTGAACGGGGGCGCTGTGATTCGCGCTATGTGCCCGAACTTATTATCCATTGCCGCGAGTTTCTCATAAGTCTTAAGCAACCATTGCTGATTGTTAAGCGCTTTATGGTTTTCAAAATCAACGTTCTCTAGCTTCGCTTTTTCCCTTCTATAAACGTCTTGAGCTCCTCTCAAATAAGGGTTTTTTTTCGCAATTTCTATCTCTGCATGGATTAGCTCTGAGCTATAACCCTTCGTTATCAAATTCGATACAATTGACTCGGTGGAGTGCTCCATCATGAGACACTTCGCTATCCAATGCTTCCATCGATCCTCCAACACAGTTGACTTAGTGTTCGGAGCATTTTGTTTTTCAAGCCAAGCGCGAATATGCTCGTAGTAGGTATTTTTAGGAAACCCATCTGGGTCCACGAATGGCCATTCCGGAGTTTTTTTATTAAAGATTTTGTCAACAGAATAGTGAGCTATGTGATGCTCTTGCAACAGTTGGTTCTTACCGGGAATATAAGTCGTGTCTAATCCCTTCATAGTAACCTGAGCATTGTCACAGGCTACTTGTAGCGCGTACATTCCAGCCCACCATTTGATTTTGTCCGGTAAGTCTCTATTCACAATGTGAATATGGACCTCTATCCAGCGTTGTAAAATCTTTTTGATAGTGCCTGCACGACCAATGATGGGCACAAAACCACCGTTGAAATACTTGTCTCCATGCTCCAAGTAGCCCGCGACTATATCTCTATGCTTTCCTTTACTGTGCAAATGCCAAGGTTCATAAATGGGGTCGACAAGAATTTCATTTGCTGCCACATCAAAGTCAGGTGCTTTACGCAAATGAAGCATATCGCAATCTAACACTTCAATAAGTTGATCCGGGTGATAGTCATCAATTACATGAACCAGTGCAGCTTGGATATTGAGAGGGACATTTACCCCATGACTAGCACAGTCGAAGACTTCATAGTAAGGAGGAGCTACAACATAAGGAGCTCCAAGATTATCCAGCCAAGTACGATCTGTTTCTCTCGGCTCACCCTCTAAGTTATTCTCAACCCATAGAATAGTTGTACGCGCCGCCGCATCAACTCCGTATACTTGCTGTTGAACAAACCAAAAAAGAGAGGCTTGGTGGCGAAAGCTTTGTTTGGTCAGAACACCTACGGGCAAAGAAATCAAAGGAACCGAATTTTCTTTCATAGTCTCTGTAATAACATCTGATTAGGAGGCACGGGGCAACTCTGTGAGCAAACTTATTGGTACTTGGAGAACCAAGCCAGAATGTTTTCCACTTTGCCAATCAAGCGTGATGGTCTGCCAGCAATCCCATGAGGGGAGCCAGGTATTCGTACCATCACTACATCCACCTTCTGGATTTGCAAGGCCTGATATAATTGTTCAGTTTCAGATATGGGCGTGCGTCGATCTTCGGTACCAACCATCAACAAGGTAGGCGTACTCATATTGCCCACTAAAGAAAGCGGTGAACGCTTCCAATAATCTTCAACATTTTCCCATGGCAAACTCGGAAACTGGTTATCGATTTGACCAATACCACTGTCCGCTGTTAGAACTTTTGACACCCAGTTTACGACGGGCTTTGCTACAGCTGCCGCCTTGAACCTATCGGTAAGACCAATGGCATAAGCCGCAGCAATTCCTCCAGCAGAACCTCCTGTAATGTAAAGTTGATCGGGATCTGCGATGCCCTGCTCTATAAGCACATCGATACCAGACATATGATCAGAGAAATCATATTCGGAAGAGTATTTGTTTTGCAAAAGAAGCGCGAACCTTTCTCCGTAGCTAGTACTCCCTCGATGGTTGTTGAAAAAGACCACGTAGCCCTCGGCAGCCATCCGTTGCATTTCAGCAGAAAAATGTGGCCCATACGCAGAGTGAGGTCCACCGTGTATTTCTAAGATAAGCGGGTAGGTTTTATCTTCATCATAGTTAGGGGGGGTTAAATACCAGCCTTGAATTTCCTCTCCGTCTATCGACGCGCTATAGGTAAATTCATTCACTTGCCCTAACACTTTATGGCCCAGCAAATCTTCATTCAGCTGAGTTAACTGACGCTCATTGCCATCAACCAAAACATAGAGATCAGCGGGCCGCGTGGCACTGCCCTTGGTGTAGGCAATTGTCTCGGCGCTGCCGCTAAATCCGCCACTGGCATAAGGCCGGCCCAATGACTCGCCCCCAAGCCCGCCGACAACATTCCGATGGCTCCCCTCTAAATTGACATAGCCTACTTCGGTCACTCCCCTCACTGTCATTTGATAATAGAGCCCGCCATTGCCGGACCATTGTAAATTACTCAGAGAATTATCGATCTCTGCGGATAAATTCCGGTCCCTTGAACCGTCCACATTAACTACATGCAAATAGCGATTTCGGTAGGCGAGTTTTTCATTGTCTGATTTGGTATAGGCAATCAAGCGACCATCTGGTGAAATGGTCGGTCCGCTTTCTAGGCCAGGTTCATCGGTAATCTGACGAATGGAACCATCTAAACCTACACCATAGATATTGGACTCACGAGTCTCGTATTCCCAATTGTCACTACGGTTTGCTGAAAATAAAATTTCCTGACTATTTGGCATCCAGCTCAAAGCACCGCGATGGTGAAAACTTCCGCTTGTTAGCTGACGGGCAGAGCCGCCTTCACTAGGTACTACAAACACATGGGTATAAGCCGGATCAAGAATGCCGCGCCCATCAGCTTGATAACGGGCACGGGTAACATATTCAAACGAGGGCGACCACTGCGCTCCCTCGGGCTTTGACGGCATCTCCACTGAGAAAGGTTTTTCTGAAACCTTAACACTCATAGTAAAAGCAATTTGGCTGCCATCGGGTGACCAAGTAATGCTAGATGCAGATTGCTGGATGTTTGTTAGCAATGCCGTTTGGCCTGTATCCATCCATCTCACATAGAGCTGACTGCCTCGTTCTTGGTTAGAGACAAACGCCAATTTACTTCCATCCGGCGACCATCGAGGAGATGAAAAATTATCTTGGCCCGATAGCAGCGGCCTGTGATCAGACCCGTTAACAGCCGCAATCCAAATATTGGAGCGAGTTCTATCCGTCATGATGTCATTAGATCGCCGCACATAAACAACCTGCGTACCATCTGGGGAAACTTGAGGGTCAGTTGCATACTCCAATTGAAAGACATCTTCAGATTGAAAGAACTGAGACGTAGATTCAGCTGCAAACAGTAAGGATTGAGCCGATACTGTCAGCGCGGCTATTGCTGCAAACCTAGATAAAGCGACCTTTGCAAATTTCATACACTTGTCCGTTTTTAGTCATTCGTTCTTAAATTGATTTTTACTTATTTCTTGACGGACTCTCTGATTGCTTCAGCCGTGTACACCGCGCGAAACTCAATCATCTTTCTGCCGAGCTCAATAGTCTGCTCCAGGTTCTCAATATCAACGCCGTTTATCGAAGCAAGCCCAGCATCCATTCTCTCAGAGTGACGCACATGTTTGGGGTCGGCGACCATCATCATCGCAGTTACCCAAATGTCATCGTGGTATCCATCATGACCACCTTCTGCGACACCAAGTTCAGTTTCGGTATACTGCTCAGTAGCCACCCAACCCGGGTCGTAAAATTCTCTAACAAAGTGAACACGCGCATCGGAGTCATCCCAAGCAGCATTGAGAGTTTGGGCTACGTTGGCCATGCCGGTTTGATTCCCTCCACTATCACCAATCATCACAATATCGGAGAAACCAGCCTGATTTAGGCTCGCTACAATGTCAGTCAACAGCGCTTCATAGGTTGGTAGAGTAAGACTTATGCTTCCAGGGAATCGCATGGCTCCAGTCGGTGGGTTGATGTTTCCTTCTGGTACAAACTTGATGACTGGGGCGCATAAGGCATTCCCTAGTTCTAATGCTAGAGCTGGGCAAACTCCATCTAAAATGAAATTGTGCTTGCCTGTGGCAAGATAGGGGCCGTTTTCTTCAATGCCTCCTGTGGAGATAATAACGGTAGATTTACCCGCTGCGATGGCATCTCGAATTTCTAATGAGGTTAATTCCTCAATCCAAAGCGATGAACTCGCCGCAATGGGTCTTTCGGCCGCTAACTGAGCGGCAATTCTTGCTTCCCGTTCGTTTGAGTTTACGGGATTTCCTTGACCAAAGACGCTGCCAACGCTTAGAAGAGCGCTTAACGAAACAATCAACTGGGTTTTTCTAAACCGCCCATTAAAAAGATTCACTGTATTATCCCTCTACACTGTTTTTAAAGACCAGCTGAGATAGTACCGGAAAATCCTGCATCCGCCGAACTTTTGCCTTCCTCCCATCGCTTTGACCATTGACAGAGGATTACAGTTATCGCCTAATCGGCCCACTCCTTATCAATTAATACGGCGCACTATTATGGCGCACCGCTCGCTGCGTTTTACTGAGAACTAATGTTGCTAACGTCTTACCGTCCACTTGTTGTTTTAGTGTTTGCTGTTCTATTACTGTTGGGCTTTGCCCTGCTCCAACTTGGAGGCGCATCCCAAGAACCCACAAACGCTGCCAAGACAACCACACCAAACGCAGAACTTGTGGAGCGGGGCCAGTACCTCGCTACTGCCGGCAACTGCGTAAGTTGCCATAGCACCGAAAAAGGCGAGCTTATGGCTGGCGGGCTTCCTTTCGAAACGCCTTTTGGCACCCTCTTCTCCACCAATATTTCACCGGACAAGGAAACCGGCATCGGTCTATGGACCGAGCAAGAATTTAGAAACTCCATGCGTCATGGTCTTAGGCCCGACGGTGAACATCTCTACCCTGCGTTCCCATATACCGCTTTTACAAAAGTAACCGATGCAGATATCTCCGCGATTTTTGCCTATTTAAATAGCCTGCCACCGGTGCGCCAAACCAGTTTTGAAAATTCTCTGGCTTTTCCGTTTAATCAAAGATCTTTGATGGGTGTCTGGAAGACCCTGTTTTTTGAGCCAGGCAGCTTTGAAACCGATGAATCCCAATCAGCACAGTGGAATCGCGGTGCCTACTTGGTTGAAGCACTTGGTCATTGCAGCGCCTGCCATTCACCAAGAAATATGCTAGGTGCCGAAAAAACCGCCCTAGCAATGTCCGGAGGGGAATACGTAGACAGTGTGCATGAAGATATAAAGCGCCCTTGGTCTGCGCCAAATTTAACTGCAACAGACCGAGGGCTTAGTTTGTGGTCCCAGTCAGATTTACAGGACTACCTCAAAACTGCGAGAAACGGATTTTTAGAATCATTTGGGCCCATGAATGAAGTGATCATGAATAGCACCTCTCATCTTTCCAACTCAGATATTGAAGCGATGAGCGTCTACCTTAAAAATCTTGCTCCAATTGCGGAAACCGCTGGAAATGCGCCAAACTCATTAACCATGGGCAGAGGCCGAACCGTGTATAACTTACATTGCGGAACCTGTCATCTACCCACTGGTGAGGGGGACCCCGAAATGGCACCAAAGCTCAACGGTGGCAGCTTAGTGGTCCAATCAGACAATCCAGCCTCGATGATTAACGCCATTCTGTACAGCCCAAAAACACCTGGACCGCCTCTACTCCCTAAATGGCGCCATCCGATGGATGAATTCCAATATTTACTCGACGATGATGAGGTGGCAGCAGTAGCAACCTTTATCCGCCATTCGTGGGGTAATAACGCAGGTAGCGTCACCCCGGAACAGGTCGCTCGGCAACGCTAAACTTAGCCCGTGTATTCAACGGCTTATAGATTTCGGGGTTGACCACTTTGAGCTTTGGTGTAAGTTAGATCATTGGACGGATTTTAAAACGAACGCTATTCGACAGCAAAATCGAGACTGAAAACAGGCATGCCAAGCGCAATCAAACCATTACAAGTCGCAATCGGGCTAGCAGCAACACTACTACTATTGGGCTGCGAGCCGGAAGTTACTGAAATTGAAAACAATGCGTCAGTGGCAAGAACACGACTACTGACCGGAGAACAGTACGCGACTACAATTGCTCAGGTGTTCGGGGAAGATATAAGCGAGAGCATTCTTGCGCCTATGCCACCAATGGCCCGTACCGACGGTCTATTGGCCTCTGGGGCCGCTTTCGCAGGCGTAACCTCCGATCAAATCTCTCAAATACAGCTTTCTGCTGCCTCTGTGGCATCGCAGGTGGTTGACGAAGAGCATCGGGACTTCCTTTTACCCTGCCAACCTGAGTCGCCCAGCACTGTGGACGCCGCCTGCGCCAGCGAATTTCTTGCCGAGGCCGGCGAATTGCTTTATCGACGCCCTCTCTCCGAGACTCGACTCGCTGAGTTGGTTGATATAGCTGGCTACGCAACCCAACAAACTGAAAACTTTTACGATGGCCTCGCGCTCGCGCTCGAGACTATCCTATTGAGCCCAGAGGTGGTTTTTATTGTTGATCAATATGAACCAGACCCTGAAAACCCCGGGTTTCAGAGACTTGACAGTTATTCCATAGCCTCGCGCCTCAGCTTTTTCCTGTGGAACTCTCCTCCAGACTTAGCCCTGCTTGATGCAGCTAAGAAGGGCGACTTACAGACAGAGCAGGGGCTTGAAGCTGCTGTCGACCGCCTTTTGGCCAGCCCGAGACTAGAAGCAGGCATGAGAGCATTCTTTGACGATATGCTGGCTTTCGATGAGTTCAACAGCTTAGCTAAGGACCCGGTGGTTTACCCCATGGTTACGGCCGCAACACTTAACGCGGCCCGTGAACAAACCCTAAGAACGATTATTGACCACGTAATCGAGCAGGACGCGGATTATCGGGATTTGTTTACCAGCAAGAAAACGTTTATGTCCATGCCGTTGGCACCTGTGTATGGGATTCCGGCACGGGCTGGTTGGGCTCCGTACGAGTTTGCGGAAGACAGCCCTCGCATTGGCCTGCTGACCCATGTGAGCTTTCTCGCTGCTAATTCTCATGCGGTCCGCAGCTCGCCTACTTTACGTGGTAAAGCTCTGCGGGAGCTTATGCTTTGTCAAAATGTGCCTGAGCCTCCACCAGATGTAGACTTTTTGGGGCTTGAGGAAGATGAAAATGCAGCAACAGCTCGGGAAAGGCTGAATGTTCATAATAAGAACCCGTCCTGCGCTGGTTGCCATTTGATTACCGACCCCATGGGACTTTCACTCGAAAACTTCGATGGCGCTGGCCGTTTCAGAGAAACCGAGAATGGCGCTATACTTGATATTGCTGGTGAGCTGGACGGCGTGTTCTATGAAGATATCAGTGGTTTAGCAACCGCCATGCGCAATCATCCCAAACTATCCAGCTGCCTAGTCAATAGGCTCTATGCCTACGGCACAGGTGGGCCTGTATCGCTCCGAGATGATCGGGACATTCTAAAGGACTTGGAAAATGGCTTTGTGCAGGCAGACTACAAAGTGTCGTCACTGCTAAAACAGCTCACTATGAGCACCGCTTTTTCTGCCATTAGAGCCCCAGACAGCTTAGACGAAACATTAAGTGCTGATAGCAATTAGACGACAGCACACTCGCAACCTGAACAAATTGTTCACAACACTTTAGCAACAGCGGAGAGCAATCAATGAGCAAAATGAGTCGACGCCGGTTTTTAAAAGGAACCCTAAATGGCGGTGTTGTGACCGTTGGGCTCCCGCTACTAAATGTTTTTCTCAATGAGAACGGATCTGCTCTCGCATCCGGCCAACCCCTTCCTTTGCGCTTTGGCACATGGTCGTGGGGCTTAGGTATGAGCAAAGAAATATTCGTGCCCAAGAAGACTGGCATGAATTTCGATTTACCTCCAGAGATAGCCTCTCTTGCTCCAGTTCAAGAACACATCAATTTGTACACTAATTATAATGTGTTTAAAGACGACGCCCCCAACCTTTGCCATCATTCTGGCTGGGTCGTATTACGCTCTGGAATAGCGCCAATGACCAGAGCCAATAGACCGGGCGAAACTATCGACGTGTCTATTGCCAAGAAAATAGGAAACGCTACTCGATTCCGCAGTTTAAGCGCAACAGCAACTGGGGATGTTCGGGATAGTTTCAGTTATGAAGGCGGTAACTCTGTTAATGCGCCTGAGTGGTCGCCGTTGCGATTTTACGAGCGCCTTTTCGGAGATGATTTCCAAGACCCGAACGCCCAAACGTTTACTCCCAACCCGAAAGTGATGGTTAGGAAAAGTGCATTGTCGGCCGTACAGGACGATGCCAAAAAACTGCAAAAATCTCTGGGTATGGAAGATCGGGCAAGACTAGATCAGTACTTCACTGGGCTAAGAGATCTCGAGCGTCGCTTTGATCTGCAACTAACAAAACCTGACCCTCGTGAGGCCTGTGTGATCAACGGGGCTCCCAGTGATCTCCCTTCTGGCTTGGACGCAGATTTGGTGCAAAAACGGCATCGTATGATGACCGACCTGATGCTTATGGCTTTGGCATGCGATCAAACACGAGTCTTCAACATGTTTTACGCATCAGCATTTTCAGCCACCACGAAACCCGGATACGACAAGCCTCATCATACGGCGACTCATGAAGAAGCTGTTGACCCAGCACTTAAATGCCAACCAAATACGTCCTGGTATACCCGACGAGCAATGGAAGAATGGGGCTATTATGTGCAGGCACTGGCTAATTTCAAAGAAGGCGACGGCTCTTTGCTAGACAATTCGTTCATCTATGCGACAACCGATCAATCCTTCGCCAAAATTCACGGTATTGATGGTATTCCCATGTTTTCAGCCGGCACGGCAGGAGGCAGGGTGAAAACGGGCATGCATCTGGATGGCAATGACAGCCCTGCCTGTCGTCTCGGCCTAACCGCCCAAAGACTGATGGGCTTGGAATTAGAGTCTTGGGGTGCCAAGAGCAACAACACATCGAGTGAAATTAGTGAAATCTTGGTTTAAAGCAATTGAACACCGGTCCAACAGACCCATGCTCATAAAAAAAGCAACTTCGGGTTTAGTAGCAGCCCTCGTATCGATGGCAGCTTTTGCAGCAGACAGCAGCAATCCCGCTGAGGTTGGATCCGAAGCTTATCGCGAAATACCTAGCCCACCGAGTTTTCGAATTGAGGCCACAGCAATTGAAGGCCCTGTGTTTGCAAACGCGTCAGGAAAAACTCTTTATAAATGGCCCCAACACCGACTGCGAAACGGCTATAGCGGAGAAGCACCAAGCACCCCGGAATGCTACGACGAGGTATTGACTGTAACCGCTGGCCTTATGAGCCCTTATCCACCGGGCATCAAATTACCAGAAATCGATCTACGCCCCAGCTGCACAGATTTGTGGATTCCAGAACTGGCCGAAAACGGTGCTGAAAAAATTGGTAAATGGAGTGTTGTAGAAAGGCGAGACGGAACCCAGCAGTGGGCATTTGACGAACAACCGCTTTATACTTCAGTGCGCGATTCATTGCCCGGTGATGTGCTGGGTGGTACTTCGAGACGGTTTGGCGGAGACTCTCCAGCTAAGCGCGTCCCAATCAAACCGCCTCCACTACTCCCTCCAGGCTTTGCCATCGCCAGCACATCCATTGGCCGAATGCTTGCGACTAGCAAAAATCAGTCTGTTTACAGTTATGTTAACGACACCGCAAACGCAAGCACTTGCTTCGAAGAGTGTCTCAGCGTGTGGAATCCTGTCCTTGCTCCAGCTTTGACCAGGCCCCAAGGTGAGTGGTCAGTCTTGGAACGCTCTCCGGGCGTGCGGCAATGGGTTTTTCGAGGCAAGCCTCTATACACCTATCAGTTAGATCAGGGCTCATGGAGCCAAGAAGGCAGCGATAGAGAGGGCTGGCAGAACGTATTCACCCAGCTAGCTCCGCGGCCCCCGGCCAGTTTCACTCAGCAAGAAACTCTGCAAGGTTATGTTCTCGCAGACAATGCGGGGCGCACAATATATCGCTACAACTGCGGAGAAGATTCGGCAGACCAGCTTTCCTGTGAACACCCGGATGACACGCAAGTTTATCGTCTCGCCATGTGCGGTGGCGGAGACCCACAAAAGTGTTTGAATTTTTGGCCCTATGTAATGGCCGATGCTACTGAGAAAAGCCCCAACCGGCTCTGGACTATTGTGACCGTGGACCCTAACACCGGCAGATTCGCGCCTGAAACCCAAGAAAATTCAATTCGAGTTTGGGCCTATAGAGATCGACCAGTTTATCTGTACGCAGGTGATAAGAAGCCCGGCGATGTGAACGGGGGCGGCACTGGTGAATGGCGGGGCCAACGCAATGGAATCAGGGCATTTTGGTTGAGGGACGACTACATGCGGGGAATACTTTAATGCATAAACCACATCAATTTTTGCCGTTAATCCTGATTGCCTTTGTCATCAGCGTGAACCCAACGCACTCTTATGCTGACCAAACTCTCAGAGACGGAACTATTGGCTATGTTATGACCGACCTTTTCTGGTCTGTTTATCAAACACCAGATGCCCTTGCAGAATGTCCGCGCGGCTTCAATGACGGTCCGCGCGAGCAATTTGAACAGCTATTCCCGAACCACGAAGCTATGAGCGTCACCGAGACTCAACTTAAACAAGAAATCCAAACATGGCACCCAAGCCTGGAACCGGATGGGTTTGAATTTTTGCAAGTTGAAGGTCTAAATTCATGGGGACTTAATCTAGATGGAAAAGTAAGCTCCAACGATTTTACACACCCCGATGGAACATCCGGAATCGACAACGAAGTTTATCGTGCCGTGGGTTGCATTATCGGTTTTCGAGGCCCCGATGGAGTCGAGTACATCTTTCAAAACAAAGCCATTGTGGATGATCGTTTCAATCGGCTTATGATTGAGTTAACAAATGTGGAGAGCCTTGAAAACGATGACAGCGTAACTGTCACAGTTTACCGAGGCAAAGATAGACTACTAACCAATGCCAGTGGCGACAAAATAATGTCAGGTGGAACCCAGCAGGTTGATAATCGTTGGGGCAAAAGTCTAATTAGAACAATGCAAGGCAGCATAGCTGATTCCGTGCTCACCACAGACCCTATTGAGGATCTGGTGATTCCGTGGCAAAACTTGGGAGTCCCGTCGATCCATATTATTAAGGACATGCGTCTACAGCTAAACCTTACTCATGAAGGAGCAACTGGGTTAGTGGCAGGCTATGCAGACGTAGAAACCTGGTACCAACAGCTGATTCGAAACGACTCTACCCATCATCTAAGTAACGGCCAAATTTCTGGAATCTCTCTTTATAAAGCGTTAAGACGACTAGCCGACGCCCATCCTGATCCGGACTCTGGTGCAAATACTGCAATATCGACCGCGCTTGATGTCAAGATGACTCAAGTTTACATTTCACATTAAACTGCGTGTCTTGGTTGTGCCCTAGACCGCACGCTTTCATTTACTGAGTCTACGAAATCTGAGCTAAATACTCTTGCAACTTAGCCATTGCGGGCTGGGCATTACTTCTCATTTTAGCCAGAACTGCCATTTTCTCACCATCGTCTTTAGCAACCCCCTGCACCATTTTCGAAAAACCATCGAGTCGGTTTTCAAGCAGCCACTGGCGAAGCTCCGGGTCTTGAGACCAAATGTACTGATTGGTCATAAAAGCGACTGTCAGCCGCAGCCAATCCAGATCAGTGTTGGGCAATGGCACAACATTACAAAGCTTATTTTTCATCTCTTCCGGATAGCTAGCCTCAACATGGGCAATAAACGCCGCGCTAAATACTGGCTGATAGGAACGAACCGTTTGCGGCGTAATCAGCCCCTCTTCAAAAATGGGTTTCATAGTAAGGTTACTGATCGCGCTTGCGGAACAGTCAACATGAAGCACATCAGGGCCCGTTGGGATAACCCCTTTATCTAATAGGATTGCGTCGCTGCCAATTTCCCTCACTCGGCCTAGCCGAACAATGTTCTTGATGCGACGCAATTCTTGGAGCTCTAACTGACTGATGGTGGCACCGTGAAACATTTCAGGCCAGATTTCTTCATCAATACGAAGAAACACACCGGCCTTTTCGAGCCTTCGAAACATATCTTCAATTGATGAAGACTCTGCAATGGCTTCCATTTGGCTCGCTTGAGCACCTATAGAATCCATAAAAAACTCTTCAGTAGGCTGGGTATTTTTACGGTCTATCAACCAGGCGTCTCTAGGCATTATCCAGCGTATGGCATCTGGATCTACGCCATTTTCCAACAGCCAAATACACGCATCAATACCGGTTTTTCCGCCCCCAATGATCACATAGCTTTCAGGCTGTTTTGTGAGCGAAGGCAAATCGTTAAGGGGCATGAACCAACTTTTTTCGTCGATAGCAAAACTGGGTGTATGAGTCGACGGTACAGTCGTCTTCAAATAGGTAGCATCCACAGTTTTTTTAGCAACCGCCACTTTATGACGCTGACCATTAAGAATGGAGGTGAATTCACCCTGCCCGTGATATTCACACATTGGAAAATACTGAACCCTTCCACTGGGCAAAAAGTGTTCTCGCATAACATTGTCGAAGTAGGCGCTAACCTCGGCTCCGGATGCCAGTTCATTGAGTCCTTTATTGAGCCCTACCGCATCTTTCTTGCCGGTGCTTAATTCACGCGAACTCACTCCGTAAAATGCAGAGGGCTGGTGTAAAGTAACAAAGGAATAGGCCACGTTCCAATGACCACCTGGCTTGTGAAACTTATCGACTATAATGATATTGGCATCGGTTTCTGCAAGCAGGGTATCAGCAAACGCCATCCCCACCGCGCCACTTCCTACAATGAGATAGTCAGTACTGTGCATTGTTACGGACATAAAACTATTCCTTTATTCAGGGCTAAATTGGCGCTCAGGTGTTCAGTGCGGCCATCCAAGAGAAAGAGTGTGTTTAGATAGGACCAGAACGCTGCTGGGTTTGCCAATTCGGGTCTGTATAGAACGGGGCATCAATCGGCTCTAGCAACTTCGCATCTCGAATAATATCTGCCGCTCTTTCTGCCACCATCATGGTCGGTGCGTTAATATTGCCATTGGTAATCAATGGAAACACTGACGCATCCACGACTCGGAGATTCTTGATGCCATGAACTCTTAGCGCAGGGTCCACCACAGCCGATTCGTCTGTTCCCATTTTGCAAGTTCCGCAAGGGTGGTACGCGCTATCCACTGCACCTCTGACGAATTCATCAATCTCTTCGTCACTGCTGACCTCATCAGTTGGCGCAATCACCTCGCCTCGATAGGGGTCCATAGAGGGCTGGCTCATTATTTCTCTGGTTAAACGGAGCGCATCGCGAAACCCCTGCCTATCAAATTCAGTTTCCAAATAGTTGAATTGAATTTTCGGCGCCTCACGAACATCTCCACTTGCGGCTCTGATAAATCCTCGGCTGGTGGGCTTATTGTGCCCCACATGCACCTGAAACCCATGACCTTTAAACGCAGATCGACCATCGTATGCAATGGCACCCGGAAGAAAATGGTATTGGATATCAGGCCACTGAACTCCCGCCTGTGAGCGGATGAATGCGCAAGACTCAAAATGATTAGTGCTGCCCAGGCCGTCTTTACGCAGCAACCAGCGCACGCCAATCTTTCCTTTGCTTATAACATCCAGTTGGCTGTTAAGGGTAATTGGCTGCTTGCACCGGTATTGGAAATTAAACTCTAAATGGTCCTGCAAATTTTCTCCCACTCCGGACAATGCATGGACTAACGGTATACCTGCTTGTTTAAGTGTTTCAGCATTGCCAATCCCTGATACCTGCAGCAAGTGAGGGGAACCGATCGCACCCGCGGCCACGATGACTTCCTTACGAGCATGAAAATGCTGAACCCGACCTTTGACTTCACATTCAACTCCGCTGGCCTTCTTCTCATTCAAAATCAAACGCCTGGCTAAAGCGTGTTTTACTATTTTCAAATTTTGCCGGTGACGAACCGGTCGCAGATAAGAGTACCCCGTGGACGCTCTAATACCCTTTTGGATATTCATGTATTTTTGACCAAAGCCTTCTTGCTGGTAACCGTTGTAGTCTTTAGTTTTGTGGTAACCCGCGTCCACTCCCGCGTCAATAAAGGCGCGATAAAGAGGGTTCTTCATTTGATTACCCCCACTTATTTCTATCGGTCCTTTAGTGCCTGTGTATTCGCTATTTACTACCTGATGATTTTCTAGTTTTTTAAAATACGGTAGACAGTTGGCATAGTTCCAACCTTTTGCACCGCTTGTTTCCCAAGAATTTATATCTCTGGGATGGCCGCGAACATAAACCATACCGTTAATCGACGAAGTGCCACCTAGCACTTTACCTCGTGGGCAGTTCATCCGCCTATTGTTCAAATAAGGCTCCGGCTCTGATTCAAAACCCCAATTATAAGTTGACGAGTTCATCGGAATAGAAAGTGCCGAGGGCATACGCACGAATATACTGCTATCGCTGCCGCCGTATTCCAGTAGCAGCACGCTCACATTACTGTCTTCAGACAAACGCGCCGCCAATATGGCCCCAGCGGAGCCGGCTCCTACAATGACATAGTCAAATTCTATTTCAGAGTTCATCATTAGTTTTTTCACCACTTCGGAATAGTTTTATTGATCAATGGGCAAACCTGATTGACCTTCTTTGTTTAAAAAGAGCGGCATATATCACTGCGTAGAGTCCGATCACCACTAAGCCGACCCACTCGATTTGAAAAGGAGTGAATTGATAGAGTAAAACTAAACCGTAAATTAGCCCCCAGTTACCTAACAAGTACAGCCCAACACCCAAGCGATTTGCGGTGAGGGTCAAATTGTCGGTATATAACCTGATTAGAGAATCCAATGAATTAGCAACAAAAATTATTCCTAAACTCACCATCGCTATGTTTAATACAGGACCAACTGCGATCCCATTGGCGAAATAGAAATAGAGCGTGGTGAACCACAGCGCTAGCGCAACTGAAGGTATCACAAGCAACGCCGCTAGCAGCTGCCAAGTTTCCATTGAAGGGACGAAACGCGCGACAAACTGTCCGATCATTATGCTCCAAGAGAACCACCAAAACAGATACCAGCCATGATAGTCGGTTACCGGCGTCATAAAACGATGAATGTTTGTAAAATACTCACCAATTCCCAGTGAGGTCTGGAAAAATTCGCTCAACGATGCCCCGGATGAAAATGCGAGAGCAATTCCTAGGCAGACAAATAAAACCGAAGAGGCAAGGCTAAGGAACTTCACATAACGAATATGGGAGCTGGAGTAGACAGCGAACAACACGATAGAAGCCACCAAGCCATATTTTGCCCAATCAGCTATTCCCTCTATGTAATTTGGCACTGAGTCCAGAAATAGAAAGCCTGTGAAAGCGCAGGTAGAAATAATAATCAGGTTGTTGAGGATTTTGATGGCCGGCACCTCAAATAACAAAACCTTCGGCTCCACAATACAGAAGTAAAATGTGGTTAGAAAATAAAACACCCAAACTAGAAATCCCCAAAATCCGAACTCGACCGCCAATGGATTGGCAAAGCTGTACTCGTTTTCCGACACGTAGACAGGAAACTCGACTAAAGGGAACATTATGAGCCCCACATCAAGACCCGATGTGAAGAGAATCGCACAAAATGTTAGCAATGACGTTGGGATGCTGCCCTGACAACGCAGCCTCCCCCACTTACAAATAACCACCAAGGACGTTAACAACGTGGTTAGCGTGGCAATACTAAGAACTGTATACATGCCTGGTAGCTCTCCAACCACATAGCTTTCAAAAAATTAAGAGCAATGGTTTTATCAAACTCAACTCCCCGTTGTGTATTCAAAAGGAATCTGAGGGCCACATACTAAACCAATATGCGCAGGGCTACTAACTCTCTGCTTTGGAATACTCCTAACGACCAACCCAATCTAGAAACCCACTTTTAAGGCCGCGATAATACCGTGATCTTTAACAGCAAAATGTCAGATTTCAGGCAACGTCTTGTTAAGGAAACTGGATATAATTCAGTGGCTAAGATACCTTAAGATTTGCCAGTACGGGAACGCTTAGCTGCCGCTCTTTATCCATCGTGCTCGGCTTACAACGTATTAATTTCTAGGACCGCTTTAACACCACATTGTGTGTAACTCGAGGAATCAAATGTCTTTATTGGTAATTGGATGCGGAAAGATGGGCGGAGCTCTTGTTTCTCGCTGGGCAGAGGACACAGAATTAGAAATCACCGTCGCTGATCCGACCCTGACGGCTGCCCCCGCTAGCGTAAAATTTGTCCAGAGCGCGTCTGAACTTATCGACCAGTCTTTTGACCACGCTCTAATCGCAGTTAAACCGCAAATGATCGCTGAAGTCATTCCCAGCTACCTTCCCTATATAAATCCGGAGGCCTGCGTGTTTTCTATCGCTGCTGGATTTTCAATCGAATCCCTCACACAGATAATTGGTCAGAGACCGATAGTAAGAATGATGCCAAATCTGCCAGCGGAGATTGGGAAAGGGGTTACCGGCTACTATGGAAATGCTTTGTGTTCTGCACAGCACATCGAGCTTGCGAGAGTGCTGACCGAATCAATCGGCATGAGCGTTAGGGTAGAAACCGAACATGATATTGACAAAGTGACTGCAGTCGCGGGAAGTGGCCCCGGCTATGCCTTTGAAATAATTCGTTGTTGGATGAAAGCGGCAGATTCTATTGGTTTGCCCGCGGAAACTACCCGGGAGATAGTGTTGGCGACGCTGGGAGGCGCAGTTGATCTAGCTGGAGCGAAAACTGAGAGCCTTGAAGAGCTGCGCAATGCTGTTACGAGTCCCAATGGCACTACCGCGGCGGGGCTGGCTGAGCTCCGCAGAAATGATGCGTTCGAGCAATTGATTCAAAGCACGATCGACGCCGCACTCGCCAGAGCAATTGAGCTAAGATAGGCGGGTCAACCAAAGGATCTTCAACTTAATCAACACGCCTATATGAACTCACCCCTGTGAATACACGCCTATGAATACACCCATGATTGTCTCGTTAGTCGCCTATTTCCTATTAATGATGGCCATTGGGGTTTATGGATTTTTTAAATCCACAGCTAATGTATCTGAATACATGTTAGGCGGCCGCAAACTGCATCCTGCAGTCGGGGCTCTGTCCGCTGGCGCGTCTGACATGAGCGGCTGGATGCTAATGGGTTTACCTGGGGCGGTCTATTTATCGGGTCTAGGCGCAGCTTGGATAGCGGTAGGTTTGGTCATCGGTGCTTACTTCAACTACTTGCTAGTTGCTCCAAGGCTCAGGGTATATACCGAAGAGGCAGATGACGCAATTACGATACCCGATTACTTTGAAAAACGTTTTCAGGATAACTCCCATTCACTCCGTATTTTTGCATCACTTGTAATCGTCGTTTTTTTTACCCTGTACACTTCTGCCGGGGTCGTGGCGGGAGGAAAGTTATTTGAAGCGGCGTTTGGTCTGCAGTATCAGTTAGGGTTGATTATCACCGCCTCTGTAGTGGTGGCCTACACAATGTTTGGCGGCTTTTTGGCGGTTAGCCTTACCGATTTTGTCCAAGGCTGCATCATGTTTGTTGCGCTTATTTTAGTACCTTGGATCACTTGGATGGAATTAGGAAATTTGGATCAATCTGCCCTGGAGTTCGATCCAGATTATGTTTCCTGGTTCTCAGGTGTCACGGCGTTGGGGCTAATTAGCAGCTTATCCTGGGGCCTAGGCTATTTCGGCCAACCTCATATTATTGTTAGATTTATGGCCATTCGTTCACTGGCAGACATGAGCACAGCTAGGCGCATAGGCATGAGCTGGATGATCATCACCGTGATTGGAGCGGTACTCACGGGCTTATTTGGATTTCTTTATGTGAGCCAAACAGCAACCAACCTTGAAGATCCAGAAACAGTGTTCATACTTCTTTCTCAAGTATTGTTTAACCCTTATCTCTCAGGCTTTTTGCTGGCGGCTATTTTGGCGGCAATCATGAGTACTATTTCCTCACAGCTTTTAGTGTCTTCTAGCTCTCTAACGGAAGATCTTTATAAAAACTTTTTTCGCAAACAGGCAAGCCAATCTGAACTGGTCACAGTGGGTAGACTTTCCGTACTCGGGGTATCAGTTATCGCCACCCTCCTAGCTCTGGACAGCAACAGCTCAATATTAAGTCTTGTCAGCAACGCATGGGCTGGCTTTGGAGCTGCATTTGGTCCCGTGATTCTGCTCAGCCTTTATTGGGGTGGGCTGACACGAAACGGTGCCCTAGCTTCGATGGTTTCAGGAGCAGCAACAGTGCTAATTTGGATTTACGGCCCATTTACTTTTAACGGCGCCCCTCTCTCGGCGACCATTTATGAAATAATCCCGGGCTTTATAGTCGCCTTTGCCGCGGCTCTCGTAGTATCGAAGTTGGACTCACAACCCAACGAAGTCATTCGCGGCAGGCATCAGCGTATTTCAGCACTTTTGCAAAACTAATAGTTTGCTTCACTCGTAAAACCTTCTGTATTTCAAAAACACTGACTAATTAGCTGCTAGCTTTTGGTGGCTAATTAGGCAACAAATGGATCGACCACACATTGAACACCAACACTCACGCAAACTATAAAGCATCTTCTCAACTAACCGAGTTAAGAGCCTTAATTCGTCAACACCATACTGCAGAAGAAGCATGGGTCATCGACAGCATTGGAGCGACAAATGCGCTGACAGTGCAGCAAAGAGCCTCTATTGTTCAGAGATCTATTGAGCTGATCGACTTCATCCGGCTCTCTGGAACACCTGGCATGATGGATCAATTTCTCAGTGAATACGGGCTTTCAACAAACGAGGGGATCGCCCTGATGTGTCTCGCTGAGTCTATGTTGAGAGTGCCAGATGCCGGCACCATAGATACACTAATAAACGATAAAATCACCCCATTCGATTGGGCTAACCATCTAGGAAAATCTGAATTTGGCATTATCAATGCAGCGACTATCGGGCTGCTTCTAACCGGCAAAGTCCTCGATGACGACAATAACTCGAGTATTGCAGGCTTGCTTAATCGCACTGTAAAAAGAGTCGGTGAACCTATCGTTCGCACCGCGGTGCGACAAGCCATGAAAGAAATGGGCAATCAATTTGTTCTTGGCCAAACTATTGAGGAAGCGCTCAGCCGAGCTAAACCTGAACTAAAACGAGGGTTTTTATACTCTTTCGACATGCTGGGAGAGGCCGCACTGACTGAAGCTGGCGCTGACATGTATCTTGATGCCTATGCCAAAGCGATAGAAACCATCAGTAGCAATGAGCCCCACGAGTCGGTTATTGGCCGCCCAGGAATCTCGGTAAAACTATCTGCGATTCATCCTCGGTTTGAATATTCACAGTCCGATAGGCTCCGACGAGAACTGGTTCCGCGTCTCACCTCACTCTGCCGATTAGCTAAAAAAGGAGCTATTCCTCTTACGGTGGATGCAGAAGAAGCCCATAGGCTAGAACCCTTTTTAGATGTAATCGAGATGACTTTGAGTGATAAGTCTCTCGAAGGTTGGGATGGTTTTGGTGTGGTTATCCAGGCTTATGGTAAACGTGCCGTCCCTGTCATCGATTGGTTACATCGCCTAACGGTTGAGCTGGATAGAAAAGTGACCGTAAGGCTTGTTAAAGGCGCCTACTGGGATTCCGAAATCAAAGAAGCTCAAATCATAGGAGCAAAAGATTATCCGGTTTTTACCTCGCGTACATTCACTGACATTTCCTATGTGTGCTGTGCCAAAAAATTGTTCGAATACAGTGAGCGGATTTATCCCCAGTTTGCCACCCACAATGCACAGACAGCCGCAACGATTCTCGAGCTTGCCAAAGGACGCCGCTTTGAGTTTCAACGACTTCATGGGATGGGAGAAAGACTACACAACCACCTACTAGAAGAGACCGATGCCCCCTGCCGTATCTATGCTCCCGTAGGGCCACATGAGGACCTATTGGCCTACTTGGTAAGGCGCTTACTAGAGAACGGGGCGAACTCTTCTTTTGTCAATCAGATCAATGACAAAAAACTGCCTTCCCATACCTTGGCATCCGATCCGTTCCAAAAACTCGAAACCTACGGAGTCCAGCGACCAGCTAAGCTTCCACTGCCTTTAGAGATATACCAACCGTCGAGGGATTCTGCTCTAGGCTGGGATACCAGCAGCCCCTCAGATCTTGAGAGCATTTCTCAAGCTCGATTAGAGTTTGATAAGCACCAGTGGCAGGCAGAAAGTATTCTTGCCAATGGGGCTAGCATTACTCAAGCGAGTACCAGAGCCGACATTCGCAACCCAGCCAACTCGAAAGATAAAGTTGGCAGTGTGGTTTTCGCGTCACAGGAAGAAATTGAACAAGCAATTAAGAATGCTACAGCGTGGCAAAAATCTACAGCGGCCGAGAGAGCAGCTGCGCTCAGAAAAACTGCCCACGCTATAGAAGAAAATGCTGGCGAATTTTTTGCATTACTATGCCGCGAATCCGGAAAAACCCTTGCTGATGCGATTGGCGAACTAAGAGAAGCTGTGGATTTTCTACGCTACTATGCCAATGAATGCGAACGCTTCGAAAATACGCCTGCTCGCGGAGTTATCTGCTGTATTTCTCCATGGAATTTTCCTTTGGCCATTTTCATTGGCCAAGTATCAGCAGCCCTAGCCGCTGGAAACGCCGTTATCGCTAAACCTTCAGAATTGACGCCGCTGATCGCACAACGAGCCACTGAGCTGCTTATTGCTTCGGGTGTGCCGCAGGATTCGATCCAGCTACTTCATGGCGATGGCAAAAACGTAGGGCAACTACTTGTTAGTCATCCTAAAATTGCTGGGGTTTGTTTTACCGGCTCAACGCAAACTGCCCAGTCTATCAATCGTGCGATGTCTGAAAGCCTCGCGGTTGATGCATTGCTGGTGGCTGAAACTGGCGGTCTCAATGCTGCAATTGTTGACTCCACTGCCCTTCCCGAGCAGGCTGTAAGAGAGACGGTCGCCTCCGCTTTTCAATCCGCCGGCCAACGTTGCTCAGCTCTACGAGTTCTGTATGTTCAGGAAGACATCGCCGATGACCTGTTAGAACTGCTTTTTGGCGCAATGGATGAACTTCGTTTAGACGATCCGCGCCATCTAGCTACTGATGTCGGGCCGGTAATTTCCGAGGACGCGAAACAGAAAATTGACAGCTATATTGAAGCTGCAGAGAAAAACGCTAAGCTTCTAAAGCGTCTCACAGCCCCCACTGAAGGAAATTTTGTAACACCAGCAGTCATTGAGATTGACAGCATTGCTGACCTTAACGAAGAAATTTTCGGCCCAGTTCTCCATGTTGCTAGATATAAAGCTGAGAACTATGAGCAAATTATCGAAGACATTAATGGTAGCGGCTACGGACTGACCTTTGGCTTGCATACTCGCATAAGCCAGAGAGCAGATGCCTTACCTCAACAAGTTCGAGTAGGAAATGTCTACGTCAATCGCAACCAGATAGGCGCTGTTGTAGAAACCCAGCCATTTGGAGGAGAAGGTTTATCTGGGACCGGACCCAAAGCCGGAGGGCCTCACTATCTAAGGCGTTTTTATAGCTCCAGCCGCCGTATCAGTGAGAATCCTTCAGACGCCAAACCTGTGGTAGTTGAAGAACTCCAACGCCTCTTGAACGATGCCGGAAAACACGAACAAGAAGTACTCAACAGTCAAGATATGCCAGGCCCAACCGGTGAATCCAACGCCCTAAATTTTTGGCCTCGCGGTGTAGTCTTGTGCCTTGGCCCGACCTTGGAAGATGCCTATTTTCAAGCGGGGGAAGCGCGAAGCTTCGGCTGCCCTGCGGTTATTTGTACACCCGGGGCTTCAGGTCACTGGTGCGTAAACGGACAATTGCAGGCGGAGCAACTGGGCGACCTTACAGGGATAGACTTAGTCGCTTTTTTTGGCGGCGAAGAACAAGCGCGGCAACATAGAATAGCACTGTCACAGCTTGATGGGCCTCTTATACCTCTTGCAGTGGCCGATGACATGCATCACTTTTGCATCAAAGAGAGGCATACTTGCATTAATACAACAGCATCCGGGGGAAACACTTCCCTCCTTTCGTCTGTGCAGGGTTAAGCCCAACCTGCCTCCACTTCCCTATAGAAAGGTCACCCAGTGCTGGTATCAGAATTAGAAAAACGGTTCCAGAAAGAAATGCTGAGCCGAGAAGCACGGGCTGAGAAGTTTGCCTGCGTTTTGTGGATTGTAGTAATCGTAATTACTTACAGTTTCTTTCTTTTGGAGACCAGTTTTCAACCGGCACTTCGCTCTGCCATTAGCTATTTGGTGTTTCTCACTGTGCCCGGGTTCCTGCTGTTGTATTTGTACATGCAAATACGCCCCTACCACCCGGCTGTTGCTTACTTAAACTCGATATTGCAGCTCTCGGTAGTATCTGGCGCTATTTATTTTGATACACAGGCTTATGGCGCACAATATGCCCTCAGTTCCATGCCTCCGATTGCCTATGGCTTAGTGATTATTGTTACTGCTTTCAGGCTTAGGCCAATGATGGGACTGTTTGCTGGAGGCCTAGCTGCTAGCCAGTTTTTGTTCATTTATGCGTTTATTAGCCGCGCGGCGTCAGACATGACTCCCCAGATTTTGGAACAGATTCCTAGTCTAGACTGGGAAGTCACAATTATGAAAGCTATTGTGCTTATCGGCATCGGTTCTGCCAGCAGTTTTTCAGCCTTTAGCTTACGCCGCGAATTGCATAATTTTATTGCCTCTGCCCAACAGGAAATGAGGCTCCATCAGGGCCTTGGGCGTTATGTATCAAGCGACATCGCTGACGCTATCAGAGAGTCAGACTCGCAAGTTCTTGCTACCCGAAAGGTGGAGGTCACGGTCATGTTTGGTGATATCCGTAACTTCACAGAGTTTTCGAATACACGTTCCCCAGAGGAAGTGGCCAGAACCCTCAACAATTTTTTTGACAAAACAGAAGCCGCCATATCTGCCCACGGGGGCGTGCTAAACAAATTTATGGGAGACGGCTTTCTCGCCATCTTCGGCCTTTTTGACACTGAAGCAAATTCTCGAACAAGCGCCGTCAACGCGGCATTTGAAATTCTAGAATCAACCAATGAGACTCTGTTAGAGAAAGGCTTAGGAGCCGGTATGGCACTCAATCACGGGGCTGTGATCGCAGGTGAGATTGGCGCGAAAGGTAGATGTGAGTACACAGTGATTGGCAATACCGTCAATATCTCCGCTCGACTGGAGGGCCTAAATAGCCAGTTTCAAACTAAGCTTTTGGTCACCTCTGAGTTTTACAAAGCCTTGCCTGTAGACATGGTGGAGACAAATTTTCATGGTAAGCACACCATTCGTGGCATAGCAGAACCCATCGAATTAATTGAATTACTCGCTCTAAAACACAAGCAAGAAACCCAGTAGTTTCCGCACAAGACCTTCACTCAGCAACTCTTCAAAGTCCTAACTCAGTTAGTGTATTTTCATAGTCTAAAATCATTTCTTATTCAGTAGAGTTCTAAAAACACACTCTCAAACCTCTATTTCAAAATTTTTTAGAAAATACTTCGTGCAACAATTTACCAGACTAGACTTAGTTCTGGGCAGACAGCTGTCTATAAATCTGAGTGCTTTCGAAAATGCGGCCAAAAAACTGCAGCTCAAATCTCACTCGGCTTAAGCGAACCCTTCAATAACAACCGGTTTTTGTGAACTATGAATACAATGATGAAAAATAAAAAAGTAGTTTTCCCAGCACTCGCTACTCTCATGCTCGTCTCCCCTCTCATTAGCGCAGCTGATAATTTCTTGGCGACTCAAAAGGTGCCAAAGAAATTAAGTTTTTCTACTTCATTCAAAACTCGTACAGAATCCCTTCGCGACTTTGATTTCAATAGCTCAGATCAGGATTTTACCCTCAGTCAAATTCGCCTTGGAATGACATATAGGCCAAGCAGCCGGACCGAAGTCTTCGTTCAACTGCAAGACGCAAGGATTTTCGGCGAAGAGTTAAACTCGACTCCGGGAATCAATAAACGAGCAACTCCAAATATTTTTCAAGATGAACTCGATGTACATGAAGCCTATGTGAAGCAGGACTTTGACAGGTTTAGCGTTAAAGTAGGTCGTCAAAAATTCAATCTTGGCGACCAACGCCTAGTCGCGTCACTCGAATGGGTCAACACTGCTAGAGTTAAAGATGGGGTGAGATTCAATTTTAATGCAGGAGACCAGCGCAATGTGGATGTATTTTTTAGTGCGCTAGTTCCAGTTAACCCAACTCAGCTAAACAATCAGGCCAGTGTCGGCAATCGCTATTTTGACAGCAATCTACACGGTATTTACGTCACCGACAAAAACACTGTACCTGGGCAAATTGATTACTGGTACTTTCATAGGCAAAACCAGAAACTAAACGATGCCACAGACACATACGGTGGCAGGTATTTAGGTCAGTACAAAGATTTAGCCTACGAGCTTCAAGCATCTATCCAAAACGGAGAGTTTGGCGGCCAAGATCATTCTGCTTCGATGGTTCACGTTGGTGCGAGTTACCCACTCGGTGCAGGCAAAGCGGGCGTAGCTTACAACTTCGGCAGCGGTGACTCTGACCCTAACGATTCCGAACATAACACTTTCGATAATTTGTTCCCACTAAACCATGCCTATTACGGATTTATGGATTTATTTTCCCTTCAAAATATTCACAACTTCGAAGCAACCTACTCGGAGAAAGTACTCGGGAAATATAGTCTTAGAGCAGCCTTGCAAGGGTTTTGGATCGCAGAGGAAGACACGGACTCATGGTACAACGCTGGTTTACGGCCAGTGCGAACAGCCAACGTCAACGCCAACAGTTATGCCGGCAGTGAGATAGACCTGACCTTATCAACCCAGTTATTTGGCGATCGATTACAGCTTCTTATGGGCTACAGCCATTTTTTCGCTGGCAACTATCTCGAAGATACTGGCACAAGTAACGATGCTAGTTGGTACTTCTTACAGTTAAATTTCAAACCCAAACTTTAAACTCAACTCATCTGAAATTGACGCTTTTAAAGGGCACTCAAAATCATGAAACACTACAAAAACCTTAAATTGAAATGGAAAGTAGGCTCACTGGTAATCGTACCAATTCTTTGCATGCTCTACTTCGCCCAAGGTGAGATTAGAGAAGCTGCCTCTGTATTAGCAGAAAATAAGAACGTTCAAGCACTATCCGAACTTTCTGTCATTTCCAGCAACTTGGTTCATGAAGTACAGAAGGAGCGAGGTTTTACTGCAGGGTTCCTAAACAGTAATGGTGCACTTTTTCCCAGTGAACTGGCCGAGCAGAGAACCAAAGTCGATCAGCAATTCGCTATCATGGAAAGCTATTTGGAAAACTTTGACAGCGAATTATTTGGCGAGGATTTTAATCAGCTCCAAATCAGCGCTTTAGAAAAACTAAACAGAATAGATCAAATAAGAACCCAAATTTCAGATCTTTCTATTCCGCAGTCAGATGCAGTCGAGTTCTTCACGTCGATCAATACTGCCTTGTTGAGTAAAATTGGGTTTCTAATTGAAGCGAGTTCAGACGGGGAATTCCGCTCTCTAACAACTGCCTATCTAAATTTCTTACAAAGTAAGGAGCAATCAGGTCTGGAGCGCGCGGTGCTGGTTGGTGTCTTTACCCGCGGCGAATTTGGAGAAGGGGTTCTCGAAAGGTTTCTATCGCTAGTAAATACTCAAGAGACTCGAACTCAAGTTTTCCGATCTCTCGCCCAGCCTGAACAAATTCAGTTCTATGAGTCAACCATGAGCGGTGAGTATATCGAAGAAACCACTGCCATGCGGCAAGCTGCTTTAAATGGCCGAAGTACAGGAAATATAAATGTAGATCCAGGACGCTGGTTCGAAATGCAAACGGGCAAGATCAACTTACTAAAAGTGGTGGAGACTCGCCTTTCTGAAGATTTGGAAGTCGCCTCAGCACAATCCAGCGCTGCCGCGAATGCTACATTGTGGACAGCGCTAATTACATCGCTAATCGCGATGGTTGGAACCGCGGCAGGTATATTATTCTCAGTTAAAGCGATTACGAAACCAATTTTCCAAGCCGTCAGTGCCGCGGACGCCATTGCCAATGATAATCTTGATAGTGAAATTGACACAAGTATGAGTGACGAAGTTGGCAGCCTTTTGAAATCCTTAAACAAAATGCAACAACGGCTTATAGACCGGATAGAACGCGGTGATGATGAGAAAGCGGCAGAGAATGCGCGTATTCGCCAAGGCCTGGATACTTGTCAAGCAAATGTGATTCTCGCAAATTACGATCAAGAAATTGTCTATGCTAATAAGTCAATGATCGAGCTGCTTACTACTTATGACAGAAAGATTACTAATTACTCCAACGGTTTTTCTATCTCGCAGCTACTCGGCATGCAAGTCAGCACACTGATGAGTTCCAAATCTGAGATTGAAAAGCTAAGCGAACCCAAAGAATTTCGACATGAAATTGACGATTTGACCTTTGACGTTAGCTTGGCACCCATGACATCCGATGCAGGTGACAGAATTGGAACCGTAGTGGAATGGCGAGACATGACCGATGAATTGGCCAAAATCGCCGCAGCCAAGGCGCGTGCAGCACAAAGAGAGCAACTGAAAGAAGAGCAGCTCGCCAAAGACAAAGAGTTAGCAAATGAAAATGCACGGGTAAAAAATGCCCTCGATGTTTGTGAAGCAAACGTTATGGTTGCCGATGCCAACATGAACATTGTCTATACCAACGCTTCACTTAACGAGATGATGAATAGGCGCCAAGCCCAGCTGAGAAACGCTTTTCCGAGTTTAGAAATAACTAAACTCTTGGGCTCCAAAGCGAATTCTTTACACACCGAACCGCAAAAACAAAAGCGACTACTTGAGCAACTAAAAGCCACCGAAACCAGTAGACTATGCGTTTCAGGCTTAACCTTTAACCTTACTGTCACTCCTATGTTCGACCAAGAAAAAAATCGCCTGGGCACTGTCCTCGAATGGCAAGACATCACTGATGCCTTGGCCCAGCAAGAAATTGATAAACAGGTAGCCGATGAAAACGCTCGGGTACGGCAGGCTCTGGACGCATCCAATTCCAATATGCTGCTAACTGATGCTGAAGACTCAATTATTTACATGAACAAAACCGTAAGAGAATTTTTAACAAGCGCTGAAAATGCTATACGCAGTGAAACACCGAGCTTTACAGTGGATGGCTTAGTTGGCTCAAAACTCTCGACGCTGTTGGGCACAGCAGCCTCCACAGAGAATGTTCGAGAAGTTTCACTTGGTGATATGACGCTAAGAGCCGTCACAAACGAGTTAAGAGATGAGAAAGGCGAGAAATTAGGTACCGTCCTAGAATTGCAAAACCGAACGGAGGAGCTCTCCATAGAACTGGAAGTTCAGAGCGTGGTACAAAGTGCGCTAAGCGGTGACCTAAGCAAACGCATTGGCATGCAAGGCAAAGCAGGTTTCTTTGAAACCTTAAGTAAGAACATGAACGACCTCGTCGCCGTTTGCGAAGGCATTACTAACGAGACAATCTCCGTATTGAGTAAAATGTCCAAAGGTGATTTAACCCATAAAATTGAAGGTGAATTCAAAGGTTCGTTTAAACAACTCCAAGAAGACACAAATATCACAGTAGAAAGGTTAACCGAGGTTATCGGAAAAATTAAAGTGGCCTCTTCCTCTGTTGCCACTGGCGCTCAGGAAATATCCCAAGGAAATTTGGACCTGAGCAACCGCACTGAACAACAGGCATCGAGCCTAGAAGAGACCGCTTCCAGTATGGAAGAAATGACCGCCACCGTTCAGCAAAATGCTGAAAACGCCAAGGAAGCAGACAAATTGGCTCATATTGCACGGGAGAAAGCACAACACGGCGGAGCTGTAGTTGGCAACGCGGTTACGGCAATGACTGAAATTAACTCTGCAAGTAAGCACATCGCTGACATCATTGGTGTCATTGATGACATTGCTTTTCAAACCAACCTATTGGCCCTCAATGCATCGGTGGAAGCTGCGAGAGCTGGGGAACAAGGACGCGGATTTGCGGTTGTCGCAAGCGAAGTGCGCAACCTTGCCGGACGCAGCGCAACTGCCGCCAAAGAAATTAAAGAGCTTATTCAAGACAGTGTGACTAAAGTGACAGAAGGCGCAAAGCTCGTCGATGAATCTGGTGAGACTCTCGAAGCCATTATTGACGCGGTCAAACAGGTCACTGATGTGGTTGCTGAAATCTCCACGGCGAGTGAAGAACAGGCATCAGGCATCCAAGAAGTCAATACAGCGATTACTCAGATGGATGAAATGACTCAGCAAAATGCAGCCTTAGTTGAGGAAGCTGCTGCTGCCAGTGAAGGCATGGGAGACCGGGCAAAAGATTTGAATAAACAAATCCAATTCTTTACCACCAACGACATTGGCGAGGGAATCTCCGATACCAGAGCGCATAATCAATCACCACATAGTGGCGATAGGCGCTCAACCCAAAGGCCTTGGTCTGCTACTAAAAAAGACACGGTAACGTCAGCTCAAGAAGGCTCTCCCGCTAAAACCAATAACGTCCAGTCCATCGGAATTCAAGGGACTGATTGGGAGGAATTTTAAACTGCAGGTTCCTAGCCCTATTACAGACGTGCATGAAGTTCAGGCGGGACTTTATCTAAAGAAATAATAGGGTCGGGAATCGAGCTTTGGCGCTGCCCTCCAATCCAGTGCTGAATCTCCAATACATGAGGTTTATCAAACGCTGTGACTTGATGCTCGTGATGGTAGTCGAAGTGAGTTACCACCGATATAAAGAATTCACCGGGATTGTCAGGAGCAACCTGGACAGTGGCATTTTCATTGCCGTGATCCAGGGTATCTTCATAGTCTAAACCGGCAGTACGCCTTTTAGCGTTCGGATACAAAATAAAGGGGCAAACCTGCATTGCATATTCTGCA
>JBGCEK010000017.1:0-33792 GCA_045106275.1 Pseudohongiellaceae bacterium | reverse complement strand
CAGCTTGTGGTTGAGCCGCCATAGCTGCTAGGTCTTCGTCAGTTAAGAATGCTTTGTCGGCAAAAAATGCAGGTCGCTCAAGTGGAATATTTGAGCTGAAGTTCCAAACGCCTTGAAGGTCTGGTTGGCCCCACTGTGTTCGCGGTGCTTCATAGTCCTGTGCTTGCGCTGCCATGGCAAAAGTTGCGGCGGCGGCAGTCCCTAACACCAGTTGTCGTAATCTCATTAAAATCCCCTGTCCTAATACAGTAATACGGAATGTGCTGAAGTTTACCCTATTTGGCGCAATATGGCAGTCTTATGCGGTGAAGCCCAGATCAAACCAAGACAAATGGCTGAATTCCTAGGCCATTCTTTATACTGGATAAGGGCCTTCGGTAAAACTTTGGTTATGGTAGCCTTTTGTGCCTATCTTCTGAGAAATTTCGCTTCTTGGCAGCTTTCCGTCAACCAGACCGTTCAGCATATGGTCAATATCAAACCGTGGATTCCACCCCAAATCCCTTTTAGCGTTCTCGTTAACATAAACCCTTTCAATTCTTGGGAAAATTTCCCAGTTCTGAGTCTCAAACACTTTGCTTAAATGAGGAACTCGGTCGTTTATGACTCGGGCGGCATTCTGATTCAGCATCATCAGGTCAGATGACTGAAAAGGTGTATTGGCACTTATGACATAGGCTTCAAATTTCAAGTTCTGCACCACCTCTATTGCCTTCAAGTGGGCATCGATCACATCTTCCAGCTCAACTCGGCGATAAAGAAATTCCAACGCTTTTATATTGGCATCGCTGAATTTCTCACGCTTCTCCTTGTCATCATCCTCTTCTGGAAAAAAACGAGAAGTTCGCAGAGCGAGTGTATTCAACCCCGACTCTCGACTGACGAGTCGGCATAGGTTTTCCGCAGCGAGCTTGGTCGCCCCATAAATGTTCTTTGGAACTGGGACAACCGCTTCGGTAATCCATGCGGCGGGACTACCCGGAGGAGGACGCAAAGCATCTCCAAACACGCTCGTGGTGCTGGTAAACACAAACCCAGTTACTTGAGCCTCTGTCGACGCCTCAAGAAGGCATAAAGTCCCGCTAACATTCGTTTCAACAAAATCCTGTTTGGAATGAGTGCCCTGATGAGGCTTGTGCAAGGTTGCCGTGTGGAACACCCTATCAACCCCGTCAAAAGCCTGCTTAACTAATTTCGTGTTGGTGATCGAGCCTACATAATCGGTGGTGTCAGAGTCCTTTATATCTATACCGACTACCTCTACTCCCATCTCCCTCAACGTGACGACCAACCCTTCCCCTAAATGACCAGAACTGCCTGTCACCAAAGTTTTCACAATGCCATTCCTGTATATAGTGAATTGCTGCTTACGTTTAAGAGAGAAACAATCACTTCTTTTTGGATTTTTTGCTTGCTGCCCGCAGGGCTGCACCAAAACCAGAATTGCCCCATATCACCAGCAGCTGGTTGTCTTCCATCGACTCTTCTGGGGCTTGATAATAAGAAAGGTTCATTGGCTTCCCCTGTTTGTTATAGGTAAACGGTTGCAAGCCTAACTCTTCGAACTCACTGAGATTCTCCGAATCCACCTTCAAATAAAGCTCACTATCAGCCACCAATCCGAACATTAAGCCATCGAGAAACAGCCCAAATCCACCGAACATACTTTTGGAATAGACCAGCCCCATCCCCTGCAAAAGATCCACTAAGTAGGCTGCGAACTCTCGTTCTTGTTTGCTTATTGCCATAGTGTTTAACCTGTAAAATGCTATGATGTGAAGCTTATCTGTACTCCGCGCGGCGGCGCAATTTTAAAAGGAAAATAACATGAATGGTGCAACAGCGCTGATAGAAACACTAGCAGATTGCGGTGTAGAACTCTGCATGGCAAATCCCGGTACTTCTGAAATGCATCTTGTGCAAGCACTGGACAGTGTTCCTCGAATACGCTCAGTGTTAGCGTTATTCGAAGGAGTGGTTACCGGTGCTGCTGATGGATACGGCAGAATGACTGGTAAGCCCGCAGCGACATTGCTGCACTTGGGTCCTGGTATGGCAAACGGCATCGCTAATCTTCACAACGCACGCCGAGCAAATGCTCCCATCATCAACATCATAGGCAACCATCCGAATTTCCATGTGGGCTATGACGCTCCACTCACATCGGATATCGACACTCTCGCGAGAAATTTTTCCACTTGGATAAAATCTTCTTGCACAGAAAAAACCCTTGCCCAAGACGGGGCCGATGCGTTTACTGCAACGCTTCGCCAAAGCACCGGGTCAGTCGGTCAAATTTCCACACTGATTATGGGTGCCGATGCCGCGTGGGGTGAATCCACAGGTAAGGTCGCTCCGAACCCTATCCCACTGCGTAGCAAAATTCATGATCAAACCGTCGACAGTGTCGCCGAAACCATTTTAGCCGGCGGCAAAACCGCTATGTTGTTAGAGCACCACGCTTGCGACCAAGCGGCGATGGAGTTTGCCAGTAAGATAGCAAGCAAAACCGGTGCGACATTGTTCAATGGCACATTTCCTGGTCGCGCCGACGGCGGTCCTGGACGAGTTGCAGTCAATCGACTTCCTTATTTCCCAGAGCAAATTCTGGCCGCGTTAGAGTCGTTCGACAATCTCATCCTCGTTGGCGGTCAGATCCCCGCCAGCTTCTTTGCTTATCGGGGAGTACCGGGGCAATTAATACCGGAAAACTGCAAAGTTAGTCGCTTAACTTTTCGCGAAGACGATGCTATTGATGCGCTGGAGCGGCTAGCCGCTAGAGTGGATGCAAGCAATGCAGACATTGTTCGGTTCGAGAAAGAAGACATTCCAAAGCCAACCGGTGAACTTCATAATGTGTCCATTATTCAGTCAATAGCAGCGACTCTGCCAGAAGACGTAATCGTTACTACTGATTCCGGTGGCGGTAACGCCGCGTACGGCATGTGTCAAAAAGCGGCACGAAATACTTGGCTAAGCCTCACTGGTGGCGCAATAGGCCAAGGGGGTCCTTGTGCAGTAGGCGCTGCGCTGGCCTGCCCAGACCGACAAGTGCTAGCTTTATTGGGTGACGGTGGCGCCGCGTATACTAATCAGAGCTTCTGGACCCAAGCGCGGGAAGGCCTGAATGTCACAACCCTTATTTTTGCCAATAATAAGTACAATATTTTAAACGTGGAGTATGGCCGTATTGGTGTAGAAGAAATGGGTGAAACCGCTGCCAGTCTCTTTGACATTAGCAACCCAATAATCGACTGGGTGGCAATGGCAGCGAGCATGGGCGTCCCTGGAGGTCGGGCGGATACGTGCGAAGAACTCTGTGCGCTACTCGAAAAGAGCTATGCGACACCTGGCCCCTTTTTGATACAAGCCAGTGGCGAGCTTCAACGCTAAACTCCTATTAGTCTCGGCACCCGCCGCGCGCGGGTGCCGATTACTTTAGGCGAATAACGCCAGTTTTATA
This sequence comes from Pseudohongiellaceae bacterium, assembly GCA_045106275.1. Taxonomy (GTDB): domain Bacteria; phylum Pseudomonadota; class Gammaproteobacteria; order Pseudomonadales; family Pseudohongiellaceae; genus UBA9145. The sequence continues at coordinate 30,329 of JBGCEK010000017.1, read as the reverse complement.
CCAATTTTCCGTTAGCCTCGTCTCACTCTTTAAGTCACGCGGTCAAAGTGACGCGCTGCCTCCCACTGTTACAGCGACTAAATCTAGCCGCGCCTATAGTCTCAAGCCCAGCTTAAGTTCTTCTGAATCCTGCCCAATCGTTTATAGAACGCTTCTGATTTGTCATTATCAGCCGAGGCGTTGGGCTTCAGAATCGTAAGCACAGGAATAATTACCAGCGGCAGCATTAGAGTCAGAAATGAGGGGTCTCGCCACTCACCTAAAGCGCCGATTAGTTCGTACCACCATTGAGCAAAACCTCCGGCAGTGGCGTTTTCCACCCCGTCAAACAAGGTGTTAAATAGCCACATCACCAGACCACCGGCAAAACCCGCTACCATGCCCCAGAACGCCGCGAACTCTGTCGTTTTCTTCCAATAAAAAACGTACGTTACTGCAATTGCAGGCGGCACTACCATGGCAAAACCCAGCAGAAGCAGCTGCAGCACCGAGCTTATATTTCCCACGTACGCTATCACAGCTGCTGACGAGCCGTACAACACGGTAACTATTTTGTAAGCCCGCAGTTTTTTCTCGTCTGAATAGTCTTTAGACGATGGGATCCAATCATTAACAAACATAGTAGAGCTGGCCAGCAAAATCGGCGCCCCCGAAGAAATTACAGCGGCCAACACTGCAGCCAACGCTATTCCCCCTAAAATTGGTCCCGTGTCTATAGCCAATTGTGCGATGTTCAGATAACTGGAAAGACCGCTATCGGCCCCGTAAGTGGCCATCGTCAAAATACCTATGAAACCGGCCACAAGTGGCATGATGGCTGCAATAACTCCCGCGAGAAAAAAGCCAGGAATTAGATACTCTTCCTTCGCCGATGAACTTGCATAGTTGGCATAGACTGATGCTGCAGGAGTATGAATTGTCGCCGAAATGAACAGAGCAATAATTGTTGCCAAACCTATACCTGTAAAACTCCACCATTTAACTTCATCTTTCCCGGCAACTTGAAGCTGCTCAGAGGCTTGGGTAACCACTTGCTCCCAGCCACCAATATTCTGCATGGCGATATAACCCACGAGCCCCAAACCGAGAACAATCACTGCACAATGCACAACATTAGTGATGGCCGTACCTTTCAATCCACCCATCACAGTAAACAAAACAATCGTGAATCCGCCCATGGCTACACCTACCACAAACGGCAAACCGGTGACTCCGCTGACAATAGAACCAATCACATAGGGTTCGATAATGTTCACCACTAAATATTCTGCCTGTACGCATAGGCTTGTCAGCCACTGGCATCGACGAGAGCCCCAACGAAAGTCAAAAACCTGTCCCACGCTCACCACTTTGAGCTTGCGGTAAGGAATCGCAAAAAACAGCCCGACTAAAAATAGCGCGGCAAAAGAATTAATGCTGTACCAAAGATGTCCAAGCCCTTCGGAAATAACATCTCCCGCGACGCCATAGGTTCCTGCGCCACCAATTCGAGTACCTGCAACTCCCGCCGCCAACATGGCAATGCCAAGGGTTCCTCCACCAATTGCCCAATCGGCGGCACTGCTATGTTTGCGGCTGAGGTAAATTCCTATACCAGCAAAAATCACGAGGTAAAGTAAAATAACGATGGCGGAAACGCTCATGCATAGCTCCTTTCTTGTTAGGTATTATTCATGCACATAGGAAATTCACAGCGAAAGTGACAGTGGCCTGACATACATCAAATCAATTCGCATATGACTAGGCATACTACACCATCGCAGCAGACAGACGCGAGCATCAAGACTTTCTTGAGTTAGAGTGACTCAATGAAACTGCTGGAGCGCTAGCGAAGATCAATTTACACTGGGCAAAGCCGCTGTCACCTAAGGAGTAACAATGAGTAATCAAGAGTCAGAGCGCAATCTCGCACCCGGAAGTGAGGAATGGCTGCAATCGGTTCAAGAAGACATCATCGATCCAGCACGTCCAATAATCGACCCCCATCATCATTTGTGGAAGCAAATTTTTAACAGCGATTACTTATTAGCCGAACTTTGGCAGGATACCGGCTCGGGTCATAACATCGAAAAAACTATGTTCATGGAATGCCACGCGTTTTACCGCAAAGATGGAGCTGAGCATTTAAAACCGATAGGTGAAGTTGAAGAGGTCACTAAGATAGCACTTGCGTCAACCAAGGACCCTAGCAAGGCCCAAATAGCCGGAATAGTTGGCCATGCGGACCTTACCCTCGCTGGAGAAAGCCCAGAATTGCTCGCAGAATTATTGGATTCACAGGAAACGATAGGAAACGGCTTATTCAAAGGGATACGCCATGCCGCAGCCCATGACAAGAGACCAGAGGACTTGCTGATTCCTGGTCGAGCACCCGCCTATCTCCATGGCAAGGAGTCGTTCAGAAAAGGCATTAGAATGCTCGCCGACCGGGGTCTTACCTATGACACTTGGCACTTCCATCACCAAAATTTGGATTTTCTAGACTTGGCCCTGGCAGTGCCTGAATGCAATATGGTGCTAGACCATTTTGGCACTCCGCTAGGAGTGGGGATTTATCGAAGCAGTCGTGACGAAATATTCCAAGAATGGAAACAAGAAATTGCTCAGCTGGCGAAATGCCCCAACGTGTTCGCAAAAATTGGCGGACTAGCAATGCCTGACAACGGTTTTGGCTGGCACAAAAGAGCCACACCACCGACCTCGGATGAGTTTGTAGAAACACAAAAAAAATACTACATGCATACAATCGAGTGTTTTGGTCCGGAAAGATGTATGTTCGAGAGTAACTTTCCGGTTGACCGGCTGTCGATAAGCTATCCGGTGCTTTGGAACGGTTTCAAAAAAATGGTCGCAGATTTTGCCGAAGAAGAGAAACATGCGCTATTCTACGGAACAGCGGAAAAGGTCTATTCACTTAACTAAGTTGCACACTGAACCATGAGCTATTCAACTCTAATTTTCGATTTAGATGGCACCCTTACTGACCCTGCTGTGGGTATAGTGCGCTGTATGAACTATGCCCTAACTTCCTTTGACTATATGGCTAGGCCAGAGCATGAAATTAAGGCCTTAATCGGACCACCGCTTGAATCTGCCATCGCTCAGCTTTCTGGCGAATCCGATAAAAATAGGATTAAACAGCTAGTCGCTGCTTATCGAGAACGTTATGGCGAGTTCGGCTTTGCTGAAAACACAGTCTATTCTGGCGTGATCGAGACCTTAAATCATTTCCGAGAAAACCAAATAGCTATGGGAGTGTGCACTTCAAAACTCGAAAAATACGCAATCAAAATACTAAAAGAATTTGACCTCTTTGATTATTTCCAATTTGTGAGTGGTGTGGCAGGCGACAGTTTTAATTCTGCTAAAGGAATACAGCTAGAGCAACTAAAACAAGAAGGAAAGATTGATTCTAATGCGGTGATGATCGGTGATCGTGCTGTCGACATCGTTGCCGCACAGCAAAACAAGCTGAGTAGCTGCGGCGTTCTTTGGGGGTATGGTAGCTATGAGGAACTCAGTGCCGCTGGCGCTACTGCTATTGCTAATGACACCTCCGAACTGGTTAAAATCCTTAGCGCCTAGTTCGCTCTTTTCCGGAGCATTTTGACCACCGCGCTTGCCATTAGAACAACTTGTTCGTTGACCACTAATTCGCAGCGAACAAACACCATTGAACGCCCTCTCCTAACCACTTCGCAGTGGCCAAGGATCAGATCTCCTTTTTCTGCCGGTGCGGTAAACTCACTGTTCATGCTGACAGTGACCACACTTTCATTTTCGCCACCGTTGGCACCCATACACAGCGTATAGTCGGCAAATGCCATAAGCACTCCACCGTGCACTGTATTATGTGCATTGCAATTTTGCTCTCTGGCCCTGAAGGCAGTGCGCGGTTGATCACCATCCATATAAAAGAAAAACGGGCCGATGTGGTCTTCAGCTTTATCACCAACCCAGTGCCGATATTGCTCAGGGACGTCATATTCTTTAGGGTTAAAATCCATCTAGCTCTCGAGTTTTCGAATTAGTCACAAGGGTTTAACGTTAGACAAAGACTAACTGTCATCATCGCCATCGGGGATAATGACATCCACTGCCGCGCCGGCCACCTTAAAAGGCACTTTCGCAACTTCGATCGTTGTATCTACCGCTGCGCCAACGACGGCCCCGACACACCCAGTTAAGCAAAGCACAACGAGTAAGCCAAGAGTCGTTTTGGTGAGGAAATTCACTACTACTTTGTTCATACAGAATCCAGTTTAAAACGCTGATCAGTATTATCAGCAAATTGCGAATAGCTTAGCGTTGCAGATATCAGCAACTAATTGCTTTATCGGCCTTTTGCCACATTCATCAACCCAAATCACGCCATCATTAGACTGAAAAAACCACAACATTCGGTTTTAGTACACTCAGCAGCCGCCGAATACCATCAAAATAATCCCAATAACAATCAGCGTGCTCTCTCAGAAAAAGGTCTAAGTACTTCTAAACAACGTTCTTTTGACCCAACCAGGCTTGCAAAATCGTCCGCTAAACGTCGACTTTCCTCTAATACCGTCTGCCAATAATTCACTCGATCTTCATAGTTGAGTCGATTGAAATCCTCGCGGTCGGGAATTTTTCCATAGGGTAGACCAGCCGTGAATTCTTCAGACGGGGTTATAAGTACCACATTATCGAAATTAGAACTATGCACCCTCCGCCATGGAATCTTCTTATCAAACCAACCCGGTATCACCGTGGATGAAAAATGGGGGTATAACACAAGCCGCTCCCCATTATTAAACGGAAAGTCAAAATGATAGTCGGTAATCCCTCCGTCCCAGTACAGACCCGAACTAGCGCCCGGGATATCCTTCACAGCATCCAAGACAAAAGGAATAGAACCCGTAGCCATCATTGCCTGCACTACGTTGTCTTCGGTTAAGCTGACGGCCTTAGTCCGCATATCGGTCCAAGCAACTGGGTAAGTGGGTTCACCATTGGTGAACACAGTCCTTTCAAAAAACCAAGACAAGGTTTTCCTGGACACCAAGTTGGCTACAGCAGCACTCCCCAGCATTAAAGACTGTGCCGGTTTGCCGGCAGCTGACGATAAGCCTCTACATCGATCAGCAAATACATGAGTCTTGAAACGGTTATTCTCAACAATCTCTTTAGCGCCCGTTGGGCCTAAAACATGTTCAACCATTAGTCGGGCTTTTTGAGTGATCTCTTCGACTGTGGGTTTGTCCGAGTATTTTTCTTCACTGTATCGCTGCGCCAACCTGTCGATAGCTGCAACTGGATCTGCCGTCGCGAGACAACACATGCGCCACGCTCCAGCCGACGACCCAATAGTGCTTATTGGAGACTGCACATCAGCAAAGAACTCACTGAATAAGTAGCGATCAAGTCCGTGTAGTACGAACCACTTCGGGCCTCCTGAGGCGCCCACCAACGTGTCAAATTGATCGCTGTGAAGACCTTCCTGCGAAATTTTCGCTAAGGCTTTTGGTCCTGCATAGATAGTAAGGGAAGTCATTGGCGCCGAGTGCTACAATTCTGTTTTTTCCATTCTACAACAAAACCACCAGCCGTTGATGAAACTTAACTTCCCAAAAGACCGCAAGACGCTTCTCTATTTACTTGCCATCGGCAATACCCTTGCCTTTGCTACGTGGCAAGTGATGCTGAACAACTATGCCGTAGAAAACGCAGCGTTTACCGGTGAAGAAATTGGTGTATTGCAAAGTTTACGGGAGGTTCCTGGGTTTCTAGCATTCACTGCCATACTAGTGATGCTCTTTATCCGGCAACAAAGCTTCGCTATCCTGTCCTTGGCTATTCTTGCTGTAGGAACAGCAATCACAGCATTTTACCCCTCAGCCCTGTGGTTGTATTTTACCACTGTACTCATGTCCATTGGCTTTCACTATCTGGAAACCCTGCATAGTTCGCTAAGTCTTCAATGGTTAGCAAAAGAAGAAGCGCCCGTCATTCTGGGCAAATTACTCAGCGTAAAGGCGTTTACCAATATTGCCGTGTTAGGCGCCATCTACTTATACTTAATGGTTTTTGTTGCCAATTACAATTTGATCTACATGTTGGCGGGCGGCGCAGCACTTTTAATAGCCGGCTATTGCTGGCTGGCGATACCTCATTTCGAAGAAAAAGTGCCACAGCGAAAAACTCTATTTCTGCGAAAAAAATACTGGCTCTATTATTCATTGACTTTCCTTGCTGGCGCTAGGCGTCAAATCTTCGTAGTGTTCGCAGGATTTCTGTTAGTGGAAAAATTTAACTTTCCAGTCGAAAATGTTGTGTTGATGACGTTAGTTAATGCAGCTTTGACCTATTGGCTAGCGCCAAAAATCGGCAGTCTAATTAGCTATATCGGAGAACGTCGAACCCTCACTTTAGAATATGTAGGCCTCATCATCGTGTTCCTCAGCTACGCTTTTGTAGATTCAGTGATGGTGGCGGTGGCACTCTATTTAATCGACCATTTATTTTTTGCCATGGCTATTGCCATTAAAACCTACTTTCAAAAAATTGCAGATCCGGCAGACATCGCCGCTACCTCCAGTATCAGCTTCACCATCAATCATATTGCGGCAGTTATTTTGCCTGCCGCGCTGGGCTTAGTTTGGGTTTTCAATCACAGCGCTGTTTTCATCATCGGTGCCGGAATTGCACTCTGCTCTCTTGTGCTTAGCCAGCTGATTCCTGACCGGCCAGCTCCAGATAATGAGACAAAACTCGCCAACCGCCTTTCAACCCAGCAACCTTTGTAGCGGTTCCAACGCCACCAATTTAATTTGACTGAGAGCGATGCTACTCGCTGGCTTAAGGTAGTTTATAGTTAACAGTCGGAGCTGCTTCTGTCACTTTCTCACCATTCTAGAAGGCTTTATGAATCCGCCCGTACATAGCAGCCCATCAGGGTTTTAGGGTAGACTCCAAAGCTTCCTTAGACGGTATTCAGAAAGAGCTTTGGCCTCATGAATTCAAGCAGTCCAATAGTCAAACACCTGGTTTTAGTGGGTGGTGGGCACAGTCATTTAGCAGTACTCAAACAGCTTGGCATGAAACCGGTTGCAGGGCTTGCTGTAACCTTGATAAGCCGTGAAGTATACACTCCCTATTCCGGCTCGCTGCCGGCTCACATTTGTGGCCATCGAAGTCTAGACGAGATGCACATTGACCTGCGACCGCTCTGCCAATTCTCCGGTGTGAGACTTTTGCAAGCGGAAGTGACTGACATCGATTTATCCCGCAAGCACATAAAGTTACAAGGGCGACCGGAAATACCCTTTGATCTCATATCGCTTAACATTGGATCAAGCCCAGATCTAACCCCGGTCAAAGGAGGCAAGGAGCATGGGGTTCCGATCAAGCCCATTAATTCTTTTCTGAATCATTGGCATCAAATTTCTTCTACCGCCAGCAATGCAATCAAACAAGGCAAGCCCTATAGACTAACTATCATCGGCGGTGGACCTGCAAGTATCGAGCTCGCCTTCGCCGCCCACTACAAAATTCATACTGATGCTGGATTACCACTCGACAAAAAGTCGCCCGTTGAAATTAAAGTCATTAGCCGTGCCGCTACCATCCTTGGCTCTCTCAATAAAAAAGCCCAAGACGCTGTGCTACAAGCGTTTAAAAAACGACATATCCACTTTATCGCTAGCGCAGCAGTAGTGGAGATTAATTCAACTGAAATTGTATTGGAGACAGGTGCTACAGTCCCCACAGACAACACCGTGCTCGCCACAGGGGCAAGCATTCCTAGCTGGCCAAAAGACTGCGGACTCGCCCTTAGTGAAGACGGATTCATTGAAATCAATGAACAGCTGCAATCAAGCAGCCACAGCTTTGTATTTGCCGCAGGTGATGCTGCCACGATCAAAAACGAACTGAGACCGAAGTCAGGCGTCTACGCTGTGCGGCAAGGAAAAGTGTTAGCTAAAAACCTAATAAAGGCAGCAACCGGTAGACCTCTATCCAAATATGCCCCGCAAAAAAGTGCTTTGGTGTTGCTGAACTTGGGCGACAAATCTGCACTTGCTATTCGAGATTCGCTTTTTTTCCAAGGCGCTGCGGTATGGAAATTGAAGGACTACATTGATAACAGCTTTGTTCAAAAGTACACCCAGCTTCCTAGTATGGAGCTCACTCTCGATATTAGCCCAGGGCTTGTGGACAAAAAGACTGAATCCGAACTAAGAGCTCACGCCATGCGCTGTGCGGGGTGTGGCGCAAAGGTTGCGGGCAGTATTTTGGACGAGGTTCTAAGCTCTCTGGAAAAAACAGCTAAGCCAGATGTAATAGAACCTCCTAGCAAGGTAGAAGACGCCTCTCAAATTCAACTCAAAGATCAGCGTCGTCTTATTCAAAGTATTGATCAGATTAAAGCCTTCACCAATGATCCAATGCTGTTTGGTAAAATTGCTACCAATCATTGTCTCAGTGACGTGTATGCCATGGGAGTCGAACCCCACTCTGCCCTAGCATTGGCAGGCATTCCTTTCGCTAGCAAACGATACACTCGAAGCCAATTGCAAGAACTGATGCAGGGCTGCGCCGAGGCCTTGGCAGAAAACGACTGTGCTCTGATTGGCGGGCATTCAGCAGAAACTCAAGAGCTGCAGTTTGGCCTTTGTGTTAACGGTTTTGCCGAACACTCAGTGCTTAGCAAAAGCGCGGTCAACGTAGGGGATTTGCTCATTCTTAGCAAACCACTAGGCACCGGTACTCTGCTAGCCGCTGACATGCGGTATCGGGCATCTCACCACTGGATGGAAGCCACTATGAATTCCATGCTGGTTTCTAACCGACTGGCCAGCGCAATATTCGTTGAACATTGTGCAAGTGCCTGCACAGATATCACCGGCTTTGGTTTAGCAGGTCATCTTCTAGAAATGCTTGAAGGCCTCAGTGCCACTGCAGAACTCGAATTACATTCAGTCCCTGCGCTAAATGGCGCTTTACACTGTATAAGACAGGGGATCTTTAGCTCTCTACACACTGAGAATGCGCTAGTAATCGATAGCATTCTAAATACTGAATCATTCGTTGATGACCCAACACTTCAACTCCTGTTTGATCCTCAAACTGCGGGTGGGTTATTAGCAGCAGTCAATCCCGCTAATGCAGAAGATTGTGTGGACGCACTCCGAAATAGTGGCCTGTCCGAAGCTGTTATAATCGGCAACATCTCGTCAATAAGTGAAGACCACGCGGCAATTGTCCTGAAATAAAGCGGCTTTAAAGAAAACCCCGTTACCCGATCTGGCTCAATTTGCGTGGCTGAGTTATATTGATTTCTCTCGCGACCACCGGAGTTTTAGATATTCACTTTGGAACCATTTTCAAAATGATCAAGACAGATTTTATTGCAACCCTAAGACTAAAGAAATTAGCCTCATTGCTTATAGCAGGGCTAACCGCACTGTTAGCTTTCACTCTGCAGGCTCAATCGGATAGTTCAGTTTTGGACCGCTATGGCAATTTAAGCCTTGAACGAGTGGGCCCTACAATCGACGCTGCACTTGCGCAAAAATTGTTGCGCCGCGGAAATACCTACAGCAACCTGGAACGTTATGAAGAAGCGGTAGAGGAATACCGCAAAGCCATCAGCGCCGATCCAAGTTTAGTGGAAGCCATCAGAAACCTAGCCAACACCTATTATTTCTTGGAAAGATACAGTGAGGCCAAACCGCTGTTCGCAAGATTTATTGCCCTCCAAACACAAACGACAGCAGGTCTTATTGCAGCCGTCAGTACTTTAGGTGAACTCGAACGGGAAGACGGTAATTTTGAAGCGTCAATTGACTACGATTTACGAGCAGTAGCACTGGACCCCGGGAATGATTCTCAAGTTCATGTAATGGCAAATACTTACAACAATGCTGGAGAGGCAGAGATGGCGATAAGCGTCTATCGCGCCGGGATTAAAGCGATTCCCTCCAATGCATTTTTTGAACGTAGCCTCGGAAGGCTTTTAGAACAAGAAGGCAGATTGGAAGAGGCTCTCTCAGCCTACGAGGCAGCTGCATTAAAAGATCCAGAATCGAAATTCTATAGCGATCTTGTGGATGCCACTAAACGACGCCTCGGTCTATGATCCATTCGCGAAGCTCTCTAGGATAACAGTGTCGCGCGCTTCTTTACCCATAGCCTTTAAAGAAGCAACCCTAGCGTAGAAAGCCGCTAAATCACCTTGCAGAATCGCCAGTTCCCCGTTAAAAAACGTCACCAAATCGTTATAGGCACTCACTGTTGAGAGTTGAGCATTGTTCAACGGCCTCGCAAACCAACTGTCATAGCCTGAATAGCCATTCCATTCTTGCTTCATTGACTCATAGTCAAAGCGCAGATCTTCCTTCAACTGCTTCTTTGCCCGCCGCTTTTCAACTTCGTTTAATTCACCTCGATAGAGAGTTTCAAACCTTTGCTGATAATCCATCACCAATGCTATAAATTGGTCCTGCCTGATTGAGTTTTCCTGCGCCTCAATGAGTGACACTTGATCCCCTCTTTGATTCAGCCAGCGGCGAAGCCCTTCCCGCTCAACTGCTGTTGCGAAGCTTTCGTTGAATGTTGTGTCACCGGGAATATAAACCACTTGGTGCGCCAGCTCATGAAAGATCAGAGCAGCCAGCTGATAGTCCCTGCGATTAATCACAGTGCTTAACAAAGGGTCCTCAAACCATCCCAAGGTTGAATAAGCATCCACACCTCCGGTATAAACTTCAAAGCCTTTCTCTTCAGTAGCCAAGGCAAAAGACCTCGCCGCATCCTCATTGAAATAACCTCGGTAGGCAACGCAGCCAGCGATTGGATAGCACCAATTTACGGCGTTCGTTGAAAATTCTGGTGCAGCGAAAACATTCCAAACTACATGCTCGCGCCCTACATCTGCATAGCTGGAGTAACTGTCTGCCACCGGCAGTAAAAGTTCAGATTCAGCGAAATCTCGAATTTCCATGACCAGTGAAAGCTTCGCTTTGAGTTCAGGTTCTATCTTGTCATCATTGAGAAGAGAAGAAATGGATTCTCGGGACAACAAGATAGCTAGCTGTCCTCTAGCCGCTTGAGAGTAATACCCCACGGTCTCGCAGGACGCAAGAATCAGGGAAATGCCAACAAATACGATTGCTTTAAGTAACAATCTAAACTGCTTTAACCTAAGCGTCATGGCCGGCATCTCTTGTATCGACCGACTTTTCCTGGCCTTGCAACGTAATCAACACGTGCCTAGGGCCTCCGCGATCTCGATGTTCACCAAGCATTAAGCCCTGCCATGTGCCCAAAGCTAGCTTACCTGCAATGATAGGTATATTGAGTTGCACTCCAAGCAATGCCGACTTTAAGTGAGCAGGCATATCATCAGCGCCTTCATAGGTATGGGTGTAATGCTTCGCCCCTTCTGGTGCGATAATTGAAAGGTGCGATTCTAGGTCAGCGCGCACAGACGCATCGGCGTTTTCGTTGATGCTCAGAGAGGCAGAGGTGTGTTGCAACAAGAAATTGACGAGCCCCGCTTTGCACTGCTGAATCTCAGGAAGCTCAGCGAGCAACTCCTCAGTTATCAGGTGAAAACCGCGAGGCTTCTCAGGCAGAACTATCTTACGTTGAATCCACATACGCTAAGGACTAACTAGTTGCACCTCGAATAAATTGGACCAGTGTTTCCCAGTAACAAACAACCTTTCATTTTCTTCATCCCAGGCAATACCGTTAAGAACCGCCTCTGAACTGCCCAAGTCAGTCATAGCAGACAAACCGGTCATATCCACAATCGAATTTACCTCACCGGACTCGGGATCAATTCGTACTATAAAATCCGTTTGCCATACGTTCGCCCACACTTCGCCGTTGATAAACTCCAGCTCGTTTAAGTAATTAATAGGATTTCCGTTGAGGGTTACCTGTAAGCGTCTTTCAGGGACAAACGTTTCGGTATTCATAAATTGCAAAGCGTCACTGCCGTCACTCAAAATCAAATGCTCACCATCATAGGCTAACCCCCAACCTTGAGTCGCATTGTAATGACTGCCTGTGGTCTCGAATGTGGTTTTGTCGTAAACGAAAACGATATTACCCTGCCAAGTTAGTTGATAAATTTTATCGTTTACCACTTCTATTCCTTCGCCAAAGTAACGGCGACTCAACGACTTAGAGTTGAGAACGGTCGCATCTTCAAGATTCACCTTACTCAAAGACGATTGGCCTTTTTTACCTGTACCTTCGTACAAATAGCCCTCATGAAAGATCAGCCCCTGAGTAAATGATTCAATATTGTGAGGGTAAGTGTTTACAACCTCAAAGCCGTATCGAGGAATAGAATCTTGCCCATAGAGTGCAGTCGCGCTCGCCATTGCCAGTAGGGCAAGCACATGGAACACAACATGAGTGGAAAAGTACGTTTTCATCATAATTCAGTAGATAGCCACTGCAGCCTTATTGAGGCACCATAATAAACTGTTATCGTAGAATTGTAACAGTCACTTATAATACTTAGACTCTAACAACCGCAGGAGAGTTTCATGGTCGAAGATTGCCTTTTTTGTAAAATTATTGCCGGCACTATTCCGTCCAATAAAATCTATGAGGATGACGATGTCTACGCCTTTGAAGACATCAACCCTGCCGCACCTTCTCACGCCTTAATAATTCCTAAAAAGCATCTTCAGGCCATCAATAGCGCCGATGAAGGGGATACTGCACTGCTCGGTAAACTGCTATTAAAAGCCAACGAAGTGGCGGATTCTCTTGGTTTAACAGACAATGGTTTTCGCTATGTAATCAATACAGGAAATCATGGAGGGCAGACTGTTTTTCATCTTCACCTGCATGTCTTAGGGGGCCGCGCCCTTAACTGGCCTCCCGGCTAAAGCTAGAGGAAGCTACTTATTGCAAGCTTGCTATCTGCTGTTCATTCGCGTCAACAACACCTTTTTCGGTGATGATGCCAGTAATCAAGCGGGCTGGCGTTACATCGAAACCCGGATTGCACACAGCCACATCAGCAGGACTTAACAGTACTGATTGCAATTCCCCTGACTCAGATAAGCCCTGTATATGAGTCACTTCGCTACCATCCCGCTCCTCAATAGGAATTTCTGCACTACCGTCGCGCATGGTGAAATCGATACTAGAAACCGGTAAGGCCACGTAAAATGGTATTCCATTGTCATTAGCAGCCAGAGCTTTCAGATAGGTTCCAATTTTATTGCAAACGTCCCCTAAGATAGTGGTGCGGTCGCTTCCGACAACACACACATCCACCTGCTGATGCTGCATTAAATGGCCTCCGGCATTGTCGGTTATAAGTGTGTGTGCAATGCCATGTTTCCCTAATTCCCAACAGGTTAAAGAAGCACCTTGATTGCGCGGCCTCGTTTCATCAACCCATATATGAAGCGGCACGCCCCGCTCATGGGCCTTATAGATAACCGAAAGGGCCGTGCCCCAGTCCACAGTCGCTAGCCAGCCAGCGTTGCAATGAGTGAGAACATTGAGAACAGTTTCACTGCCTTTTATCTGCCATAATGATTCAAGGATGGCGGCACCGTGGTCACCAATTGATTCACAAATTTGCCTATCTTGCGCCTCAAGTATCCACGCAGCCTTCAACGAGGCTTCTTGGATCTGGCTTCCACTACTGCCAGCGCACGCCGCGTCCATTTGTCTCAGCGCCCATTGCAGGTTAACTGCGGTGGGACGAGTAGCGAGCAAAGCTGCTCGTGCTGAATCATAGCTTTGTGGATCTTGTTTGAGCGCCAGATACATCCCGTACGCTGCAGCTACTCCGATAAGAGGAGCCCCTCTAACCTGCATTGCGCGTATAGCGTGGCAGACCGAATCCAAATTTTTCAATTCCAGAATCACGAAGTCATGGGGCAGTTTGGTCTGATCAATGCAGTGAACAGTCTCAGACTCTTCCGAAAACCAAATGCTTTGAAAGTGTTTACCGTCGACATTCATCAGCAAACACCCAAGTGAAATTTAGATAACACGCTCATTTCCTCCATCCACAGGAACATTGGCCCCAGTAGTCTTGGAAAAATTTTCACCCAACAGTTGCACAACCACGTTTGCAACGTTCGCCGAGGTCACTTCTTTCTGCAAGATATTATTAGTCCTATATTCTGCGCTGGTAACTCCATAGTGAGCTGCACGCTGGGTAAGTATGTCCTCGTCCCATATTCCGGTATCAAAAACAGCATTGGGATGGACTGTGTTTACTCGTATTCCGGCCGCGCCCAACTCCAATGCCGCTATTCTTGCTAATTGCGCAAGGCCGGCTTTCGCAACGGAGTAGGCAGAAGCACCTGGCCCGGGTGCCGCCACATTTTTGGAACCTACGATAACAACAGAGGGATCAAACCCTAATTTCAAATAAGGCAAAGTTGCTCGTAGTAGACGCATATGGGAGTTTAAATTTAGCTCCAAAGATTGATCCCACTTCTCATCGAGCATGGATTCGAGTAAACAGCTGCTAGGAAAGCTCCCTGCATTGCTCACGACCAAATCAATACCACCAAACTTAAAAACCCCGCGCAGTAACGCTGCATTAACCGCCGCAGTATTCGTCACGTCACAGTGCAACGGGAGAAATGATTCCGTAGCACTGTCAGCAAAGCCATCACAGACATCAAGTCCTAACACAGCACAGCCTTGGGCAAGCAAGAGTTCTGTGCAGGCATGACCTATCCCTGACCCCGCCCCGGTGACCACCGCAACTTTGCCTTCGAAAGGTAGCCTCGAAGAGGAAGACTTCAATTTAGCTTGCTCTAACTCCCAATACTCCACCTCAAACAGATTTTGCTTTGGCAAAGCTTGCCAGCCACCCAATTCTTCAGCCCGCTGAATCGCTTCTATCGTGTGCTGAGTAATATCCTGAATTATTCCCAACTTACGACTATTTGCCGCAAAATAGAGCATCCCCTTATCTTTCCAAACACCATAGCGTGGCATCGAGTCTAAACAGTGGTGGTGAGGTGCAGAATATTGATCGAAATACTCTTTGTAGCCTTGTTTAAAACTCTCCAATCCAGTCTCTGGGCTCTCAGTAAACTGAGCTGCGAATGCCTTGCAATGGATAGTGTGATCTGGCGTTAACGGGCCCCGGTTTGTTAATTCAAATACATTGTCTAAGTGTGCGAATCCGGCGGCGTTTTGATCGAATTCTGCTCGTGACAAACAGGGCTGGCCGAGCAAGTCGCCAGCGTGATGGCGTATCTTGCTCACAGCAAGCCCATCCGCTGCAGTAGGTGTGTAACTCCCTATCGCTAAACCCGCCAATGGTGCTTTGGTCTCCAGATAAGCCTCTGCTTTAGTCACCAACTCAATCATTGTGTCGTAACTTTTTTTAGCATCATCATCAAAGGTAAAAATGCCATGACTAAGTAAGACAATCCCGCGAATTGTCCTCCAATCAATTCCCTTCGTTGCCTCAGCTACCTGTTTGGCCAGCACAAACCCCGGCATAATATAGGGCAAAATAAGTACCTCATTGCCGTACAGAGATTGCAACTGGGCCGCACCATCGGGTGAATTGCTCAAGGTCACTACAGCGTCAGCATGAGTATGATCGACAAAAGTATGGGGAATCAACGCGTGGAGTATGGCTTCTACTGAAGGCGTCGGCGCTTTTGGGTCTAGCAACGCCAGCCGGAGATGCTTCATCATCTCACTGTCTGACAAAGAATCTAACTGCCCAAGGTTCAGCAGATAATCAAGGTCCGTTGGCGGAAAGCCAGGCTCCTCAATAGTTTTTAAATCCCAGCCCGAACCTTTAACGAATAAGGTCTTTCTAGTGTTGCCAAACACATCGGCAATTTCACCTTTAGCTGAGGTGTTTCCACCTCCGTGAAGCACCAAATTAGATTCAGCGCCGAGAAGTTTGGAGCTATACACTCGCAATGCAAGCACATCAGTTAGTTTTGCTGCAGTTTCCGTATTCCATCGGTTTTTCATGAATTCTCGGTCTTATTTTTAACAAAAGGCGTGATCTGTCTTTCTACTCTTTAAAACGTGATCGGTTTTTGGCGCAAAAAAAAACGCACCGACTTTCGAGGGTGCGTTTTTTGCTGTCTTGGCTATTTAGGGTTCAACAATAGAAATATTAGTCATCCCTGCTTGACGAGCTGCATCCATAATCATAACCAGCGCATTCACTTCCGACGCGGGATGAGGCTGAATGATCACTGAGGCAGCCGGGTTTTCTGCTTTTAACTGGTCAATGTTTGAGCGTATTTGAGTGGCAATGATAGGCCGAGGGTTTCCGTTCAAAATGATGGCGTTATTGGCATCGATCTCAAACAAGATGTTCTTTTTCTCATCGTCTTCTGGAGGCGGTGGCTGATCGTTATTGTCGCTACTCGCCGCGGAAATAGTTGTTTCGGAGAGAAATGTGGCTGTAACAACAAAAAAGATAAGCAAGATAAACACAACGTCCAGCATCGGTGTTAAGTCGATCTTCGCGTCATCTTCACTGCGCTTTCCAGAAATTTTCTTCATTTTTATGCCCTAGCTAATTCTTGAGTGTCTAATCTGTCGTGCCGCCGTTTAGTCAATGTCTTGAATCTCTACACTTCAATACACCGGTTCACTTGGGAGCAACGAGCACTATTTTTATAAGTGCATGAGTATAGCAAGCACAACGTCAGAATCAATACTCAGATACCTTGCCTGTTCGACCTTATTTCGAGCCATAAAAAAAGAGGCCTTAGGCCCCTTTTTCGATGTCTCTCACAGCTCAATATCACACAAGCCATTGTTTTAAAGGCTATTTTTTCAAAGAGCCCACTGTGAAATTAATCAGTTCTTGCAATTGCTTGGCATTTTTTCCATCTCGGGAGTTAACTCGAACACCGTGTAAGCTGTTCATAAGTACGTCTGCTGCAAACTCCGCAGAGATCCCTTTCTTAATCTTGCCCTTTTTGTGTGCTTCTTTAAGTCGAGCCAAAAGAGCCTTGCGAATAGTGGCCAAAGAGCCACGGATCACTTTCTTCATTTCTTTGTCGTAGTTGATGCTCTCACATACTGAGTTAACTAGCAGGCACCCCATGCTTCGGTGCTTGTTCGGCACGTTAATCACTGCTTCTGAAAAGTAAGCGGTGATCGCGTCCCATGCTGCCAACTTGTCATTCTTAAGTGAAGCGGCAATGTGCTTGTCGGTCACTGTGTTGTATTGGTCGACACAAGATTTGAAAAATGTGTCCTTATCACCGAAAGAATTGTAAAGCGTTCCTCTGTTTATGCCGGTGCAATCAAGTAATTTTTGTACAGAGCTGGCTTCATAGCCTTCTTTCCAAAACTGTTCCATTGCGTTAGTTAGTACTTTATTTTCATCGAATTCTACTGGTCGCGCCATAGTGCTTTCTCAATACCGTGGTTTACTAATCGTTAAAAAAAATCTGCTGAACAATAAAGTCGAGATCAAAAGGAATCTCTGCAGATTGGCCCAAAATTTTAGAGCGCGTATTGTATAGTAAGAATTTGCTTATTTCACCTACAGAAAGCGAATAATTACATAATTAGTCAATAATGATTGGCCGCTGTAAAAAAGGCGCAGCTGTGAAAAAAAAGTAAACCCTTATCACGACAACTTGTTGGCCGTTTTTTTATTCTAGGATTTACACGGTATGTGCCATTCAGGCTTATAACTTAAAAAAGGGAAATGTAGAATGCTAAGTCAACTAACTTATAAGGCACCCACTATAGCCACGATTAGACCAAGCAG
Source organism: Pseudohongiellaceae bacterium (assembly GCA_045106275.1). Lineage (GTDB taxonomy): Bacteria > Pseudomonadota > Gammaproteobacteria > Pseudomonadales > Pseudohongiellaceae > UBA9145. Next base: position 12,583 of record JBGCEK010000017.1, on the reverse strand, counting down.
CCCGCCGAACGCACAACCCCAAACTACCAGCCAGCCCAAATGCTTATGAATCATATCCTGGACAATCACCTTGACCATATGAGGCGTCATTTCATTCAACCTCAGATCAATAATGGTTTCGAGTCGTTCTTTTATATCGTTGTCATCAATAGCGCTTTTTAATGCAGATTGGATTCTGCTTTCCATCGAGGGTCCTGCTAATTCCGCCTGGAAAAAATCCTTCATCTTCTGTACGAAAGGTTCTTGCAAAGAGCGCAGCGCGTCGCGCCCACCAATCATTCCAAGCATGCCACTAAACGAGGAGTTCATAATAACGTCCAGCAGTGATTCAAAAGCCGCCGCCAGATCTAATTCATCAAGGCTTTCTGCCATCTTCTCTTTAATTTTAGTAGACTCTCCTTCTGCCCCTGTTAAGAAGCTACTAATATCCGCTTTGTCAAAAAACTGCTCCATAATGAGGCGTCGAATCCCAAGCTTGAATTCTTCGAACCGTAATTGAACGACTCCAGAGCCATAAAGGCCCGGGACTCTCTCGAACAACATATGAATAGCGATCATATTGGTTAAGCCGCCAGACAGAGCGAATAATCCAGTGTTCAGGAAGTACGGTTGTGCAGCCTCAGGAACAGCAAAGCCCACTAAAACCAATGCTGCCGCTAGCAAATTACTAATAAAGCTCTTATTGATGAGAGATTACTCCGTGCCGGTCGATTAAGGCGCGCATCATAAAATAAAACTCCTGCTATGTGAACAGCCCAGAAACCCAAAAATGGGCCATCGGGCGCTCCCAATTTCTATAGTTGGAAAGGGCTTGTGCGAACTAAAAATAAGACATCGATTGAGGCTAGCCTGCGTCAATACTTGCGTAAGAGCCCGCCACCCAACAACCACAGGCTACCCTCAAGTGAGCAGTTCAATTAAGCTGAGCTAGTTGGGAGTAGGTGTTGCAGGAGAACCAAATGCTTGTTTAAATTCTGGCTCTAATCCTTCCCACGGTCCTTCTAAGGTATAAACAGCGCTGGTGAGGCTATTCACCTGATCACCAAAGATCCTATCAAAGAGATACGCACCTACAGCCAAGGGAATATTGGCAGTTAGGAGTCCTATCCACGGAATGTTTCGGCTAACCGGCAAGGTGACGTAGAGTTCGCCAGCGATAGTCTCTTTTTCTAAGTCTAAATCCCCTGTGACCTGATATAAACTGGATGGCCCGGATATTACCAGCCTGTCCTTTATTTCAACTTGGCCATCGGTTAACGCAAAATCTGCTGTAATTTCATCGTAGGCTAAACCGCGTCTAAGCAAATCGTCGCTAAACCTCAAACGGCGCATAATCGCGTCAAAGTTAATAATACTAATTAGCTTAAGCGCGCCATTGCCGCTGGCATCTTGTAAAAATCGGCCGTCTTCAATATCAACCTTCAAGCTACCACTAAGCCCAGCTGCTGCAAAAGCCGCTGGTGATCCAGGCCATTGGATATCGGTTTCGAAAGACGCTCTGGTGCTTTCGAAGACGGCGGCTAATCCATTTGCAGTCAACACATCTGCCATGTTGTCGGCTGAAAGCTGCCCCTGTAATTCACTTTGATGCTCAACCCCATCGTATGACCATAGGAAATGAGGTTTTAACAAGTTAGGCTGGGACGACTCATCGACAACAGCTTCTTCACTCTCTTCATTTCCGCCATTTTCTTCATCCAAACCTAGTCTTAAACCGCGAAAATCAAACGACAAATCTGTCAGCTCAGCACCTGTCTCAATGGGATCTAGAGTAAAATTCCAACTCCCATAGGGCCGAGCACCAATACTAAAATCATCGGTCATGAATTTCATTTTTGCCAGCTGACGGGGGTCGATATCAAGCAGCGGATCTTCTGGGGGTTCTGAGGGACCCAACACTGACTCTATCTGTTGGCTATTTACCTCAACACTTGCTGGAGGCTCATCGCTGGGTAAGCGTAAATACTCTAGATCCACCAGTAGATAGTCGTCCTCGCTATAAGGTATATCAACTTGCCCCAGAATGTTTTCACCCACCATCCTTACGGTCCAAGCGGCGTTTTCAGGGCTTGGTTCAATTCTCATTTGAACATCTGGCAGCAATTGGTCGTACAGCTCAAAATCTCCCAAATGGATGTCGACAAATGCTAGTGTCTCACTGAATTCATCCGCGCTCTCGCCACCGTTGCCAAAGGTATCAAGGAAATTAATCCACTGTTCTAAGTGAAGAACGTCAAGCTCTCCAAGCACGACCAAACCTTGTTGATTATTGACGACTAAGTTTTCCAAATTAGCGAGTTCTGATCCCAGATAAACAACGCCGCGGTCAATACCAGCGGTGCCGGTGCGCAACTGAAAAGCCAAACTATCGTTATAGCTGCCTGTCACTGTCTGAGATTCACCAAAATCAATGTTCAGAGCCAGCGGCATAGCTGTCTCTCTTGATTTCCCGTAAGGTTCAGGCAGCGCCACTTCTAAACCAAGAAGAGTGGTTTGAACTTCCAAACTATTGCTCTTCTGCGCACCAGACACCTGATCCAAATTTAATTTTGCAGTGTATTCAAACTCGCCTTGTGTCTCGTTTAAAAGACTCACGACAAAATCAGACTGCATTGGCCATTCGATAAGTTCTTCCGGTGATGCAATTCCATCGGCACCCAGCTGTATCGTCTGGATTGCTCCATCCAGCACTTCACTAGACAAGGAAAAATCCACTGAATTGCCGAAAAGACTCCCTCTTAACGCCGTCGGCTCAACACCTGTTTCGGTATCGAAAATTACCGGCCCAGATAAGTCTTCAACATTCAGCGCATACTCAGGTAAATAGAGAGCATTTTCTTGCATTTGAAGTTCAAGTCGCACTCTTATTTCTTCTTCCGGCTGACTTAACGGGATGGCAACTTGCACATCGCTTGTGAATTCTCCTTCGGCCTGCCAAGAAGCGAACGCAGACTTAATGTTCTCAGCCAAGCCCGCGTTTTGAATATAATTTAAACCGCTGCTGGTCTCCCCGCTGGCTTCCCCAGAAATAGAAATCCAATTTTCACCGGCATCGTTTCGCCTGATAGTCCCGCTGGCACCGTTTAGCGTCAAACCGAGTGAGCGACCACTTTCCACATCAACGTCTACATCGTTATCAGAAGTATGAACAAGTGCAGACAGCTCATTCACCATCGGCCACTCGTCACTGAAATTCAAATTGCCTTGCTTCAGTTCAAAATAGCTTTGAAAGGTTTTTAGTGCGCTAGCAGCACCTGGCAATGTCGAGCCTCGATAAACAATACCGGCATTATCTACCTCGCCGGAAATAAGCGCATTGTCGACCCATGCCATGCTATTTTTAAGGCTTTCTGATGCGTTGGGTCCGTCGGGCAAATAAAGAGCTTTTTGCCTGCCATCCATCCTAGATGTGCCCACGTAAAGCTCTAATTCAGATTCCCGTCTTCCATCCGGATATCGCCGAAGTGCTGTCGCAAATTGCGCATGAGCATCCACCGCATCGGATTCGGCAACAATCACTGAACTGACCAAGTTAACTGTCTGTCCCTCATTTAAATCAATCAGAAAATCCAAAGCACCATTAGCATAGCTATAGTCCCAAGTGGCGGTGAAAACATTTGGGATATTCATACTAAAATTATCTGAATCAATTTCTCCCATTCCGGACACAATTCCAGCCGCTGGGTCAAATTGTAATTCTGCGTAACCATTCATGCCGGACAAATTAGGGGATCCACGCACCGCGCTTGCTTTAGCTGCCCTGATGTTCGTGCTCAAGCGGAGATTCTCCAAATTGCCGTCTGCGAGTAGTGCATTTATTTCGAGGTTTTCTAGAAAACCCTTCGGGTCATACGCGTCAATCACGTCGCTCATATCCGCAGGTAGAAACCCGCTCTCTAATGTCACGCCAGCCAGTAAATCAATATTTATAGAATCGAAAATCGTTCGCACCCTATGATTTTCATCCAAGGTGATTTTACTGTTGAAATTTAGCCAATTAACGCCGTTCCATGAAACATGCATGTCTGCCAAACTTACCCCGGCAACAGTGCTGGGCCGAGCGTCAGAAAATTCAACAAATGCCGTTCCGTTGACTTGCTGTAAAGCGGTGCCATCGCTGTGCTTCCCCTTAAACACAAGACGAGAAACTTGTGGTTGTAAAACCAAATTCTGAGGCTGGCCTTGCTGAAATGACAGCCAGAGCTCAGCGCCTCCAAGCACCTCCAAAAGCTCAAATTCCTCGCCGTAGTGCGCGGCTAAAAGGCTAGAGTAATTGCCAACTGGAACATCCGCATAGAACTGGCCCGTCATTTCGTTGAAATCAGTTCCAAAGACTTCAAGAGACAACTCTATTTCCGCCCGGCTGGAAGCTGGAAAAGCACTTGCATGGATATAATGGGTCGCGTTTTGATTGCGGATTGACACTGAACCCTTGCTAAACTGATAAGGAGTCCCCTCAAGAAAATCCACGTTCACGTTTACGTTAGCCAGATCGAGCCTAGAAATTCTCAACAGTGCATCATAAATGCTCGCAAGGTCGACGCTGTCTCCACCTTCCATGCTCACGCCCTTGAGCTGCCAATTGCCATTGGGGGTTTGCTCAAGGTTAATATCCAGATTTTCGATGGTGAAGTCCGCCAACACCCATTGGCGCCGCCAGATACTCTGAGGGATGTCTAAAATCACCGTAGCAGAACTAAAATAAACCGCTCCCGCTGCATCGCCGCTGGCAGTTTGGGGCTCACCTGCCAGCAATAAGCTCAGCCCCTCAATAGTGAGGACAGGATTAAACCCTGCAAAACTGCCGCTTAAACTGTCAATTGAAACCGGAACACCAGCAACGAGGGAAATTTGCTCTTCAAAATAATCAACATATCGAGAGACAGCGGGCATGAATTGCCGGCCAATGCTGACGTAGGCGGCCAGCATAACAATAGCCACTACTGCTAATATAAGCAGCTGCTGGCGAATTGTTTTAAGAAATTTTGCTGCCGTAAAGGTCAAGGCTTAAACATCTCTGATAGGTTGACTGATGGCCGAGCCACGGATGCAACGTTGGCGCCTCTCTCTATAACGTTGATTTGCTAAATGTAGACTGAAAAAAAGCTAGACTAATAAAGAACAACGTCGAACTGCTCTTGAGTATACATAGGTTCTACTTCGAATTTGACTGTCTTAGCGACTAAATCCTCCAACTCAGCGAGAGTAGTCGACTCTTCATCTAAAAGCCTGTCCACCACCACTTGAGAAGCCATTACTAGCAGCACTGTGTTGTCATAGGCTTTCGCCACTCTCAACACTTCTCTAAAAATCTCATAACACACAGTTTCGGGGGATTTCTGACGCCCCTTACCTTCGCATACCGGACACGGACTGCTTAAAACTTGGCCCAAACTTTCTCGGGTACGCTTGCGAGTCATTTCAATGAGCCCCAACTGAGACATATCGGTGATCCCTGTCTTAGCGGGGTCTTTTTCCAAGGCTTTCGCAAAGGTTCTATGCACTTGGCGCTGATGCTCTGGGTCTATCATATCTATAAAATCGACAATGATAATGCCCCCGAGATTGCGCACTCGCAGCTGCCGAGCTATGGCTGTGGCCGCTTCCAAATTTGTTTTTAAAACAGTCTCAGCGTGATTGCGACTGCCTAAGTAAGCACCGGTGTTAACATCTATGGTTGTCATAGCCTCTGTTTGATCGATAATGAGGTCGCCTCCGGATTTGAGTTTGACCTGCCTACCGAGAGCTCTATTTATTTCATCCTCGATACCGTAGACATCAAAAATTGGCCTCGCTCCGGCGTAAAATTCAATAGTGGCATTGGAATCAGGTATAAAGTCTTCGAGAAACTGAGCCATCTCAGAAAAAGAATGCTCATTGTCGATTCTGATTTTTTCTACTTGCGGTGTAATCAGATCTCTCACTGTGCGCATGTAGAGCGGAACATCTCGGTATAAGGTTTTAATTCCTTCATTTCGCCCTATGCGCTCCTCGACCTTGTTCCACAACCGTTTCAAATAACTCAGATCCTCTTTAAAATCGGCGGCAGTGGCGTTTTCAGCTGCCGTTCGAATAATAAATCCGCCTTTGCAATCCCAACCTTCGTCATCAAGACATTTCTGCAGCTGTTGGAGCAGTCGCTCGCGCTCGTTCTCGTCCTCAAGGCGCTGGGAAACACCGCGGTGAGTTGAGCGAGGCAAGAAAACCAGATTCCGAGAGGGTAGGGTCAGATGAGTTGTTAATCGCGCCCCTTTTGTACTAATTGCATCTTTAGCCACCTGCACGATGATATGTTGACCTTCACGAACAAGTTCTTGAATGGGTCTGTGGGCATCGAGCCGGACTTCATAGCCATCACTGTCTAGTAAACAAATATCAGAAGCGTGGATGAATGCCGCTTTTTCATGTCCCACTTCCACAAAAGCCGCATCCATGCCTGGCATCACTCTGACTACTTTGCCCCGGCACACATCGCCCACATGCCCTCGATTGTTGTGGCGCTCAATAGTGATTTCTTGAAGCAAACCGTTTTCGATTAGGGCTACTCGAGTTTCCACATTGGTGACGTTAACTAAAATATCTTCGCTCATTGTTCCGCTAGCTCTTTTCCCCAGATGGGCACATTGAAATAACTCAAGGCTTGCGCAGTTTCAAACAAAGGTAAGCCCACAACGTTGGTATAACTGCCGCTTAAATTTTCCACAAAAGCACTACCAAACCCTTGAATTCCGTAGCCCCCTGCTTTGCCTATAGGTTCGCCAGTTTGCCAGTATCGTAGCGCCTCTTCAGTTGTGATGTCTCGGAACTTAACAGTGGTCGTCACGACTAGGCAGCGCATGGAGCCTGCATTAGCAACCGTGACGGCACTTATTACCACATGCTCACGTCCAGCAAGAGCGGCCAACATTCCAAGAGCATCATGTTTATCTGCTGGTTTTCCAAGTATTTGATTATCGAGAATGACCGACGTATCTGCAGCAAGTACTAATGCATCTGGGTATTGCTGCAACGCAGAACGTCCTTTTTCTTTCGCCACACGCTCAACATAAGCCACCGGCACTTCATCCGGTAAAACCGACTCATCTATGTTTTGGGGAGCAACTTCAAATTCAACCCCCAATTGCACCAGCAATTGCTGGCGTCTGGGAGAACTAGACGCGAGGATCAACGGTTGCTTAGTCATGGAGAGATTAAATTAGCGATTAACGAACAGCAAAGCTGCGACGAATCTGTCGGAGCAAATGAAACAATGAAGGCCAAATGACCGCACTGCTGAGTGCTGCTGCCAGAAACATAAGATTTGAGTTAACGGCGCCGACAGTCATAATTTTTAACCAATGGCAAAGCACTAGATTAAGACCCACCAAGGCAAATACGAGTCCGCTTTGCTGCAATGAGGAGAACATTCTGAGCCGTTGATGCAAGCTCAGAGTCACGTAGGCAATAATGACTAAAGACAAGGCATTCAAACCCAGAACAGAGCCTTCAAGGATATCGAGAATGAGCCCGGCAACCCATGCGGAGCCTATGCCCACCCTAAAAGGCAGCGCCATCACCCAATAAATAAGTACCATTGGCACCCACTCGGGACGGTAGTTCATAGCCCACTCAGGAAATGGAACGATAGCCAGTAGATAGGCCACCACAAAGCTTAGGGCTATTACCCAGATGCCATGTGCTCTCTGTCTCATGGCTCCCCCTGCAATGCTGCGGCAACAGAATTTTCAGCATCCACCGTTGCTGCAGGCAATTCTTCGTCACTAAGTTGGGCATCTGCCGGCACCGCTTCTTGTTTCTCAGGAAACACGAGCAGCACATGACGAGTGCTCGCGATTTGAGCCAGCGGCCGAGCTTTGATAGTGGCAAAATCTTGGCCTGGGTCAGCGAACACGCTTACCACTTCCGCGACAGGATAATTCTTTGGATACACCTGCCCCATGCCCGAACTCACCAAAATATCACCGGCAAGCATATCTTGTGTCTGGGTCACGTATTCCAACTCAAGCTCGGTCGCCGAAGTTCTGCTTCCTCTAGCCAACGCCCTTTCACCATTGCGATTAACTTCTACAGGCGTAATGTGCCGAGAATCAGTAATCAACAATACCCAACTACTGAACGGCAGCACTTCATCCACTTGGCCCATCAACCCGTTGGCATCAAGCAATGCTTGGCCCAGAAATACATTTTCCCTAGCCCCCTTATTAATGAGAACTCGCTTTGAATAAGGGTCCGGGGAAACGTTAACTATCTCGGCGGGCAAAACGTCGCCTTCTATAACGTCGGCAGCCGCTTGCAACTCAAGTAGACGGCTGTTTTCGCTGGCAAGGGATTTCAAAAGCTGCAATTCGCGCTGAGCCACAAGCAATTCTTCTCGAAGACGCCCGTTTTCTTCTACCAGCTCAGTATGGGATACAAACACATCTTCAAACCAAAAGGAGACTCGCGCGGGCACGTCGGCAACCCAGTAGATTGGAGTTGTCGCGTAAGCTATGCCGAATCTCACTTTGTCCAGATAGCCAAAGCGGCCATCGGCAAACATCAAAAATACAGACAACAGTAGAAAGACTAGAGCTCGATACTCTAGGGCAACGCCTTTTATAAATAGGGTTTTATCGATGGCTAATTCACCTCATCGCGGTTGGCGTCATTATAGACGCCAAAGGCCGTCAATGTCTCTGCCGAGCTAAGTGCTCACTATCAACAACCACCGCGATCTGAACTGGAGTCTTAGGTTATTCCAGAGTCAGTAAATCAATATCGTGTTCGTCCATCAGCTCCATGGCCTTGCCGCCCCCTCGAGCAACACATGACAATGGATCTTCAGCAACAATGACAGGGAGTCCAGTCTCTTCAGAAAGCAACTTATCCAAGTCTTTCAGAAGTGCGCCTCCGCCGGTCAATACGAGACCACTTTCGGCAATATCTGAGGCCAATTCTGGAGGTGATTGCTCTAAAGCGCTCTTAACCGACTGCACGATAGCCGACAGCGGCTCCTGTAGCGCTTCTAGAATTTCATCACTGTTTAGCGTGAAACTACGGGGCACACCTTCCGCTAAATTACGGCCTCGAACGTCTATTTCTCTCACTTCAGTGGAATTAGAAGTATAGGCGCAGCCAATTTCTTTCTTAATACGCTCCGCCGTGGCATCACCAATCAAACTGCCATAGTTACGTCTCACATGAGTCGTAATGGCTTCATCAAACCGGTCTCCGCCCACTCGCACTGATTCTGAGTAAACGACACCGTTGAGTGAAATAATAGCGATTTCCGTGGTGCCACCGCCTATATCAACCACCATAGAACCACTGGCTTGCTCAACAGGCAGGCCAGCTCCAATAGCCGCCGCCATAGGCTCTTCAATCAATCGCACGTCTCGCGCACCGGCACTGGCTACGGATTCTCTGATCGCACGCCTTTCTACTTGAGTAGATTTGCACGGCACACAGACTAAGACACGAGGGCTAGGTGGAAAAAAACTATTTTCATGAACTTTGTTGATAAAATGCTGAAGCATCTTCTCAGTGACTTGAAAGTCAGCAATCACCCCATCTTTAAGAGGACGAATAGCAGTGATATTGCCGGGAGTTCTGCCCAACATGCGCTTAGCATCTGAACCGACGGCAGTGACAGTTTTTTGACCATTGTGGGTGCGAATCGCAACAACTGAGGGCTCGTTTAGCACGATACCCTGCTCTCTCACGTAGATTAACGTGTTCGCAGTCCCTAAATCTATGGACAAATCGTTGGAGAACATTCCCCTAATTTTTTTAAACATGGACTAATTTCTTCCTTAAGTAAGAGATTCCATTCTTAGCAGCGTTGTTAATTTGGCGGCAAGTAGCCTTGATGATTTAGCAATCATTTAGCTTTTATTGTTTGCCTGCAAAGAATGAATGGGAAAGGTCTTTCACGACAGTTGCTCAATTGCCATGCTGACCTTTAATGGAATCTCCTAGAGCGTTCGACCTAAAACCCTAAATACAAGTATAATCTCGCTTTTCCGCGATTAGGACGCACTCTAACAACGGCGCGGGGTTAGAGCAAGCAAAGCGCAAGCAATTTGTTTACGCTAGGCCTGATTCTTAATCGACAACAAACTTAACCAACTCGCAGCGGGTATTCCCGGAGATAAAGATGGCTCTCGACAAAGCTGAAGTAGAAAAAATAGCCCATTTGGCACGCCTTCACATAAGCGAGGCCGACAGTGAAGAAGTGGCCAGCCGGATCACAGACATTCTGGCTCTTATTGATGATATGCAAAGTATTGATACAGACTCTGTAGAGCCGCTGGCCCACCCTCTCGATATGGTGCAGCGGCTGCGCGCGGATGCCGTCACAGAAACCGACAATCGGGAACAGCTTCAAAAGCTCGCTCCCGACAGTCAAGACGGGCTTTACCTGGTCCCCAAGGTAATAGAATAAGCCCTGTCGGATAAGCACTCTTCAACACCCTACGATCGACATAACGACATACCACTTATACCAGTGTGCAGCACTGATGGAATTGAAAATGATTGAAAAAACTGTCGCCGAACTCTCTTCCGCTATGGCCAGTGGCACTATCTCAAGCGTTGAATTGACCCAAAGCTATTTGGACAGAATAAGCCAAGCTAACAACGCCTTGAATGCCTATATCACCGTATGTGGAGAAACAGCACTGCAGCAAGCAGAAGCTGCTGATAAAGCACGAGCCGCTGGCAATACCAGCACCCTGCTGGGTATACCCATGGCGCACAAAGATATTTTTTGCACTGCTGGAGTAAAAACAACCTGCGGTTCTAAAATGCTCGACAATTTTATCTCTCCCTACAATGCAACTGTGGTGGAAAAACTCAATCAAGCAGGCGTAGTGACGTTAGGTAAGACCAACATGGATGAATTCGCCATGGGTTCATCCAATGAAACTAGCTTCTTCGGTGCCGTTAAAAACCCATGGGACCTGGAAAAAGTACCAGGAGGTTCTTCCGGTGGTTCGGCTTCAGCTGTGGCTGCGGATCTTTGCGCTATCGCAACAGGTACTGACACCGGCGGTTCAATTCGCCAGCCCGCTGCCTTTTGCGGCATTACTGGGTTTAAACCTAGCTATGGTCGCGTCTCTCGCTGGGGAATGATCGCTTTCGCTTCCAGTTTAGATCAGGCTGGCCCGCTGGCAAAAAGCGCCGAGGACGCGGCAATAATGATGAACGCGATTGCCGGAGTGGACTTCAAGGATTCGACATCTGCCGATCGGAAGGTTGAAGACTACACGGCCGCATTAGGTGACTCTGTTAAAGGTCTGCGCATCGGCATTCCGAAACAACATTTCGCAGAAGGCTTAACCGGCGGTGTTGAAAAAACAATCCGCGACGCCCTCAAGGAATATGAAGCCGCCGGGGCAATTCTAAAGGAAATCGATTTACCCAATAACCACCTTTCGGTTTCTGCATACTATGTGGTTGCTCCAGCAGAAGCATCAGCCAACCTGAGTCGTTTCGATGGAGTCAGATACGGGCACCGATGCGAGAACCCAGTAGATCTCGAAGATATGTACAAACGCTCGCGCAGCGAAGGCTTTGGGGACGAGGTAAAGCGCCGAATACTCGTAGGCACATACGCATTATCCGCTGGGTTCTATGATGCTTACTATCGCAAGGCACAAAAGATTCGACGACTTATCAAAAATGACTTCGATGAAGCCTTTAAGGAAGTTGACGTTATTGTTGGACCTACCTCACCTCATACGGCGTTCACTCTGGGAGCCAAAACGGATCCAGTAACTATGTATCTGGAAGATATTTACACTATCGCGGTAAATTTGGCAGGTCTGCCTGGCATATCAATACCTGCTGGGTTCTCGGATGGTTTACCCACCGGCCTTCATATCGTAGGCCCAGAATTTGGAGAGTCAAAAGTGCTTAACGCGGCTCATCAATTTCAAACACTCACTGACTGGCATAAAGCGAGACCCACAACAGTGCTGGAATCAGCAACAGGGGAGGCATAAGTTATGGAATGGGAAACCGTTATCGGCTTAGAAGTGCATGTTTCTCTAGCCACGAAATCAAAACTCTTTTCTGGTTCATCCACTCAATTTGGTGCTGAACCCAACACTCAGGCCAATATTTTTGATGTTGCCCTACCCGGGACTTTACCAGTCCTCAATGAAGAAGCACTTAGAATGGCTGTTAAATTTGGCCTCGCCATTGGCGCAGAAATTGGCAAGCACTCAGTGTTTGATCGTAAAAACTATTTCTATCCAGACTTGCCCAAAGGGTATCAGGTTACTCAATTGGATTTTCCCACGGTGGGGAAAGGTTCACTAACGGTGACACTTGACGATGGCTCAGAACGAACTATTGGCGTGACCCGTGCACACATCGAAGAAAATGCGGGCAAATCTTTGCATGAAGATTTCTCGGGCATGTCCGGCATCGACTTAAACCGAGCTGGCGAACCGCTCTTGGAAATTGTCTCTGAGCCCGAGATTTACAGCGCCAAAGAAGCGGTTGCTTACTTAAAGAAACTGCATACCATCATTCTCTATCTTGGCATCTCCGATGCAATCATGGCCCAGGGTTCAATGCGCTGTGACGTGAATGTATC
>JBGCEK010000016.1:0-5127 GCA_045106275.1 Pseudohongiellaceae bacterium | reverse complement strand
ACTTTAGTCTAGTTTTTTCTTGTGATCTTTGGGTTTACTATGTCTGCCTTTCGGTAATGATTCTAACTTGATTTTGAGTGAAGAGCAGAGGGTCTATTGAGTGGGCAAAAACATAATTAGGCGCATGCGGATGTTCCCTCAACTTGGTGTTAGAGGGCTTCTCTTGTGGGTATTGCTGCTGACACTGTCCATCGTGCCAGGAGTGAATGCTCAAGTTCAATCGACTCCACTGTCTGTAGATTCTTTCGAAAGCGTAATCTCATTAAATGACTACATTCTCAAATCTGCCGCGACTGAAAGCCAGATTGCAAGTTTTGAGACCGAACCGGAAACTTTCATTTTCAATGAGCTGGTCCCTAGCCTAAGTTCATTTGCAGGCTCTAGCGAGTCTGGCTTTGATTGGCAGCAAAACAGAGGCTCAGAAGTCCTAGTTGAATCGGATAGCGGATCGTCATGGTTGTATCTTGAGCTTACCAACAGCCAGTCGATGAACAAGGAGTACTTACTGGCAATAGAGAAGTCCCAAGCATCGTCTTGGGCAATTTTGGATTCAAAAAACAATATACAGCTAAATCTTGCGAGCCTTGAAAAACCTTTGTTGGGAAGAATTGTTTTCGACAAGGCTTATGTGATTCCTCTCATTCTCCCGCCCAATGAAACTAAGCGCATCGTGATTACAAATTACGCACTGACGCCTTCAAATTCTGTAAATTTAAATCTATGGGAGCCAGAGAGCTTTCGCGAAGCTCGTACGAAAGGTTATTTGACTCAGGGTGCGTACTTCGGTTTTTTGCTGTTCTTTTTTCTTTTTTGTTTGCTTTTTTCAATATTACAAAAACAGATAGTCTACCTCTATGCGGCAGCATTCCAATTGAGCATTGGATGCTTGATTGCACTCAGTACTGGTTTGGCCGAAATCATAGTTTTCCCCAATAATGCTGGTGTTGTGTTGTCTGTGTACATCGCTGTGATTCAACTCGCAGGCGTGTTTTCCAGCCTTTTTAGTTTGAAAATTTTAGACATCAATAGTGTTAACCCGCGGCTTTATCGCTTTTGGCGGGGTTATATTTGGGCTGGATTTCTTTTGGTTCCTTCAGCAGCCTATGCTGTATTGCCTGAAACGTTTTTGATAGGGCGGGACTTGATTTTTATTGTTGGTGTCATTGTTCTATTCATTGGTCAGTATCTATACGTCTATGGATTTTATCTGTGTTGGAAGCGCTCAAAAATCACTTTGCTTTGGTTTTTCATTGTCGTTTTTCAGTACTGGGTAGTGTCCGCATCTCAGTTGCTTGACTCTTCTGGACTTGGTTCGGGATTCGACTTTAGGGCTTTGCTTCAGCTCTTTACCGTTATCGAAGCTAGCGTATTGTTCATCTTGCTCAGCTTTTTTTATAGGCAAGAACAAGAGCGCGCAGTTGTCGCACAGAGAGAAACTCTGTCGAGCTTGCAAATCGCAAACGATGTGCAGCGCAGCAAAGCGGAGTTTATTTCAATGGCTGGCCATGACCTTCGTCAGCCCTTGGAGACCATAAAATTTTATCTGAGTTCACTGAGAAATAACGCTGACCAAAAAGTTAACGATGCTGTTGAAAAAATGACAAGCAATTTGTTAGAGCTATCCAAGCTTCTTGAAAGCTTGGTTAATCTGTCACGGGGTAATGCGCCATCTGATACGCTAGAAAAAGACGCCTTACCACTTGCCGATATTTTCAAACAACTAACTCAAGAGATACTCCCATTTGCGCAGCAGAAAGGAGTTTTACTAGAGGTGGAACCGACGACTTTGCTTGTTGTCAGCAATCAAGTCGGACTAACCCAAATTATTCGAAACCTTTTAAACAACAGTCTAAAGTTTACTCATTCGGGTTTTATACGAATGGAGGCGGAGGCAAGTGCTGCTGGCGTTGTCATTCGGGTTGAAGATTCCGGTATAGGAATTCCAGAAAATTTACAAACTAGGATATTTGAGGAATTTTACCGTGTGCCAAGTGAAGGCAATCAAGCGATTGCGGGTTCAGGAATCGGCCTGTCTATTGTAGCGCGATTGGCCCAAGTATTGGGTATTCAAGTGACAGTGGATTCCCAAGAAGGGACCGGCACCTGTTTTGAATTGCTGGTGCCTGCCGCTGAAAGTGTGCAGGTTGATGCTGAGAAACCGTACATTGGAAATCCCTTGTCACTGACTGGGATTCACATCGCTTTTTGTGGGGGGATTGCTGGGGATGCCCGAGAGAACCAAGCGATGCTGGAGCGCTGGGGAGCTGACGTTAGCGTATGGCAGGAGGTGCAAGACGCTGTCCAAAGTTTTCACGCGGGGGAAATTATCCCCAATATGATTGTGAGCGACGATTTATCTTATAAGGAACTATTGGCGCGGTTAGCGGGGGACAGTTGTGTAGATATTTCCCAGCTGCCGGTGCTTGTTATGAGTGCTGATAAACCACGCAGTGGAGCAGCTAAGGAAACTGGTAAAGAGAGCCCGAAAGCTTCGGTAGTATCAAAGATTCCTGGAGATGCTGGAAAGGCCCTGCCTCATTATCACCTCAATTCGGCTCTAAGCCCTGGTGTGCTGCGTTCGTTTGTACAGCGATCTTTGCAGTTTCAAGAGCGTAAGGGCGTTTAGTGGTTTCAAACGCTGCCTATTTTTTTAGCAGCTCGCAGGCAGCTAACTCGATTGTTGACAGCGAGTGCCTTGAAAAGGTGGTGAATATGCGTTTTGACTGTCGCTAGACTAATGAACAACTCATCGGCCATCTGTTGATTAGTTTTGCCCTGATTCATCAAGCTCAAAATCTGCACTTGTCTATTCGTAAGCTCAAGTGTGTCGCTATGCTTTTGCTTGCCACTTTCGCTAGGGCTAGACACCTGAGTGGCGATATTATCTGGAACACACTGGCGAAGATGTTCAGGTACGTGAATTTCCCCAGCTTGACAGCTATCAATGGCTTCTAAAACCTCTTCGACACTGTAGCTTTTAGGGACAAACCCCAATATCCCTAGTCCGAACAGTTCCGATATGACTGATGGCTCTTCCACCGAAGACATAACCATCAGCGGCGTAAAATTGCCCAAAGCGTTGAGCTTCCTAATCAGGTCAATCCCGTTGAGGCCGGGCATCATAATATCAACAATCAGCAGATCGTAGCGGTGATTGCCTGCAAGGAATGTTGGGGCGAGTTCCGGATCTGATTCGTACCGAATACTCAAATCGTTTCGAGTAGCCGAAATAGCAGCTATCAGTCCTTGGCAAAAAGAAGTGTGATCGTCTATCAGAAGTATATTCACAGTCACAGTACGCTTTAAAACAGGTTTGGATTTCACTACGTAGCCAATGCTACGGCTTTGATTGTATACCAGTTCAACCTAAAGGTTGATTTTCATTTGATATGGCTGTTTTCAGTTGCCATGAACCAGTGTATGCATCAAAAATGCCAATAGTGCTTCATAGCGCGATTGCGTTAAGTGACTGTTGAGACAACTATTTATCATGCAAACCGACTTTAATCTTGCTGTGCCACGTGCCGCTAGGACCCTTCCTGCGGTGGTACTACTCAAATACTCCTTCGATTGCAGTTCTCAGAGTAACGAAAAGCCTCCCTTACACGCGTGCTGCTGTTTGACGCTGTTGTGGGCAGATCATTCAGAAATCAGCGGGAAGATGGTGGCTGTTGGCTCAGCAAGAGAACAAGCAGATAAACCGCAAAATCAATTCGAAAAAGGCTAACTATGAGCAGCAAAATTTTACAAGGCTTGGCAGGCTTGCTGATACCAATCGGGCTCTATGGGGCTTCGCTGGAACATAACTATGACAGTGACGCCAGCGTCTTTTTTCGAGGGGCGAGCAGTCATCTAAGTACAAGTTACGACCTAAGAGCTGCTGATGTGGCGCGCATCATCCCGCATAAAGGAACACAACACCCTGCTGCACTATTGAGTAAGCCAGAAGAGTGGCTATTGGCCGATGCGCCGTTGGAATTGCTGATTATAGATGCTGCGGTGCCAGACAAGCACTTACTACTTAACGGATTGTCCTCCAATGTCCAGGTAGAAGTAATAGACCAAGGAGCCGACGGCCTGCATCAGCTTGAAACCCTACTCTCGAACTACAGCAACCTCTCTGCGCTTCATTTGGTTTCTCACGGCAGTGACGGTGCACTGCAATTAGGTGAGACAGTAGTTAATAGCGACCTTTTGCAAAAGCGACAGTCAGCGCTTGCTGCTCTGGACAGCGCTCTCCTCGATGGGGCTGATGTGCTTTTTTACGGCTGTGATTTAGCCGCTTCTCAAGCAGGCCATGACTTTCTTCAAGTAATATCAGCTACTGCAAATGTGAATGTGGCCGCGTCAAATGATTTAACCGGGTCAGCAGAGCTTGGCGGCGATTGGGATCTTGAGGCGGTAGTCGGAAACGTACAAAGCAGCCCACCTTTCGCAGCTTCGACGTTGGAAAAATTCTCAGCGGTGCTTCAAACCACTGTTGAGACACTTTTTCTTGATATGGCGACTGGCGGTTTTGAGTCAGTTGCCGGCACCGCATTCGGAGCCTTTGGAAACTCTCCGATAGTGGTAAGTGAACTCTTTGACGATGGAGGTGGCGGCAGCAATATTACTTGGAGTGCGGCTGGTAATTCAGCTGATATGGTTATCAAAGCTGATGGCACCAATGCTTGTAAATTTACTGTTACTGAAATTAATGCCTATTCGCTACAGACTGGCGGAATTAGTGTGCAGTCGGGTGCTTCGGTTAAGTTTACTCTTGATGGCGGCGCAACCGTCACACGGACCTTCAGTGGAAACTTAAGTCTGCCAGAGGACCAAAATACTCCAGTCAATATATTGGACCCTTTGAAAGGTGCTGACAGTTCCTTCAGACTGGAAAACGTCACTACAATTGAAATGTCACTTTCGGTGCCCGGTACTCAGGCAGTTGCTGATGTGGCTTTTAAAAGCATAGTAATCGATGACATAGCTGTGCCCGCTAACTGCGGCGGAGGCGGAGGCGGAGGCGGAGGAGGAAACACTGCGCCCGCAATTAGTGTCGATAACAGCAGTCTTGCCTACATGGCAAATAACCCCGCTACCCAAATTGATATGTCCGCGACCCTCACAGACGCAGATGGGGAC
>JBGCEK010000015.1:0-19303 GCA_045106275.1 Pseudohongiellaceae bacterium | reverse complement strand
CGGCATCGGAGTACGCTGCGCTGAAGCGTTTGGCGGATGGGTTTCCAGATGAGGCTGGTGTGAATGCGGCTATATCTGGAGTTGTTGAGGTGACGCTTACTCAGGTTTATGTTGTGCATGGTGAAGAGTAAGAAATTCCATTTGGCGGTGCCGGGAGAGTGGGTTCTAAAGGAAACAGGTGAAGCCCGAACTACTGTATTTTTACTCTGATCCGATTTATTTGGGTTGTGAGTGACTCTGAGGTAATTCTGAAATGGAATGTAAGTTGACTGGTGTGGATGGAAAAGCTGTAAAAGCACACATTATTCCAAAAAGTTTCTACAGCTTAGCACCCGAAGAGGGTCCAAACATCATCTATTCAACCGAGAAAGGAGAATTTCCCCGACGCTCAAACATAGGAATTTACGATTCTGAAATCCTTACAGTAGAAGGAGAAGTAATTTTCTCGCCCTGGGATGACTATGCTGATCATTTACTGATAAAAAAGCGACAAGAGTTTGAAGAGTTGTTTCATCAGGGTAAATGTGTCGGCTATAAGATTGAAAAAATTGACTACACAAAGCTCAAGCTATTTGCTCTCTCTGTTCTATGGCGTGCGCATATTACTAAACATAAATTCTTTGACAAAGTATCTCTAGGCCCACATGAACACAATATACGAGAACTTCTACTCTCCGGTGTGGTATCAGATCTAGATGGTTACGATGTCGTTTGGGCTAAATGGTCTGATGTGGTTGATGCTGGAATTCTTTGTCCTTGGAAGGCAAGATTCGATGGAATCAAAGGGGTCAGAGTTCTTTGATCAGCTCATTCGAGCGGAGGTGGGGTTGATAGTTGAGTCTTGCGATCTCCACCTCTTGGAAGCGGAGGCAGCTTTCTCCCTAGCTGCTTCTCGATTTGTTGCTTGAATTTTCCATTACCTAAAACCCAGGATTTGTTTGTTGCTTCCCTGATATGCTCAACAGTGAATTCCGGTATTACTGTGTTAAACAGACTGCGGTAAGCTCGCTG
Organism: Pseudohongiellaceae bacterium; assembly: GCA_045106275.1. Taxonomy (GTDB): domain Bacteria; phylum Pseudomonadota; class Gammaproteobacteria; order Pseudomonadales; family Pseudohongiellaceae; genus UBA9145. The sequence continues at coordinate 18,292 of JBGCEK010000015.1, read as the reverse complement.
ACGTTCTGGATCCGTTTCTCCCAGTCTTAGATAAACCGAGTGAGGAGTCAGCAAGCGAATTGTCTTACCTGCGCCATTTCTCCGGTAGCTAGACCATGGATATTCAGCGGGATGCCTAACCATCGCTGCCCGAACCGGGTTCAGTTCGATATAGCGACTTACAGTGAGCAGGTATTGCTCGGAATGAATCATCGAAGCCTTAAAGCGTCCTTCCCAGAGAGTCCCGCTTCGTTGATAAGTGCTGTTAACATATCGTACATAGTATCTGCCCAGCCCCTGCATCATTACACTAATACTTTTAGCGCTGGATGGCGTACACAGTAAATGGACATGGTTGGTCATCAGCACAAAAGCGTGAATTGCTACGCCGCAAGCGGCACTCGATTCTCGTAGTTTGTTCAGGTAGACGATGTAATCGCGCTCAGTATAGAAACAGGCTTGTCGGTTGTTCCCACGCTGAATAAGATGCACTGGAATATTGCGGAGGAAGGTGCGCGGTTGTCGAGACATTCTGGAATCCTTTCCGGAATTTCAAAGGGACATACCGCAGTGTAGATTAAGGTTAAGAAGAGCGACAAATTATCGCGGATCAAAGTACTCTGACCCCTTTGATTTCGACCACCAATCTCTGGTGTGTTATCTGAGTAAAATTATTGGAGAGTGTAAGCATGAAGGTATTGAAAAATCGGATATTCATTTTTAGTTTTTTTATCTTTAACACATTGAGCTATGAGGCAGACGATAATACAAACAACTTATCCAAAATCGTCACCAATGAGGCCGAAAACTTTCTGAAGGATAAACGTTTTGGAAGCGTTTCAATTACAGTCTTTCACAAGGGTGAAAGCTATGTTGGACACTATGGTGAATTGGACTATAAGAAGGGCAATAGGCCAAGCGATCAAACACTCTATGAACTAGCATCCGTCACTAAAACGATGACAGGCTACCTAGTAGCCTGTGCAGTTAATGAGGGAAAGTTTACTTTAGATACTCCAGTGCATGAGATTTTAGGAAAAGAATTTGACAACCTTTCCTTTGAAACTGAGCCAGTTCGTATTCGGCATCTAATAACTCATACAAGTGGCCTGCCACTCAATATAAGTCAAGTTAGCGATTTGTATGAGCAACCTGATATCAATAACTATCAGAAAGCCCATAAAATTTTAACTAACTATACTCAGCAGAGTTTGTTAGCCGAGGTCAAATCCCTTAGATTAACCGAACTGCCAGGCAATAATTATGGCTATTCGAATGTAGCACCAAACTTGATAGCCCATATCCTTGAGACCGTATATCAGAAAAAATTCAATGTACTATTGGAAGAGAAACTTTTTGCTCCGGCAAAAATGACAAGTACCTTTATAAACTTGGATTCGCACAATAAAGCGTTATTGGCTAATGGATATAATGATAGTAATGAAAGAATGCCCACTTTCAAAAATGCAATTAATTTGTGGGGGGCAGCGGGAAGGGTGAAGTCCAACACCAATGATTTATTGAATTATATAAAGTGGCAGTTAGACGAAGACAATCCAGTTGTTAGGCAAAGTCATCAGGGGCTATTTTACGATGTAGATAATATTTGGATTGGCTACTACTGGGAAGTAATTAAAAATACATCGGAAGAACACATAGAACATCACGGAGGGCTTTATGGCAGTCAGAATTGGTTAATTTTGCACCCAGAAGAGAATTTTGGCATTTCTATCATATCCAATTCCAGCTTTCCTGAAGCAAATGGCTTGCTCAAAGAAGCCGCAAACAAAGTTTACGAACAGTTGATTCAATAAAGGAGAAAAAGAAAAAGAATAGGAACAGATTTATTAATTCGTCAGCCCCTTTGCTTGAAAATTCACGAACTATCAAAGGGGTCGGAGTCACTGCTGTCCCACTTAGCCCAGTCATATAGCCAGCAGCAACTGGGGTTCCGGTTTTCCTTTATCTGGTGACGGCTCAAATAAATCTCGCAGTGCCCGATTTGAGAATAGATTGATGTGAACAAGTCTGCTCATTTGTTGGAGGCTCTGTTTAAATCCATTGGCGAATTTTAAGAATGCTAACAATAGGTACACGCACAGCGAAACGAACACCTGACTCATTACAGCGTTTTCGGTGTTGCCTAAAAAAGTCTTTATCTTCAAATTTCGTTTGATCCATTTGAAAAACAATTCAACTTGCTAACGCTGCTTGTAAATGTCCGCTACTGTCTTCGCTGACCAGTCTAGCTGGTTGGTGATAAAGACGTAATGCTTGCCTGTTTCTCTATCTCGATATTCGATACGGCGCACCGGCCTCAGGTTGTTGCCTTTGGATCGGTACGATGTGTTTCTTGGTTTTCAGCCATACCTGGATATGCAGATTGCTGCCTAAGTTCTCGAGAAGCCCGTGGGTAAGCCTGCTCTTAATCAACCCCAACAGCACCGGCTCCCGGGCGCCTTGGATCAGAATAGCCATAAAACAAACCGTCTTTCCACATCACGGTTTGTAAACTGCCCATGCCTGCACTGCGCTGACTGAAGTTTATTTTATGCCCTTTATCCATAAGCCGGGTCACAGTATCAGGGCTAATGCCGCTCTCTATCTCCAAGGCATCCGGTCTCCATTGGTGATGAATGCGGGGAGCCACGGCAGCATCGGCGATGTTCATGCCGAACTCCAAAACATTCAGGACCATTTGCATATTGGCGCTGATAATTTTCGAACCACCTGGGCTGCCTGTCATTAAAATTGGCTGGCCATCTTTGGAGACCATTACCGGAGACATGGAGCTAACCGGACGGCGGTTCGGGCGAATCAGATTATTCTCGCTGCCCATTAAGCCGAAGGCATCGGGGATGTCTGCGCGTAGCGTGAAATTTCCCATATTGTTGTTCATCAATATACCGGTACCATCAATGACCACGCCGGAGCCAAATGAAAACATCAAGGTATAAGTATTGCCCACCATATTGCCTTCGCTGTCGACCACGGAATAGTGGGTTGTCTCATCGCTCTCATAGATCGCTAAGTTTCCTGGGGCGATGTCATCGGAAGAGAGTGCATGGTCCAGAGAAATTCTGTCGGCTAAGTCCTTCGCGTAGTCCTTGCTGATTAGCGCCTCGGTTGGAACCTCGACAAAGTCAGGATCACCCAGATACTTGCTGCGGTCGGCATAGGAAAACTTCATCGCCTCCGCCATGATGTGCAAAGCATCAGCACTCTCCGGGCCCATGGTTGCCAGCGGAAAGTTTTCCAAAATATTCAGCATCTGAATGACATGGGTTCCGCCAGAACTTGGTGCCGGCATCGCTGCTATGTCGTAGCCGCGAAAAGTACCTCGTACCGGTTCGCGTTCCACTACGGTGTAGTTGGCAAGATCCTCCATGGTAATAAGACCATTATGGGCCTCCATATCGGCGACTATTTTTTTAGCCACGCTTCCACTATAAAAAGCCTCGACGCCGTGTTCAGCAATCTCGGAAAGTGTCCAAGCAAGATCAGGCTGCTTGAACAATTCCCCCACTTCGTAATTGGAACCATCGGTTTTGTAAAACTTTCGAAGGCTGGCTGGATTATTCTTTAGGCGCTGACTGCGTGCCAAATCGGCGGCCAGGTCGTAGGTTACCCTAATGCCATCGCGGGCCAGGCGTATGGACGGTTCTAAAACCTCCGCTAGACTCAGGGTGCCGTATTCCTTAACGATGTGAGCTAAACCTGCGACTGAACCAGGAACAGCAGATGATTTGTGAGAAAAGCGATAGGTCTCGTTCATAACGACGTTGCCAGCGGCATCGAAGAACATGTCTTGTCGCGCGGCAGCCGGCGCTGTTTCACGAAAATCGATGGCGATCGTTTTGTCTAACTCAGCCACATGCACAAGCATAAATCCACCCCCGCCGATGTTGCCTGCGCGGGGTAGCGTTACGGCAAGTGCGAACCCTAGGGCAGCACCGGCATCGATGGCGTTGCCACCCTTCGCCAGAATCTCTGCGGCGATCTCGCTAGACAGAGCGTTATGGCTCGCCACCATGCCGCGCTGGCCCATGACCGGATGATTGATTGCGCTGTATTCGAACAGCGGTTGCGAAGAGGCTTCTTGAGCGAAGGAGCGTATAAACGGTGTGACCGCGAAAATACAAACAAGCGTGTAGTGGAAAATTCTTTTCAACATGATTTAGGCTCCAAGAAGACTATGAATAATGAATACAGTTTATTGCTGACTGACATGAAATGACCCGCGTAGATGGTCGGCAGGTCTAATGTTTTCATAGCGCTGAGTCTTCCTACCCTGCGCTGTTAAAAATGTGACTTCAACGACAACGGTGTCATAGCCGGCTAGTCCGAAATGAACGGGCTGGTTGCTTTGACTGTTGTAGCCGTCGCCGGTTGTGACCAAGCGTAGGCTGAGTAACTTTCCTGATTCGTCGTAAACACGAACTTCCGCCCCAGCACGGTTCATCACACCCTGCTGATCACTAACGCTCACTTTGAGCGATTGTTCGCGAGCAGCTTGCGGTAGATCATTTCGAACAAGAGGGTGACGACCAGCGATGTTGTAGCCTTCAGTGAGCGATATATCGAGATCGCCGTCTTCATCGAAGTCAGCCCACTGTATGCCGTGGTCCGCGCCGTTCAATGCGGTCTTCTCTAGCATAAGCTCTCTGAATGACTCGCCCAAATTCTGAAACAGGCGGTCGTGGGGTGAGCGCACGCCATTGTCGTCATGGTAGCCCGCGGCAAACAAGTCGAGCAGGCCATCATTGTTAAAATCTCCCCAGCTTGCACCCACCATGTGATCGTTACCGTTTATTCCCATCGCGCTGCTGGTTTCTCGAAATCCGCCTTCGCCGTTGTTCCGATACAGTTTGTTGACGCCATAGGTAGCAACGAATAAATCAAAGTAGCCGTCATTGTTGTAATCTCCCACGGTGCAATCGACGCCACCATCACCGCGCTGTCTTGTACCGCCTTCCATACCCAGCTGGGCCGCCACATCGGTAAAATGACCGCCGTCGTTTCGGTACATAGCATCTCTGCCTGTGCCCTGATTGGCTAAGAATAAATCGAGCAGGCCGTCCTGATTGTAGTCGAACCAACAAACACCGACAGTTGCCCGCTCGTCATTCAGCCCTGTGGCCTCGCTCACTTCAACAAACTTGTTGTCAATGTTGCTAAACAACACATTAGGTCCAACACGATCCGCAACGAATAGATCCAATGTGCCATTGTTATCAAAATCGACCCAGCTAATCTGGCGGCTACTGACCCGAGGTATACCCACATCCAGCTCATCGGTAACCTCGGTAAAGCCCTGTGACTTGTCGTTGTGGAATAGCTCGTTGCCTTGCCGATTGCTGCCTATATAAAGGTCGAGGTAACCATCACCATCATAATCTCCCCAGGCAATTGCTCTGCGTTCTTTGCCACCAGTGGGCAGGCCCAGGGCAGGGCCGACATTCACGAATCCGCCTAGCTCATTGTTGTACAGCCTGACGTCACCGGTTTTAAACGCCACAACGAGATCCAGATCGCCATCGTTGTCATAATCGCCCCAGGCATTGGAGAGCGCCATGTTGCCACCGAAGGTTTCGGTTTGGATGCGAGTAAAGTGAGTTGTTAGATCCTGCGCAGAGCTTTCAGTAACTGCCAAGAGTAGGGTTAGGGTAGACAACAGAGTCATACCTATCGCTTTGAACCGCACGCAATTCTCCTTCGCACTAAGGCGGTGCATGAAAAGGGTTGAAGGCTTGGATTAATCTGAATATACAGGAGTTTGGCTATTTGGCTAAACTTCGTGAGTTAAAAAATCAAAGAGGTCGCATCAAAGGGGTAGGTTTTAGCTGCCCCCTGATAACCCTTTCCCAAGATTTTTAAAGATGCTTTCGCTAACGGTTGCTTATCCAGAGTGTCTGATAGGGCAGCATCGACAACTGACCTCCCAGATCTTTTAGAATTTCACCGCTAACAAGATCCTTCCATGGGTCTGTGCTAATAAGATTAATGTCGGCTAAGTTAATTAGCTGTTGGGTATCGGTGACGTTGCTTAGGCAAAAGATGCTTTGGTCTCTGTTCATACTTTGCCGCCAGAACGCGAAGACTTCGGTGCCAAGGTGGAGAGTAAACTGAGTAGCATTTGGATGAAAAGCTGGCTGTTTTTGTCGAATGCCTAAAAGACGTGTTAACTCATCGAAGACTTTTGAATGATCAGATTCTTTATCTGCCAAGGTCTTTTCCAGTTTATGAATCTGCCAGATATGTCGATTGATTGAGCGGTTACGGCCGGTATGTTCGAGGCGCCGATAATCATTGCGAGAACCAAACAGGCTTTGTATGTAAACTGCCGGAATTCCCTCCAATGCCAACATGATTGCATGAGCGCAAATAAAACGTTGCAGGCCCCACTCATCCTCTCCTGAAGCTATTGTCCCTTTCAATGCATCGAACAGCGCGATGTTCAATTCATAGGGCTTATCGTATCCCTCTCTGGCTTTTCGCATCGTGACTTTGCCGCCGAAGTCTTTGATAGTGTCGACTAAAGCGTCCCGTTCTTCTTCTTCGATAAGTCCATCAAGTGGCCGAAGACCAATGCCATCATGAGATGCAATAAAGTTCAGATAGGCTGTGCCAAACTGAGCTGGTGGCATGCTCATCATCCAGGTTTTTAAATGTCGGCAATCACCTTGAAGTAAAGTGTATAGCAGTAGAGGTGGCAGAGAAAAATTGTAAATAATATGTGCTTCGTTGGCGTTGCCAAAATAAGTGAGGTTCTCTCGATTGGGTACATTGCATTCGCAGATGAGAACCACTTCTGGAAAGTAGTGTTCGATAAGTGTCCTGAGAAGCTTAATGATCTCATGGGTTTCTTGAAGGTGGATGCAAGCGGTGCCTGGTTCTTTCCAAAGAAAAGCAACCGCATCCAAGCGAAAAATTGCAACGCCATGATTCAGGTATTTCCTGATGATGCGAACAAACTCCAATAATACCTGCGGGTTTTTGAAGTTGAGATCAACCTGATCCGGGCTAAACGTACACCATACATGGCGTTCACCATCTGCTGTATCAACTTTGGTTAACAATGATGAGTTTCGAGGACGAACGACCGCGCTATAGTCATCACTGGGGTCGGCTTCAGCAAAATAGTCTTGGCCTGGATCAACTCTTTTCTTAAAGTTATCAAACCAGCGGCTGCGACTGGACATATGGTTGAGTACAAGGTCAGACATCAATCGGTAGTTTTTACCTATAGCCTCTACGTCCTCCCAATCTCCCAGCGACGGGTTAACTTGAAGATAGTCCATGACCGAAAAACCATCATCTGAACTGAATGGGAAAAATGGCAATATGTGAACGGACTTAATGCTGTCTTGAAGGTGATTGTTGAGAAAGTTGTGCAAGGTGTGCAAAGGCAGTTCATCGTCATTTATGACGCTGTTGCCATAGGTAATTAGGATGCTATCGGTTTCATCCCAATTGTTACGGTGCGACTCGGGCGTTTGCAAATTCCGACCTAGGCTCATCTCTGCGATGAGTTGGTTTGCAAAAGATTTATTCTCCAAGGCTGGATAGATGATGGTGAGGTGATCACTCACTCGTCGTTCTAATTCTTGCTGTTGAACTTCGGTTTCTTCCATGATTATTTTTGAGCTTTAAATTCCTCGTTGTCAGCTTCTACCGCGACTTTTAGCTGTTCTAGTATATCGGGAATTGCGCTGACGACCCTGCTCCAGCTTGGGATAAAGGGTTTGTCCATTGGCTTTTCCAAAAAGTGGTCGCCGGCTGTCATAATATTGCTGGCAAACAATTCAACGGATTGCTCTTCTTTATGTCGATCAAAATCGAGTCCATTGATAATAGCATCATTGTGATAAGTATCGATAAAGTCTAAGGCAATTCTGTAATAGGTTGCTTTGATAGTGCGAAACTTTTCGGTTGAGAATACATCGCCATTTGTTGCTAATTTTCTAAACAGTGCTTTGGCAATATCGATAGTCATTTTTGATAGACCTTTTTCAGCGTCATCCGCTGACAGGTCTTGGTGTTTATGATCATAAATGTCTGCGATGTCAGCTTGGCAAAGGCGGTTTTCTGCATAGTTGCGTTTCATCTCCGATAGTACGCCAACTTCTAGGCCCCAATCACTGGGGATACGCAGATCGTTGATTACATCGGAACGAATCGAGAATTCACCTGCGAGCGGATAGCGGAAGCTATCCAAATAGTCTAAAAACTCGTTCTGATCGCTGACCTTTTTCAAAGTTTTCAATAAGGGAGTAACAAACAAACGCATAACTCTGCCGCTAATCCGATTGCCGGCAATTCTGGAATAGTAACCTTTACAAAACACATAGCTGAAATTCGGATTTGCTATGGGATAGATGAGGCGGGCCAGAAGGCTGCGGTCATAAGTTAGAATGTCACAATCGTGTAGTGCAACAGCCTTTGCCCTGCCGGATGCGAGAACATAGCCGTAGCAATACCAAACGTTGCGTCCCTTCCCCAAATGTGTGGGGGCCAGTCCTAACTTTTTGAGTTGATTGTCGATGGCAGTGAGGCGGGGGCCATCATTCCAGAGCACCCTATGGTGTTGGCTGAGTCTTGAAAAGTACTTGAGAGCGTAGCGGTACTGTTCTTCATTTGCCCGATCCAAGCCGATCACAATTTCATTAAGGTAGGGCACTGATGTAAGTTGTTCAACAATATTTGACAGGGCAGGTCCTTGCAGCTCGGAGAAAAGAGAGGGCAATACCAAACCCATGGGGCGTTCTGATTTAAAACCCTCCAGTTCTAACTCCATGTCCTCGATAGGGCGTTGCCTGAGGTTGTGAAGCGTTGTGATTATTCCATTTTGATGAAAATCACCCATAGTTATTTCCTTTTTTATGAATATTGTGTCGAATCAATTCCAACTAGTTTACGGATTTTTTTAGTCTCGAGTTTTAACTGTCACCCTCATACTGCTGGAGAATTTCAAGCATCGCATCTTGCCAGCCGGCAGGTCCGGGCCTTTTAGTTCTAATCACTTTTTGAGCGCCTGTGAGTTTTATGCGCTCAGATTTAGCTGATTTAATAACAACTGCTATGTCGGCGCAGTTGAGCATAGCCTCATCGTTTGGGCTATCCCCTAGGGCGATGGTTAGGGTTGGGTTTTGTTGGCTCTTCAGCCACATCATGCCGTTACTTTTATCAAAAGCGCTTTGGATGCTCACAAACCTGCCGCCTTCTAATAGTTTTAAGCCCAAGCTCGAAAGCTGTTCTACAAATTTTCGTTTGGCATTCGCTGAGTCCCGCCAAAGAATAGGTTCGCTGAATTCTCGTTGCTTTGAGAGTTCGGCGGATTTCTGATCAAGGCCGGTTAGCTCGGCAATATCACTCGCCGACCAGTCTGAGAACCCTTGGAATTTGAACCCTTCCTGACTTCGAAACTCATGAACTTTTTCCAGCCAAAGCATTCGTGGCTGCCCAAATTTTAAAGGTTCTGCTTGTTCTGGTAGTTTTAGCGCGGCTCCGTTTTCGCAAATATAAGCCCCGGGCATCGCCATCATTTTTTGAAGGGCTTCTATTTCAGCTGCTGTTTTACTGGAATTCATTACCAAGGGAATGTTTTTCCTTGCTAGCACTGCAAGGGCCTTTTCGGCGGGTTTAATTGAATAGCTCTCATGCTCCATGAGGCTGCCATCGAGATCGGTAAAAACAAGTAAAGACATTTAGATTGCTACTATTTGGTTCATGGAATTATTTGATTCAATAACTACGCCAAGATTCGCGAAAATGGGAGTTTACAAGGCGAAGGTGACGAACGATTTCTGTAAAACACTGTTTTCTATCAGAAAGGTTTCGGTTGGTGGTAACTTCCCTTTTCCAGTAACCCCACCATAAGCTCTCCAGATTGGTCTTGATAGCAACGAAGTTGTCATATTGCACCAAAACAATGCTTTTACCTCATGAGCTTGGTAAGGGAAGGGAGTTTTGCGCTAAAAAAGTGCATTTCCATTGAAGCCTTCCCGAAGTGCCTGAGCTCTGTGCGGACCATAGCTAGCACTGAGCAAGCGGAGCTTCCAACTGACAGGGCACCGACTCAGCTTGGGCTGTTCGGCTAGGAATGAAATATGCATAAGCTTTCGGTGTATTTTCTATTTTCCTTCAACCCAGACTGAATTAAATAGAAAGGAGCGTCGAAGCTTTCATCTGGTAGCGAGACATTTCCAATTACCCAAGGCGGGGTTATCCAATGATTATGAAACTTTCGATTCAAGAGTTTTTAAGGTAACGCTCAACATATTGTTAATTTACTTAGAGGTGATCAATGACCAAGATTAAGAAGTGTCTTTTCCCAGCAGCAGGTTACGGCACTCGGTTTTTGCCAGCCACTAAAGCTATGCCTAAAGAGATGCTACCTATCGTTACCAAGCCTCTAATTCAATACGGTGTTGAGGAAGCAATGGAGGCCGGAATAACTGGCATTTCGATTGTTACCGGCCGCGGTAAAAGAGCAATCGAAGATCACTTTGATATTAGCTATGAGTTAGAACATCAGATTTCAGGGTCGGACAAAGAAGCATTGCTTTCGCAAACTAGAGATATCATGGACAAGTGCACGTTTTCGTATACCCGGCAGGTGGAAATGAAAGGCTTAGGCCATGCAATCCTAGTGGGTGAAAATTTAATCGGTAACGAGCCGTTCGCGGTGATACTTGCCGACGACTACTGCGTTTCAGAAAACGATTCTGTGCTCACTCAAATGGTAAAGCTATACGAAACCTACCAATGCAGCATCGTTGCCATCGAAGAAGTACCGAAAGAGGAGACTTATCGATACGGCGTTATTGCCGGGGAAGTGGAAGAGGAAGGGATTTATAGAATTAGCGATATGGTAGAAAAACCGGCACCGGAAGATGCCCCCAGCAATCTAGCAATTATTGGTCGCTACATTCTCACGCCAGATATTTTCGACGTTATTCGTGACACGCCGCCTGGCAAAAACGGTGAGATGCAGATCACCGATGCCTTACTAACCCAGGCAAAGCAAGGAAAGGTTATTGGCTATAAGTTCAAAGGCAAACGCTTCGATTGTGGCAGCGTCGAGGGCTATATCGATGCCACTAACTATACCTACACACTCGAGAAATTATGAGCGAGTAATTGGGGACAAATTATTCCACAACCGGAACAACAAATACCTCCCCCACACCCCGATCCCGCGGATCAGCAGCAGGCAGTAATTCATTACCTTCACGCCAGATTACCTGCACATCTCCAAATTCCCATTCGTGTGGCTCAACTCTGTAGCCCCTCTCTCCCAAAGCCGCGATGGTTTCTTCAGGCAAAGGTGTGGCGATGCTCATGGTAATTAAGTCAGGCGGCAAAAGCTGATGGTGAAAACGTGTGGCACCAACTGCTTCCAGTGGGCTCATTTGGAAATCAATAATGTTGACGATGGTTTGAAACACCGAGGTAAAAATCGTTGAGCCGCCTGGGGTGCCTAACACCATCATCACTTTGTCATCCTTGAGTAAGATAGTAGGAGACATGGAGGAGAGTGGGCGCTTGCCGGGTTGAATTTCATTGGCAGAGTTGCCTACCACGCCATAGACATTAGGCGAGCCGGGCTTGGCGCTGAAATCATCCATTTCGTTGTTTAACAAAAAGCCTGCGCCGTCCACTACCACTCCGCTGCCGAAAGCCCAATTGATGGTGTAGGTGTTGGAGACGGCATTACCCCATTGGTCGATGATGGAATAATGAGTGGTGTTCGGCGAGGTAAGACCGGGGCTTACGCCGTCTAGATTTGAGATGGTGCGTGGGTTCACTTCCTGGGCGCGTCTGGCAATGTAGTCATCAGATATCAACGTTTCGATATCCACCTCAATGTAGTCCGAATCGCCTAAGTATTCGCCGCGGTCCGCGAATACACGCTTTTCCATCTCTGCCACTAGATGAATGTATTGATGGGAGTTGTGTTCCACTCCTTCAAAGTGAGTCGCAAGCTGGTCTTTCATTTTCAGAAGCTGAATGACACCAAATCCGCCGGAACTGGGCGGTGGTGAGGACAGAACTTGGTGGTCGCGCCAACCCGCCTGTAAGGGGTCGCGCCAGACCGCTTCGTAGCTGTCCAGATCTTCTAGGCTGATGATGCCGTCGCTCTTTTCCATTTGTGCAACGATGAGGCGCGCAGTCTCACCCCGGTAAAAATCATCCGGTCCTTGCTCAGCGATGCGCTCCAAGGTTGCGGCCAGCTCCGGCTGTTTGAATAACTCGGTGACGCTTATATTCGCAAAATAATCATTGAAGTTGGTCTTTTCGCCAAACCAATCGATATTGGCGTGAATTTCTGCAACCAGCATGGGGGCTGGCATAAAACCATCTCGCGCTAAAGCGATTGCTGGTGCAATGAGATCTCGCCATGGCAAGGAGCCATGACGCTGATGGGCAGCCCAAAGACCCGCCACTGTGCCTGGCACCGCTGCCGCTTGAGCGCCGATCAATGTCGCGTTCTCTATGACTTCGCCTCGTTCGTCCAAATACATATCGCGGTGCGCGGTTAGGGCGGCTTTTTCTCTGTAATCTAAAAAGGTGGACTCGCCATCCATATGGGTGAGCATGAATCCGCCGCCACCGATGTTGCCAGCGTCGATGTACGTGACAGCTAGGGCAAAACCGGTGGCTACAGCAGCATCTACTGCGTTGCCACCTTGCATCAAGATGTCCTTGGCCACTTGGGCGGCGTAAGGATCGGGAATGGCAATGGCGGCGGATGCTTCGGCTCTGGAATTCTCCGTTGGTGCAGCTAAAGCTTCTGCAGTAAATAGAAAAGTGCCTAGAACCAGAAGAAACGGGAGGGCGAAGCGAGATGCTGTTTCGGAATTCATAGTGAGTGTGCTCTTGGGGTGCGTGAGCAATTTAGCAAGAAAAACAGGCAGAGTAAAAACTCAGGGGTTTTCTGAGCAACAGAAACATCGGCTTTATTCGTCGGCTACTAACCGTTGACCGCTTTGTTCAGATAGCCCCGTTGAGCACGGCCAATTCAAAACCGATAATTATAATCAACAGCACCGCTTTAAAAACACCAAACATTCTCTGTCTGGATGGCGATAAGCTATGGAAAAATTTTAAGAACGGAAGGTACAGATAGTGATAGCGTGGTGTATTCATTTTCTTGGCCTTGGTAAGTTACTTTGTGACTGGTTTAAGTGGTCGCTTTAAGCAATAGCTTTGAGTAATTACTTTAAATAGTTGCCATGATTTAAAAGATGACCTGATAGTAGCTCCCGCCAAAACAGATCGCAGCAAGGTTTCCGTAAGCGCAGGTTGGCACTCGGTAAATGCCGTCACGGGGAGTCTTGAACCGCGATTCGTCAGCAACCGAGGAAAAGTCGTCATTCACGGAATATCCAATGCGCACCTCTAGGGATGCTTGTAGGCTTCAGCTATTCAATTTGCAAAGAGAACACTGCTATGAACGAAGAAGAAAAGAATGGTCGCCAGACCGCTGCCTATATATTGCTAGGGATTGCCGCCTACTTAGTGCTATCAAACATGGGTGTTCTTAGCTTCTTTGGCATTGGATCTCTGTTCAGTTGGCTATTCGATGCTTTTTTTAACCTGCTGCCCACAGGCATTCTCTTGCTAGGCTTGTATTGGCTCACAAAGTCTGAAAAGTCCAGAAAGCCGCTTGTTGCTGGTTTTCTAACGATGTTTGGCGGGGTATTACTTATCTCACAGTTTGGCATCTTTGGCTTGAGCTTCGGTAATATGTTCTTGCCCATGTGGCTGATTGTGATCGCCTTTATTATTCTCAATCCACGGGACATTTTGCCTAGACGCTTTAATAGGGACGATGATGATCTAAGTGACGGCGACGAAGAAATTCAGCTGGTAGCCTTTATGGGTGGCGGAGAATTGAATTACACGTCGGACGCACTGGTCGGTGGCGAAATTATCTCTGTTTGGGGCGGCTATAAAGTAGATTTTACTGATGCAGAAATGCTCGACGATTCGATGGAGCTCAATCTACTTTGCATCATGGGTGGCGTCGAGATAATTGTGCCGCAAAACTGGGAAGTCGAAAAACGCGGAGCAGTTTGCATCATGGGTGGCTTTGGTATTAAGACACGCTGCATCGCTGAAGACTTGGGTCTTCCGCGTAAGAAGCTTATAGTAAAAGGCCTTGCTTTAATGGGCGGCGGCGAAATCAAAAACTAGGCAGTGGCAAACCCACGCTAAATCTTATGCATCCTCTATTTGATTCAACAGCAAAAATAATAGCCTTAACAGCGGGTTGGCTGGTGATTAGTGTGGGCTTCAGTAGTCTTATCGACCTCACAACCGATGCCAGCTTGGCCGAGTGTTTGACTCTGTTCGTACCTCTTTATTTTCTGTGCTTGGTTTTTATTTTACCCAACTACTATGTCTGTAAGGGTCTACCTTTACAAAAGAAGACTTGGCTTAATGTTGCTTCAAGTCAATTACTCACTTTAATCGTCATCGTTAGCCTTTGGGTTTTGATTGGTCGGCTTTACGCAGAGCTTTTGGAAGGTGGCTCTAGTGATGTAGGTTGGCGAGCGTTGTTCGATGAAAATCTAATGAGCAATCTGGTTTTTGTCATTCTGCAGTTTGAGATCATTGTTCTGTTACATTACCTGTTCTTTGCCTTAGAAAAAACCCGAGACCTAGAACGGGTAGCATTACAACAACGCTTACTCGTGAGTCAGGCCGAGTTACAAACGTTAAAAGCAACAGTGCATCCGCATTTCCTGTTCAACTCGCTTAACACTCTCGCGAACATCGCACTATCCGCGCCTGAGAAGGCACATCGTTTCTGTTTGCTTATCGCAGGGTTTTTGCGCTACAGCGTTGCCTACAGTAAAAAAGACACAGCGACATTGGACGATGAACTAGAACATATTCAAAACTATCTAGGCATAGAGCGAGAGCGATTCGGAGATCGCTTGCAGATCGATTTTTCTATCGATGACAGCATGCGGAGTTTTTCTATTCCTCCGCTTATTCTTTTTCCTATTGTCGAGAACGCCATCAAGCATGGTATCGACAGTTGTATAGAAGGCGGCACGCTAAGCATTAGTGCCAAACGCGGGGAAGGCTCGCTCATTATTGAGGTGAGTAATCCTGTAGATGAATTGGGGCGGAAGCAGAAAGGCACCGGTCACGGTATGGCTTCTATTGAGCAGCGACTAAAAAGTCGCTACGGTAGCGCAGCTTTCTTGAAATCAATTCGTCAGTCAGGCACATTTAAGGCACAATTGTTCTTCCCTCTTGAAAAAAAGCTATCCCAGCCAGCATTGGCCTCCGGTCAGACAATTGATTCACCGAGCGACCCAGCCATGCCTGCTAGCTCAGACAAGCAGTCTTAGGAATAAAAAGTGAGCGAATCAAACAATAAAATTAAAGCACTTATTGTCGACGACGAACCCCATGCTCGGGAAGGCATGCAAACCGCTTTGGACAAATTTGACGAGATCGAAGTCATTGCTGTTTGCGAAAACGGTTTGCAGGCGGTTAAGGCCGTAAACGAACTTAAACCTCAGTTGCTTTTCCTTGATATTCAAATGCCCAAGCTCGATGGCTTTGATGTACTTGAACTATTAGGCGAGCAAGCACCGTTCATAATTTTTGTTACCGCCTACAACGACTATGCCGTGCAGGCTTTTGAAGCGAATGCGGTAGACTATCTTTTAAAGCCCCTTGACCCGAGCCGCTTACAACAAGCTGTTAATAAAGTCGTCGAGAAGATTGCGAATAAGCAACCAAGCTCGCTTAACGCCGAAGTCATCGATGCAGCCCGCGAACAGGAATTATTGCACCGTCTATTAGTAAGAGAAGGTAGCGATGTGCATGTGTTGGCAGTGAGCAAGGTGTGCTACATAGAATCCGCCGATGATTATGTAGCGATCCAAACCGAAGAGGCCACGCACATTAAGCTAGACCGCCTCAGCAAGCTACAGGAAAAACTTGACCCGCGACAGTTTTGTCGTATTCACCGCTCCTATTTATTGAATGTTAATTTTTTAGCCCGCATCGAGGCGGAAACCAAGGACAGCAAAGTCGCTATCCTTAGCAACGGTAAGCAACTTCCTATTAGTCGTAGTGGCTACGCCAGTCTGAAGAAGCTGCTCTGAAATGAATAAGTGGCGTTTATAAATAGGGCCAGATATCAGTGTAAAAATCCAATAATTTTAATATCAGAGTGTCCCTTCTTTTTTTGCAAAACGACAGGGGAGCAAAGAGGAAGGGTTCGTTTTACGGTTACTGTTGGCTTAGAAAGTTATCCGGTTCCATTCTTCCAATACCCCCGCTGGGCAATCCCGCAGGCGCGAGTCTCAATTACTTTGGTATGATTCATTGTTGAACTTTTTATCCAAAACGTGAATGGTCCAAACGCGCTGAACCGGCAAAACTTCTTTATTTTTGCACTCGCCTTATTTATTCTTCCCTACACTCGTTAAAGTTGAGGCAAGAGCTATTTTTATGGGCGGACTTTTCAGCGAAATTCGGCGTCGCAATGTGGTGCAGGGTGCTATTGCTTATGCAGTTGCAGGATGGCTGATTATTCAGTTGGGGATGGCTCTCGAAGAAGCTCTAGAGCTGCCGTCCTATGTTGATCGCTGGATCACTATCGGGGTCATCGGCGGATTTCCCATTGCCATTCTGTTGTCTTGGCTGTTTGACATTTCGTTGGACGGCATTCGGCTGACGCCCGCACCCGAAGTGATACAGTCACAACCGGTTTTCACCGATGCTGTGCTGGCTAACCGTACCGCAACCCCCAAAAAATCAATTGCCGTCCTGCCCTTTGTGGACATGAGCGAACTCGGCGACCAAGAGTATTTTGCCGATGGAGTCTCCGAGGAGATTTTAAATGCATTGGTAAAGGTGACAGAACTGAAAGTAGCCGGGCGAACCTCTTCATTTGCTTTTAAAGGAAAAAATGAAGATCTCCGTGGCGTGGGAGAGGTGCTCGGCGTCGCACACGTGCTTGAGGGGTCGGTGCGCAAGCAAGGCGACAAGGTGCGAATCACGGCACAGCTCATCCAGGCGAAAGATGGATTCCATCTTTGGTCGGAAACTTTTGATGGCGAGCTCACTGATATTTTTGATCTACAGGACAGCATCGCTAAATCGATAGTCGAGGAACTGAAAATTGTGCTGGATGCCGCGCTTCATTCAAGGCTTGCGACCAATTTGACCAACAATCCTGAAGCCTACGAGTATTTTCTGCAAGCGCGGCCACTTGTTCATCTAATGTCGGGACAGGACACATTACCAAAAGCTGTGGAGCTGCTTGAAAAGGCTGTTAGCCTCGACCCAAATTTTGCCGAAGCCTGGTCATGGCTTGCTGATGCACATTATTCTCTTCCAGAAGTGTCGATTACGCGAAAACGGAAGCACCACTTTGAGCGAGGGCGCCAAGCTGTTGCACGCTCTCTGGAACTCAATCCGGATTTACCACATGTTTATCATCCCGCCGCTTACCGAGCATCGGTCGATAACAATGTCTATGGAATAGTCTCAATGTTCCATAAAGGTCATTTGACGGACCCTAATGATGCAGAAATGAAAGTTGCTTTTGGCATTGGCCTTAACTGCCTTGGCCTCTTTGATCAGGGAAATGTGCTTGTTAAGGAAGGGCTGGCGCAAGAGCCGCTCATGCCTACACACCTGATAAACGAGGGTTTGGGTGAATGGAGTTTGGGTGATGCGGATGTTGCAGGCTTAATTTTTAAGCGCGCTTTTGAGCTTGGAGCACCAGAAGCCGCTTTTTTAGAAGCCTACCGACTTGCTTGTCTTGCCAAGCCTAGGCAAGCAATTGACCATATTCGTGCGCGAAAAGACCGCTTTGAGCCTATCTCAAATCAGTATTTTCGTATTCCGATGACGTGGTTTATGTTCGACTTAGCGGTTTTCCGGAAATCAGGTTTTTTTCGGTGGATATTGGGTCAGTCGATGCCTTGGCTTGTCCGATTCGGTATTGCAACCCCAAGCATTTACGTTCTGCTGACTTATATTCTTATGGGTGACCCGGCAGGCGTTTTCCGAATGACGAGGCTTTATAGAACGCCCTATTTATTTCTAGCCACACAGTTGATTTTTCTACCAACAGAAGAAGCGCGGCGCATTCGAACCCACAAAGACTTTCCAAAATTTGCCGAAGAGATTGGTCTGGTCAAAGGTTGGCAAACCTATGGCTGGCCGCCGCAAATCCAGCCCAAGTCAGGCACTGATGGATCAGACCTTCAATTTACCTGCTCCTGATTGGTCCTTATCAAAACATCCTGGGTGCCGGGGTAATCACTCA
>JBGCEK010000014.1:0-3593 GCA_045106275.1 Pseudohongiellaceae bacterium | reverse complement strand
GTGTTTGGTCAGGCTCAGGCGTTGAATCCGGTTGAGGATTGGTGTCTGTTGTGGGAAGAGACACGTCATCTTCAGCAGTATCGGTAGTAGCTACATCGCTATTTTGGCAGACTGTGCTATTTCCCGAGCAAGCTGCAAGGCCATTGCCAAACTCATTAGGGCTAATAGCTGCATCAGCGCCAGAGGCAGACCCGTTGAGAAGCCCACTTGTTTGACTTCCATCTACAGGATCATTGGTAGTCGCGGCGCCGGCGTCTGAGTTCGTTAACCCAATAATTTCATCAGATACGATCTCCTCAGCAGTTAAACCTGTCGACGACGTTGGAGTTTCATCTTCACTTTGTGAGGGTTGGGTTGTCGGGTTGGGCGCGTCTTCGCTTTCTTCAACTTCCGAGCTTTCCGACAAAATAGATATTTCTATGTTACCTAGCGCAGCTGCTTGAACCAGCAGTCCTTCTGGAGGAGTATTTTGGTTCTCGATGCGAGCAAAATCATAGTCGGCACCCACACCAAGATCTAGCCCTCCACCGTTATTGGTGATAACTGTTCCACCGTCATAGACTCCAGTGAACATAACTCCTGCGTTAGTAATTGAGACTTCGTAACTAGTTCCTCTAATACCGATGGTCGCGAAGTTTGCAATGTTTGCTCTGTAAGCTTCTTTTCTTTGATCACCCACAGTGCCGGTAATTGTTCTAAATCCACCTTGAAGTAGCTCCAAAGAAACGGAGTCAGAGTCGGTGTTTTGTTCATATCGATATTCAACCAACGAAAATTGAGTCAGCTCTTTCAATGCAATAATAGCGCCGTCCACCATTCGCAGCTGGGTGGATGAATTTGTATCAGTTAGAATAGTGTCTCCTACTCTTACGATACTTCTTCTTCCAAGAGCACGATCTATTCCTGAATCGTCCCGAGCGATTACGCTACCATTTACAACCACGACATAGCCCGCTTGATCACCAGTGCCCGAATTAGTTTGGGCAAACACGGGGATTTGAGCAAAAATCAGACTTGTGGAGGCAATAATTATAAGAGCAAAATTGCCTAATCCAGAGTCTCTTTTTAAGCTTGGATATGTTGGTTCAACGGTCGCTAAATAGTTCTTCATGGGTATTCTTTTTTTGTTCTTATTTGAATTATTTTTAGTATCAGAATGCTAATAACTGCTCACTGTCAAAATCTGCGATTTTTGACTAGTTACCGTACTCCGTATTAGTACCAAAAAATGTGAAGCAGTTATCACTAGATGTATCAATTTAGCTGGTTTTTATGGCTCAATTCAAGAGTGGTGGCAATAGATGGTTTTTGGCTGCAGAGTCTATTGGCTAGTCAGTCATAGGCGCAAAATGCCTTTTTAAAAAGCCCTGAATTGCTTCTCTTTGACGTCACTGGAATAATGGGCCATCTTTGATTGTTGTTATGCCCGTCGAAACAATCTAAGTTACTGTATTTAAAGAAAATTCATTGAGAGCAGATATGAGAAATTCCCCGCAATTCAAAAGTATTGTCCTTTTCCTGAGCGTAGTATTAGTTTCAGCTTCGTTTGCCCAGAGCGGACGAACTCCTCTTCGCGCGAAAAATGGCATCGTAACCAGCGCTTCCATGCTGGCGTCTGAGGTTGGCGTAGAGACGTTGAAACAAGGAGGCAATGCTGTCGATGCTGCCGTGGCTACAGCATTTGCCCTCGCCGTTACCTGGCCTAGCGCTGGTAATATTGGGGGTGGTGGTTTCATGGTTTACGCGGGTGACGATGGTGATGCCACTACTTTTGATTTTCGGGAGAAGGCCCCGCTCGCAGCAACTGAAGATATGTACTTGGGCTTAAATGGCCGAGTTGTTGATAACTCGAATCACTTTGGCGCACTTGCAGTTGGAGTGCCCGGCACGGTGGCCGGCCTTTGGGAAGCACACCAGAAGCTTGGTAGTTTGCCATGGGCAGATTTGGTAGCCCCTGCAGTAGAGCTGGCTCGTAACGGTATACCCATCACGTACTCTCTGTACTCTGGTTTTTCTCGGAGTCAACAACGCTTTTCCGCATATCCATCAACCATGGCAAAGTTTTTCAAAGAAGATGGCTCCCTTTATGAACTTGGTGACACATGGGTTCAATCTGATCTCGCTCATACATTGGAGCTAATACAACACAACGGTAGAGATGGGTTTTATAAAGGTGAGAACGCAGAACGATTGGCCGCTTTTATGGCAGCTAACGGAGGGATCATCACCGAACAAGATCTCGCCATCTACGAGCCTGTCGAACGAGAACCTGTTCGCGGCACTTACCGAGGCCACGAAATAATCAGCATGCCGCCACCTAGTTCTGGAGGGGTTGCCATGGTCGAGATGTTGAATATCCTTGAAGGCTATAACTTGGAAGCTATGGGACATAACTCGGCTGACTATTTGCACGTGTTGACTGAAACGATGAGACGCGCGTATGCCGATCGCGCTGAACATCTTGGGGATCCAGACTTCAATGAAGGTATGCCTTTAGATCGGTTAATGGATAAGGATTACGCGGCAACGCTTCGCGCTACTATTGATATGGACAGAAAGTCCGAGAGCAGCCCAGAGAAATTTGCTCAAGTTTACGAAAGCGATGAAACTACTCATTTTTCAGTCGTCGATAAAAACGGCAACATGGTTAGCCTGACTTACACGCTAGAGTTTGGTTACGGCTCGGGCATTGTCGTTGAAGGAGGAGGCTACCTACTGAACAATGAAATGGGCGATTTTAATGCCGTGCCCGGCGTTACAAACGCACAAGGGCTAATTGGTACCGCGCCTAATTTGATTGAGCCACAAAAGCGAATGCTTTCGAGTATGACTCCGACCATAGTTGCCAAGGATGGAAAGCCTCTTTTTACAGCGGGTAGCCCAGGTGGGAAAACTATTATCAACACAACTATGCAAACCATACTTAACGTCATCGATCACGGTATGGATATTGCCCGCGCAATTGAAGCAGGCAGAATTCATCATCAATGGTTGCCTGACTTTACCAGTATAGAACAGGGTACTCTGTCTCCTGACACTATTGAGCTCTATGAGGCTAAGGGGCACCGTATAAGAGCTCGAGGAACTCAAGGTGCTGCAATGTCTGTTTACTATGATAGAGACAATGGCTTTTTCCTCGGCGCAGCGGATTCTCGGCGTGGTGACGGTGGAGCTGCTGGTTACTAGCGTCCCCATTTTTTGGGTAGGGCTTTTGCCGTAAATTTTTGAGGGTCTCAGTGAGCGTGTGTTGAGCGGGCAAGAAGCTGATATTTCAGATTCTTTTTTGTTTAGATTATTTACGGATTGATATTGGGAGTAAGCAGGAAGTCGATGTTTCTGCTTTTGACTCGCTGTAAATACATCCCTGTAAGCTCGGCGCCCGCGTCCTGCGGGCGACGGTCAAACTCAGAAACATCGATTTCTTGCTTAGGGCTTTCAGATTCTTTTTTGTTTAGATTATTTATGGATTGGTATTGGGAGTAGGCAGGAAGTCGATGTTTCTGCTTTTGACTCGCTGTGAATACATCCTTGTAAGCTCGGCGCCCGCGTCCTGCGGGCGACGGTCAAACGCAGAAAATCGATTTCTTGCTAAG
>JBGCEK010000013.1:0-4473 GCA_045106275.1 Pseudohongiellaceae bacterium | reverse complement strand
TCAGCTCACTATTACAAGCAATGGCCTGCAAGTATGATTTAATAGCACTTTCTAAATCATTCTGTTGTTTATAAGCATTGCCCAAATTGAAGTAGGCTGCATGGAATTCTGGGTTTATGTCAATCGCTTTTAACAGGCTTTTAATCGCATCATCCAGCATACCAACCGAACGATAGGCAGCACCTAAATTCAAAAACACTTCTGCCATAGTCGGATTAATTCTAATTGCTGTTTTCAGATCGACTATCACTCCTTCGGGATCACCAAGCGCTTGACGCATACCTGCACGAGACAAAATGTAGTCAAGATTAGCTGGCTCGAATTTCAACGCCAGATCAAGCACAGCGCTCGCTCCAGAAATGTCACCTATTTGCTGTTTAAGTGAAACCACTAATGGCCAAAGCTCTCTCAAAAAGGGCTTTATAGCGAGAGCTTTGTCAAAATCCTGTAGTGCACTTTCGGTTGCATTCGACTTAAGGCTTATCATAGCTCTGCTTGCATAGGCTTCTGCGTTAGATGGATTAGCCCTTATCGCTTTTTCAAGGAACAGTAAACTTTCCTCGTCCCTACCGTTTAACCTTAAGCAGTTCCCCATCATCCCTAGACCTTCTGCATCCTCCCGATTCAATTGATGCATCGTAGTCGCTAACTCCAAAGCGGCCGGAAACTTCTGCTGTTTTAAAAGAATTCGAGCAGAGTTCCAGCCAATGTGTGGTAACTTTGAATCTATTGCTATGGCCTTTGCAAGGGCCTCATTAGCCGACATTAAGTCATTAGTGGAAATTTTTATTTGGGCAAGATGTGACCACGCTAACGCGTCGTCAGGGTCAGTCACCAAAAGATCACGAAGTGCTTCTTCAGCCTCTTCAAAATTTCCGCTTTCTCTCAGTTCTACAACTTTATTGAATTTTTTCGACATAGACTTAGTTATCTATTAGCTGCGATAGCTGCCATCCTGAATTGCCCGCCACCAGATCTCATTACTCAGGTACCAGTCTACAGTTTTGTTAAGGCCAGAATCGAAATCTTCCTCTGGCTTGTAACCCAACTCGTTCATGATTTTTTCAGCGTCGATAGCGTAGCGGGTATCGTGGCCGGGACGATCTGTTACGTAGGTAATCAAAGAATTAGCCGGTGTGCCAGAAGCACAAGGAGAATCGGGAAAGCGGCTGGCAAGGGCAGAATCTGTTTGAAAGCGATCATCGACGATTTTGCAGAGTAGGTTCACCACATCAATATTCGCCCACTCATTGTTACCGCCGATGTTGTAAGTCTCACCTAAGCGACCCTTAGAGATCACAAGGTCGATGCCTTGGCTATGATCATCAACATAGAGCCAATCACGAATCTGCTGACCATCGCCATAAATGGGAAGGGGCCTACCCTCAAGGATATTTAAGAGACATAGCGGTATGAGCTTTTCTGGAAAATGAAACGGGCCATAGTTGTTGGAGCAGTTGCTTGTGGTCACGTTAAGACCAAAGGTGTGGTGGTAGGCCCGCACCAAATGGTCCGATGCTGCTTTGCTCGCTGCATAAGGCGAGTTTGGCGCATAGGCTGTGGTTTCACTAAAGGCAGGGTCATCGGCAGCCAAGGTGCCGTAGACTTCATCCGTAGACACATGGTGGAAATGGTGGGGCTTGGGAGTTTCTCCACCCAGCCAATAATCTTTGGCATTTCGCAGCAGTACATGGGTTCCAACGATATTGGTGTCGATAAATTCGTCAGGACCAGTTATGGAACGATCCACATGGCTTTCAGCTGCAAAGTGGATCAGTGTATCGATTTCTTTTTCCCGCAGAAGTGCGGCCACCAATTCATTATCGCAAATTGAACCCACCACAAGACTTAGGTTGGGATTATTCTCAAGATCCTTCAGGTTATGTTTGTTGCCCGCGTACGTCAGAGCATCCAAAATAGTCACTTGATGATCAGGGTATTTGGTCATCCAATAGTGAACGAAGTTAGAACCAATAAAACCTGCGGCTCCGGTAATGAGTACGTTTTTCATATTATGCTCCGAGCTTTTCTTGCTCATTCAATTTCTTAATTTCTTGTATCACTTCGTTCAGCTTAACTTTCCAATCAAACTGCTCTAGCCCAAAATCTTTAACCGCAGACGTGCAGTCCATAACGCTATAAGACGGCCGTTCGGCTGGAGTTGGGTAGTCACTCGTGGAAATTGGGTTGATTGGGATTTTGTTGTCCAAAATTTCTGCTGCCACTGCACTGTCTTGAATAGCCACGGCAAAATCATACCAACTAATTTCTGCCGCATCGCTCCAGTGATAGATCCCACTTAACGGTTCATTTTCTAGCGCTTTGAATAAAGCGGCGCAAAGACTGATTGTTGAGGTAGGGCTACCTATTTGATCTGACACGACACCCAACGAGTCTTTGTCTAGCATCAATCTCAACATGGTTTTAACGAAATTGGCATTAAAAGGCGAGTATAACCAGGACGTTCTAATGATGAGAAAACCTGATTCTAGCTCTGCTTGAATAGCCTGCTCCCCAGCCTGTTTGCTGACCCCATACACACCAAGCGGAGCGGTCTCTTCATCTGGCTTTACTGGGCGGTCAGCTGAACCGCTAAATACGAAATCAGTGGAAATATGAATCAGCCTAGTGCCGTGATTTTTGCAACAAGAAGCGAGGTTTTTAGGACCCTGCTCATTAACTAGAAAAGCATTCTCAGCATCACTTTCCGCTCTATCAACAGCGGTATAAGCAGAACAATTAATCACCACTGCAGGCTTTTTTTCTTCAAAATAAGCGCCGACAGCAACCGCGTCTGTTATGTCTAAAGATTGCCTGCTTGCAAGGCACAGGTAATAACTATCACTAAGGGATGACTGTGGCCAAAGCCATTGAAATGTTTTGCCCAGTTGGCCAGAGGCGCCGGTGAGTAATAAAGTTTGCTTGGACATAGGGTCTAGGAATACTTAGATTGAGATTGAAGGATTTTCTTGGTTTTGAATTTGGGTGTTTACGCCAGTGTTATACCAAAGTGAGAGTTAACACTGAGGTTACCGTGACGCGTTCTATTAGTCTTGGCTAATCGAAAAGCGCAGCTTCACTCAGCGACTTCGCATTCTTATCTTTTTCAGAAAGAAGCGGTGAATCAGAAACCAATGGCCACTCTATATTTAATGATTTATCGTTCCATAAAAGACTGTGATCGTCCTCTGGATGATAATACTCTGTGCATTTGTAGCTAAGCTCAGCAGATTCCGAAGTGACATAAAACCCATGGGCAAACCCAGCAGGAACCCATAGTTGTTTATGGTTTTCAGCAGAAAGTAACTCGCCTACCCATTGACCAAAAGTTGGCGAGCTCTTGCGAATATCCACCGCCACATCAAATACCTCACCAGACAATACTCTAACCAACTTTCCTTGGGGAAAATTAAGCTGGTAATGAAGGCCTCGCAGAGTGCCTCGGGAGGATTTGCTCTGATTGTCCTGAACAAAATTGAGTGGCTTAGCCTTTGAATCAAAATTGCTAAGCCTAAAGGTCTCCATGAAATAACCGCGGCTATCACCATGAAGAGTAGGTTCGAATACAAGCACGTCCGGGATTGCGGTCTTGAGAATCTTCATTGATTAACGGTCTTCCAATAGCTCTAACAGGTAACGGCCATAACCGCTTTTTTCCAGAGGCTTAGCCAGCTCACGGAGCTGCGCCTCGTTAATGAAGCCTTGCCGATAGGCTATTTCTTCTGGGCTGGCAATTTTAAGTCCTTGGCGTTCTTCAAGCACTCGAATAAAGTTAGCCGCATCTAGCAATGACTGAATAGTTCCGGTATCAAGCCACGCAGTCCCACGATCAAACAATTCTACTTTGAGAGTCTTTCGCTCTAGATATACTTTGTTCACATCAGTGATTTCAAGCTCGCCACGAGGCGAGGGCTTGATAGACTTGGCGATATCTACCACATCATTATCGTAAATATATAAGCCCGTTACTGCATAGTGCGATTTTGGGTTTTTAGGCTTTTCTTCTAAATCAATGGCATTCTTGTTTTCATCTAAGGCCACAACTCCATAACGCTCTGGGTCGGTGACATAGTAAGCAAACACACTAGCGCCTTTTTCTTGGTTAACCGCATTTTGAAGAGTCTCTTCAATGCGATTACCGTAAAAGATGTTGTCTCCCAACACTAAACAAACCCGGCTATCACCTATGAATTCCTCGCCGATCAAGAATGCCTGAGCTAGCCCCTCTGGTTTCGGCTGCTGGGCATAGCTGATTTCCATGCCCCAGCTAGAGCCATCACCAAGAAGGTTTTCAAAAGCCGGTGCAGCTTGAGGGGTAGTGATTATTCGCACTTCGCGAATACCCGCCTGCATCAAGGTAGCCAGCGGATAATAGATCATGGGCTTGTCGTAGACCGGCATTAGCTGCTTACTAACGGCCAGTGTCATGGGGTGCAGTCTGCTTCCGCTCCCGCCAGCGAGGATAATTCCTTT
>JBGCEK010000012.1:0-11441 GCA_045106275.1 Pseudohongiellaceae bacterium | reverse complement strand
GCCGATCTAAAATCAGGTATGGTTTTAGAGGGCGTGATAACCAACGTGACTAACTTTGGAGCATTTGTTGATGTAGGTGTTCACCAAGACGGCTTGGTTCATATTTCTGCGCTTGCTAATTCTTTCGTCAAGGATCCACATGCAGTGGTAAAAACAGGTGATGTGGTAAAAGTTAAAGTGATGGAAGTTGATGTTCAAAGAAAACGAATTGGCCTGACTATGCGACTGGATGATGAGCTGCCAGTGGCAGGAGCCAATGACAAGGGAAAGAAGCCCTCTTTTAACAGGCCTAATCAAAAGTCGACTGCCCATACAAAACCATCTGGCACAGCTAAGGTGAAGCCGGGCACATTGGGTGACTTGCTCAAAGATGCAATGAAAAATAAATAGATTTTATTGTTGTAAGTAAAGTGCCTATTCTTTTACTAAATCGTTTTAAAACCTGGTTTAGGGATAACGAGTTCTATGTCAGAAACTGACGTCAAACAAGGCATAGTGTTTGCACTAACAGCTTACATTTTTTGGGGCCTGATTCCGCTTTTTTTTAAGCTGTTAGATGCGGCTGGGCCGGGAGAAATTCTTGCTCACCGAATTATTTGGTCAGTTTTATTATTGCTGGTCTTGCTTAAAACTTTGGGGAAGTTCGATGATCTTGTTGCGACACTCAGTAGTTTGCAACGCCTGTTGCCTTTAGCAGTCTCGTCGATCCTTATCTCCACTAATTGGCTTGTCTTTATTTGGGCAATAAATAGCGAAAGAGTCTTAGAGACAAGCCTTGGTTATTACATCAATCCACTGGTCAGTGTTTTTCTGGCAACTATAGTGTTAAAGGAAAAACTGAGTCATTTGCAACTTGCGGCAATTGCTATCGCCGGGCTTGGAGTGCTTAATCAGCTCATTATGTTTGGCGAAGCACCGTGGGTAGCTCTCACTTTAGCTTTTAGCTTTGGAGGATATGGGCTGGTGAGAAAGAAAATCAACGTAGATCCTTTCGTAGGATTAACCGTGGAGACTCTCCTGCTTATGCCTATCGCAGTTGGCTACCTTTTGGTGCTGCAGAGTTCTGGAGAAGGGGTGTTTCTTAAATTAGACGGTCGACTGGATCTATTGTTGCTATTGTCTGGGGCAGTGACCGCTTTTCCATTGGTAATGTTTGGCGCAGCAGCAAGAAGGCTCTCCCTAACAGCGTTGGGGCTGTTTCAGTACATCGCACCTAGTGTCAGCTTTCTGTTGGCTATACTGTTGTTCGGTGAAACTTTCGGGGTGACGGAAGTCATTACTTTTTCACTGATTTGGATTGCGCTAGCTATCTTCTGCGCAGATAGCTTGAAATCCTACCGGCAAGCTAAGTCACCGTAATCTAGGCTGGCTGGGTAGCGTCTTTTTCCCTTTCTCCACTGAGCGAAATTTCTAACATTAACTCCTTCCACTTACTGAGAGAATCCGGCTTACTTTGAGCGAACGCGCTTTCTAAGTGTTGGAGTTGAGTTCTCGTCAATTTTGCTTCAAGTTTCCTGCCTTTTGAACTTAAGTCTAATTGCTTGATTCTGCGGTCTTGGTCGGACATTTTAGATGAAACTAGTTCCAGCTCTAGCAATTTTCGTAAAGGCTGATTGAGCGCTTGCTTGCTTACTTGCAATATTTTCAATAGCTCATTGATGCTGATGTGAGGATTGCGCCCTACGAAGTACAAAATTCTGTGGTGAACCCTGCCAAGGCCCTGTTCCAGTAGAATTTGGTCTGGCCCCGCTGTAAAAGATCGGTAAGAAAAATAGAAAAGCTCTATCGCTTCCAATAATTCGTCTTGCTTAAATGAGTCAACCATATTGACTTAATTCAAATCCGAG
Organism: Pseudohongiellaceae bacterium; assembly: GCA_045106275.1. Lineage (GTDB taxonomy): Bacteria > Pseudomonadota > Gammaproteobacteria > Pseudomonadales > Pseudohongiellaceae > UBA9145. The sequence goes on along the minus strand of JBGCEK010000012.1, from coordinate 9,594 downwards.
TTAAACTCACTAAAAGGTAAATAATATTGACCTAAGTGCCGGCGACCAACCCTAGGTCGATTGGCTGTATCTAGCAAAGTGAGTGTCATTATGCCGCAGTTGTCAGAGCGTATAGAAAATTTAAAATCGTCGCCCGTCAGAGAGATTCTATCAGTAATTAAGCAGCCAAGAATGATTTCTTTTGCTGGCGGATTACCTGCGCCTGATGCGATGCCAGAGCTAAGCATCCATTCATTTCCCAAGCAGTTGCTTCAATACGGTGAAAGTGAGGGAGACGCAACGTTACGAGATCTCATTGCTCAAAGGGTATGCAAGTCGGGATTGGAGTGCTCTCCAGAACAAGTGGTTGTGTTGTCCGGGTCTCAGCAAGGTATCGATCTCGCAGCAAAGCTTTTTATTGATAGTGGCAGTCAGGTAGCGGTTGAAACGCCTACTTATCTGGCAGCGTTGCAAGTTTTCACGCTGTTTGGCGCGGAGTTGGTCCCTTTTGAGATGAAAGGCCATGAGGTGGTAGCAGATCAGAGTAACCCTCGCTTTTTGTATACGGTGCCAACGTTTCAGAATCCCAGTGGTTTTTGCTACGGAGAGTCATCCCGTCAAAATCTAGCGGAATATTGTGAAACCCGCGATTTACCTCTTTTTGAAGATGACCCATATAGAGAACTGAACTATGAGAATTGCCGCACTAAACCGGTTTGTGGATATTTGAAACAGGGTTCTTGGCTGTATCAAGGATCATTCTCAAAAAGTTTTGCGCCAGGGCTGCGAGTCGGTTTTATGGTGTGCTCAGAAGACCTATTAACACCTATCCTTAGGCTTAAGCAGGCGGCAGATCTACACAGCTGCCGTCTGAGTCAGTGGCTAGTGACGCAGTTCTTAGATGATTCGGAATGGGATACGAAGATGGAAGATCTAAGAATGTTCTATGTGAGACGGCGTAACTCGTTCGAACAAAGTTTAAGAAACTATTTTGGGGATTTAGCAACTTGGCAGCAGCCACCAGGGGGACTTTTCTATTGGCTGCGTCTTAATCAAAAGGCTGATCTTGATCTGCTTTTGCAAAAAGCACTGGAGAAAAAAGTGGCTTTCATGCCAGGGGATCATTTTTTTCCAGGGCAGTCGCAGGAGCGGAAAGGGCAGTACATCCGTTTGAACTTCAGCCATGCTGAGCCCGCGAAGGCAGATGAAGGGCTAGACGTACTAGCAAACTTAGTCATGCAACACTGTCAGTATCGCTAGTTTGTGCCGCCTGCACATTCCTTGTCTAAAGGCACCAAAGGATCTAAAGCGTGGCTATGCTTTCATAGCGATAAGCCTCACAATGGAATCTAAGGAAGGAGGGTAGCTTTAACCAACTCCCAGCCATATGCATAAAACTTTTATTTATCGCCGACAGTATCTGACTGCTTATCTATCCTTGATGGTTTTGGTTTACGTCGGTAACAGCGCTTTTGCCCAGCAGCCAGCTCTTGCAGTGAGCGGGGCAAACGAACTGCTGTCCGAAAATATTAAATCCCATGTCACTTTTCCGAATTTAACCTGTGATGTTGCCGAGGGGAGGCTGACACGGCTTTTGCCGTCTATTCGACAGCAGGTAGTTCGAGCCGGGCGTGGTCTCGGATACTATCGATTAGTGCAACAAACGGACTTTCTAAGAGAGGATGATTGCTGGCAGTTAATGATTGAGGTTGAGCCGGGAGATCCGGTTCTGGTCGCAGGAGTAGCCGTCGATATAGTGCAAGATGCCTCTGCATTCACGGAAATTGTTTCTGACCTGCCTTTGAAAATTGGAGACCAGCTCAACCAAGGTGAATATGAGCGCATTAAAGCCCGTTTAAGCACACATGCAATAGAACAAGGCTATTTCTCAGCTCATTTTGAGTATTCAGAATTAAGACTGGATTTGCAGGCTAACAGTGCAGAAGTCGTTATTAGCTTTGATCCTGGTGCTCGATTCTCGATTGGCGCAATTTCCGTGGAGGATACTGAGTTTTTGGCTGCAAACTTTATTCGACGGTATCTAAGCCTATCGCGCGGCGACCCATATTCTTCGAACTCATTGCTTACCCTTCGCGATACTCTGAATGACAGCCTATATTTCTCCCGAGTAACAGTCACACCTGACCCTGCAAATGCGTTGAACGATGAAGTGCCGATCACGATTGGATTGTCACTCAGGCCCCAGCGAGCCTATTCGATTGGAGGGGGCCTCACCACAGATATAGGCCCGAGACTCCGAGCCGATTATGAGAACAGATATCTCAACAAGGAAGGGCATCGAGTGGAGGCAAATGGCGGTGCTTCACCCATACGCTCCAATTTGGATATGAGATACCGTATTCCACTGGCTGATCCAGCTACCGAAAGTCTAGTGCTATCTGCTGGCGTGCTAAGCGAAGACACAGACAGTTTCAATAGTGATACGTTTAAAGTTGCGGCGGCCTATAATTCCAACACAGTCTATGACTGGCGACGAAGTCTATTTGTTGATTACCAGTATGACAATTTCGAACTTAGTGGCAGCGAACAGACCTCGGACCTGCTGATTGCCGGTGTCAGTCTAAATCGCACGGAGGCCGACAATGCTTTGTACCCGTCAAGGGGATGGCGAATGTTTGGACAATTGCGAGGTGCCAGTGCAGACGTCCTATCACCGGAATCGTTCCTGCAACTAAATCTCGCCGGAAAACTAATTACACCAATAGGCCCCGGCCGACTGCTGCTAAAAGCTGAGCTTGGCGCCACGTTAGTCGATGATATTAATAACCTACCTATTTCTATTCAATATTTTGCCGGAGGTGACCAAAGTGTTCGCGGTTACAAATACCAATCACTAGGACCAAGCAATGATGTAGGTGATGTGCTCGGAGGCAAACATTTGTTTTCCGCAGGCATTGAGTACGATTTCTTCGTTTTACCTAGCTGGAAGCTAGCTGTGTTTAGTGACGCCGGGAACGCCTTTGACGATTTCTCAGATCTTGAGCTTAATCGCAGCCTGGGTATAGGGCTCAGATGGCTGTCGCCTATAGGCCCTATCCGTGTTGACTTAGCGTCGGCGATAGATGGAGACAACGATTTTAGAGTGCATATCACGATGGGACCAGATCTGTGACGAAGCCATCGCTGGTACATAGGAAAATCGTCATAACCCTATTGAAAACTGTGGGAGTAATCTCAGCGTTTGTTTTGGCGTGTTTGTCACTTGTCTCCATAGTAGTACTAACCGATGCAGGTAGCCGCTGGATTGTCGTTAAAATAGTTGAAAGAGCTAAGCAAGCAAGTGGCGCAGAAACTACTTGGTCCAGAATAGAAGGCAATTTATTCAGAGGACTTGAACTATCTCAGGTTGAAATTTCGTCTCCATCCTTTAAGGCTAGTGGTAAAAAAGTGAGTGCCGCATGGAACCCTTTCAGCGTGCTGCAAGGTTCCTTTGTTATAAGCGAACTTGTTGGGTCTGGTATCGAAGTCGAGCAATTTGAAAACGGGTCAAAGGATGGAGCGGCGAGTCAGTTAGGAGATAGCTTAAATGTGTTAGAACAACTACCCATTGAAATAACCATTGATACTTTGGGTATCGAGACCGCTGTCTTTGAATCCGCCGCAGGACGTACGGAGCTTGAGTCAATGTACGTTTCTGTAACAATCAATGAGGAAATGTTGCTGCTTGAAAATCTAGAGTTGAATGCAAATTCACTTAACTTGCAGGGTGAATTGGCTATTGAGCTCAAAGAGACTCCAAGTGTCGATGCCAAGCTCCATTGGGAGTATGAAGATAGCAGTCTTGAATATTTTGAATTTACGAGTGGCCAATTCGCCGCTACTGGAAATCTTGATACCCTGAGTATAGAACATGAGCTTCTTGCACCAATAAGAATATTTACTCAGGGCACCTTACAGAATTTTAGAAACCTCGACGCCGTGCAAGCTCAACTAGACCATACCGCGGAAGAATTCTCTTTCCCATTAGAAGGAAAAGAGCCAGTGCTATTTCGTGATGTGAATGTAAACACTCAGTTCGAGAGTGGCAAACTAGCTTGGGAGTTTAGAAGCCAAGTGAGCCAAGCTCAGTATCCAGAAATGGCAGTGTCTGGAAACGGCGATTATGTCGGGGGGCTGATTTCACTCGCTACACTGAGTGCATCAAGCGATAGTGGTTCTGCGCAGCTAAGTGGGGCGGTTGAATTGAGTGACCGAGCACGGGCTGAATTGGAGTTAGCTATATCGGAGAGTGACCCTGATCTGTATTTTGAGCTGCCCTCCGGCGTTGATCTGACAGGTCTGCAAATTGAAGGCGTCCTTGACCTAGAAATAGATAATGGCGGGGCATTGATTATTGCTGCCAAGCAGCTAGAACTTTCCGGCGAGTTAAACGGAAATCAGCTGCTTGGCACGGGTGATTTCCATCTAGAGAATGGCTCCTATCGGTTCGATCAAATTCAGTTTGCCGCAGCTCAGAGCGAATTTTTGCTCAATGGAATTGTCAGCGAGGAGATAGACCTGAATTGGTCATTTAACGTGCCAACTTTGGCGGCGCTAGTCAGTGGCATAAAGGGTGATGTTTCTGCATCTGGCTATGTAAGAGGGGCTACTGATCAGCCGTTAGTTGAGGCAAAGCTTTATATAAAAGAGTTAGAAGCAGGCCCTGTCTATGCTGATTCGTTGAGTATTGAACTTTTCAATTCCGAATCAAACTTGCAAGGCCAAGCGTCACTTTTGTCCGGAGAATTTAGAACTGATTCTCAGCGAGAACCTTTCTCTGAAGCACAGTTAAAATTCCAAGGATCGCTAGACAGTCAGTCTATTGAGTTGAATCTTTCGTCGGATACTCTGAGCACAGTTATGTTTTTCAACGGAGGCGCCATAGATTTTGAGAATAGGGCTTGGAACGCCAATCTCACTCAAGGGGAAGTAACTGGAAAATTTGGCGATTGGAGCAATCAAGAAGCGTCTTCATTCGTACTTCGCTCCAACGTTGCAACGCTAGACATGGGATGCTGGAGTTCTAGAGATTCAGCTATCTGTGTTGAAGGAGAAATGAAGGCTGATAGCACGGTAACTTTAACTGCAAATTTGTCTAATTTCCCCTTGGACGAGTTTAATAGTGCGCCTACTTTTCCTGGATACATGTTCAGATCTCAGCTAATCCCAAAACTACCACCAGAAGTTTTTGTTTCAGGCCCCGTTGGGATGAGCCTGCAGGGTGAACTGTCACCTGCTGGAGCATGGCAGGGAGAGTTTTCACTGTCAGCTACCGATACTCAATTGGTCGTGTTAGGACCACAGCTAGATGAATCAAATAGTGGAAACAGCGCCAATCGCCAACACCGTTATAACTGGGAAAGTTTATCTTTGGCAGGAAAGTATGAAGAAGCCAACTGGCAATTGAGAAGCAAAGCAATTTTGGCAGACAAAGATTTGGACGGATCAGGTTTTCAGCTAGAAAGCGTGCTCGAAAGCAGTCTTTTCATTGGTGGGGATGAGTCGATTTCAGGCCAGGCTACTGCAAACTTTAGTGACTTAGGTTGGATTGAGGCGATTGTCCCAGAAATATCTGCAATCAGCGGTGAGCTAATTAGTAGCTTCGAAATTAGCGGTTCTTTAAATGATCCAATTATTGAAGGTAATGCATCTGTCAGCAATGGCGCTTTTACTGCTGATCGGTTTGGGGTGACATTTCAGGACTTTGAGAGTTTGGTTAGCGGGGGAAAAGAGGGAAACGCGCAAATCGAAGGAAGCGTTAATAGTGGAGAGGGACAGTTGTCTTTTGCTGGCAGTATCACGGATATCTACAATTCTAAGCGAGAACTCAGCGCAACGGTTTCCGGTTCCAATTTCGAAATTATAGACAAACCTGATTTGGCCTTAAGTCTTACTCCTGAACTGTTGATTAAGGCCAATTCAGAAGTTATCGATTTGTCTGGCCGTGTGGACATACCGGTACTCAATTTAACTGTGAAGGAATTGCCGAGCGCCGCAGTGAATGTCTCCCGCGATGTGGTTATCGTTAACTACCCCCCTGAAAGGCCGGACCTTGCAAAGTCTTTGGAGAGCGAGAATGCCAGTCTCTTCGCAATTCCGGTTACCGCGAAGGTAAACCTGAACCTAGGCTCGGATGTTTCATTTACGGGCTTTGGTTTGACTGCAGGGCTGCAAGGCAGCTTAGATATTCAGCAATTGGCGACTGGGAATAATTTGACCTACGGAGAGCTTGAAATTATCGATGGTAGCTATGAGCTTTATCGTCAATCTTTGCAAATTCGGCAAGGGAAGTTATTGTTTCTCGGGGCCTATGACAATCCTGGTCTAGATATACGCGCCGTAAGAGAGGTCGCAGATATCACTGCAGGCGTCCAAATGAACGGCACACTTAGAAATATTCGCAGCCAGCTCTTTTCAACCCCTACCTTAGCGGAAAGTGACATTGTATCTGTCTTAGTGACCGGAAGACCTTTTTCTCAACTGGGCTCACAACAAGATGACGATGCGGTCCTCAATGCGATAACTAAGTTTGGTTTAGAAAGAGGTCAAGGTTTGACAGCACAAATAGCTGGTAGACTTGGCTTAGATGCGCTGGAAATAACCAGTTCTGGCGACATCAATAGCAGTGAACTTTCGGTGGGGAAGTATGTGACGCCAGGAATATTTGTGCGTTATGGTATAGGGTTATTTGATAGCCGTTCAAAAATGGCTGTCGACTATAATCTCACTGAAAAACTACTTCTTCAGGCTGAGACTGGTGAATTTCAGAGTGTTGATGTGACTTATAAAGTAGAAAAATAAGGTCTATATCTCATTTACGTACTGTCTAATTTGGGTCTCCCATTGCTTGCTTCATTACTTCATCATAGGCAGTGTCGAGTAACTTGCTCACTTCTTCTGAAAATAAACTCTCGTGTAATCGGCTAAGCTGTCCCCAATGCGCGCTGATTTTGTCCATCAGTTCCGCCAATTCGGCGCTGTCAGCAGCGGTGTAAGCAACTTTGTATTTAGGTATTAAAGGGTCTAGAGCCTTACGCTGTTTCTGGACACGCTCGATATCTTTTCGTGTTAGTAGTGCATAATAAGAATCAATAAACTGATCTGGGTCCTTGTAGTCTTGCTGATTCTCACTTTTACCGATTAGGCCGCTTTGAAACTTCAATACCAAGTCTTTGTCAGAAGCCAAAGAGGGAAAAGGGATACTTAAAAAAGCGAGTAGAAGCGGGAGTAAAAAACCTATTGGAAAAAGGTTGGGCTGAGTACTAAATGAGCTAGGTAAAAGCCAACCTATCGCCTCTCTGACAGATAGTGAATTCATGCCAGGCTGAGTCAAAAGAGCAGGAGATTCTTTTTGCTCCATGTGATGATTCAATATTTTGTTAAATTGTGTCGTTCGAATCCGCAAGAATTCTATCCCGTTCCAATTTGTAGTCCTCATAGCTGCGGCTGTATTGTTCGCGACACGCAGCTTGTGTTGGAATCGGCTTGGTTTCGCAGGCTTGATATCGGTTTTCTTGAATGACCTCATAAACTTGCTGATGCGTGCAGCCCTGCATTGTGAGCAGTGCAATTATACTTACGCCAACGGTGTTTTTGGTAAGCCTTATTTTCGTTGTCTTCATTCAATGATCGCCTGCTGCACTGCATTCTCAAAATCGTATTGTGTTGCAGAATGAGGCTGTTGCAACATAATAACAGCGGTTAGTTCTTCTTCAGGGTCGGTCCAGGAGCGCGTGCCGAAAGCACCTCCCCAACCAAAAGCCCCAGCGCTTCTGCGTGCATTAGAGGTGATTGGGTCTACAGTGACTCCTACCGTGTAACCGAACCCCATTCCTTCTTGGTTACGGGAAAACCCCCTATACAAATCACCGATCTGGTTGCTTCCCATCATTCTTACTGTGCGCGGGCTAAGCAGTCGATTGCCAAATAGCTCGCCACCGTTTACTAACATCTGTTCGAATTTTAGATAATCTTCGGCACTACTGGTAAGTCCGCCTGATGCAGAGAAATATTTTGTCGGTGGTCGATCAAAGAACCGTGACATATCCCGATCTGAAATAACGACGCGTCGATCTTGATATTCAGCTGGCACGTTGAAATAAGTGTTGTTCATGTCTAGGGGTTCGAAAATGTGTTCTTGAAGGAATTCATCGAATGGTTGACCTGAAACAATTTCCACTATTCTGGCGACTACATCTAAGCCGACTCCTGGGCTATAGGACCAGCGCTCGCCAGGCTGAAAATCCAGAGCGTAAGAAGCATAAACAGGCATTTGAGTTTCTAAGGTGGCCTCTAGGCTTCTTGGTTGCCTTTTCTGGATGGCCGTTCCAAGTCCGCCGCTGGCGAGCCCTGACGTGTGAGTAAGCAGATCATGAATCGTAATCTCTCTCTTAGCCGGAACTAACCGATGGTCTGGCGCGTTGTTTGGGTCAACTCTTAAAGGACTAATATCCTCGGCAGCGTCTTTCAATACCGCTACTTGCATGTCGGCGAATTCAGGAATGTACTTTGATACCGGGTCTTCAGGGCGTAATAGGCCTTGTTCAACCATCATCATTGTTGCAACACCGAGAACGGGCTTGGTGGAACTCATCATGATAAAAAGTGAATCATCCTGCATGGCCCGTTGATTTCCAACGTCCATAAGACCGTGAGTTTGGAAGTGGACGAGTTTGCCTCTTCTTGCCACAACTGTGACTGCGCCTTGGATATCTCCGGCTTCTAGGTGCCGTTGCATTACAACTTCTATTTGCTTGAGGCGCTCCGATGACATGCCCACTTCTTCAGGAGAGGCGCTAGGGATTTCCGCGGCGAATACGGTTGTTGTAGCTATAAAGCCGATAGTAATGAAAGCTCTGGCAGTGAAAAAGAACAGACGAAATGAATGCCTTACAGAGGAAGATAAAGTGTACCGTGGTTTCATGTTGTGACCCTCAGGAATTTAAATGCGAGACTCGAGTCTTTTTTATCCCAAGACTTGAATCAACGCTCAACAATAAAGGTGAGACTACCTTAAGGCATCTAAAGTTCAAACCAGTTTAACTTCTTTGCCGATCTTCTTGCCGATCCCTGTGCCGAAAAGCGACAATAGAAACGTGCGCCAACCCTATCTGTTCGTGCGATTATTTTGGGCTGCGTCTAGCACTCTCAGAAAGTTTCCACTCCAGATTTTGCCGATTTCTTCTTCGGAATAACCTTTATTAACCAAGGCTGTAGTTAAGTTTTCCGCTTCACTGGCGTCGCTGTATCCAGTAATTCTGCTCCCGTGGTTGAAGTCGTTGCCGATCCCCACGTGATCAATGCCAATGCGGTCTACGATATAGTCAATATGTTCCACCATATTTTCAACAGTGGCTGGTCCCAATAATTCGCTTACAGCGGTTGTAAAAGCAGAGCGTTCCGTAAGGTCTTCGATTTCCCAATACAATTCAAAAGGATAGCTATAGTCTTCTGATACTCCCGCTTCCCGTCGGATTCTCTTCAGAGTAGTCACAAACTCCGGTTCTGAAATATTCAATAAGTAGGCTCTAAACGCTGCGACGTGGATTACACCGCCGTTTTCACCTATTCGGTCAATTTCTTCGTCCGATAGATTTCGGTCGGCATCGGAAATAC
>JBGCEK010000011.1:0-63384 GCA_045106275.1 Pseudohongiellaceae bacterium | reverse complement strand
CTCGCCATCCAAATGAGGGATAGCCTCGTCGCCAAAATCTCTAAACACATTAGAAAAGTAAGTCCCCTTTGTCCTGAATGCGCCTAAAAGATCTTCACTTAAGCTGCTTGATACGCTGTTTTCCGCGAATAAACTGGTGCTAAGTCGTAGTACGTTTTTCATCAAAATCTCCTTATCCATGTGTTTTCTGAAGTCTATGGAACTATATTACTTCAGCTAAACTGGTCTATTTATGCAATAATTCGAGAATAAACATCAGATTATTTGAACTAAAAGGGCTTTTATGAAGGCACCACGTATCACTGTTGAGCAATGGCTTGTTTTCAAAACCGTTGTGGATGCAGGCTCCTACGCCAGCGCCGCCGAACTACTCAATAAAAGCCAATCTTCGGTTAGCTACTCCGTTAACAAACTGAATACGCTACTGCCAAAGCCCGTGCTAACGCTTTCTGGGCGCAAAGCTGTTCTCACCCAAGAAGGTAAAGTGCTTTACCTCCATGCGAAGCAAATCTTGAACGCAGCCATGAATGCTGAAGCGGTGGCCAACGCCATGTCTATCGAGTTCGAGGCGGAAGTGGTGCTCGCTGTTGACGTATTGATGCAGGTAAGTGCCCTGGCCTCGGCTTTTGAGGCCTTTTCCACTCAATTTCCGAACACCAGAATCAAAGTACTAGAAACCAGCTTGTCTGGAACTAGCGAGGCGCTCTTGGAAAAACAGGCCAATTTGGTCATTTCTGGCGCTATACCCTCAGGCTTCGGCGGGCTTCCACTTGGGCAAGCTAAGATGATCCCGGTTGCAGCCCCTAGTCATCCTTTAGTCTGCAATCGGGACGTTGTAAACGAATTAGAACTCCAATCTCACAGACAAATTGTACTGCGTGATACCGGAACCAAAAGAGAGCAGGATGTGGGCTGGCTGGCCTCCCAGCAACGCTGGACCGTAAGCCATTTCTCAACCAGCATAGGATTACTCAAATCTGGCTTGGGGTTTGGTTTTTTGCCTCTTAGCTGGGTTAAATCTGATTTAAAAGCCGGCCATCTATGCCAAATACCCCTTGAGGAAGGCCTTGAACGAATCTTAACTCTCTATCTGATCTATTCAGATAAGACCAATGCAGGGCCCGCTACTCGGGCTCTGGCGGAACTTATTCAAGGTTGCGAGCAACACTAGAAATCCTGCTGAACCCCTATTCAGTTTACATTCATGGCACTTCACTAAAATTAAGCATCAATGTAATGGTCGCCATAAGGGCGATTTGGAGTTTACTGTGAAAAAGCTAAGCCTAGGCATCTCGCTGATAGTTGCTCTTCTCCTTTCCCATACTGTTGCCGCAGATGGACGACACTGGAATCGGGGGTTTGATAACGGCAGATTTGCCTCACACAGCAATCGGAATTTTAGAGTTGGCCGAGTTAATAACTATCACTACGGTCGCGCCGGAAGCCGAAGGGGTAACAACTTTATTGGTGCTTCTTGGGGGCGCGCTCCTTTCAACAACCACTTTTACAACACGGGTTTTAATAACCGACGTTTTAACCGAGGCGGCTTTAACCGAGGTTTCAACGACCGACGCTTCGTCAACCGCAATTTCAACAGAGGGTTTGGCTCTAACCGCTTCAATCATCGTAATCGCTGGGGAGCCGAAAGCTTTGTCGGCGGCTTAGTGGTTGGAAGTCTTTTAAACAGTGCATCAAATAGAGCCACTACTCGTGAGACGGTCCGTTATCGCTCTGCTCCAATTGTGACGAATCGCCAGGTGATACGGACTAACTCCACCGGCAGAGTCGCTTCACCTCCCCAGCCCAGCCACCGGTTATTGCGGGATCTACAGGGAGACTGCTTCGAGATTGTCACGACAGTCAACGGCGATGAACTGCGCTCTCAAGTTGATCCCTCTCTCTGCGAATTCTAGACAGGGTTGCCCCATCGCGGCATACAGTGGAACTTAGTTGAGAGCCTTTTGTTCTGGTCCTTTTGTTCTAAAGATTCAGTCACTATCAAAAATTTAATCCTATACTTTCTAAAAGGATCAAATAAGAGTGCTCTATCGTGAAACTTCGTGAATTAATGTCTGCCGTGCATATCCGCCATGAGGCGGAGGAAAGCCTCGTGTCAGTGGTTCAAACTATCGCTAAAAAACACTATTCCTGCGCGTTGATATGTAAGTATGACAAGCCCATAGGAATTCTCACAGAGCGCGATATTGTTAGATTATTCGCCGGGAATGGGCTTCGGGAAAGCAAAACCGTGGGTGAAGTCATGAGCCGCGATCCCGTTTGTGTTCACGCTGACACAAGTATTCTAGAGGCTTTGGACGTGTGTGAGAGCTATAGCTTGAGACATCTTCCCATTGTGGATAACACACATCGTCTAATCGGTGTGGTTACCCAGACAGATTTAGTAAAGGCGCATATTGCGGCTTTTGAGGATGCCAATCGACTCAGCACCCAGAATCGAAAGTTACAAATTCTGTCCATAGAAGACCCACTCACCGGGCTTCCCAATCGTCGAGCAATGGAAATTGACGTCAAACATGCGGCGGCAGTTTCCCAGCGTCAGTCCGCCGCTTATTCCATTGGGATGATCGACATTGATAGTTTTAAAGACTTTAACGATCACTATGGACACCAAGCCGGCGATAGGGCGATAGTCTTTCTGGCGGAAAAATTTCGTCGCAGCCTACGCACATCTGACAAAATTTTTCGCTATGGAGGAGAAGAGTTTCTCTTCCTCATGCCACTGACGTCAAACGAAGGAGCACGAATAGCCACTCAGCGAATTTGCGATGCGGTCGCACAATCCCAGTTCCCCCACGAGCATAGCGAACTAGGCTATTTGACCGTAAGCATTGGGGTGGCCACCAGTTTCTCAGATAATTGGCAGCAGACCGTTGAACATGCTGATAGTGCGCTTTATGATGCAAAGCGAGCAGGACGTAACAGAATTTCTACAACAGAGCTGCCGCCAGAATCTGAATTCTGGGATTTTAGCCGCAAGTTAGAAGAGGGCCAGCCCTCTGTGAACTAAACATCAGCCAGAGGCATTATGCTGAAATACTTCATCCTCACCCTTTCATCGTTGATTTTATTAAGCTGCGCGAGCTCCCCGTTGGACCGACGCCAAGTGGTCCTCTATTCAGATGCAGAAATGGCCCGCCAAGGTGAGCAAGCTTACCGCCAGATGCAACAAGAGCTGCCAGTCACCAGTTCCAGCCGAGAAACCAACTACGCCCAGTGTGTCGCCAACCATGTCATTCAGGCATTAGATGATAGCGATAGAAATAGCGCTGTCTGGGAAGTCACTGTATTCGATGCTGATCAGGCCAACGCCTTTGCTCTGCCAGGTGGTAAAATCGGAGTGTACAACGGCCTCTTTGACACAGCCGTAAATCAGGACCAATTAGCAGCGGTGTTAGCCCATGAAGTGGGTCATGTATTGGCAGATCACAGCAATGAAAGGGCCAGTCAATCAACTATTCGCAATGTAGGAATTGCCGCCGCCCAGATTTTCGGCGTCTCCAACACCACTGTGCAGCTTGTGGACAAAGCCACTGAATTAGGTCTGTTTCTGCCATTTAACCGAACTCAGGAAAGCGAAGCTGATCGCATTGGCATTATGCTCATGGCAAATGCCGGTTTTGAGCCTGCCGCTAGCATCACTCTGTGGGAAAACATGAGTGTTGACTCAGGGCCAAGGCCGCCGGAAATCTTATCTACCCACCCGTCCCCAAGTTCGAGGATGCAGGTTCTTCAGAGTTTAGTCCCTGAAGCTGAGAATCTGCTTGCTGCCGCCCGCGCTCGAGGGTTACGACCAGACTGCTCTCGCTAGCATCACTCAAGAAAAATCACCTTCATCTATTACAATATTTTCGATTATGTAATACCGTATGCGCAGCATGTCTAAGACTCCTCCTAACCCGCCCTTTTTCCGCGCTAACTCAGTATCCAAATCTTTTGGAGAGGTTACTGTTCTTAAAGACATTGACTTGCAAATAAACCAAGGAGAAGTTTTAGCATTACTCGGTGAAAACGGCGCGGGTAAATCCACCTTAGTAAAATTAATCGGTGGGTACGAAAACATTAGTTCTGGTGAGTTGGCTTTATTCAGCGATTCAGGTGACGAGCAGCCACTGCCCATTGATGGCTGGAATCACAGCAAAGCAGAGTCGGCTGGAGTTATTCTCATTCACCAGGAACTTAATCTGGCTGAACAACTCAATGCAGTTGAAAACATATTCTTGGGCAATGAAATAAGCAAAGGCGGCTTTCTTAATCAGGAAAAAATGCTCTCTTTGACGCAAGAATATTTAAGCATATTGGACTGCGATATCGATGCCAGCGTGCCGGTTAAAGAACTGCCAGTATCTGTTAAGCAGATGATAGAAATCGCAAAAGCCTATGCCAAAGAATCTAAGCTATTGATTCTTGACGAACCCACAGCAGTTCTCACGGGAAAAGAAAGCGAAGTTCTTTTTCAACTCATTAACAGGTTAACTGAACAAGGCGTGGCCATCGTTTATATTTCTCATAAGCTTGATGAAATTGAACGCATCGCCGACCGGGTAGTGATTTTGAGAGACGGTCAACTGATTGGCGACTATGAAGGATCTAGCTTAAGCAAAGATGATATGGCGCGACTCATGGTTGGGCGCGAATTAAGCAACTTGTTCCCGCCCATCCCTTTGCCGAGCCCACAGAGTGAAATATTACTCGAATTAAATGAGGCTGAAGTGGCGGGCAGTATCAAGTCTGCAAGTTTTACTCTGCGTGCCGGAGAAGTCCTCGGTTTCGCAGGGCTAGTAGGGTCTGGGAGAACAGCACTGATGGAAGCCATTATTGGCATCAATCGATTCTCGCCGGCCACGGATTTTAAGCTAAGAGGAAAATCTGTCAGGTTCAATGATGTGGCTGCGGCTCGTCAGGCTGGGATTGCCTATTTGACTAAAGACCGAAAAGAATCAGGTTTGTTACTAAACATGAATCTTCCCGTTAATTTTTCTCTGTTTGCCTTGCACAAGTTCTCCAATGGGCTCATTAATACCAAGCAAGAAAACGCCGCTTTCATGGATGCTGTGGAAACCTTTGAAATCCGGCTTAAAGACTTATCAATTAATGCTGGAAATTTGTCCGGTGGCAATCAGCAAAAACTATTGCTAGCAAAAGTGATGGCCGCAGAACCTAGCATCATTATCATTGATGAGCCAACTCGAGGCATTGATATTGGTACGAAGAGTCAGATATACCATTTTATTGCTCAGCTGGCCCAAAAAGGCCACGGCATAATTGTGGTTTCATCGGACATGATGGAAGTTATAGGGATCTCCCAGCGGGTTGCTGTCATGTGTCAAGGCTCATTAGTAGGCATCCTTGAAGGCGAAGAAAAAGAAGAACATGAAATCATGCGCTATGCCGCAGGATTAAAATCACAGTTAACAAATCAAGGTGAAAAAGCCAGTGCCTGAATCTAAATTTCCTTTTTCTATTGACCTAAAAACTGCCGGGCCATTCGTCGCCCTTATTGCTTTATTTGTACTAGGAGTTTTTGTCAACGAAGCTTTTTTAAGCGCCGGCAACCTTACTAATATCCTCGCCCGCAGTTCTTTCATTGGCATTGTTGCTATCGGCGCAACCTTTGTCATTACCGCGGGCGGGATTGATTTGTCCGTAGGTTCAATGGCGGCATTCATCTCTGGCTGCATGATTCTTATCATGAACTCACTGATGGACCAAATCGACTCTATTCCATTGCTAATCCTCATTGCGATTGTGTCTTCTGCACTAATCGGTGCTGCCGCTGGGTTAATCAATGGCTTGTTAACAACCAAAGCGAAAATCGAAGCTTTTATCGTCACCTTAGGAACTATGGGAATCTATCGTTCGCTTATTACCTACATGGCAGACGGCGGCACGCTTTCACTTAACTTCACCGTTGGAGATGTGTACAGCGAAGTCTATTACGGCACATTACTTGGGGTTCCCTACCCTGTTTGGGTTTTCCTAGTTGTCGCTGTAATCGGCTATGTGCTTTTGAATAAAACCGTCTTCGGCCGGCACTGTTTCGCTATAGGTTCCAATGAAAAGGTTGCTCTGTACTCAGCTATTCATGTTGACCGTGTTAAGACTCTCACTTATATCCTCCAAGGTATCTGCGTTTCTATCGCCACAATAATTTACGTACCTCGACTAGGCTCAGCCTCGGGTCAAACCGGTGTGTTGTGGGAACTGGAAGCCATCGCGGCAGTTATCATTGGCGGCACGATGCTAAAAGGCGGCTATGGACGAATCTGGGGGACGGTGGTTGGTGCGCTTATCTTGACGTTAATAGGCAATATTCTGAACCTAACAGATCTCATAAGTAACTACCTCAATGGTGCTGTACAAGGCATAATTGTGATTGCAGCTGTGTATTTGCAGCGTGGTGCTTGGCGCAAGAAATCGGCAAGCTAAATTGGCTAGGTAACTGGAAAAACACATGAAATCTATCTTCACTACATTGCGCTTTCAAGGCATTAACTGGGCTGCGAAATCGGTTGGGGTTCTCCTACTTAGCGTTGGTTTACTCACGTCACTGCAAGCTCAAACTATCGGCGTTTCTATCCCAGCTGCAACCCACGGCTGGGCCGGTGGTTTAAATTTCCACGCTGAGGAAACGAAGAAAAGATTGGAAGCGACGAACCCGAATATGAAAGTAGTTCTACTCACTGCTAACAGTGCCTCTGAGCAAGCTAACGATTTAGAAGATTTAGTCGCTATCCATCAAATTGACGCGTTAGTAGTGCTTCCTTTTGAATCCGCGCCACTGACTGGGCCCGTGCGCAATGTAAAACGACGGGGCGTTTTTGTAACCGTAGTCGACCGTGGGCTAAGCGAAGAAGGAATTGAGGACGTTTATGTTGCCGGCAATAATGCAGAACTCGGTCAAGTTTCCGCCCAATACATTAAAGAAAGATTAAGCGACGGAGGCAATATCGTCGTTCTTCGTGGAATACCTACTGTCATCGACGAGCAACGCTTTGATGCCTTCATGGAAGAAATTGAAGGTAGCAGCGTTACCGTATTGGATGACAAACATGCCAATTGGAATCGAGATGACGGCTTCACTGTCATGCAGGACTTTCTCGCTCGCTTTCCTGACATCGACGCGGTGTGGGCTCAAGACGATGACATAGCAATTGGCGTGATCCAAGCAGTTCGTCAAGCCAGGCGCCAGGATGATTTATTTATCGTCGGCGGCGGCGGCATGAAAGACATTGTAAAAAGAGTGATGGATGGTGACGCCCTCACACCGGTTGATGTGCTTTACCCACCTTCAATGATAGCCACAGCCATGGAACTTACAGCACTTAAATTTCTTTCCAATGCTCCAATCAACGGAGACTACATTTTGGGCTCACCTCTAATTACAAAAGACAACGCTGAGGAATACTACTTCCCTGAGTCTCCTTTTTAATTAATTATTTTAAAAGCTAATTATGAAAACAATCAAAGGCCCCGCCATATTCTTAGCCCAGTTTGCAGCTGACGAATCTCCATTCAACTCACTGTCTGAAATTGGAGCGTGGGCTTCGAATCTAGGTTTCAAAGGCGTTCAGATTCCCAGCTGGGATGAGCGTCTACTGGATTTGAAACTAGCGGCCGAAAGCAAAAATTACTGTGATGAGATTAAAGGAACGCTGGCCGAATACCACATAGAGATCACCGAACTCTCAACTCACTTGCAGGGTCAGCTAGTCGCGGTTCACCCAGCTTATGATGAAATGTTCGACGGTTTTGCAGCCAAAGAAGTTCAGGGCAATCCAAAAGCCAGACAAGCCTGGGCGGTTGAACAAGTAAAACTGGCTGCAAAGGCTTCTAAAAATTTTGGCCTTACAGCCCACGCTAGCTTTCCGGGCGCACTCGCTTGGCCTTATCTTTATCCATGGCCTCAAAGGCCAGCCGGGCTCGTTGAAACGGCGTTCGATGAATTAGCCAAACGATGGTTGCCTATTCTGGACTGTTTTGAAGACGCTGGAGTGGACGTGGGCTTTGAGATTCATCCCGGTGAAGACCTTCATGATGGCGTCACGTTTGAAATGTTTCTAGAACGAGTAAACAACCACCCCCGCTGCAACATCCTATTTGACCCTAGCCACTTGGTGTTGCAACAGTTGGACTATGTGGGTTTTCTAGAGCACTACAAAGAACGCATAAAGCTTGTACATATCAAAGATGCCGAGTTCAATCCCACCGCTAAACAGGGTGTTTACGGCGGCTACCAGTCATGGGTCGATCGAGCTGGACGATTCCGTTCCTTAGGGGATGGACAGGTTGATTTTAAGGCGATTTTTTCAAAACTTGCCGCAAATGATTTTGATGGTTGGGCCGTTTTGGAATGGGAATGCTGTCTTAAACATCAGGAAGATGGCGCTCGGGAAGGAGCCCAGTTCATTAGCGATCATATTATTCGAGTCACCGATAAGGCCTTTGACGATTTTGCGGACGCAGGCACTGATGACAGCACCAATAAACGAATATTGGGGATAGACTAAGCATGCAGAAAATTCGCTTAGGCATGGTAGGTGGGGGCCAAGGCGCATTTATTGGTGACGTTCACCGTATTGCTGCAAGACTCGACAATCGCTACGAACTGCTTGCCGGCGCACTGAGCTCGGACGCTGATAGAGCGGCAGCATCAGCAAAGGAATTAGGCATCGCAGCCCAGCGCAGCTACAGCAGCTATGCCGAAATGGCAGCCACCGAGGCGACACTTAAAGACGGGATTCAAGCGGTCTCGATTGTCACACCTAATCATCTTCATTTCCCGGTGGCCAAAGTTTTCTTAGAAGCTGGTATTCACGTAATCTGTGATAAGCCCATGACCACAACCCTTGCGGAGGCCCAGTCACTGGTGTCAATTGCGCAGCAGTCAAAGGCTGAGCTTCTAGTGACCTATAACTACAGTGGCTATCCCATGGTTCGCCAAGCGCGAGACATGGTGTCAGACGGTCTATTAGGTAAGTTACGGGTCATCCACATTCAATATGCTCAAGACTGGCTGGCGACTGACCTTGAAGCCAGCGGCCAAAAACAAGCCTCGTGGCGCACAGACCCCACACTTGCAGGGGCAGGCGGAAGCATTGGCGACATCGGAACCCACGCATTCCACCTTGCAGAGTTTATCTCCGGCTTGCAGACAACCAGCTTGCTCGCAGATCTAGATTCTTTTGTGGGCGGGCGAAGCCTTGATGACAACGCTCATATTCTGCTTCGCTATAAAGGCGGCGCCAAGGGAATGCTTTGGGCAAGCCAAGTGGCTAGCGGCAAAGAGAATGGCCTAAAGCTGGAATTATTTGGCGAAAAAGCGAGCCTGATCTGGCAGCAAGAAAACCCAAATTATCTCAAATTTACTCCCTTAAACTCGCCCCCACAAACCCTCTCACGGGGTGGTCCGGGCATCTCCGAATCATCAGCGGCCGCGACCAGAATACCGTCAGGTCACCCCGAAGGCTTTCTTGAGGGCTTCGCCAATCTTTACTCTGACATCGCTGATTTACTCACAGGCAGAACTACTCCCGATGAGAGCCTTGTCCCCAAAGCAGCAGATGGACTCCGAGGAATGCAGTTCATTGACGCCGCGGTTAAGTCAAACACAGCGAACAACGAATGGGTTAACTTAAGCAGTTAACCGAAGTCACTACTAGAAGTCACTACTATCAGTATTCAAAATTCGCTATCTGCGCTATTCCCAGAGCCATGGTTTTGGTAGTCTCTAGGCAAAACAATCAAGGAACCAATCATGATTAATCAGCTTTCCAAAAACTCTTTTTCACGCCGACAATTTTTACAGACACTTGCAGTTGCTGGCGTGACAGCGGCAGGCGCGTGGCAAACCGCATTGGCTCAGGGAAGAAAAGTTGATTCTATCGGGCTACAGCTCTATTCCTTGCGTACAGAAATGGCCGCTGATTTCGACGGTACTTTAGCGAGGCTTGCAGAGTTAGGATTTAAGGAAATGGAATTCGCCGGATACTTCGGCAACTCTCCCAGCGAGGTTCGTCAAATCTTAGATAAAAATGGGCTTGTATCACCTGCTGCTCATATCCCCCTCAATGAGATTCAAGATAACTTAAGTCAGGTCATAGATACCGCTGCTACTCTTGGTCAAAAATACATTGTGCTGCCCTTCCTAGTAGGGGATGACCGCAAATACGAAAACTATGCTCGAATTGCTGATTTACTCAACAACGCTGGTGAGCAGGCCAAAGCGGTTGGTATCAAGATGGGCTATCACAATCACAGTTTCGAATTTGATAAGCATGATGGAAAAATGGGATACGACGTGCTTTTGGAGCAAACCGATCCAGATCTCGTATTTTTTGAAATGGATCTCTATTGGGCAGCCAATGCCGGTGTGGATGCAACCGAGTATTTTAGAAAATATCCCGGCCGTTTTCCTATGTTGCATGTTAAAGATCGAATGTCAGACGGCAGTATGGCTGATGTGGGACGTGGCACCATTGATTTTGCTAGTATCTTTGCCTTGGCCGAAACCGCTGGATTCAAGCATTATTTTATTGAGCATGACAATCCAAGCGATGGCATGAACTCTATTACTTACAGCTACAATTCCCTTAATAACTTAAGGTATTAAAGAAAGCTTTGGGAACTTAGGCGCACCTGATTCAGGCCAAGAGTACAACTTAGGTGCGCTGTTAAACATCACTATTCGTTAAAAAAGTCCGGCCACGCCTTATTCGCTTTTTCGATGTAGCCAGGAATGTCTTCTTTCCAACGTGCATTTATTTTCTTACTGTAGTTTAAATACAACTTACCATCCACAATGGTCCAAAGATCCGGTTCTGCGCTTGCTGTATCGCCGTTAGCTATTGCGTAAGCGCAGTAACCTCCATACTGGGGAGCATAGGCGGTGGGGTCGGCTTCAAACAGGTCCAAATGCGCCTGCGAGGAGAACTTCCACGTTGCGTGAAGATAATCGAAGGTGAACTCATCAGACCCCTTTACCGGCTTTCCTTCGGTGAAATAGGCCACAGCATCGTAACCACTTATTGCATTGTCGTTAAAATACCCGGTGTACACCGGATCAATTGCTGAAGCGGAAAAACTCGCCAGCGTTAAACTAATACTAAAAACCGATAAAAGAAGCATCTTCATTTTCATCTCCCGAAATTACCCTCAGAGTTGCGGCCTCTGCTTATACAGCTCCAGATTTAAGCAAATCATCTCTGCGTAAGAAGACAATCGTAGCGGAGAAAATGCTCACTAGCACTGCCATAGCAAACAACTGACCACCATCTTTATCACCGGCCTCGTTTATCACAACACTCACGCCTAGTGGCGTAAACAAATGGAAAAATATCGCACCGGAAATTACGCTAAATGCCAAAGCTGCACCATAGATTTGAGTTTTGCGAATCAATAGTAAAATTGCGGCAATCAGCTCAATCGTACCAATGGTGTATCCACCATACGCAGCAAAACCTGCGGCAGCGAATTGCAAGAAGCCGATTCCTTCCATCCATTGTCCAATCGTGCCAAAGATATGCTGTGTCTCGAACGAGTTAGTAAATTTGAAAAACAGCGATTGTACAAATACGAATGCTATAAAAGCGGCGAAGCCCCAAGGCAAGTAGTGCATTATTTTTTCTTTATTCATTTTATTCTCCTACACAATAGCTTATGCAACATTAGACCCAGAACGCAGCTTTTACTTTCACAGAGTGAAAATTGAATCCCAGTCTAAATCTAGTTTGCCCAAATTTCATGCTAGCCAGTTGCACTAGCAGATGAGGACAGTCTACTGAAAATTCATGAGTAAAGTGACCTCTTGATCCAATGTTGCATCCCGATAGTCTTTAACGCCTACCATTAAGTTTTATTTTGGCAGAGATCAGCAATGGGGTGCTGGATAATTGCAGAGCTGCAATAGAATCGCCGAAGCCCACAAATATAATAAAGTAATTACTTTACTATAAGTGAAATTGGATATCCCTCGGCCCCTGTATCAGCATTAACAAATAGATCTAATTCAAGTTGAGTCTCACTACATATAGTGGTATCGTATGCTCCGCAACACAGCATGATGTGACATATGTCGTCTTGCTACCTACATTCAAACGCAGCGCCTCCACACCTCATTCTGCGTTTGAGTGCTCCTTGAGAATCCCGCCCTTTGCAGGCCTACACCCCATGCGGGGGGCGGGACGCTCTTTCAAAGACTTCTCCTCCTCGAAAATCCAGTTCTGCCGACAATTAAGTATAATGCCTGCCTGGTCCCCTTTTATTTCAATAGTCAGCGCCTTCTATGACCGAATTAACGACAGCAGCAGTTTGCCTTAACTGCGGAAAAGCTCTTAGCAATCACTATTGTTCCAGCTGTGGTCAAAAAGACTTAGTAGTTAAACGGCCATTGAGCAAACTGCTCGCTGAATTCACCCACGCGGTATTTGAAATAGATGGACGCGCCTATCGAACGCTCTTTTTCCTTTTTACTAAACCGGGCTTTCTAACTCGGGAATATATTCAGGGGCGACGTGCAAGCTATACCCCGCCCTTACGGCTTTTTTTGGTGCTTAGCCTTTTGCTCTTTTTTGTGATTTCTGTAAATACGTTTATAGAGACTTTAGATGATTCTTTGTCGGGGCAGGAACCTAGTGTCGGTGCCGAGACTTTGGAGACGCTTTCAGACGAGCTAACTCCTGAACTAGACGATGAAGAATTGGGGGGCATCCAAGAGTTCACGGATTTTCTTGAAGCAGTTCAGCTACCCTTACTAAATGAAACAACGAATTCCAATCTGATGGCATTTGTTGCCAACCAAGTTACAACGAATTATGTGGAAAACCGAGACGACCCAGAGAGTTTCTTCTATGGGTCTTTAGACTACATTACAGTGTTCATGCTTCTAATGATGCCTCTGTTAGCAGCCATCTTAAAAATCATGTACTTCTTTTCCAAGCGCTACTACGTAGAGCACATGATCCTTACTCTTCACAATCATACTTTTTTGATACTGGCCATTTTACTGAGTGTTCTAGTGGGAAAATTGCCTGAGGAGGGAGTGCCTGTGGTGCCAGCAGTTGCAAGCTTGGCAAATTACGCGTTAACGTTTTGGATGATCTGCTATCCGTTCTTGAGCCTAAAGGCCTATTTTGATGATGGGTATCTGCTAACAGCATTGAAATTTATAATAGCGAGTATTATTTATTCAATACTGTTAGCAGTAGGTCTTGCGATTTTTCTTAGCTTATTCTTTATTTTTTCCTAGCTTATTCAGGCTTTTGTAGATGGACGTCCATTTGCGGGAATGGAATAGATAGCCCTGCATCACCAAACGTCTTATAAACCTGCTCATTCATATTGAAGTAAACACCCCAGTAGTCAGGAGCATTGACCCAACATCTAACCACAATATTCACCGAGCTATCTGCAAGTTCAGACAGCGCCATGAAAGGCTCCGGATCTTTAAGAATTCTTTCGTCCGCCGCAATTAATTTACCGATCGCTTCATACGCTTTATCGATGTCATCACCGTAGCCAATGCCGAAAGTCCAGTCTACACGGCGCTGTGGCTGAGTAGAAAAATTCACCATTGAACCTGTTGCCAGTGGACCGTTCGGAATTAGAACTGTTTTATTGTCTGGTGTAGTTAGAATTGTGACAAAAATCTGAATCTCTTTAACGGAACCAATGTAGCCTTGAGCTTCGATCACGTCGCCAACTTTATAAGGCTTGAACAAGAGAATCATTACTCCGCCTGCAAAATTTTGCAAAGTCCCCGACAGTGCCAAACCTACAGCTAATCCAGCCGCACCAATGATGGCAACAAAAGAAGTCATCTCAACACCCAGCATGCCAAGCGCCGTGATGTAGACCATCACTTTCAAAAGTATGGACGTTAGGCTAGTAAGAAAGCTCTTAAGAGACGGATCAGTACCGCTCTTGTCCATCATTTTCCCAATGATTCCAATGATCATTTTTACGATATAGAGCCCTATCACTAGAGTAGCAATAGCTGCCAACAGCTTTAGACCATACGTTATAGCGAACGCGGTCAGCATTTGCGTATCGATTTCCATCTTAATTCCCTCAGTAATTATTTTTGACTCGGACACGAAAAAGGGAAGACTCCTGCCTTCCCTTTTTTACTACGATCCGTTTTCTCGGGCTCGATTATACCCTCAACTAGCTACGATTCTCCAGTTGAACCGCTCGGGCGACGATGGAATATTCCTTAACCTCGCCTTCCAGCGCCAAAGTCGATTGAGCTCCAGCATCTTGAGCATAGTGTTCTGCCTGCTCTCCGGATAGCACATGCTCGGTTAATGTCCCGTAAACTACAGAGCGCTGCATGCTCGTCTCAATTGGGACGAAGAAGCCATAGTCCTCGAAGGTAACCCGTGCGTAGGTATCACCATCGACCAAAATCATCCAGCAGCCTTTGGCTTGGCAGACTTCTGTGATTTGGCCTTCTATCTTAGCCATGCCATTTTTGTCTGCTGACTTGGATGCTATTGCTTCCTTTAACGTCAGCGATTGTAAGGTGGCAGGCATCTCGGCACCAAAAGCTTGATCCGGGGAAAAACTTTGATCAGCAGCTGCAGCTAAACCAAAGCTTGCTATAGTGACCAGGGCCAATGCGTTAACTATTTTCATATTCTTAACTCCAAAATTGTTTACAGCGATTTTATAAAAGCCAGAATTTGCTGTTGTTCTTCATCACCCAAGGTTGAGTAAACATCGGGCATCAACGATTGCTCGTCATCGGTAATGCTAGCGACTCTATCCTTAAAATAGGTGACCCAACGTTTCCCGTCTTCACTTTGAATTTGCACGGCGAGTTCAGAATCGTTTCTGAACCTTCCACGCACGGTAGACCCGTCGTTTTGAGTCACAATCTTAGCGCCATACCCACTCACTAATGAAGCTGATGGATTGCTTAATGCGTCAAGCAAAGCGCTATCAGACAACCTCGACCCAACACCATCAAGACTAGGGCCGATACTGCCGCCATTGTCGTCGTACGAGTGACAGCTCACGCAGTTTCCTTGATTGTTAAACAGGGCTTCGCCTGCTATTACCATAGGGTCATCACTCGGGCCAGAATCTTCATTGCCGATACTTAGTCCTGGCTTACCTTGCAGCGTTCTGACGAAAGTGGCGATATCGTAGATTTCCTCTTCGCTAAACGAACCACCCCAAGCAGCCATACCCGTACCCGCTCGCCCATCGGTGATAACAGCCAGAAGATCTGTGTCGGACAATCTATTTGCGGTGTTATCGGTGAGCGCCTTACCCATTGCCTGACCTTCGCCTAGGCCTCCGTGACAAACCGTACAATAAGCATCGTACAACTCGCCACCTTCACCCACACCTGCAAACAACGTATTTGGTAGTAGCCAAACTGCTCCCGCCAGAAACAACGATAGTTTACTTTTTTTACTCAAGCTTTTTTTACTCAATCTTCTTTTATTCATACGACTATTCAACCTGCTTCTCATACCACGTTTAATATCACAAACTTGAGACCGATTACGTTCACTTTACGGGCCTAAGACATTAACTCGCTTGCACCGGCTCGCCTTAAAGGCTAAAGAGAATATAGTTGCCCGGAGAAATTCCTGTTGCTACACCTTCTCGGGTAACTGGATCTCGGGTTCCTGATGCAATTCCAATGTACTGCTTGCCGTCAATAGTAAAACTGGTAGGCGGCGCATAGAGACCACTCCCCGTCTGGAATTTCCACAGCACTTCACCCGTTTCATCGTTTAATGCATAGATATAGCCGTCCGGCGCTCCCGAGAAAACTAATCCGCCACCCGTTGCCAGTGTGCCTGCCCAGTTAAAGTTACCAGGCATTTCAACTTGCCAATCTATGTCTCCGGTTTGCATATTAAAAGCAACTACGTAACCGGTGCCACTTGGTTCAAAGCGTGGAATTCCTCCTAGGTCCATAGTGCCAGGTCGACCATCACCTTCTCTGCGTATGAAGGTAGTCCCCCATTCCGTAGTCGGAATATAGAGCATATGTGTATCTGGGCTGTAAGAAGCAGGCGGCCAGTTTTTACCTCCATAAAGACCCGGAAACACCACAGTGTCAGCCGGTTCATACATGGACTCTTTTAAAACAGGCTTGCCAGACTCATCTCGTTCTGACCAATTCACTTTTGTGTATTCACCTGCGTAAAGAAATTCTCCGGTGTAGCGGTCGAGCGCATAAACATGGCCGTTTCGTGAAACTTGAACCACCATCTTACGCATCTGACCTTCGAACATTTCCTCTATAATCATCGGCTCCGAAGTTGAGTCATGGTCAAATTCATCTCGCGGAGAAGTCTGGAAGTACCATTCCAATTCTCCAGAATCTGCATTCAACGCCACTACCGAATTGGTGAAAAGATTGTCGCCTTTACGGGCATTGTTATTAATATCTGGCCAAGGGTTTCCTGTACCCCAGAACACTAAATCGGTTTCAGGATCATAGGTTCCTGTCACCCAAGTGGGTCCTCCGCCTGTTTTCCATGAATCTCCTTCCCAGGTTTCGTTGCCGGGCATGCCCTCCTCGGGAGTGGTATACCAGCGCCAGCGCAATTCACCAGTGTTTACATCGTAAGCGTCCACATAGCCGCGAATACCAAACTCGCCCCCACCAACACCAATCAGTACCATGTCTTTAACAACTAATGGCGCTCCTGTAACTGAAAAAGATTCTCGGTGGTCACCTACTTCCGCATCCCATAGTTGAATGCCAGTGGCGGCATCAAATGCCAGTAAATGTGCATCCAAGGTGCCATAGAACACTTTGTCTTCATGCAAACCGACTCCTCTGTTATGAGGGCCACAGCATAAATCTACATTCTCGAACTCATGATCGTAACGCCATAGCTCGTCCCCAGTCATTGGATCAACGACAATCAGGTGACTATTAGCCGTGGTGAGATACATCCGTCCATCGTTGACTAAAGCTGTCACCTCAAACGCGCCCCCGCTGACACCCGTCTGCTTTATCCAAACAGGGCGCAAACCGGCAACCGTATCCCGATTGATTTGGTCATCCGGCATGTAGCGCCAGGCGCCGTAGTTCTTGCCGTAAGTCACCCATCTGTCTGAGTAGTCCTGTGCATTTTCCAAGATTTCTGGGGTGACATCCTGAGCACCGGCAGTACCCACTAAAATCATCGATAACAGCGCGATAGCTGACATTGGCTTTAAACATTTAAACATTGGCATTCTCTTTACTGGGGTGAAAATCTCTAACCTATTGATAAACAAAGACTTAGACAAACTCAAAATTAACCTAGAGCTCTCTAAATAGAACCTTAATTAACCTACAAACCTACCCACCCTGTCAATTGGTCTACCGAGCCTAAACCCCGAGTCAACGTACCCATTCTCCATGCCACAAGCCATTGCATTGCACTCAAAACACCGAAGTCTTATTATCAGTTGCAGCTTGCAAATCCCAATTCGATTCCCATGATGTTGGCTCAGCAGTCGCAAGTATTTTGCAAATTACCTTTCCGCTAATTGGCGTAGTCGCCACGAGGAAAATAGATGATTGTTTATGGTGTTGCTCTGCTGTCACTGTGCCTAATTATAGGGATGCTGGTTGGGGAGTCGCTTGGCGTAGCCCTGGGAGTAGAAGCGAATGTCGGCGGTGTTGGCATTGCCATGTTGCTGCTCGTTTTCGCCAGCAATTCTGCCCGTTTCAAATCCCTCACAGAAGGAGCTGCCGGCAGTGGCATTCAATTCTGGAGTGCCATGTATATTCCTATCGTGGTGGCCATGGCTGCACGACAAAACGTAGCCGCTGCTGCCGACGGCGGCCTTCTAGCTCTGGTTGCTGGCGTTGCCGCCGTTGTGGTGAGTTTTGCCTTAGTGCCTGTTTTAAGCAAAATTGGTTCTGGCTCAAATACCTCTGACGGAGGCTCCTAGTGGATATCATTGAAACAGCTTTTCTGAGAAACAATCTAATCGTTGCCTTTGCCGCTGTTGGCGTGGTGATGTGGGTGTCTTACTTTCTCGCCAACAAGCTCACTGCAGGGCGCATCCACGGTTCTGCCATCGCCATCGCCATTGGCCTGCTTGCCGCTTACTGGGGAGGCGTGACCACCGGGGGCACAAAAGGTGTTTCTGATATAGCACTGCTCAGCGGTATCGGATTAATGGGCGGCGGCATGATGCGGGATTTTGCGATTGTGGCAACCGCTTTTGGCGTTAAGTTTAGCGAACTCAAAAAAGCTGGGATTGCAGGGGCCATTTCAATTTTTGCAGGTGTCCTAGTTTCTTTTATAGTGGGTGCCGCAGTGGCTGTACTTTTTGGCTATACCGACCCTGCAGCGATCACTACGATTGGGGCCGGTGCGGTCACCTACATTGTCGGGCCCGTTACTGGTGAGGCGATAGGGGCAAGCGATGCAGTCATTACTTTAAGCGTTGCTGCTGGGTTGGTTAAATCGATTTTAGTGATGATTGGCACCCCCTTAGTTGCCAAGACTATTGGCCTTGATAACCCTCAGTCCGCGATGGTTTTTGGTGGTTTAATGGGAACCACCAGCGGTGTAGCCGCGGGCCTTGCGGCAACAGACCCTAAACTTGTTCCTTATGGAGCAATGACCGCTACTTTTTATACCGGTGTTGGCTGCCTATTGGGGCCCTCCATCCTGTATCTTGTCGTAAGCGCGCTCTTTTAATACTGCTAGTAAATTTGACTGAATTAAGGATAAACCTGTGACGCAAGTTCCATTTCCTTCTTTAAAAAACGACAATTCCAAGACTGCACTTGTTGAAGGGGCAGACCATTATAGCTACGGAGAACTGAATTCCCGAATCGACCGATTTGCCAGCGGATTGCTTAATGGAAAAACGGATTTAGCGGAAGAACGGATCGCATTTTTCATCCCCGCTAGCGTCGATTACGTGACTGTCATGCACGGTGTTTGGCGAGCAGGCGGTATTGCGGTTCCCCTGAACGTATCCTCGGCAGTCGCTGAATTAGACCACTACCTTACCTGCGCCAGTGTCACCCGAATGATTGCTAATGGCGCTTATCAAGAATCCCTAAAAGAACTTTGCCAGCAATTGAATATAGAACTTCTATCTGTGGAAGATGTGCTGCAAGAAACTGCTGTCACACTGCCTGAGATAGAAAGCGAACGCAGAGCCATGATGCTCTTCACCAGCGGCACAACCAACAAACCGAAAGGCGTGGTGAGCACCCACAAAACAATTCACGCGCAAATTACAACTTTGATCGACGCTTGGAGTTGGAGCGCGGACGACGTCATTCCACTTTTTCTCCCCGTGCATCACATACACGGCATCATTAACATTCTTAGCTGCGGTCTATGGGCAGGCGCTACCGTGCATCTGTACAGTAAGTTCGATATACCCAAAATCACGCAGGAAGTTGTCGCAGACACCTACAGCGTTTTTATGGCAGTACCTACGATCTATGTCAAACTGATTCAATATTTTGATACGATCGATACAGAAAAGGTAAACAAAATCTGTGCTGGGTTTGCCAGAATGAGATTGAACATCTCGGGTTCTGCGGCTTGCCCTGTGAAGCTTTTTAACCAATGGCAAACATTGACTGGACAAGTATTGCTTGAGCGCTATGGTATGACCGAAATTGGCATGGGTATATCAAACCCCTATTCCGGCGAACGGCGAGCTGGCTATGTGGGCCAAGCGCTACCTGGAGTTCAAATCAAAATATTCGATGAGAGCGATAAGGTAATCACAGAAGAAGGGCTCGCAGGGGAAATAAGAGTCAAGGGAGACAACGTATTTCTTGAGTACTGGGACAATCAAAAAGCCAGCAGTGAAAGTTTTAAAGACGGCTGGTTTTGCACCGGTGACGTTGCTGTGCTCGAAAATGGCTACTACAGGATAATGGGACGATCTTCGGTAGATATAATAAAATCCGGAGGTTACAAACTTTCCGCTTTGGAAATTGAAGGTGTTCTGCTCACCCATGAGTCTATTGCTGAGGTTGCAGTGGTCGGGGTTCCTGATGAGACTTGGGGCGAATCAGTAACTGCCTTTATTGGGTTAAATTCAGGCGCTTCCTTAACGTTTGAGGATTTACGGGGGTGGTGCAACGGCAAAATGTCCTCGTACAAAATCCCTAAAGCAATAAAAATAATAGACGCCTTACCCCGTAATGCTATGGGCAAAGTGACCAAACCTGCATTGAAATCCTTATTGTAAAGGAGGGTCTTCGATTCGGTCATTGACAGGGTGCAGCAAGGCGCTCGTTGGTTCAGAACGCAAAACTTATCCCAATAGTGCGTTTCAACTTCGTAAGCGATAAAATAACGTTTCCATTCACGCCTCAAAAGAGTTTTTAGAATTTTGAAAACCGAGTTTCTAGGCAAGTCCCTGTCCGGCCCGTTTACTATTCCCTCAGGCATTGTGAGCTGCTCTGCCTCTATCATTCAGCGAGTATTTGACACTATGCCCGAGGTGGGTGTGTTAACCACCAAAAGCATTGGCCCAGAACCAAGACTCGGATACCGCGAGCCTATACTCACTCAGTATGAGCCTGGCAAATTCACCAACGCGGTAGGTTTAACGAACCCCGGTGCGGCTCGTTCCGCTGAGCTAATGGCGCAGCTAACTATCCCCAAAGACCGTTTTCTACTCATATCGATTTTTGGCGGCAGCGTGGATGAATATGTTGAAGTTGCCAAGATCATGGCACCCTACGGTGATGGCTTAGAGCTAAACCTGTCCTGCCCTCATGCCAAAGGCTATGGTATGGCAATGGGGCAAGACCCCGCTCTGGTGGAAGATATAATTCGCGCCGTAAAGTCAGCAGTCACCATTCCTGTGGTCGCAAAACTCACGCCCAATGTACCCAACATTGGAGAGATTGCTGAGGCCGCAGTCAGAGGCGGCGCCGATGGAATCTGTGCAATCAATACGATGGGGCCAGAGTGCTACAGCGCTCATGGCCGCCCTATTCTCACCAATGAAAAAGGGGGCATTTCAGGCAAAGGCGCGCTCCCCCGAGCACTAGAATGTGTAGGAGAAATAAGCGCTGCTGTTAATGTTCCGGTTATTGCCTGCGGCGGAATAAGCGGTGCGGGCGACGTGCAGGCGTTTAAGGAAGCCGGCGCAACTATCTTTGGTATTGGCTCAGCCTTAGTGGGGATGACGACCAACGAGATCGCTCACTACTTTAAAACACTGACCGCCGACTTAACCTCAAACGCCGACCAAGCAGAAGAATTGGTGCGCTATGACGTGGATATGGATTTCAGTCCAGTAACACTCGTCAGCAACCAGCGTGTCACCGACGATATTTGTATTTTAACTTTTGATAAATCGGTAAACGTGCAAGCAGGGGAGTTTATTTTTCTTTGGATACCCGGCTTAGGAGAAAAACCTTTTTCTGCGCTAACCGATGATCCCTTTTCTTTGGTCATCATCAACCTGGGCGAATTTACCAATGCCCTGATGACGTTAGAACCAGGAACTGAAGCCTATGTTCGAGGCCCCCATGGAAACGCAGTAAACCCTCCTGAGAATTCCAAAATTATTACAGTTGCTGGCGGGACTGGGCTAGCAGCGGTTTATCAAATTGCGCGAGATTTTGGCGATACTGAAATATTTCTTGGCGCGAGAACGGAGGAACGCCTCTACTTTCTTGAAGAATGCCAACGCATTGGCAACCTGCATGTAGCAACAGATGATGGCAGTAAAGGGTTTCACGGGGTTATCACGGAGTTGCTCAAAGACTATTTAAGCAAGCTCAATGACGATGAATTAGACACATTGGTTTTCTACAACTGCGGTCCGGGACCAATGGTAAGGGCCGCCGAACTGGTTCAAAGAGAGTTTTGCAAACCCGAGCAAATCTTCAATGCCATTGATTACTGGACTAAGTGTGGAGTGGGTATTTGCGGGGCTTGTGATGCACCGGACGGTAGGCGTCTGTGTGTTGACGGTCCATTTTTAGATGCCGCGGACACTGAATTGTTCAAACGCGCTTAGATTATCCTAACCGCGTTTAAATGATTCCTCTAAAACCCTGGCTTAATTCCTGCCACCGCGAACAGCGCAAGCAGCACAGCAACTGATGCCGCAAAAAACACAATGCGCATCTGTTTAGTCTTGCCACGTTTTAGCGCAAAAGTTCCCAACACAATGTACGCCACCAGCAGCACTATTTTTATTCCAACCCACGCGGCAACCCAAGGGTATTGCCCGCTCATTACTACCAGGGTGATAGCAGAGACGAGCAGAACAGTATCAATAATATGTGGCAACACTTTCACTAGTTTTTTCTGCAGCATGGCCGATTCAGTCATCATCCATACTCCCCGCACACAAAAACTAATGGCGGTTATCATGGCAAAGGTCATGTGGATACTTTTAATCAACTGGTAGCTCATAGTGAAAACTCATCACATTGGTGGAGTTGCGATTGTAACTCGCTTTGCCTTTTCGTTCGAGCATTCATGGAGCCACAGCAGCCCTAGGTCACACCACTATATCCTGCGGTGAGGGATGAACAGCGCCTTGAGAGTACGCTAACCAACGGGTTGATAAGGCCATTTGTCGCGCTTAGGGCGTCGATGCTTTCAACATTCTCTCAAAAAATGCTGTAATGTCGCGCTAAGTATCTAATAGATTTAACGGAGACACTCATGAATTACAGACTCGATCCAATGAATGCGGTTCGAAAAGTTGCCCTAGGGTTAGCCACCGCTGCGGTTCTAGTAACAGGCACCGCTCAGGCTGACATCGAGCAAGCTCGACTCGATGCGGTTAAAGCAGACATGCAGGCACGAGTTGATGCCGGAAAATTGTCGGGTGTGGTAATGATGGTGGCCCAAGACGGCGAAGTGCTCATGAACGATGCAGTGGGCTACCAAAATGTAGAAGACCAAGTGCCCATGTCTACCGACAGCATTTTTCGCATTTTCTCAATGACCAAGCCAGTGGCTGGCACCGCCTTAATGCTGCTTTACGATGAAGGCAAATTCACGTTAGACGATCCGGTTGAGAAACACATACCTGCGCTGGCAGGCATGGAAGTTTTCGTTTCGCAGAACGATGATGGAAGCTATGTTACAGAGCTTGCTGATCATCCCATGACCGTCCGCGAACTCATGAGCCACACCGGCGGACTTGTTTACACTCCTCCCCTTTCTCAAGGCCCGATTGCCAATGCCTATGCAGAAGCTGGAATAATGAACCTTCCGAATTACACTCTCGAAGAGTCAATCCCTAAACTCGGAGATATTCCACTCAGCTATCAACCCGGCAGCCAGTGGGTCTATAGCATTTCCGTTGATGTTCAGGGCTACTTGGTTGAAGTGCTTTCAGGTCAAACATTCGATGACTTTTTACAAGACAGGCTTTTCGATCCTCTTGGCATGTCCGACACCGGCTTTTTTGTGGCCCCAGAAAATTCTGAAAGATTTGCACGGCAGTATCGCCCAAGGTCTGATGGCACTCTAGCACGCACAGACTCTGGTATGTTTTTACAAAAACCCAAATTTCTCTCCGGTGGCGGTGGCCTTACCTCTACAGCGGCTGACTATATGAAGTTTGCCCAAATGCACCTCAACATGGGCATGCACAACGGCCAACGGATACTTTCTGAAGAAGCAATTAATCTAATGCGCGGCAATCAGCTGCCAGACGCAGTTGAGAACATAGGTCAGCTTTACCCTGGCAATGTATTTGGACTAGATTTTGCAATTGTCGAGAATTCCGAAGCCTATCAGGGTGCGCCAGTTGGCACTCATTGGTGGTGGGGAATTGCGGGATCATGGTTTTGGATTGATCCAGTCGAAAATGTCGTTTTTATTGGCATGATCCAAAACGATGATATTTTGTATTCTTTGCAAGTACATGGAGCCGCAAGAGCTGCTATTTACGGCAACTAAAGGCTCGTTGTAACCCTTGGGGCGAGAGACTAGCCCCAAGGGAATCACCACGCGTTGACAGCTTCGATAGACCCTCTACATCTTAACTTCGTTCCCCCCGCAATCTTAACGCAGCTAGTACTCCGACTATTCGCTGCCGCTATTCGTTCTCGCTATTCGTTCTCGCTCTTTTTTCTCACTACACTCCCCCGAAGATTCGCGCTACTATCGGACCATACTGTATATCCTTTATTCACGGAGCCAATCCCAATATGAGCCGTTTTCGTCAGACTCTTAACGCATTTCGCTCATCTCTCATAGGCTTAATCGGGTTCACTTTCGCCTTTCCTTTGACGGCAATTGAGCCAAAAAACCTCACCCAATATGACTTGGGTGCCGTCTCACATAATGCGGATCGATATTCTCCATTCTTAGGTATCTCGACAGAGTTGAGTCTTTGGGAAAACGGAGTGGTTAAACTTGCGTATAACCATAGCGGTGCTCGCGCCGACATTAGTGCGGCAGAAATCATCGAAAAACTGCAGCAGGCTTTCACAATATTGGAGAACGTTGCTGATTTAGATTTGCAGTTTCTTGGCGAATCCACAGCGGCGCCACTGGACTTTAGTGACAACATTGTGACCATAGGCTGGGAAGCCTTTGGAGGCTCCGCCATAGCAAAAGCCGGCCCTGCTGGGTCTGCTTCATTTTCAACCATCACGCGACTTGGCTACTTTCCTAACGTTGACGGCAGCTTTCAATTCAACAGCCTGCGTGACGGCAGTTACGATGTTAACGTCATGGTCCATGAAATGATGCATCTGCTAGGTTTAGGTCATTCAGAAAATCCAGTTTCAATTATGACTCCAATAGTCACTCGGTATGGGTCTCCCCAAGCCGATGACATCGCTGCATTACAAGCAATGTACGGACCTCCCGATAATCTTGTGATTTCGAATCAAACTGTTGAGCTTACCGCTCAAGCACGAGCTGGCTTCGTTGTTAACGAGAGCGACTCCGGGCTTGTTGTCCGAAGAGCGTCTTCGAGCAATAACAATAGCAACGCCATCACCGGTTTTGAGAACATTGACGCAAGTTTTGCAGCACGTGACGAAATATTTTTACGACTCAACTATCAAGGTGGGGTTATCGGGGATACGGTGCAGGTTTACCTTACCGACCCTAACGGCTTTATTAGCCTAGACAGCTCCCAATCCATTCGCTTTAACAGCCGAATAGAGTTTTACTTTCTTGAGTTTGCAGAAACCATCACGCCCATAGCTGGCGAGTGGAGAGTACAGGTGGGTATCGCTGGAAGCCCTACCTTAGACTTTACTTTCAACGTTGAACCTAGAGCGAAAGATTACAACCAGACACCTACTGCGACTCTTTCCAGCAGCGGATCAGGAAACGGCCTATTCAATTTCACAGTGGCTGCAAGCGATCCTGAAGGAGACACTCTGACCTTTGATTGGTTTATACCTGGCGAAGGAAGGCTCTTGAACAGAGGCGCATCTCTGGCTACCAATGTAGCCGCCAGCACACCGGCCCGAATGTTTGTTTCTGTCAAAGACAATGGCATCAAAAAGGACGGCGCTAGCTCAGGTATCGGTTTTGGCGCATTACAGAGTCAATACTTACTCACGCCCGGTGCCGCCAATGTGGCGACATACTTCGCTCAAGAGCAGGTGCTGCATATTCCAACCATCTCAGTTAACGGCCAGAGCTTTGTACTGAATCTCAAACTCACGAAACTCGCTGGGGCCCAATTCAAACTTATAGACTTTTACCCAACCACGAGCACTGAATCGCCCAGTGCAAGTATCGACCTCAGCACACTTGTCATGACAGTCCCGCGACTAATTCTGCAAAGCGCAGGAGTGAATAGCGAACTAGGAAGTATCACGTTTGATTTTGTTCAGGGTGCAACACCCATCAAGTTTGCACCTAGGCTCTGAATTCAGTAAGCAGAGCCAGCGGCAATACTGGCCTGCTGCTATGGCTCTGCGATAACACCTTGCAAGAACGTGATTGCCTCCGACAAGGTGCCACCATCAACGTCTACAATTTTATTCGCTTCCTGCATGGCTTGATCAGAAATTTTTCCCACCAAAGAGTTCAATATCGCGACTAAACCAGGCTTTTGATTCGCTTCCGGTGAAGTAATAATAAAGCAGTCATAAGGAAGTAGCGCATTGCGGGGATCATCTAACATGAGCAGGTCATAAGCGGCGACACGGCCATCTGTTGAATACGCCGAGATAACATCCACCTGACCATTGCTGACCGCTGAATACATTAAGGTGGTATCGAAGGTTAATTTTTCACCGAAATCCATCGCATATTTATCGCGGACTGTTGTCCATTCGGGGCGTCCAAAAAACTCTAGATCTCCTCCAGCAACTAGCTGCCCTGCAATGGGTACTAAATCATTAATAGAGGTAACCCCGAGTTCCGCAGCTCGCGTTTTGGTCATAGCAAAGCCGTACAGGTTTTTAAATCCTATAGCGCCAATGTTGGTGAGTTGATCTGTTTCTTCAATATAGCGGGACACTTGTTCCAATACTTCTTCACGTCCGGGATTGTCTGTCTCTCCCATTACATTGGCCCAGACTGTCCCCGTATACTCAACGTAGGCATCGATGCGACTGTGAACCGCGGCCTCATAGACCACTTGTGTGCCCATGCCAAGGCGTTGTTCTACCGTAAAACCCGCTTTTTCCAGTTCCGCCGCAATAAGACCCGCGACAATGTACTGCTCGGTAAAGCCTTTACCACCGATAATGAAGTCAGCTTTCGGTTTTGGCCATAAAGCAATAAGCGACAGTGAGATAGCGGCAACTCCGGCAACTGCGACCGAATTTCTGACTAGCTTGTAACGAGGCGCGGGTATTCCCCGTGCTCGGTTTTCAAATAACCATTGAATTCCCGCAATAAACCAATCAAGCGATATGGCTAAAGTGGCCGCAGAAAAAGAGCCAACAGTGACAGCAACTAAATTTCGGGTCTGCAAGCCGCTGAAGATATAATTTCCAAAGCTAGTCGCGCCGACCAAAGTTGACAAAGTAGCCAAGCCCACCGTCCACACCGCTGCCGTTCGGATGCCCGCTATAATCACCGGCATGGCTAGAGGGATTCTGATTTTTGTTAGAATTTGGGTCGAAGACATACCGAGGCCTTGAGCCGCTTCAACCACCTCTGCTGCTACTGTTTCCAACCCTGTAACCGTGTTGCGAACTATAGGCAACATGGAATAGAGCGTTAGCGCGATGATCGCTGGTAAAAACCCTATCTCACCTCCCAGCATCGCTACCACCAATGCCAAAATTGCAACGCTAGGCACGGTCTGAATGATACTGATCACAGTCAGCAACGGCTGCTTTGCTCTTTTCGATTGAGCTGCTACTACGCCTAATGGAATACTGACTAAGATTCCTAAAAATAGCGCGGCTAAGGTCAGTGCTAAGTGTCCTTGAAAATACGCTGGAAGGAGTTGGAGTTGCTCCTGCAAATTTGTACTCATGGCTTGACCTGCCGAACTGGGTCCAACTCATTGGAGCGCATTAATCGATCGAGCCTATCAGCTCGGCGTTTTGGTGTTTCAACTAAGTCTTTAACATATTCATGCTTGGGGTTGTGGAGCAGTTGGCTCGGGCTGTCTATTTGAAGAACAACGCCATCTTTCATCACCGCAATGCGGTCCGCCATAAGCAGTGCCTCAGTCATATCATGAGTTACCATAATGACAGTCAGATTGAGTTCACCTTGAATGCGTTTGAATTCTTCCTGTAATACAGCTCTGTTTATAGGGTCCAGTGCGCCGAACGGCTCATCCATCAATACCACATCCGGCTTTGCCGCAAGTGCCCTTGCAACCCCTACCCGCTGCTGCTGTCCGCCCGACAATTCTGCAGGCATACGCTTGCCAAATTCCTCATAGGGAAGCCCAACAAGCTCTAGAGTTTCTTTGCAACGCGCAGCAATTTGCGCTCTATCCCAGTTTAATAACTGCGGCACAGCCGCCACGTTTTGAGCAACCGTATGGTGAGGAAACAGTCCGATACCCTGGAAGACATAGCCAATATTCCGTCTCAAAATTTGAGGGTCTTGTTCTAGTACATTTTGACCATTGACTTTAATCGCACCGCTCGAGGGTTCTTCTAAGCGGTTAATCATTTTCAAGGTTGTGGTTTTGCCGCTGCCTGACTCACCAATGAGCCCAAGCAGCTCCCCTTTTGCAACCGTGAAAGAAGTATCTGCCACTGCAAAACTGTGGCCGTTGTCGAAGGACTTTTGAATATTAATAAGTTCAATCATAGGCCAAGCAGTCTAACAAGCCACACTCAGCAGTGCCAACCGATGGAATTATTACCTCACAACGGTGTTACACTGTTTCTAAATTACAAATTTTTCGGTCAGCCGAAGGTGGAATTAATGAATAGGGGCAAACTACTTGCAGTATTTATGCTTCTCATTGTTCAAGCAGCTTGCGTTCAAATGGACCCTATCCAAAGAACATTGGGCAGTGATTCCATTGAAATTCGGCGAGTGATGAGCAATTTGGCCGAGCATGAAGTACAAATCTTGTTCAGCGAGATCAGCAGAAACGATAAAAAGGAAGCCAACTTCTCCACAAGTGAATTTCAAGTGGATTCGGAAAACTACTTTTACCCTGCCAGCACCGTGAAATTTCTAGTCGCCCTTTTAGCCCTAGAGAAAATCAACGAAGACCCACGAGTGGATCGCCATACTTCATTCACTGTTGCAGGAGAACTGGAAGCTACTACGTTCACAGACGAAATTACGGCACTCTTCGTGGTCAGTGACAATGACGCTTATAATCGTTTGTTTGAATTTCTAGGCAAAGATGAAATCAACCGTCGCTTAATTTCGAAAGGGATTGAGGCGCGGCTGTCTCACCGCTTGTCGATACCCGACTCGGACCGACTAGATTACCGAGCTCTTCATTTCTCCACGAATAAAGGAACAGTAATCAGTCAAGCTCCCGCGAGTACTCCCATAGAAAAAACAAACGCAAACCGACTAACCAAAGGCATTGCTTACCGGCAAGATGGAGAACTAGTTGAGAGGCCATTCGACTTCGCAGAAAAAAATAGTCTCCCTTTACGCACTTTGCATGAGTCTATGAAGCGATTAGTGTTTCCAGAAAACTTCACCGAGTCTGAGCGCTTTAAACTAACTCAAGATGATAGGCAGTTTCTTCTTAAGACTATGAAAACGTTACCAGCACAGGCGGGTTTTCTTGATGAAGAATACTATGACAGCTATGTTAAGTTTCTTGTTTTTGGCGACAGGAAAACGGCCATGCCCGCGCATATTGAAATCTATAACAAGGTCGGCTATGCCTACGGGACGCTGACGGACTGCGCTTACATCGTGGACACAAGAAACAATAAAGAGTACTTGATAACCGCGACTCTGTTAGTTAATGACAACCAAATATTTAATGATGATAACTATGAGTACGACTCAATTGGCATACCCTTCCTTGCAGAGTTAGGGCGCCAATTAATTCAATACGACAACTAGTGAGAACATTTACTATGCCAAGCCAATCGCCGCTTCCTTTCAAAAATTTTGAACTAGAGCACTGCCAGTCAGTTTGGGAACAAAAAGTTGAAATCAACCTGACAGAAAGCGGGGTTCATCCTGTAAGCCTAAGAGAGTTGATCGGAGATAACGCAAATTTGCAAGAAGACTTGTTAAACTTGGAAATCAATTATCCCCACGTTAATGGAAACCCTCTTCTAAGGGAGCGCATTGCCGCTCTGTACAAAAACGCCGGAGTCGAAAATGTCCTAGTTACTGTAGGCGCAGCGGAGGCCAATCAGCTTATTATTCAAACCCTGTTATCTCCGGGAGATGAAATCGCAACCATTACTCCTACTTATAAACAGGTTTGGGGTATCGCTGAAAACTTGGGCATTAAAGTAAATTCCTTTCAGCTGGATCCAAACAAAGCATGGGCTTTGGACGTTGATGATTTGAATTCTCGCGTGACTGAAAAGACCAAATTGATTGCCATAGTAAATCCTAATAATCCCACGGGCCATATTTTTACCTCGGCAGAGATGGATGCAATTGTTGACGCTGCTGATCGGGTGGGTGCATGGATACTGGCCGATGAAGTTTATCGCGGTGCAGAACGAGAACAGGAAAACGAAACTGAGTCATTCTTTGGACGCTATGATAAAGTCGTTGCGGTGGGCTCCATGAGTAAAGCCTATGGTTTACCCGGACTCCGAGTAGGCTGGGTGATGGGGCCGGCATTGACCATTGAAGACCTGTGGCGACGGCATGAATATTCTACAATTTCGGCTTCCATGATCAGCAATCATCTAGCAGCTCATGCATTATCTGCCGAAGTCAGACCCCGTTTAATGCAGCGGGCGCGACAATATATTCGCAATGGCTACCCTATTTTAAAACACTGGATGGATTCTCAGGCCGGTACGTTTAGTTATACTCCCCCGCAAGCATCTGCCGTGACTTTTATTGGATACGACCTAGAAATAAATTCTACAGAACTCATGTTAAAGTTAATCAAGGATGCTGGAGTTTTTGTCGCTGCAGGTGATTCGTTCGGAATGGACAAGCATCTGAGAATAGCATTTGGGCAAGAAAAACCAGTACTTGAAGACGCATTTTCGAGAATAGAGAAAGTTCTCAAAACACTCTAGCTCAGAGTGTTTTGAAAGGGTCAGTACCAAATGAGAACTCAGAATTTAATAGGGTGTTGATCTGGGAGTGGTTTCTTCTACTACAGTTTCACGGCCAGAATAGACCCGCCCTTTTTGCAACGCCTCTGTTGTGCGGGCCGACAGGCCCCCGTCTAAGCCAACGGTAACGAAACGGAACCCCTGTTCTAAGCGCTGCTCCACTGAATTACTGCTGGTAGTGATTGCACAAGCAACACCATGAGCTAAACAGCTTTCAAGAACCTGTTGTATCGCAGTTTCCACCTGAGGAACCGCTGCTGATGCATAGCCCATATCCGCACTCAGATCAGACGGGCCAATAAATATTGAGCCGATCCCAGGCACCGAAAGTATGTCATCAATATTCTCGACGCCCTCAGCAGTTTCGATCTGGATTATGGCTAGTAATTCACCGGCTGGATCAAGCGGCCAGACGTCTGCTTTTTGATAATAGTCTCTTACTCCCCAATACCAAATAGCATTTGAAGGATTTCGACCGCGTAAGCCGTTGGGCTCATAATCAGCTACACCATTAAGTTGAGGATAGCGAGTAGCCCGCACTGCCAGTTCAGCCTCTTCCCTTGTGCTTATAGAGGGATACATGACGCCAAAAGACCCAACATCAAGCACTTGCTTAGCTTGAGCCAAAAAATCCTCTTTCCCAGTGGCAGGAATTCGAACAATCGGAGTAACTTCCGGCTGTAAAGTTCCTTTCTCTAGGATTGCTCGTTTGTCTGTCATACCCAGCAGAAATTCTCTCAATCGCTCTACGTCAAACGGGGCGTGTTCCATGTCAATAATGACAAAGTCTAATCCAGAACGGGCAAGAGAACGCGCGTTATTAAGAGAATAATCGAAAGACAGTAAACCGAATGCAGGTTTGCCGTTTTCCAAAAGTTCGATGGCTTTGTTGAGCCTTTGATCTTCGTTTTGCGTCCAGGCGGAAAAACTAAATCCCATGCCTAAAACTAAAACTAAACACTTATAGTAAGTAACCACGAAGATTTACTTAGCCACCCAAGGTGGTTGAATTAGCAAAGCTGGATCTGCATCGGGTTTAGGCACAAATTTTTGGGAACGACCATACTGGTTATCGCCACCGTAAAGATTACCGTCGGTATCTACTGAAAACGTATGAACCTCAATATAGCCGTCTGGTAATTCTCGTGGCACCAACCATGTGTAACGGTAGTTACCTTCAAAATCTAGGTTGATGAATCGAAGCGGACCGAGGTCAGTAATCCAAATACTGTCTTCATTCACGATGATGTCTAATGGCAGGGTGAATCCATCCCACACATCGACAAAGTCCATTACTGCTGGATCAGAAGTCGTTCTAAACACATTGATTCGACCGCCTGAGCGATCCAGAGCGAAAATTAGCCCTTCCGGCCCAACACCCAATGCATGGATGCCATTGAACTGACCTGGCTCCTCACCAAACCCGCCAAATTCGCCAAGGTAATTGAGTTCATTATCCATAATCATAATGCGGTGATTGTCTAAGCCATCGGCAATGAGCACTCTACCGTCTGGAAGAAAAGCAACATCTTGAGGTCTCGCAAAATGATTCTCATCGCTGCCAGGAACTAACTTTTCACCCAGGGTCAGCAGCAATTCACTGCCGTCATTTGAAAATACATAAATCTGGTGGAACGTTTCATTGATTACCCATATACGATTTTCTGGATCGTAGGGGCTAATCCTAACGCGATGGGGCCCTGGACCATCTGAATCCTCGCAGAGGTAATCCCACTGATTCCAAATTTCTTGAACCTCACCATCGCCGTTGACTGTATAAAGGCAGTTTTTCCAAGTTCGCCGAGTCGTATCCCGCAGAACATTTAGGCCCATGTCCCCAGCGAATCCCAAAAAACCCTCTTTAATGGGGTACGGCAGCACTGTTTCGCCACGCTGAGCGATTATGATCCTATCGGGAGACTCAGCCCACACCCCCGAATTACCACCAAAAGCAAAACCTGGCTCCGCGAAAGGGTCGTGCCATAGGGAGACTATATCGTAGGGGCTTTCGCCTATAGGACCACGAGCATTGCCCTGTTGGGCGAAGGTTGGAGTGGAAATTAGCACTGCGCTGGTGATTGACACTATTACGACGAATGCACGGGATAACACACACAGGATTGATTGCATAACGAGCCTCTTTTAGTTCGAACCCTTATTAGATGAGCCAATTAGAGGGGATGCGTCGCTTAGATGCAAGAACCTGTTGCAAACTAAAACAAATACTCACACCAATAATCAGAGTGTTAGCGAGAACAGTAAGGACTGCTAGAAAAGAAAATCGTACCTATCTTTGTTCTTAACCGTTTGCTGAATCAGCAGATGACTGTCCACTATTATTCTCCAAGCTCGCTAAATCAGCCATTTTCACAACCGAGTTGTGCATTGCTTCCAACGTTTGCTGAAAGCGTTTCGCATCTTCTTCACCTCTGTCTTTGGCGATTGCGGCCGAATTCAACTCCCTTATTAGAGACAGCATTCGATCACCTTCGTCTCGCAGGCTTGTGTATTTTCTTTGACTAGGAAACAACTTTGAAGACAACCCCCAAATTCCTGCTTCCATGAGGAGAACGCCTACCAATGCAATCGGCAGCTGAAGACCGATTCCCAAACGATCGCCTAATATTATCGAGCTAAAAACAGCTGCGATGCCAGCCACAGTCAATCCAATGTCGATACTTCGGCGCACATTCTTTTTCACTTTACGTCTCCCAAACTAAGCACTTCATGGGCATTTTTGCGTAAACCCAATAAACACCATCCATCGCAGGATTTCGCCATGACCGCTGCTGGTAAACCTCTTATATTGATCAAATGGTTTTAACCCTCTGATTGAAACAGCAACATGGCTTCACAGTGATCCTAAGAACCATCGATAGCTACCTGAAGTTCTGCTGCAACCAGCAGGCTTCTATCCAGGTCTCGTTTCGCCCACTCGATTACTGTATCGGCCAGAGGTTCGACTTTGCCATCAAACACTATTTCATCATTCGCGGTCACTTTAATATTTGCAGTGAAGTCCACTTCCTCGGGGCTTAAAAGCAAAGTAATCAATTCCGCGCCATCAGCGTCAATGGTAAAGTGGTTGCCCGTCCGAGACGCCTCTATTATTGCCGGCGCGCCTCTTTTTGAGCGCTTGTTAACCAACAACCAATGATTGCGATTGTATCGATCAGTTCGATCTGCCACCCAATTAATCTGATCCGGAAAAGGGTCCCGGGGATTCGCCGACTTAAAGGCCTCGATGGCAGGTGTCTCTTCTGGCAGCCAATTGGTATTGTGGCCTCCTCCCTCGATGATTCGGAAACTGTGTTGGATTTCGGTCTCTACCAGCACATTGATAAAGGGCTGCACCGACTCAGCTGGATATAATCTGTCTTCTTCACCGTTAACAATGTACAGCGGCTTGTTAAGCAAATTCTCAAAATAGAGACGATATCCACCACCGCTGTTGGAGTTTCTCAGCACTCCAGGGTGTCCAATAAAAGGTAAAAATGATGCCCAATGAGTGGGCTGCTTAAACGCGAAAAAGTAAGTGCCTGTACCTCCGTCTGACACACCGCTCATACTGAC
The DNA here is from genome assembly GCA_045106275.1 of Pseudohongiellaceae bacterium. GTDB lineage: Bacteria > Pseudomonadota > Gammaproteobacteria > Pseudomonadales > Pseudohongiellaceae > UBA9145. Next base: position 29,189 of record JBGCEK010000011.1, on the reverse strand, counting down.
CCGATTGTCGTCCACGTTGTATTGCTGCTTAAGTAGCCTCAACAATTCAGTTATATTATCTGCCTGGGACCCCTGCCACCAAAAAGCGTCTCGCCATGCTGCAGGCACTACAATAATCCTGTCTTCTCTCATCAGAGAGTCGTAACCGCGACGCCAGAGAGTCTCCCCTGGCTCCCACTCAGGCCGACCCACTCCCCCGTGCAACATAAACTCAACCGGGTAGGACTTAGCACTATCGTAGTTCTCCGGAATCAAAAACGCATAGGGAAAACGAGTCCCATCATCAGTAATTCGCTCGCCAGAAACCACTCCCACTGGCGCCGCTGCATCATAGTTAGGGCCTTCTTGTAAGTTTTGGAATAAGCTCAGCGGCTCTGAGCTATGCGCTAACAACGCTTCAGCTGCCTCGTTCTGCGCTGCTTCGTCTCCCGCCATCCAAAAATTAGTGACCAGCTCTCGAACATCTGGCTGTGCGCCAGCATTAGCCGCATAGAGCCCAGAACAGAAAATACTCAAACAAAACAAGCGATTGATCTTAATCATTTATACATACTCAAGGCAGTGAGAAGTAGGATACAGGTGGTTGAGGATAAAAGCCTACAGGTTGATTGTCCAACGGGACAGGTCTCTAAAAACCGTATGTCTTAACCTAGTGAAGTAGTTTAAAGTAGTCGGCAGCAGTGGATACGATTGTCCCTTAAAAATGACCATCAACAATATCATCAGCTTAAAGGCACAACCCCATCAACTATTTCGACTAGTTTTCGCATTTAGCTCGTATAGATACTCATGACAACTTGCTTAGCTCTCCCCAGCCCCTCCGCAAAAAATAACCAATGCCTTAAAAGCGTTAGCGGAACCGTCGTTTGGACGCTCAGTATTTTTTTCCTGTCTCTGAGCGCATCACTCGCTCATGGCCAAAATGATGATGAACTACCGTTTCTCGATCTTGAAACGCCCTTACGCATGAATTTCTCTGGATCTTGGGAAAAGGACTTTCGTCGCAGCGACAGCTGGCAAGATGAACTTAACAGGATGATGCGCCTTAGACAGGAACGGGCTAACACCCAGCGATCCGGCGCTGGTGTCGGTGGCGGGCCTGCAGTTTCTTTAGGCAATATTAATCTCAACAGTGGCCGGCGTGGATCCAGCGTCGTGGATCTTGCCAGGCTAGCCGAATACATTAGCCGGCAAAATCTCTTAACTATCGTGCAAGACCGAAATCAGGTAAGAATCGAACGTGAAGGTGAAGCCCCACTGGTTTGCGGAGTGGAAGATGGCAGTCAGGAAGTGTTCACCAGTGTTCACGGCTCGGAGGTTTGTGGCTGGGAGGAGCAGCATTTGCTGTTTGTCATTACACTGCCGGATGATCTGACTATTACTCATCGTTTTACTGTTTCATCGGACAGAAAACTGCTGCAAATGGTTACTGGCATTAGCAGCAGAGGCTCGGCACCGTTTAATTTGCGGCAGGCTTTCAATCGCTTCGATGCACCACCAGATAATTTCAACTGTGTCCAAACTTTGAGTCGTGGCAATGTGTGCAGCCAACGAAGCCAACTAGAATAAACGGTATCTATGTCACTTCCTTTCTTAATTACCACTGTTCGTGTTTCTGTGATTGCCTTGCTAGCAGCCATAGTCGCCGCTTGCGCACAAACACCGCCTGCGCCAGAGATTATTGAGTTGCTTCCTGGAGTCGGAGAGGTAGATCTTGAAACCAGCTCATCTGCGCCAGCAGAATTGGATCAACTGGACATAGGCATTCTGGTTTTTGAGAATCAGTTAGATGCACAAGACAAAGAGCGTTTTGGTGATTGGGTATACACGGAAATAAGAGAGAACGAAGTTCACTACTTGCCTTACGTGCTACGTAATACTTTATTAGATACCAATTATTGGGGAGCAATCCGGGTTCTCCCTCAAACAGACCCTTCGGTGGATCTCCAAATCAACGGTACAGTGCTGCATTCAGATGGAGAACGACTAGAAATTGCGATTGTTGCCTCTGACAGCACGGGTAAACGGTGGCTAGACAAGACCTACGCTGACACCACTAATTTAAGTGACTATCCGGAGGCCACAAGATTCACCACTGGTAATAGATTTAACCCCGCCGGTTTCGTAGACCCTTTTCAAGATCTCTACGACCAAGTAGCGAACGACCTTCTCAACATTAGGCGATCTTTTACAGACGCCCAGTTGACTAACTTAAAGCAGGTATCGGCGATGGTTTATGCAAGCGACCTCTCTCCCGAGACATTCGCACATACCTTAACAAGCAGCGAGGATGGCTTACTCACCGTGAACAGCCTGCTCGCCGATTCAGACCCAATGTTGGCAAGAGTCGCTGACATGCGACTGCGACATTTGCTGTTCATTGATACTGTAGATGAATATTACCAAGCACTTTACGAGGAGATGCAGCCATCTTATGTTATCTGGCGACGATACTCCCATGATCAAATTGAAGAGGATCAACGCCTTGCATCAAGACTTCGAGATTATGACCTAGATGATTATGGAACGTCTCGTTCCTTTGTCTCGCTTACTCAGCGCTATGACCGCTATCGCTGGAGTAAAATCTACGAACAGGAGTTTCGTGAATTAGCCGCAGGGTTTAATCGAGAGTTAGCTCCTGCTATCTTAAGGCTAAATGAGCAGGTTCATGGTGTAAGTGGGACTATGGATGAGCAATACATTCAGTGGCGACGAATACTACAAGCCTTGTTCAAACTTGAGACTGAGCAGATGTAACGAATGTGTTTCATTCAGTAATTTTAAACCCCATTTGCAAACGGCGAACTGACTAGCGATTTACTATCGCTGACCCTCCCCCAAAAATAACAAGAAGGTGTGCAATGCAAAACTCCGAACCCGCAACCACCACGAACAAAAAAGCGATTCTAGCCGGCGCTGCAGTTACCGCCGTTTTGACTCTCGCCGCCCTTGGCTTCACATTGTATTCCAGCATTTGCCCCTGTGAGAGAACCCCAGGCGGATTTCTTTTTGGAGACTATGTTGCCGAGCCAGTGGCTGACTGGTCTTTCGCCAATAACGTGCCTCTTTGCCAGCTGCAAATCTATGCGGGTATTAGGCCGCACTCGATTAATCTAAACTGCATGGCGACAGAGCAAGGTGAATTGTTTTTGAGTTGTTCTACCTGCACACAGAAATATTGGGCATCAAAAGTGGACTCAAATGAACCTGCCAGAATGCGCCTAAACGGTAAAGTTTATCCCGTGGTTTTGAATCGCATCACCACCCCTTCGATGATGGACAACGCATGGAAAGCGCGGGTGAACAAATTGCAATCGTTTGGCAGCGCACCTTATAACCCAACACCAGCGCCGTCTGCGCCACGCCCTGATCACTGGTGGACTTTTCAAGTAAGCTCATCAAGCTGAGGTTAGATCCGCTCTTGCGAGATTGGGTTTCAGGAATCTGAACCTGCAAGAACGGAAGAAGGCTGACTTACTCTGCCGCTCGGTTTAACGGCACTTCTGATTTTTGAAGGGTTTCAAGCATTCGAGATACTGCCTCGGGGGAGCCAGTGTTTCGGGCGATCAAATTGTAAACCACCGGCACCACAAAAAGTGTCGTAATAGTTGTCATCAGCACCCCAGAGAAAATCACCGTTCCTAAAAGAATTCGACTTTCAGAACCAGCACCTGTCGCTAAAATTAGTGGCACTGCACCCATCAACGTTGAAATCGCAGTCATCAGAACTGGGCGCAGGCGCAAGTCACATGCTTCGATTAAGGCCTTGCCGAATTCCATTCCTTCGTCTCTCAGTTGATTGGCGAATTCCACTATGAGAATGCCGTTTTTGCTGGCTATGCCGACCAAGATAATCAGGCCAATATTCGAGTAAATATTTAACGAATTGTCTGTCAGCAACAGACCTATCAAGGCTCCTAAAATGGCAAGCGGTACAGTTGTCATGATGATAAGCGGGTGAACGAAACTTTCGAACTGTGCCGCCAGAACCAGAAAAACGACCAACAATGCCAATAAGAAAATTGTCGTAATGCCTCCTGAAGAGCTCTTCAAATCCAAGGATTCACCTTTGTAGTCGATTTGAGCATACTCAGGCAGATCCGTCGCAACAACGTCTTCGAGAAACGTCAACGCTGTGTCTAGGTCAGCACCTGGAGCCAAGCCTGCAGAAATGGTGATTGACCGGATTCTGTTGTAGCGGCGAAGTGACGTTGGGCCTGCCGTATTTTCCACGGTGATAACATTGGCAAGTGGAATTAATGCACCAGAAGTATCTGAGCGCACATAAATATTCGTGAGATCATCTGGGCTGGCCCGTTGCTCGTCTTCCGCCTGCAAGATCACATCATACTCTTCCCCTGCACTGGCAAAGGTAGTGACTCTACTTTCACTCATCATCGCCTGCAAAGTTCGACCAATCGATTGAATCGAAACACCAAGATCTGCTGCTCTTATTTTGTCAACGGTAATAGACAAACTTGGTTTGGTTTCATTAAAGTCTGAATCTATACGTGTGAACATTCCGCTTTCTCGAGCCCTGCTCATCACCAAGTCTCGCCATTGAACTAACTCGTCATAGCTGCGGCCACCAATGACAAATTGCACCGGGTCGCCACCGCCGCCTCGACCTAAGCCTGAACGCATGAACATGAAAGCACGTACACCTGGAATCTGAGCCCACTTGCCGTTAAGTTCCCGCATAACCTCCGAGGTTTGCTTCGTACGCTCTTCCCACGTGGGTAATGAGATAATTGTCATCCCACTATTCACGCCGCCACCACCGCCCCAGCCGGGAGTCATGGTCACTATGTTTTGCACTTCGCCTGTATCCACGTAATCCATCACAGAGTCTTGGATCGCGTTAACCTGCTCTTCCATGTAATTTAAGTTGGCACCTTCTGGACCGGCGATCCGAGCGAAAATGACGCCTTGATCTTCGGAAGGAGCGAACGCTGTGGGTAATTGCTGAAACAGCAAATAGATCGCCGCCATAACTAGTAGCAGTGAACTCGCCACTAACCAGCTGTAAGACAAACATTTGGTCAAGGCGTCGTGATAGCCTCTCTGCAGCCACCTAAAGAAAACATCCACTTTATGGGTAAGCCAACTTTCATGAGCGTGTGAATTGAGAAGCTTGGAACTCATCATTGGGGTAAGTGATAAAGCCAACACACTGGAGATGACAACAGCTCCGCAAATTGTGACTGCTAACTCATAAAACAAAATCCCAATATTTCCTTCCAAAAAAACCACCGGCACAAAGACGGCAATAAGTACTGCGGTTGTTGCAATTACCGCGAAAGCGACTTGTCGAGAACCGTTGAAAGCGGCCAGCAATGGCGGCTCGCCGCCTTCTACGCGACGTTGGATATTCTCCAGCACCACAATCGAATCATCCACAATCAGCCCTACACATAGCACTAGGGCCAGCAGTGTAATGAGGTTAATGGACAAACCAAACGCGGATAGAATCAGGAAAGCTGAAATGAGGCACACGGGTATTGTGACAACCGGTATCAACATTACTCGGATTGAACCCAAGAACATGTAGATCACCAGACTCACCAAAGCCATGGTCATAAATATTGTAGAGTAAACTGAGGAAATAGCGTTCTCGATAAACTCAGCGTCGCTAGACGAGACTACAAGATCCATATGATCTGGCAATGTTGGACGAATATTTTCAGCAAGCGCCTCAGTCCCGCGCAGCACTTGCAAACTGTTCGCGGTTGATTGTTTGATAATACCAATCCCGACCGCTTCAACTCCGTTGCCTTTATAGATAGATCGCTCGTTAGCAGAGCCTAGCTCGACTCTTGCTACTTCACCTAACGTCACTAAGAAATTATCGTCGCCGCGAGCGATAACAAGCCGGGAAAAATCGTCCGCCGATTGGAAAATTCTTTCAACACGTACTGCGAATTCCATGTTAGTGGATTCGATACGCCCAGCAGGTAATTCAATGTTTTCTCGCCGTAACGCATTTTCGACGTCAGTAACCGTTAGTCCGCGGGCAGCAAGAGCAACTCGGTCCAGCCACACCCGCATAGCGAAACCACCGTTGCCACTTACGCTTACGTTGGACACTCCATCTAGCACTGCGAATTGATCTACGATGTAGCGATTGGCAAAGTCGTTCAGCTCTAAATAAGACATCTGGCTACTTACCAGATTAAAATACTGAATGGGTCGGGCATCGCTATCTGCTTTGGCGATTTGAGGCAGGTCTACATCTTCTGGGAGCGATCTTACAACTCTGGAAATTTTGTCTCTGATATCATTAGCAGCCACTTCAATGTCTGTACCCACCGCAAACTCAACTGATATTCGAGAACTTCCGTCATTGCTCGACGAGTTAATTGCATCGATTCCGTCAATGCCATTAATCTGATCTTCGATAATTTCGGTAATTTGAGTTTCGACGATTTCGGCAGACGCGCCTGGATAACTGGTGCTGATCGATACCACAGGCGGGCTAGTGTCAGGATACTCACGAAGCGGTAAGTCATTGAATGACATGATGCCGAACGCTACCAGCATTAAACTTAGAACAGTTGCGAATACTGGACGCTTGACTGATATATCAGAGAGAATCATTTTTTGTGCTCGATGTTAGGGTCGCCAGAGGAAAATTTGGTTTTATGTACCTGGACGGCGGCGGGGAGATCCGTCAGCTGAAGAATTTGGCAAAGGTTCCCTACCTTGAGGTTGAACCGTCTGACCAGGACGAACCCTTACTGTTCCTTCACTTACAACATCCTGACCTTCTTGCAAACCAGAGATCACCTCAACCATTCCATTACGCCGACGTCCTAGCTCCACTTCAGTCCGAGCCACTTTGTTATCACTGCCAACCACAAACACATACTGGATTCCTTGGGATGCAATGACCGACCGTTCTGGAACTACTAGTGCAGGCTGTTCATTAAGTGCAAGGGACACGGTCATCAGCATCCCGGGACGCAGTAATAAATCCGTGTTATCGATCGTCGCTCTAACAGACACGCCCCGCGTCACCGGGTCGATGCGAGAGCCGACTACACTGATTTGCCCCTCAAACTTTTTGTCATCATAGACAATACTGTTGGCTTGAATCGTTTGACCGACGCTGATGTCAGCGAGATAAACTTCGGGAATGGTAAAGTCGAGCTTGATGACAGAGACATCGTCTAGAGTTGTAATGATACTCCCCGGTGTCAGCAAGCTGCCCTCACTGATATTGCGGAAGCCTAGCCGGCCGCTAAAAGGCGCACGCACGAGCCGGTCATCCATCGCGACCATGACGCCTTCGAGACGAGCCCTAGCTGTTTCAAGGTTGGTTTGAGCTTGATCTTGCTCGTTATCTGCCACTAAATTCTGGCCTGCCAAGTTAGTAATTCTTTCGTATTGACGCTCAGCATCATTAACAGTAGCTTGCGCTTCAGCCAATCTGCTGGCCTCATCTGCTTTCACTAATTCCACTAGAATCTGGCCCCTCTCGACAAATTCACCATCTTCGAAATTAACGGCAAATACTGTTTCAGAGACTTTGGCGGTTAAGTCAACGGACTCGTTAGCCACTGATGTTCCAACGGACTCAATTTCATCCGCTATAGATCGCAGTTCGACTTTGGTCAGACCCACTATGGGAGTGCCCCCAAATCCTCCCCTAAACCCTCTTCCTGCTGCTGGTTCTTCGGAGACCTTGGCAAAGACCATGTAAGACAGCGCCATTGCTCCTGCAAGCATGAGCAAAAAGACTGGATGTCGGATAATGAAGTTCACAATGAATTCCTAGGCCGCGAATCGGCTACTCGCCCTATTTTTGGGTCTGACTTTCTAAAGTCAGAAGAGACTTATCAGAACAGGCTGTTCTGATTTGCTCATTTTAGTTGTATGTAGTCGAATATTACGCCTTTTCCCGTTCCTCAGTTCATAAATAACCACACTTTATGTGATGAATAGCCATAAAACTGCGACAAAGCTCGGCCTCCCATCGCAGTAAGTGAAAACCAAGTGAAGACAATGTTGGGTGTGACCAGGTGGGAGAACAAGTAGACAGGCAATTAAAAAGGGCCAAAAACAATCCTAATGACCGCTTTTGACCCTTTGGCGAAGACTCTTGTCGAAATCAGCGCTCTGCCGATTTCTAGCCGTTTGCGCTTACACTAAGTTAGTAGCAAACAGGTTGAGCAGTCGACTCCATGCTCGTTCTGCTTGCGCTTCGTTGTAAACCTGTGAGTCTGGTGGGCACCAGCCGTGAAGAGTCTCTGTATAGACCTCGATTTCCGCTGCCAATCCGGCGGCGGCGTAGGCCTGCTTTAGAGTTTCTTTAGCTGCTGGATCGCTCGCATCGTCATTCGCGGCAACGCAGTGCAACATGGCTGATTGGGTTTCAGGAATCAATAAATGAGGACTATTGTCCTGATCTGTTGCAAGCCCTCCTCCATGAAAAGTACCGCCAGCACCGAGCCTATCAGGCACTGCAGCGACAGTCCTCATAACCATAGGCCCACCCATACAATAGCCCGTTGTGCCAATTCTCTTTGACGTATCAACCGCTGGCTGTTGATCAAGAAAATCTACCATCGCGCGAGCATCGGTGAAGTGAGTATCAGCGTTTAAGTTTCTTGCCATTGGCAGCACGATGGCACGCGTCTCTGGCTGACCAAAACTAGCGCCTTCCCCTACCACAGGGGATTTAGCATCTCGGTAAAATGGGTTTACCACCAGCACGGAGTAACCGGATTGGGCCAGGCGTTTTCCCATTTCTCGGAAAGCAGGGCGTAACCCAAGGATATCAGGCCAAATGATTACAGCCGCGTGGCTGCCGCTGGACGGGTGTACAAAATAACAATCAGAAACCCCATCTGGCGTTGTGACATTGACGTCGCTTTCTGTGACTGACTGCGCGTTCGCGACTGGAGGCAGCATCATGGCCAACCCTACAGTTGCAGTCATTTTATTAAACTCTCGACGTCCCAACCCCTTTCTTTTACCTAAAAATGCTTCTACGTCTTGTTGAGTATCTTCGTCACACATACCAAGCTCCTGTTTTCACTTATATTTCGATATATTGATGGATTTCAACCCTGTTGTTATCTTGAGAATATTTGCGCTTGAATCAAATTACAACAACAATAGGTCTAAATAGCCTCTTCGGCTAACAAATAGAACTTGAACAGCCCCATTTGCAACATTGCTGAATAGAATAAGGATCAATGGCCATACTAACGCGGCGTAACTTTAACTTAGGGCTTCTAACTAGTTTGTCTTCCTTGGCTTTTTGGAGACCTGTTTACGGACAATCGGCCGATGTTTTCACCATTGCCGGGACCGGCATAGCCAGCATTAGTTCCACCGCTCTAGATGAGGCAGTGGCTTTTCGAACTGATATCAACACCCCTTATGGTTTGGATACAGGTCCGGATAATGCACTTTATTTCTGTGAGGTACACACAGGCTTTATTAAGCGCATCGATTTACGATCCAATCAAATTCGCACAATAGCCGGCAACGGGGATAAACGATTCGAAGCAGAATCTCGCAACCCTTTGCAAGCCCCGTTTTATTCTCCTCATGAAATTCGCTGGGACGATGAAAACAGCTTGTATGTGGTGGAAAGAGATTCCCACTGCGTTAAGCGTATTGATGGACGAACTGGACTCGTTACAACACTAGCCGGCAACGGCCAAGCAGGGTTTCAAGGAGACGAAGGATCAGCGGTGCTCTCTCGACTACAGCAGCCCCATAGCATTGCCTTCGACTCAAAAGGCAACCTACTAATATGTGACTTGGGAAATAACCGTCTACGTCGAGTGAGTCGAGAAACTGGGTTAATTGATACTGTGGCCGGAACGGGGTTTCAAGCACTCGCTCCACTAGCCGCGCCCATGAAAGGAACTCCCCTTGCAGGTCCAAGAGCCCTCGCGACAGACAGAGATGGCAACGCCTACTTGGCGCTTCGAGAAGGGAACGCTATCTTAAAACTAGACCTAGATTCTAATAGCTTGGAAAAAATAGCCGGCACTGGCGAGCCAGGATACAGCGGAGATGGTGGCGATGCTTTAAAAGCCACTTTCAATGCCCCCAAAGGAATCGCGTATTCCAGTCGAGACAACAGCCTCTACGTTGCCGATACTGAGAACCATGCTATTAGAAAAATCCAACTTGGATCGGGTTTGGTGACTACCGTCTTAGGGTCAGGGATAGCCGGAGATGGACCCGATGGCGATCCAACTCAATGTCAGTTAAACCGGCCTCACGGAGTTTGTGTATTTGAACAAGTGATCTATATTGCTGATTCCGAGAATCATCGTATTAGAGCGATGACCGGCATAGTAAACTAACTGTCCGTGCAAATAGTATGCATGTGTGCTCACCCCATCACCTATCGGCATTAATCTAAAGTTAGTAAAAGATAAACAGAGGTTTCCATGAAACATATTTCAAAATACGCGCTCGTGCTTCCTTTAATCTTTTCATTTAGTTACTTCAGTGCGACAGCCCAGACTAGTATTAATGACTTTGCATTTCTAACTGGTACATGGGTGGGTGCAGGCATGGGTGGAAAGTCGGAAGAAATGTGGATGCCCGGGTCAGATGGGAGGATGTTTGGCATTTTTAAACAATCTTCAGAAGGGGGCTTGATATTCTCTGAATATATGGAAATAACAAAAGTTAATAACGAAATAGTGCTACGACTAAAACACTTTAATCCGGACTTTAGCGGCTGGGAAACTAAAAATGAGCATCTGACTTTTAAGCTCTCCAGCGTTGGGGAGAATCGCGCTGATTTTGGCAGCTTGCGCTACGAAGTGATAGAAGGCGACACTCTTGTTATAGAACTTGATATGCAAACCACAGATGGCAGTCACACTACTGAAACGTTTACCTTGAAGCGCATCTAATAAGTGTGGCGGTTAAGTATGTAACAACTAGGATAATTTTTTAAGGAGGTCTACACAATGAGCAATGAACAAGCGAACCAACTTATCGTGGAATTGATAGCTGAGCTTGAACAGGAGTCAGCTGTGGATTCCGAAACAATTGTAAAAGCGAAATCCCTTCAACAAAGCATGGCAGATACCTTGTCGGAAGAGGCAGATATCGCCGGAAATACCCTATTGGATGATGCCATTGCGCTAGAAGCCAGCTTTGCAGCACAACACCCAGTTGCAGAAAAGCTGGTTCGAGAGCTTGTTAATACTCTAAGCCGACTGGGAATCTAATAGTTCCAAGTCTATGGAATCGGATGCAACTCAATAGGAATAGAATTTTCTCTTGAGCCTACCAAGGCGCCTATTACAGTGTCACCCCAGGTGTATTTTGATTGCATCAGGTCGTTCACAAGGGCGCTCTTGTCTTGACGAAGAACTGCACTATATCGAGCGCGGACACCATTGCGGGTAACGTCGAACTCTCCGTTTTCAGATAGCCGATCATACCAACCCGATCCATCTGACCCTACCCGCAAATATTGGTAGCCCTCGTGGTCCACTATCCAGAGTCGGGTGGTTACCGGTTCTGAGTCAAGATCACTGGTATGCAGCTCTACCACCTCGATCCTTTCGGCAGCGATACGTTCTAGGACCACAAGAAATAGAACTAACGCGAGAAGAATTGCTAATGCCCATTTTAAAAATTTCATGTTTCTGTCCTTTTAAAGAAGGATAATGGTCGTTATGCACTTAGTTTAACGCTAAACTGTTTAATATTAAACTATTAATCCACAAGGATTTTGATCATGAAAAATGACACTGCAAATTTACGCGAAGCGAAAGAGCCAGAACTCTTGTTTCGGTATTTCACGGAGCTTGGCATCATAGCCCAACTTAGTAGCAGTCTATTTGAAAGTGTCTTGCCCAATGGGTTAACCAATGCGCAGTTTGGCGTTCTGAATTGGTTCAGCAGAGTTGACAGTGAAGCGAGCCCAGGGCGCCTAGCGACAGCGTTTCAAGTGACCAAAGGAGCAATGACAAATACATTGAAAAAACTGGAGGCGAAGCAGCTGATAGAAGTCTCCCCTGACCCCAATAGCGGCCGCAAGAAGCGAGTAACCCTCACGAGCAAGGGCAAACAACAAAGAGAACAAGCACTTGCTTTGGCTGGGCCTTTGTTCGAAGAACTATCATCCCAGCTGGACACCGAGGCTCTTGGCGCTCAACTGCCAGACCTTGAAAATTTGCGTATTTTTCTAGACGAAAGGAGATATCGCTGAATGTTGGAAATCGTGAGGGCAGAGTAAAAAAATGAATGCCCCTATCTCACTACCGCAGATAGGAACATTCTTTACACAGTCAGGGAGAGTGTATATATGCCTTGTTACAACTAAGAAACAGGTCTAGGATTCGATGACTTAAGGGCAATTAAGCCGGATAAGTCGTTCCGTATCTTATATAACGCCGGACGAGGCAGATTTAGTTCACTTTAGTTTTAAAAAAATTAACATTCAATTAAGAATAAAAATAAACACTAATAATCAGACACTTAAGACATCCTCTAATGAAAAAACTACTCAAATCTATTGCCATAGTCGTCTCGGCTGGGTTGTTGATCACCGGTTTATTCTTGATTGCCATGCGATTTAGCGATGGACCGCTTGAAATCATTTCGGGAGGCCCTTTCAAAACAGGAGAGCTTACGTCTGCCCCTGCCAGCTGGAGCCACCTAAAAGAGCGTCAGACTATTGAATTTCAAACCTTGGACCCACGAACTTCCCGTACTGTATGGGTTGCCACCCACAACGGAAGGTTATTCATTGTCTCCGGCTACATGAACACGAACTATGCAGCAGTCTGGAAACAGTGGCCCCACTACTTGGAAGACGACAATCGAATTATCTTGCGGATAGATGGCAAACTCTATGAACAGAAGCTCAACCGTATTATGGATGACCCAGCTGTTATCCCAGTTTTAAATGAGCTCAGCCGAAAGTACTTAGGCGGAACAGCAATTACCTCTAACGAGCAGGTCGCTGAAGGTGACACTTGGATGTTTGAGGTTGTCGATCGCTAGATATCTGCATTAACTATCTGCCAAATAATGGTGGGTAAACTAAAAGGAATTACACATTGAACTACGCCCAGATCTTCACTGTTGGTGGCACCATCGACAAAGTTTACTTCGACGCCAAGAGCACCTACGAAGTGGGACCGCCAAATATCGCTGAGGTTCTTTCTGACATTCATCTGAATCTGAATTTTGAAGTGACATCCCTCATGCAAAAAGACAGCTTAGAAATGACTGATGAAGACAGAGAGACTGTTCGCCAAGCAGTAGCTACTGCAGATTCAAACATGGTTATCATCACCCATGGCACAGATACAATGGTATTAACCGCTAATGCATTAAAAGACATTAAGGACAAAACCATTGTGCTGACTGGCGCCTTGGCCCCTGCCCTTTTCAAATCGTCAGATGCCATGTTCAACATTGGCTGCGCCATCACCGCCGTGCAAACTAAGCCACCCGGCGCATACATTGCAATGAACGGTCAAATATTCGACTATGACAAAGTCCGTAAAGATGTCCCTAACAACAGATTCGTTTCCCTATAAGCGAACATATTTTTGGAGAATAAGCAGATGATCAAGCCAAGTACGCTTAGACCGTTTCAAAAGCAGGCAAAAAAAGCGCTAGCAGTTTCATTGGTAATTTTACTCACTGCCTGCGCCGAAGATTCTCCAGAGCCCCAAGCCGAACAGGCTTTATCCTATGAAGAAACACTTCAGCTTCAATTAATCGAAGCGAAACCCGGCGACGTCATAGATATACCAGCAGGAATACATAACTTTACTCGCAGCCTGTCACTTAATGTTCCAGGGGTCACTTTGCGGGGTGCCGGCATCGATGCAACTGTGCTTTCCTTTAAAGAGCAAGTGCAAGGAGCGGAAGGGCTATTGGTAACCGCTGACGATTTCATTATGGAAGATATGGCGATTGAGGACACGATCGGTGATGCGCTTAAAGTTAACCAAAGCACTAATGTCACCTTACGCCGAATTAGAACAGAATGGACCAACGGTCCCGATTCAGAAAACGGAGCCTACGGCATTTATCCGGTGCAATCTAAAAACATCCTCATTGAAGATTCAGTGGCCATAGGCGCTTCTGATGCAGGCATCTATGTGGGTCAATCCAGCAATATCATCGTGAGAAATTCTCGGGCCGAATACAATGTTGCAGGAATTGAAATAGAAAACTCTACCCACGCGGATGTGTATAACAATGTTGCTACTAATAATACCGGTGGCATCTTAGTGTTTGACTTGCCCAATTTACCCGTACAAGGTGGGCAAGCTACCCGTGTGTACAACAATTTGGTGTTTGAAAACAATACCGCAAACTTCGCACCTGAAGGCAACATCGTAGCAAACGTTCCGGCCGGCACAGGATTAATTATTCTCGCCAATGACAATATAGAAGTTTTCGAGAATCAGTTTTCTGACAATGAAAACGTCAGCATTATGGTTTATAGCTATGTGCTAAGCGGACGCAGTGTCGATGATCCCAACTATGACCCTTATCCTGAACAAATTTATATTCACGACAACGAATACGTCGGTGGCGGCACAACGCCCCATCATTCGATGCTAATACCGGTAGGAGAAGCTACCGGATTAGCGATTCCCAACATTGCTTGGGGTGGGCTGGTAAAAGAGGGAGCAAACCGAGCAAACATAATCTGCCTAGGCAAAAACAACGACGCCAGTTTCGTCAATCTCAACGGTGGCGCTTCACCTGAAGATGCGAGTTTTGATACTGCAGAGCATGAGTGTGAGCTGCCAAGACTACCCAAGATTGAATTTGAGGTTCCCGGTGACTAACACCAGCGGACAAGACTGTCAGTGGCTCTCAGAGCATAGGCTGTGTAGCGGTCTAAAAACTTATCGCGGCAATAACGGGCTCCTGCAAAAACTCGGGGGCTCGTTATTGATCAAAGATAGCTTGGTTAGCCCGCGCTAGATTCATCAGAGTCTCTTTAAATTCCGGCAGTAGATAGCGCTGCTGAATCAGCTCATCTGTCGCGACTTCGTACTTGTTTATGTAGTCCTCAAAAGAAGAATAAAGCTCGGCTACGGAGTCTCTAAAGTCACCTTGCTCGCTGGCCTCTTCTGCATTCCGCGGCAAAGGTATATAGCCTCCTGACAATCGTGCCAATGCCTCGCTTGAACCAGTGCTCTCAGCCCTCAAGTTCCACGAGACAAATGTAGCAAGAGGCACCTGCGTTAAAGGAGGAAGAATCGTACTCTCTGCCAAATCATTGTTATTGTTATCAACAGCAGGCACTAGTGCTTTATAAATCTTGTCACTTTCCTGCGGATGGGAGCTAATTATTCGGTATTCCCGCCACTGTTCACCATAGTTTGCCAGTGCTGGTTGGTACATTTTTTTCGGGTGATTGAATCCATTCATTGGACGCCAAGCCTGCGGATTTATACTTCCCTTTTCATGTGACGCGACCAAACTACCCTCTGAAATTTTCGGGTATTTAGATGGCGGCGGCTCTTTTCCTTCTTTAACCCAATCAACCATCGCGCTAATTAGAGAATATGAAAACGGAGCCCACATATTAGGATTAGGCGGCAGCTGACCATTGCTTGCGGGACGAGGCCGTCCATTGCCGGAACCGTGCTGAGAACCTCCTATGGTGTAAAACCGAACATTGTTTAACAGACTTATGTCGCGGGTCCCTTCTGGATTTGTGTGAGGCAATGAACCTGCTCTAACCCAATACTCATTAGTAGTTTGGATGTGCATGATTTTGGGCGTCGTTGAAGTAACCGAGGCTTTAGCCAGAATACTGCCATTGTGACCACTGAAAGGATCGCGGCTCTCACCGTAAGTAAACGGAAACAGGTCGTTGGGGTAAAGGTGATTAGAATGCTGGCCATTGGTTCTTGTGGGCATAGCAAACCGTAAGTTGAACATGCCGTACCCGCCGCCCGCGATTACAGGAATTATGCCGTCGAAAACCTGGTCACCCTCTTCATCTGCATTGAAGCCGTCCGCAATAAATTGCCGCAGCAGACGCCCGCTTTGAGAATTACCCCAAGCAACCGTAGTGTTGATCGGTGGCAACGGCAAAGACTTTAAAATAGATGATGTTTGAGATTCTTTCTTAATCAACGATACCAAATCCCTGATTCCAGCTAGACCCGCACCGGCCAACACTGGATCTTGTGCTTCATAGATCAACTCATAAATTACACCGGGCTCAAAGCCCCCTTTGAGGCTCAGCATAAGCTGGGGCTGATTGCTGCCTTCTAAATCGGAAACGGCTATGTCGAACTGTGCTCGCTCAAGGTTTGTTCGCTGATCGTTTTGGTACTTTCTTTTGCTCAACCTAGCAGTAACAAGACCCTTCTCTGTTGGCCGATAGGCCAGGTGACCGGCGCCTGCAACGTTCACTTTGTCGATGGCTTCACCGACTGTGACTTCGTAACGAACCTCCCCAGTTATAGGGGAATCACCTTGTTTAACGATTGGCGCATGGAGCCGGAGCCTTCCCGGCTGGGAAGAAATCTCGTTAATCCAACCAGTTGCTAAATAGCTATGGCCTTTCTCACTCAAAGGATGGGTAAGAGATATCTCAGGTGGAAACCGGCTCCCCCCACGATTATTCACATTGTACAAAAGCACACCACTGGGAGTGGAATCTCTCGGGACAAGCAGTCGGTAGTCAGCCGAAAATTCTACTAAACCCTCTTCGTTCACCGGTGCATTAGCGATATCGATGATGGACTGATTGGCAACAACGTTTGGGTCTAATGTGTAATGAACAATCCCCGAGATCGACTCATAACTATAAAGCGTCCCTTCTTGCTCAAGTAATTTTCGTTCGGTGATATCGATACCGGACACATCCGCCAGCGCAGCAGTAGAGATACTTAGAGCAAGCAAGCCACTCAGGACATTAAAGAAACATGATCTGCACATAGTAGGCCACTCCGTATCATTTTTTAAAAGTTCAGTGTTGAATATTAAGCCAATGCTGTCAACGAAAGACCTGCTTTGAAATGTTTACTCATCAAGAAATGAGAATCCTATTAGGGTCGTCGTTCTTCATCTGGCCTAAGAGTAGCAAGTCTCACTGAAATTTCTTTCAGCCGAATGACTTGTAGGATGTGTAGAGGGAAGGCTCGGCTTCTATCAAAGCAACCCGCTTTCAAGTTAATTACTGTAATCTTCATTCAAGGAATGATTGATTGATGCAGATAGAAATACGGTTTCAATATCAGTCTTGCTTGAACTGTCTACCTTCTCAGCGGCTTTTGTGACGAAGATGATGTTTTATCACCGGCATTAATGCGGCCAATACAGATCCCACAACAAGAAACAATGCCCCTACTACGGAAAGTAATGAGAGTCGGTCAGAAAAGGCATATTCAGGATTAGCGAACACAATCAATTTTAGTGTTGCAATAGTAAATAGTGGAGCAAGTGCTAACACTGCACTCACTTTAGATGCGTCCCAGAGGTTAAGCGCTTCTGCAAAGCAGCCATAGGCTATTAAGGTATTCAGACAACAAAAACTGAGCAAAGCCCATTCGAAGCTTGTCAAATTGAATAACTTAAGAGGAGAAACAAAAGGGAATAATACTAGAACCGAAAAAACATAGATTAGAAAAAGTATTTGAACCGAAGAATAGTGTTTTAACAGCTTTTTTTGCAGTAAGGCGTAGACGGTCCAGGTGACCGCCGCTGCAAATACTATAAGTACACCGATGGTTTCTTTGTTTTCCAAATTCGTCAAAAAACGTAAACGATCATGAAAAAATAATCCGAGACCCGCTATGATCAGCAATGTCCCTATTTTCTGCACACCTTCGAATGGTTCTTTGTAGAAAACCACGCCACCAAGTATTAAGAACAGTGTAGTCAGTTGAATAACAGCTTCACTGGTTTCACCATTTACATAATTCAGACTTTGGGAAAAGAGTGAGTAGTTTGCACATAAACCCAGCGCTGCGATAACCAGAATCCAGCGGACTGGCGGTGTCATATCTTTCAGAACAGGCAATTTGCGCTGAGTGAACAACCATAAACCTAGAACAACGCTGGCAACAAAAAAGCGATACCAAACTAT
Source organism: Pseudohongiellaceae bacterium (assembly GCA_045106275.1). Classification (GTDB taxonomy): domain Bacteria; phylum Pseudomonadota; class Gammaproteobacteria; order Pseudomonadales; family Pseudohongiellaceae; genus UBA9145. The sequence continues at coordinate 11,119 of JBGCEK010000011.1, read as the reverse complement.
GGTTGCTGCGTCCATACCAGCAAGAAGTTCTTTCAAGGCTATAGGCAATACTCCCCAGAGTATCGCAGCCACCAATGCGAGAAAAAAACCCAACGCGGGTTTCTGTTCTGGAGTTTCAATCATGAAGAACGAGCGCCTGAAAAATTAGGGGGTCATCCTATCACGAATCTACCAGTCCAGAACTTTGTGAAGACAGGAATTTTCACTCAATTGCGCTAATTCAAGATAGGGGCAAATTAGCCCGCAGGGCAAGGTGACCATACCTTATGAAAGCTGAAATTGGCCTGAGAACCTTGCACTCAAAAATTCCATTTGGTCTGACAAGACGTTGCGATTGGAGAGATATAGAAATTCATATTGATTCGGCACAAAAGGGATAGCCAGTAGCTCCATTCGAGCTTCCTCGGGATTGCGATCGGCTTTCCGATTATTGCAGCGCCTGCAAGAGGTGACAACGTTTGTCCAAGTATCCAGCCCACCTCGGGAAATAGGCTCTACATGGTCTCGCGACAGTTCTTCCCAAGAGAATAACCCGCCACAGTAAAGGCAGATATTTTTGTCTCGGCGGAATAGAAATCTGTTTTCAAGGGGAGGTTTGTAACAATCACGATGCACCTTGCCATCGCAGGCAATAATGCTGGGCAATTTAAGAGTAGATTGGACTCCGTCTCGGTTGTAACCGCCACGAATTTCCATCACGGTGTCGCCCAGAGACCAAATTATTTGGTCTTTCACCAATAAGGTTGCTGTTTCTTCTCTGGACAACCAACTAACTGGCACACCGGCTTTATTCAATCTCAGAATTTTCGTATTCACGCAAATCACCGATTGACTAGGTTTGATTACACAGCTATTCAGTCTTTATTATCGGCTTATCTCACGTTGACTAAAACTCGGGCGGAACTTCTGCTGCCAACGTTGAGTTTTACTTTGACGCTACCCCATTTTTTCGCAGCTTACGTCTTTCCCAACCACCGTTGCTGTACCAATAAGCAAACTGAAGCAACACTAACAGGCCAGCGAATAACGGTAACGTGCCCCAATCCGCCCCGCCTACTTGAAAGTAGAACACTGCCTTGTAATCACGATCTTCAACAGGGTGTGTGGCATTCACAACCCCTATGTACGTCCCCTCCTCTTCGAATGTGTAGCTCGCAGTATAAAACCCGCCTTGCTCAATTCTGGGAGCTTCGTAGTACACAGTGGCAGCCTCTAGATCCACAATATCTTGGACGTCATCCCAGGTAGCATATTTACCGACCTGATTCACATCCTTAACAATTCGAAAGTCAATTTGCATTTCTTCCAACAGATCGTGCAAATATTCCATCACGAACACCGAACGTGTTACATCAGGGATATCTTCGCAAAACTCATCAGTTTCACGAGTCTCCGGCTGGAAGACCGTAAAGTGTGCCGTCAAAAAATTAATGTTGATCACGCAGAGGTCATCCTCGAACGCAACACCACCATGCCCAAAGGAAACACTGGAAGACATAGCGAGACTGACGCTAAGCAAAATAGCTAGCGTCCGATTTAGCAATACTGGGACCATGAGGCTGAGACCGTCTTGAGTGAAGTTAAAAACAGAGACCATATACTAACATGCCGAAAAACCCTGTTCGATGTCAGCTATAGGGCCTGTTCTTTAAAGTGACAGTTTACTGCTGCTTTGTAGAGCACTATTCGTTGCGCGCTACCAAGGGATGATAGAACCATCATAGTTAAAAAAGCTGCCGCTGTTTTTCAAATTTAGCTGATCGATTACTTCCATGAGCCCACTGACACTAGTATTCGTATCAATTAAACCATTGGGGCCACCCATATCGGTCCTAACCCAGCCGGGGTGCAACAGACCCACACTGAACCCTTCGCCACTTAAATCAATGGCGAGGCTTTTGACGGCAGCATTGAGAGCTGCTTTAGAACTGCGGTAGATGTATGAGCCACCGCCCTGATTATCCTCAATGGACCCCATTTTGGACGTCAGATAAACTAACTTTTTCAAACTGCCTCTACTTAAATTATCTGCCAGAAGCTGGGTTAACATAACCGGTGCAATTGAATTAACATGAAACACGTTCGCCCAAACGTCTTCATTCAGCTTACCGAATCCTTCCCGAGAACCATAAATACCTGCATTGTTAACAAAGATATCAATCGCGGCACCTTCCAGTTGGGCAGGAAACGTGGCCACTGAATCTGGGTTACTCACATCTAGTTGCAATATTTTGAGGCTAGCATGTTGGGACGCTAGAGCTTGCAAAGCCTCTGCATTCGCTGGATTTCTACAAGTCGCAAACACAGCATCGCCGCGACTCAGAAATTGTTCAACAAACTCCAATCCTATGCCTCGATTTGTGCCGGTAATCAGTACATTCGCCATACCTAAATTCCTAAACTTTTTTGTTGGCGCCAATCTACCGTCCCCTGCCGGTTAGGTCAAAATTATCGGTCACAAACACTTAGCGGTGAAGTTCAGCCTTGCCAGAAGCCAATCACAGGGCATGTTTAAAATAGCCAGCAATTGCTTGTCTGTTATAATAATCCCAGTGAATGGATTAAAAGGAAGCTAATCTATGAAGATGCTCTCTCTGAGAAACTCTATTTCTCTAGTGCTCGTGACTGCGGCTGTTAATGTCTACAGCCAAAGCACCGAGGAAATTCTAGTGCTAGGCGTTGTCCCTTTTGGCGCTAGTTTGGAGAAATCTAAAATTCCATTTAATGTGCAATCCTCCTCTTCAGAAAACCTTCGAGACAGTAATTCGACCAGCATCGCAGACTTCCTAAAGCAAAATTTTTCCAGCGTTTCGCTAAACGATGCTCAAAACAATCCTTTGCAACCAGATTTGCAATATCGAGGTTTTACCGCATCTCCTCTACTTGGCTTAGCTCAAGGTCTAGCAGTTTACCAAAACGGCAACCGCATCAATGAGCCGCTCGGCGATGCTGTTAATTGGGATCTATTGCCACAGTCTGCAATTCAATCAATTACTTTGTCCGGTGGCAGCAACCCACTCTTTGGCCAGAATAGCCTTGGTGGAGCACTCGCGATAGACATGAAAGACGGCTTTGACTTTCAAGGAAACAGCGTTGAAGTTTCTACCGGTTCCTTCGGACGAACTCGCGCAAACGTCGAATTGGGTGGTGTGCTCAGAGACGCTAACACAGCTATCAATGAGGGCTTTGCTTACTATTTGAATATCGAGCACTTCGAGGAAGACGGCTGGCGTGACGAATCCAGTTCAGATGCGTTAAATATTTATGGAAGTCTGGCATGGCGCACTTCCACGACCCGGGCAGAGTTAACTTATCAATACGGCGATTCAGACCTGACAGGTAATGGTTCTTCCCCAGTTGAGCTTTTGTCGTTAGATAGAGAAGCTATATTTACTGGGCCAGATCTCACGGCAAACGACATGACAATGGTTCACTTCGATTTCTCTCATCAATTCAGTGAAGGCCTAAGTTTTACCAGTAATCTGTTCCATCGCAGTAATAAAACCAATGCCTTTAACGGCGACGGCTCTGAGTTTAGTGTGTGTAGTTTTGGCAACGTGACGAGCTTAGTTGGCGGACTTGAAGAAGACGATCTCGAAGAGCTGGGTCTTGATGACGATGACATTTGTGACAATCAATTCACCAATGCAGATGAGCTTGAACTTTTTCTCAACCAAACGGCAAGTCAGCTAGACAGCGATGATGAATTCAATCTTGAAGGTTTTGATGGAGATGAACTCACAGGTACAGGTATTCTTTCCGATCAAGCAATTAACAATATTAGCGAGCGCACGCAGGATAGCGTGGGCGCGGACTTTCAATTCACGATGCGCGGAAATTTCTTTGGTTATGATGGCCAGACGGTAATCGGCGGCTCTTACTTTAATGGCGAATCAGACTTCGAATCCGTATTGGAACTTTCAAACATCGATCCTATCAGCCGGTTAACAACTGGATTTGGCACTGGCACATTCGTTGATGAAGAAGCCACTAACATCAACACTGAAACCGAGACCACTAGCCTTTATTTTACTAGCACTGTTGATCTCACCAATGCGATTGCTCTAACACTCTCAGCGCGGGGAAATCGCACTGATGTAAACCTTCGCGATCGCTCAGGGGTCAGACCAGAACTCAATGGCAGCCACAGATTTACCCGACTCAATCCCTCTGTAGGACTTACTTGGCAAGCAAATGAATCTGCTAACCTCTATTTTTCCTACAGCGAATCTTCAAGAGCACCCACGCCCATTGAACTGGCTTGTAATGAAGGGGTATTTGATTTAGCGATTGAGTTTGCAATTGAGCGTGGCGATGATCCGGACGATGTAAACTTTGAATGCCGCTTGCCGAACGCTTTCTTGGCTGATCCACCGTTAAGTGATGTTGTCGCTGAAAGTTTTGAATTGGGTGCCAGAGGATTCTTCCATGAATTGGCATATTCCGCAGGCGTGTACTTCACCACCAACAAAGATGACATTCTTTTTCAAACAACTGGAAGATCAACAGGGCTTTTTGCAAATGTTGATAAAACAAGAAGGGTAGGTTTTGAATCAAGCCTACGCGGGCAGCTTGGACAACTGAACTGGATGGCTTCATATAATTATGTGAAAGCCACCTTCGAAGACAGCTTCTCCGCTTTAAGTCCAAACCATGACTTCGCTGATGATGACGGAGAAATTGCGATTCAACGGGGAGATTCAATTCCTGGCATACCTGCCAATCAGTTCAAGTTAGTGGCGGACTATGAATTCACTGACCGCCTAAGTGTGAGTGCAGATATAATCAGCAACAGCGACCAATACTTGCGGGGCGATGAATCCAACCAATTGAGCACCGTGGATGGCTATTCAGTCCTTAATCTTCGGGCAAAGTATCAGCTTGCTGACAACTTTGAAGTTTTCGCAAGAATAGACAATCTTTTTGATACTGACTTCGAGACTTTCGGGTTGCTCGGTGAAGAGCCTGGGGAGTTGGAAGTTCCGATTATTGAAGACTTAACCATCCCCCGCTTCCTTGGCGCCGCTCCGCCACGAGCGGGGTTCTTAGGCATTCGATATAGCTTTCAGTAGCTGTAAGAGCCCAATATACGCCGCGTAACCAGCGGTCCAGTATAAAAACGCGTCTAGTTCAGACGAAATAGTGAGTTGAGGTGCTTCTATTGCACTACTGAGCTCTCTATTTCGGCGACTATGTTTCCTTTTCGTTTTCCCGAATCCAAGTACCGATGGGCGTCAGGTATCTCTTCAAGAGTAAACGTTCTATCTACTACAGGGTGCAGTACCCCATTGACTAGCATTTTACTAATTTCCTCAAGTTCTTTTTGAGTTTCTTTGGCCATCGCTGATATTACGGTTTTGTCGCTGGTTTTAGTGGTCCAAAACCCTCTCAACATCGGTGTAAATCCAACATTGGCAAGTATATAGCGACCTCCAGGATTCAGCCGACGCAGACTCTTAGCGTAGGGGCTTTTCCCAACAACATCGAAGATTACGTCATACTGATTTTCTGCCTCTGTGAAATCTTCTTTCTCATAGTCGATAACATGATCGGCGCCAGTTTCAGTGAGCATCGAAAGTTTGGCAGCTGAATCTACCGCGGTAACAGTTGCTCCAGCCATCTTTGCTAACTGAATAGCAAATGTCCCTATAGCACCCCCCGCCCCAAAAATAAGAATTGATTCCGCTGCCTGCAGCTTAGCCAATTTCATAAAATGGAGCGCATTCCATGCGCCAATGGGTGTTGCCGCCGCATCAAGATGGCTCACAGAAGGCGGCTTAGAGATTATGCTGTTTTTCGCTGGGACACTGACGTACTCAGCATTTGTTCCCATAGTAAAACCAGTCGTACCAAAAACATCTTGACCTATACTAAAACGAGTAACTTCGCTCCCTAGCTGTTCTACAGTCCCTGAAAAATACATCCCCAGAATTGGTTTGCGAGGTTTGGTGAGCCCTAAAAACAACCTAAAAAACAAATACATCGTGGGATGCATAGTGGAGGTGCGCATTTCACAGTCGCCAGAGGTGATCGAAGTTGCGGCAATGCGAATCAGTATCTCCCCCTCTGCAGGCTTCGGCTTGTCAGTTTCTTTAAGCTGCAGAACCTCCGGTGTTCCATAGGCTGTACAGTGTATGGCTTTCATACTTTACTCACTACAAATTCACAGTGACTCACGCTGTTCCTCCGAAGAGACTAAACGGCGCATAAATGGAAAATAGCCCGACTCAATATCCGCGTTGTCCAACAGCCCTTTTCTCTGTAGCGCCCGATGAAAAGCGGCGAGCCGGTACTTTGGAACCGATGGGAGCAAGTGATGTTCTAAATGGTAGTTAACGCAATTTGGCGCGAACGTTAGTCGCTCCCACCAAGCAGCATGGGTGGTTCGAGTATGCATCAAAGGATTGGGATCAAAAAGATCCGGAACACAGGCATGCTCCGCCAAATTTCTTATCCGAGAAAACACCATGTAAATACTGAAATAGGCAAGCAACCACAGCAAATAAAATTCTGGGAACCCAGCAGCGGTCAAAAATCCAAGTAAAACTAGGTTCATGATCAAAGGAGCGTGAAACTGAATCAAAAACTGAGAAAGATTGAACCGGCGATCTCCATTTTCACCCTCACTAAACACGCGGTTTTTAGCAAGAGAGTTCTTTAGGAAACTCAGCGTGGTTCTACCACTCAAATCTCTAAGTAATTTCCTTCGCAACGAGTATTTTGACACTGGATACCCGCGGTACCTATGAAGATCTGGATCAGCTTCACTACCTGCTTTTCTGTGATGACTGAGGTGGTTTTTCATATAGTCATCCAAGCGATAATTCACTGGTGCGGCACAAAGCCACTTACCAACAAAGCGATTAAGTCTTTTGGTTTTAAACAAAGTTCCATGGCCGCATTCATGCATGAGGACTCCTAAGCCTAGGTGCCTTCCTCCCAAAAGAATGAGCGCGAGAACGAGGGTAAGCGGGTTAGCTGCGAATGCGACAAGAGCGAAGGCGGCACAGATAATCCCCCAATTCGATACCACGGCCAACCAGCCATGGAAATCGCTGCGAGCGCTAAACTCTTTTAGTTCGCTTTGACTGAAATGATCCCGAATAATCACTTTTGAACACTTTAATGTAGAATTGAGTCACTCGCTTTATCTATCAAGCATGACCGAATTGCAACATGAAAGCCGAGTTCTTAGTGTGTGCCACTAAAATAGTGATGCAAAAACCACGATTTTGGCGAAAAACCTACCTACCTGCCCTAATTTTTCCGGCACACCCTTTAGCACTTGATTTTCCCTCCGCCATCTATCAAATTGGGTCTTAACTTCTTAGCTAAAACTCTAAGAATAAAGCCTTAGAGCAGCCAAATTCAAAACAAGAGAAGCGACCCGCAGGCTCTGCCACTGACTGTCTGCGAAATCCAAGGTCTTACCCCTAATGCAGACGCGTTTAGCGTAATGAGGTAAATGGAGTATCTGCTGTTCTCTAGCGTATTAACGATAAGGAAAGTGCATGAACACACTCGTGTTTGTTAAAGAAACCTCCGCCCACGAGCGCCGATGCGCGCTGATGCCCAGTAACGTAAAAGCCTACTGTAGAGCTGGGGCGAAGGTTCTGGTGGAATCCGGGATTGGGGAATCCATAAATATCAACGATTCTCAATACCAAGAAATGGGAGCTGAAATTGTCGCTGACCGCTCAGCACTCATATCTCAGGCTGATTTTATATTTAGCGTGCAAGCACTCGACAAAGAAGCACTGAAACCATCCAAAGCCTCCGTTTGCTGCATAAGCTTTTTGGACCCATTTAACAACCAAGAACATATCAAGTGGCTAAAAGAGTCGGGGCGATCTTCCTTAAGCGTTGAGATGATTCCACGGAGCAGCCGATGCCAGAAAATGGACGCACTTAGCTCTCAGGCAAGTTTGGCGGGTTACGTAATGGTCGCCAAAGCTATGGCCGAACTGCCAAGAGTGTTCCCAATGATGATGACACCCGCAGGAACCCTCAAACCGGCCAAGGTTTTTGTGATCGGTGCCGGAGTCGCAGGCTTGCAAGCAATCGCCACTGCCAAACGCTTAAACGCAAGCATCACAGCCTATGACACCCGCGAAGTGGTTGCCGAGCAGGTGAGGTCTCTGGGTGCCAAATTTCTCAAAATTGATATTGGAGAAACTGGCCAAACCGAGCAAGGGTACGCGAAAGCACTCACGTCAGAGCAAATGCTTATTCAGCAACAAGCTCAAGCGCAGTGTATTGCTGAGTCTGACGTTGTGATCACTACAGCGCAGTTGTTTGGTCGCAAGCCTCCTGTTTTGATTAAGGCGGACACAATAGCCCAGATGAAGCCTGGTAGCGTGATTGTGGATATGGCAGCAGAGAATGGTGGCAATGTTGAAGGCAGCGTCGCTGGAGAAACTGTGAAAATTCATGGAGTGTCTATAGTAGGCTCGGGGCATTGGGCTGGGGAAGTTGCCCTCGATGCTAGCCAAATGTACGGCAATAACTTGCAAGCCCTCATACTTGAGTTTTGGAATGTTGAGAAGAAAGAAGCAGAGCTTGATATTTCCGATGACATTTTACAGTCAGCCCTTATAACTCATAAGGGTGAATTGATTAACAGCACCATCAAAGAGTTACTCAACGGAGATTCAGACCGATGACATTCATTTATCTTTCAATGATTTTAATGCTCGCCGTTTTTCTCGGCTTTGAGCTTATTCATAAAGTGCCAGCGACTTTACATACCCCCCTTATGTCAGGAGCAAATGCTGTTTCAGGAATTACCTTAATTGGTGCACTTGCTTACGCGGGTGGAGACTATGAAAACTTGCCCCAAATTTTGGGCGCGATTTCTGTTTTTCTGGCGACGATCAACGTAGTTGGCGGCTATCTGGTCACCGATCGCATGCTTGCCATGTTCAAAGGGAAGTAGCAAATGGAAAATTTTGAACTTGTTATAAATGGCACCTATGTCCTATGCGCGGGCCTGTTTATTTTCGGCCTTAAGTTGCTGGGGCACCCTTCTACTGCACGAAAAGGAAACTTTCTTTCTGCACTAGGAATGCTCGTCGCCATCGTTGTGACTCTACTTGATCAAGGCATCGTAAAATTTGAATTTATTCTTATTGCAATGATAGCTGGTGGCGCCGTTGGACTTTTCATTGCTAAAAAGATCGAGCTGACAGAAATGCCAGAAATGGTGTCTCTGTTAAATGGCATCGGAGGCATGGCGAGCCTGCTTATTGCGTTGGCAATTACTCAGTCAGGCGTCTCTATTACAACACCCCTGCTGGCGATCACTCTCATCGCCATTGCCATTGGTGGTGTGACTTTCTCAGGCAGCGTAATTGCCTGGGCAAAGCTAAGCGGAAAAGTGAGCAAGCTGGTCAGCAGCGGATCAACCGTTTTCAAAGGGCAGGCTATTGTCAACGGACTCATAGTGCTGTCGATTATTGGACTAGGCGGTTTAATAGTAACCACACCCGAGAATAGCACGGCTATTTATGCTTTCGTTACCCTAAGTATAGTGCTGGGCGTAATGTTGGTCATACCAATTGGCGGCGCTGATATGCCTGTTGTTATCTCATTGCTCAATAGCTACTCCGGCTTAGCTGCATGCGCTACAGGCTTAGCGATTAGTAATAATCTACTGATTGTTGCAGGAGCATTAGTGGGTGCAAGTGGGATTATCCTGACCAGCGTTATGTGCAAAGCCATGAATCGTTCACTCAGCAATGTGCTTTTCTCAGGCTTTCAAGCAGTCAAAACTGCAACCATGGAAATAGAAGGCGAAGTAAAGCCCATGTCAGCGGACGATGCCTATTATGTTTTAGAGGCAGCTCAGTCCGTCATTGTAATTCCTGGCTATGGAATGGCCGTAGCGCAAGCACAGCATGCGATGAAAGAATTGCAGGTACTGCTTGAAGAGAACGGTGCGGAAGTGGTTTATGGAATCCACCCTGTAGCAGGAAGAATGCCTGGGCATATGAATGTGCTGCTTGCTGAAGCAGATGTCCCTTATGAGCTGCTACTGGAAATGGATGAAGTAAATCCACGAATGGAAGGCTTCGACGTTGCAATCGTTATTGGAGCTAACGATGTAGTTAACCCATCGGCCAGAGAGTTAGAGGGCAGCCCAATCTATGGTATGCCTGTCATCAATGCAGACCTTGCTAAAAATGTATTTATCCTAAAACGCGGCATGGCATCGGGCTTTGCCGGTATCGATAATCCGCTTTTCTTCAAAGACAATGCTCGCATGATTTTTGGCGATGCCAAGGACACTTTAAATACGATTATTCGGCAGTTTTAGTTTCTGCTAAATCGGGAGTATTAACTTTTAGAAGCTGATCAACTTTGTCGTGCAATTGCTGAATGGCTAATTCAGTTTTTAAGTTCACTTCAAAGGCGTTCGCGGAACTTATCCTGTCCTTTTCATTTTGCCGATTTTGCGACATCATTATAACCGGCGCTTGAATTGCAGCCACCGTAGAAAGCAGCAGGTTAAGTAAAATATAAGGATAGGGGTCAAACTCGCTGTCCATGCTTTGCAAAATAAACGTGTTGAGGGTCATCCAAGCAACTAAGATTACTATAAAAGAAAAAATGAACGGCCATGAGCCAACAGCTTTCGCCACAGTGTCCGCTAAACGCTGCCAGAAAGTTGTTTGATCAACGAAGAGTTGATTGACGTTCTCAGCAACAGGTTCGCCTGATACTAGAGAATCAATTACATGCTTTTCCTTCTTTCCCAGTTCTTCATAGGGTTGGCCTAAAAGAGCATATGCCAATTTGGTCAGGTATTTGTTCGCCATAATTGAAACCTCTTTTTTATTTACTTAAGGATAAAGCGCTTTGGAATGCTCATCAATTGCCTGCTCTTTAGAAACATGGCTATCGCTTAATTGGATTCGCTTATTGGTCACCGCCATCGTTCTCATCTTATACCTTATCGGGATGAAATTGACTAAACCTCGACTTCAGGAGAGTGCCGAAGAGGGGGGATTCAAAAACGGAGCAGCTACTCAGGCCACCAACATCGTCCGAGCGATATCCAGCACCGTTGGCTTGCTGCTGCTAGCCATTGTTTGGGGCGTTGATTTTGGCGCCATCATGT